>NZ_SRTD01000033.1:0-32905 GCF_004792105.1 Mesorhizobium sp. M8A.F.Ca.ET.161.01.1.1 | reverse complement strand
CGTAACCCCTGAGGGCCAGCGGTCATCGAAATCGATCGCATTAAAGGCCGAATACATGACCGCTCCAGACTTGCGCCGGCGCCGCTATTTTGCCTCTTGCCCAAGAGGGGCCGTCCATACATGACGAAGTCGCATGGTTGGCCGCTAAAGGATCAAGGCGAGCGTATGAAATCTGCGAAACCGGACAGCGCATTGCGCATTGCCAGCACCTTTTCCGGCTCAGCCAAAATGGCCTCCATCTCCGCTGGCTTCTTCCCGAGCAGGGCGATCTCCAACCCACCATCATGCAGCGCGAACGACATGGTCCGCATGATCTCGGCCAAAGCGGCTCGGGCATAGATCGAGCGCGGCGAGGCGTGGGCCAGCATGGCCGGCTTGTCGACGGCGGCGTCGCGCGAGACCAGCCAGTCGAGCGCGTTCTTCAGTCCGCCCGGCACGCCATGCGCATATTCGGGGCAGGAGACGATGACGCCGTCGGCGCGGGTGACGGCGTCGATCAGGTCGGAGGCTTCGCCCGGTGTTCGCTCGCCCTCGTCGTCGGGGTTGAAGATCGGCAGGCCGCGAAGTCCGTCATAGACGGTGATACGACAGCCCTCGGGCGCGTTCAGCGCCAGTGCTGCGACCAGGGCCGAATTGGTGGAGGCCGCCCGCAGGCTGCCTGAGATGGCAAGAAGATGGAGCAAGATGGATAGGTCCGGGCGAATCGTGGCCGAAAACCCTACCACATCGTCTGCTTGTACTCGTCGTCCAGCCAGCGGTCGGTCGCCTCGGCCGAATCGGCCAATGCCAGTTGATCGCGCAGGATCTGGCCGAGCGTCGGCAGCGTGGCACGGTCGTACCAGCTCTCGGGCTTCCACAGATCGGAGCGCATGAAGGCCTTGGCGCAATGCATGTAGGCGGCCTTGACGGCGACCACGATGACGCTTTGCGGCTCCTTGCCGTCGACCGCGAAGCGCTCGCGCAAAGTGGCATCCACGGTGATGCGGGCTTCGCCATTGAGGCGCAGCGTCTCGTTCATGCCCGGGATGAGGAAGAGCAGCCCGACCGAGGGATTGCGCAGGATGTTCTCCAGCGTATCCAGCCGGTTGTTGCCGGGTCGGTCGGGGATGGCGATGGTCTTTTCGTCGAGAATGGCGGTGAAGCCGGGCTTGTCGCCTTTCGGGGTAACGTCGGCATTGCCTTCGCCATCGGACGAGCCGATCAGCACGAACGGGCTCTTGCCGATGAAGGAGCGGCAATGGCCGTCGAGCGCCTTCAATTCCTTGCGGATCGAACCATCGGTCGGGCGCGGCGTCTTGTAGATCGTCCGCAGCTCTTCCTGGGTGGTGACGAATTCCATGGCTCTCCCCTTTATTCCCTGCCTTATTTGCCGGCTTTCTCTTCCCCGCCGGCTTTGTCGTCGAGCGAATGGCGCAGGATGAGCGGCATCTGGCTGAAGGTGAACAGAAGCGTTATCGGCATGATGCCCCAGACCTTGAAGGTAACCCAGGCGTCGGTGGAAAAATTGCGCCAGACCACTTCGTTGACGATGGCCAGGAACAGGAAGAACAGGCCCCAGCGGAAGGTGAGCTTGCGCCAGCCTTCGGCATCGAGTTTGAAGGCGGACTCGAAGACATAGCCGAGCAGCGAGCGGCCGAAATACAGGCCGCCGAGCAGCACCCCGCCGAACAGCGTGTTGACGATGGTCGGCTTCATCTTGATGAAGATGTCGTCCTGCAGATAGAGCGTCAGCGCGCCGAAGATGAAAACGACGACGCCAGACACCATCGGCATGATCGGCAAGGTGCGGGTCAGCAGCCATGAGGCGATCAACGCGATCGCGGTCGCGGCCATGAACAGGCCGGTGGCGACGAAGATCGGACCGCCGAATTCGGCCAGCACGGGAAATTTCTGCGTCAGCCACTCGCCGCGCGCATTGGCGAAGAAAAAGACGAGCAGCGGCCCCAGCTCCAGCGCCAGCTTGAGCAGGGGGTTGATGCCTTCCTTCTTCTCTTTCTGCGGGTCGGACGGATCGCGTTCGAGAATGGGTGGGTTCATGGTTTCCTTCTTACGCACGATCCAATCCGGAAGCCTCACTTCCGGCATCGTGCCTGTTCAAGCCACTCCAGCGATCGCCCTGGCGAATTCGCTTGCGGAAAACGGTTCGAGGTCGTCGACTTGCTCGCCGACGCCGATGAAATAGACCGGCAATTTGTGCTTTGCCGCGATCGCCACCAGAATACCGCCGCGCGCGGTCCCGTCCAGCTTGGTCATCACCAGGCCGTTGACGCCGGCGACATTGCGGAAGATCTCGACCTGGTTGAGCGCGTTCTGGCCGGTGGTGGCGTCGACCGTCTGCAGCACGGTGTGGGGCGCTTCCGGGTCGAGCTTGCCAAGCACGCGGACGATCTTTTCCAGCTCGGCCATCAGCTCGGTCTTGTTCTGCAGCCGGCCGGCAGTGTCGATGATCAGCACGTCGGAACCCGCCTCCTTCGCCTTCTCGAAGGCGTCGTAGGCGAGGCCGGCGGCATCAGCGCCGAGCTTGGAGGCAATGACCGGCGATTTCGTGCGTTCGCCCCAGATCTTCAACTGTTCGATGGCGGCGGCGCGGAACGTGTCGCCGGCGGCCAGCATCACCGACAGGCCGCCATCGGTCAGCTTGGCGGCGAGCTTGCCGATGGTCGTGGTCTTGCCGGTGCCGTTGACGCCGACCACCAGGATGACATGCGGCTTGTGCGAGAGATCGAGCTCGAGCGATTTTGCGACCGGGGCGAGCACCTTCTCCACCTCGGCCGCCATTACGGCGCGCACTTCGGTATCGGAAACATCCTTGCCGTAGCGGCTTGAGGCCAGTGAATCGGTGACGCGCAGCGCCGTTTCCACGCCAAGATCGGCGCGGATCAGCACGTCCTCCAGGTCCTGCAGCGTCTCCTCGTCCAGCTTGCGCTTGGTGAAGACGCCGGCAATGTTGCCGGTCAGCTCGCGCGAAGACCGGGCAAGCCCGTCCCGCATGCGCTGGAACCAGGACCGCCTCGGCGCCGGCTCCGGCGCCTTCTGCTGCTCGGCTTTCTGTTCGACCTTCTTGGCAACCGTCACCTTGCCGGGAGCGGGGGCAGGCTGTGGAATGGGTTGCGGTTCAGGCGCGACCTCGGCAATGACCGGCTGGGCTTCGACGGGTGCCGGCTGGCGAATGGGCGGGGCGATTTCCGCTGGTGGAGCGGTCTCTATCGGGGATGGGATAATTTCCGCAGGCTGGCGCTGCCCCTCATCCTTACCCTCTCCGCGTGAAGGACGGGGAGAGGGGGGCGTCAGCGTCGAGCTTTTTTGTTTGATGTCGCCAGGAGGGGCGCCGGCCCCGATGTCAGCCCCCTTCTCCCCGTCCCTATACGGGGAGAAGGTGCCGGCAGGCGGATGAGGGGCTGCGCCGGCCTCAGAAGTCGGCTGCTCGGAGGCGGCCGTCGACTGAGGGGCCTCAACCGGCGACGCCGGCGGCACTTCGACCGGTGTGGGCATGTCGACCGGCACTTCGACCGGAGGCGTCGGCACTTCGACGGGCGCGGGTTCCGGTTGCCTCTCCGGACGCGATGGAACGATCTCGGGCTCCGATGGCGCGGGCGGAATCTCCCGCGGCCGCGGTTCGGGCGTGGGCTGCGGAACGACGGGTGGCTGCGGCACCTCTTCGGGCGCCAGTGGTTCAGGCGTCTGGGGCGGGGCTGCCGGTTTCTCTTCCGGCGCAGGCTCCGGCTGCCGTTCCGGTTCTGACGGAACGGTAGGCTCCGGCGTGGGCGGAATGGTGGGGACAGGTTCGGGCTTGGGCTCCTCGGGCTCCGGTCCAGGCGCGGCCGCCGGCGCGGCTTCCGCCCCAGCCTCCTCGCGCTTCAAGAACTCCGGCAGGGCCTGCTCGGTCGCCGGCTTCAGCGCGTCGAGCTGGTCCCATTTGATCGGCGGCAGCGGGGCGGTCTCGTCGATGCGCTCCTCGACGACCTCCTTCTTGCCGAACGAAAATATCTTCTTGAAAAAACCAGCCATGCTTTTGCGTTCTCAGGCGGCGCGGGCGGCAAGGGGAGCGGCTGTCAGCCGCGCGCCATCGTGGCCGGTTATTTCAGCTTCGACGATCTCTCCCGGCGCGCCGGTGGCGAGTGCGGCAAGCGTGAACCCTTCGGTGCGGCCAAGGCCGTCGCGCTCGATCAGGATCGACTGGCGGCTATCGGCGAGCGAAGACAGATGCCGCTGGTAGGCCGCTTCGCCGGCTGCGCGCAGCCGGGCGGCGCGCTGCTTGACCAGCTCGCGGCGAACCTGCGGCATGCGCGCGGCGGGAGTGCCTTCGCGCGGTGAAAACGGGAAGACGTGGAGATGGGTCAGGCCGCATTCCTCGACGATTTTTTCGGAATTCTCGAACATGGCGTCGGTCTCGGTCGGGAAGCCGGCGATGATGTCGGCGCCGAAAACAATGCCGGGACGCAGCTTGCGCACATCCTCGCAAAAGCGGATCGACTGGTCGCGCAGATGCCTTCGCTTCATGCGCTTCAGGATCATGTCGTCGCCAGACTGCAGCGACAGATGCAGATGCGGCATCAGCCGCGGCTCGGTGGCGATGGCGTCGAGCAAGTCCTCGTCGGCCTCGATCGAGTCGATCGAGGACAGCCTGAGCCGCTTTACGTCGGGCACCTGCCTGAGGATGGTCTTCACAAGCTTGCCGAGCTTCGGCACACCAGGCAGGTCGGCGCCGAAAGACGTCATGTCGACGCCGGTCAGCACGATCTCGGCATAGCCGTTGCCGGCCAAGCGCTTGACTTGCTCGACCACGGCGCCCATCGGCACCGAGCGCGAATTGCCGCGGCCATAGGGGATGATGCAGAAGGTGCAGCGGTGGTCGCAGCCGTTCTGCACCTGCACGAAGGCACGTGCCCGGCCCTCGATGGCGTCGACCATGTGGCCGGCGGTTTCGCGCACCGAGAAGATGTCGTTGACGCGCGCCTTCTCGGTGTCGTTGACGCCGAAATCGGGCAGCGCGCGATAGGAATTCGCCTTGAGCTTTTCCTCATTGCCAAGCACGAGATCGACCTCGTCCATGGCGGCGAATTTTTCGGGCTCGGTCTGCGCGGCGCAGCCGGTGACGATGATGCGCGCGGCCGGGTTGTCGCGGCGCGCCTTGCGGATCGCCTGCCTGGCCTGGCGCACCGCTTCGCCGGTGACGGCACAGGTGTTGAAGATGACGGCGCCGCCGTCAAGCGCGCCGAGGCCCGCGCTTTCGGCCTCGCGCCGCATCACCTCGGACTCATAGGTATTGAGACGGCAGCCGAAGGTCACCACGTCGATGCGGCCGGGCTGCTTCGCCACGTCGACGCCTTTGGCAAGAGCGGACATCAGGCCGCGCTTTCGGTGTCGCGGGCCCATTGTCCGGTCGACGGATCGAAGCTGCCGGAAAATTCCCATTCGGCCGCCCCGGTCAGGATGACGTGGTCGTCATCGCGCCATTCGACATGCAGCGTGCCGCCGCCAGGCGTCAGCAGGTTGACGCTGCGGCCCGTGCGCCGGGTGCGGGCCGCTGCGACGACAGCCGCGCAGGACGCGGTGCCGCAGGCCTTGGTCAGGCCGGCGCCGCGCTCCCAGGTGCGGATGATCATGCTGTCGGGCGAGGTCACCTGCGCGATGGTTATGTTGGCGCGTTCGGGAAAGATCGGATGGTTTTCCAGAAGCGGGCCGAAACGGTCGAGTTCATAAGTCCAGACGTCGTCATCGACCCAGAAGATGGCGTGCGGGTTGCCCATCGAAACGGCGGAAGGCGAATGCAGCACAGGCGCGTCGATCGGGCCGACCTGCAACTCGATCATGCGGGTGTCGCGGAACTCCTCGGCCAGCGGAATGTCGCGCCAGCCGAAGCGCGGCGTGCCCATGTCGACAGAGATCGAGCCGTCGGCGTGTTCGCGGGCATTGAGGATGCCGGCCACGGTCTCGAAGGTGAAGGTCTTCTCGCCGGTCTCGGCGGCCAGGGCCTGGACGACGCAGCGCATGCCGTTGCCGCAGGCCTGCGCTCCGGAGCCATCGGAATTCAGGATGTCGACGAAATAGGCGGTGCCTGGCGTCCTGGCGTCGTGGATCGCCATGATCTGGTCGAACCGCGTCGCGACGTCGCCATTGAGCGCGATGGCGGCCGCGGCCGTCACCCGATCCGCACGGCCACGCATGTCGACAACGATGATCTCGTTGCCGATGCCGTTCATCTTGGCGAAAGGGGCCGTGCCTGCCATTGCTCCGAAATTCCATGTCCGTTCGGCGCTATATGGCGGAAACGGGCAGGAATTACCAGTGCGCAGCCGCTTTCACGCGACGGCGCCGGACTTACGTCACCGCGAAGACCCCCAGCAAGATCAACAGGAAGATCACGAGCACGACGCCGATGAGAATGCGCGCGCCGGTGGCGGCGGCGCCGGCCAGCGCCGGCATGCCGAGCAGGCTCGCCGCGGCGGCGACGATGAGAAGAATGATGATCCATTTGAGCATGGGAATGCCTCGTAAGCCGACAGATTTGAAACCGCAGGAAAAACGCGGCTGTCGTGCTTGGGTTCCCGCTCGTTTCGAAGCCTGGTCGGTTCAGGCCGCCGTCGTTTCCGGCACGTCCCAGACTTCGCCGGCCCGCAAGGCGCGAAAATGCTCTTGCGGTACACCCTCAGCCCCGAGCGCCTCGGCCAGTTTTCGGGCCGGTTCGTCGATCGGCTCGTCGGTGAGCTGGAAGGTACCCCAGTGGCAGCCGGCGGCAAAGCTTGCGTTGCACAGCTTCATGCCTTGCACCGCTTCCTCGGGATTCTGGTGCTGCGGGGCCATGAACCAGCGTGGCTCGTAGGCGCCGATCGGCAGGATGGCGAAGCGGAAGCCGCCATGTTTTTCCGCCATCAGCCGGTAGTTGATGCCGTCGTGGAAGCCGGTATCGCCGGCGAAGTAGGTCTTCCCGCCCGCTGTTTCGATGACGAAGCCGGCCCACAGCGCCATGCGCCGGTCGCGGGCACCCCGCGCCGACCAATGATGCGCGGGCTCGATGTGGATGGCGGTGCCGTCGGAGACGTCGACCCTGTCGCCCCAGTCATGCGCGGAAAGCCGCATGCCGGGCACCGCGGCGGCGATGATGGCATCGTTGCCGAGCGGCGTCACTACCAGCGGATCGTGCGTCTCCTTCAGCTGCCTCAGCGTGGCAAGGTCGAGATGGTCATAGTGGTTGTGGCTGACCAGCACGACGTCGATCGCCGGAAGATCGTCAAAAGCGATGCCCGGCGGATTGACGCGCCGGGGTCCGGCAAAGGAGACCGGCGAGGTGCGCGCCGACCACACCGGATCGGTGAGGATGTTGAGCCCGGCGGTCTGGATCAGCAAGGTGGAATGGCCGACCATGGTCACGGTCAGTTCGGTACCTTCGACCATCGCGGCCGGCTTTGCCTGTGCGAAGGGGCTCGGACTCGCAGGCGGCCATTTCGAACGCTGGCCGCTGAACTGCCATTTCAGCAGGTCCGTGAAGGGGCCAGGCATCCGGCCGTCGGGGTTGAAGAACAGGGTGCCGTCGAAATGATCGCTGGGCGGGCCGCTGTAGTAGCGGTTGGCGGCTTTGTGTCTCGCGGCCAAGGTCTGCGCTCCAGCGGGTTTCGGTGAACTCTTTGTTTTCACGCAATCCCCTTGGGGGGAAGCGCTACGCGTTTTCCCGGGAAAACCGCTGCACACTTTTCCTGGGACTATTCTAGACATAAGCCTTGCCGCGGCTGGCGCAAGCGTTTGCCGGCCGAAGGCCAAGGGGGACGAAGCGGCCTCGGCTAGGATCGCGGATCAGGAGGAGGACGCCATGGCGATGAAGCGGACGAAGACGCCCTGGATGAAGGCCGAGGATTTTGGCCGCTCGCTGCCGCGCGGCGTCGGCGTCAATTTGCTGGTGACCGACATGCCGGCGATGGAAGCCTTCTGCCGCGACGTGCTTGGCGCCCGGGTCATCTATGCCGACGAAGATTTCGCGGCGATCGAGCTTCTGGGGTCGGTATTCATGCTGCATGCCGACCATTCCTATCTCGACAACCCGATGACGGGCTCCATCACGGGCGCCGAGACACGCGGTGCTGGCATCGAATTGCGCCTCTATGGCGCCGATCCCGACGCGATCCAGGCGGCGGCGCTGGATCATGGCCACATCGTGCTGGCCGGCGCCGTCGACAAGCCGCATGGTCTGCGCGAGTGCTATATCGTCGGGCCGGACGGATATGTGTTCGTCCCAAGTGCCGCCCTGGCGTGATGATTGCGATAAATTTGCAACAATCTTGCCGCAAACCCTATTTTAACCATATCGGGTTGAAATTTCGCCACCTTCTCCATCTTGGTGGAGGTGAGATTGCGCGGACGGCACCCCCAGCCGAATCCGACGGAGGTTGTAATGAATTTTGCGAAAGGCGGCCTGGTGGCCGTATCCCTGGCGGCGCTCGTTGCGAGCGGCTGCTCAACCTCACGCTTCTCGTCGATGGACGACCAGCAGCCCGCCCCGCTGCAGCCGGCGCCTGCCGGCCAGGTGAGCTCGAATCAGCTGCCGCCGCCGGCGTCCCCCGGCACCACCGACCCGTCTCAATTCCCGACCGCGCCGGCAAACACGCAGGTTGCCTCGCTGCCGCCGGATGGCGCGGCGCCTGCGGGTGCCGCGGATCTCAACGCGGCAAGCGTCGCCGGTGTCTGGAACGTCAGCGTTTCCGGCCAGAGCTGCAAGGTGGCGACGCCACAGACCAAGTTCGGCGCCGGCTTCCGCGCCGGTCCGCTGCACTGCCCGGCGCCGATCGACGGCATCAAATCGTGGAACGTCGCCGGCAAGCAGCTGACGCTTTATGACGAGAATGGCGGTTCGCTGGCACGTCTCTATTCGTCGGGCGGCTCGAAATTCGACGGCCAGACTTCCAACGGGCAACCGATTTCGCTTACAAGATAGGCTGGGTATGCCGGTATTCAGGTGATGCCGGCCTGCGAATCGCGGCTTCCAGCCCTTTCGGCTCGGCCTGGCCTGAATCTCAACATACCTTCTCTCTTGAGCATACCGCTCCGAACAACGACGTGACCGATGCATCTGCGTGACGGCCTCCAGACCCATGCGACCGTCCGGCAGCGCTACGACCATCTGGTGGTATCAGGCGCGATCGGACGCGACCCCGCGCAGGAGGAGATCGCCGCCGCGCTCGACCGGCTGACCGACGAGATCTCGGCCAAGCGGCTGGCGCAAAAGTCCAGCGCGCTGGGCTGGCTGTTTGCCCGCAAGCGCGAGACGCAGGAGGCGGTCAAGGGCCTCTACATCCATGGCGGCGTCGGGCGCGGAAAGACCATGCTGATGGACATGTTCTTCGAACTCTTGCCGGTCAGGCGCAAGCGCCGCGTCCATTTCAACGACTTCATGGCCGACGTGCAGGACCGCATCCAGAAGCACCGGCAGGCGCGCAAGGAAGGCACGGTCAGGGAAGACGATCCGATCCCGCCGGTGGCCAAGGCGCTCGCCGAGCAGGCCTGGGTGCTGTGCTTCGATGAATTTTCGGTCACCGACATCGCCGACGCCATGATCCTGTCCAGGCTGTTCTCGGCGCTGTTCGCCGGTGGGGTCGTGCTTGTCGCCACTTCGAACGTGGCGCCTGAAGACCTCTACCGTGACGGGTTGAATCGCCAGCTCTTCCTGCCGTTCATCGCCATACTGAAACGCCATGCTGAGGTGCTGTCGCTGGACAGCGACAAGGACTACCGGCTGGAAAAGCTTTCCCGCACGCCTGTCTACGTCATGCCGGCGGATGCTGCGGCCGACGAGGCGCTCGACGAGGCCTGGCAGGCGATGACGCACGGGGCGCCGACGGCCGAGACGTCGCTGACGCTGAAGGGCCGCAAGGTGGCCGTGCCGGCCGCCGCCGGCGATGCGGCGCGCTTCTCCTTCTCCGACCTCTGCGAAAAGCCGCTCGGCGCGCGCGATTACCTGGCGATCGCCGGCCGGTTTTCGACCGTCTTCATCGACCATGTCCCGGTGCTGGGCGAAGGCAAGCGCAACGAGGCCAAGCGCTTCATCCTGTTGATCGATACGCTCTACGACCATCATGTGCGCCTGGTGGTGAGCGCCGAGGCGCCGCCGCACGAGCTTTATGTGGCCAAGCGCGGCGTCGAGGTGTTCGAATTCGAGCGCACGGCCTCGCGCCTGATCGAGATGCAGAGCCGCGACTGGCTGGACGATTGGGCCGAGCGGCGGAAGGTGAAGGCTGCCGCGGCCGAGGCGTCACGGGCGCAGGCCACCATGCCTTCGTCATCCTAGGGCGAAGCGACGCAAGCGGAGCGCGGACCCTAGGGATGACGGCGGTAGCGGGGCTTCGATCGTCCCGCTAAAGCCGATACACATACATCACAAAGCTCTCCGCCTCGGCATGCGGCTTGCGCGCCTCGTAAAGCGCTCGGGCCGGCAGATTGTCAGGTTCGGTGCCGACCCAGGCCTCCTCGCAACCATGCTCCCTGCCGAGCGCGAACATGGCGTCGAGCATTTTGCGCGCAATGCCCTGGCGCCGGAAGGCCGGCGAGACGCCGACCTCGTCGATATAAAGTTCGGTCGGCTTGTCCGGATGGCGGTGGATGACCGCCGCGCATTGGCCGACGACCAAGCCCTTGACCAGGGCGACGATCATGAAATGGCCCGATTGCGCGAGATAACTGGCCAGGCGCTCCGGCCGCACCGGCTCGTCGAACACGTCGTCGGCCACCCGCATCACAAGGGCGTCATCGCCGGGATAGAGCCTTCTGATCTCGACCGTCATTGTGTAAATTCTCCCAAGTCGGCTCACAAATTTTGACGTTTACGTAAATCCCAAACGCTCTAACCGATTGAAAATGCAGGGGTTGAAATAATCGTTTGAATTTATCTCTCACCGGAGCTATTGGGTGCGGCGATATCAGCGGTTCCCCGCAGCATTCCGGCCTCTTCGACGCCGTGTTGGCGTCGCCACAGACAAAGGGAAATCATCCTCACATGGCACGCAACAAGATAGCGCTTATCGGCTCTGGCATGATCGGCGGCACGCTCGCGCATATGATCGGCCTCAAGGATCTCGGCGACGTGGTCCTGTTCGATATTGCCGAGGGTATTCCGCAGGGCAAGGGGCTCGATATCGCGCAGTCATCGCCGGTCGATGGTTTCGATTCCCGGCTGACCGGCGTCAACGACTATGCCGGCATCGAGGGTGCTGACGTCTGCATCGTCACCGCCGGCGTGCCGCGCAAGCCGGGCATGAGCCGCGACGACCTGCTGGGCATTAACCTGAAGGTCATGGAACAGGTCGGCGCCGGGCTGAAGAAGTACGCGCCGAAGGCCTTCGTGATCTGCATCACCAATCCTCTGGACGCCATGGTGTGGGCGCTGCAGAAGTTTTCCGGCCTGCCCAAGACCCATGTCGTCGGCATGGCCGGCGTGCTGGACAGCGCGCGCTTCCGTTATTTCCTGGCCGAGGAATTCAAGGTCTCGGTCGAGGACGTCACCACCTTCGTGCTCGGCGGCCACGGCGATTCCATGGTGCCGATGATCCGCTATTCGACGGTGTCGGGCATTCCGCTTCCCGACCTGATCAAGATGGGCTGGACCTCGAAGGAAAAGCTCGACCAGATCGTGCAGCGCACCCGCGACGGCGGCGCCGAGATCGTCGGCCTGTTGAAGACCGGCTCGGCCTATTACGCACCGGCGGCCTCGGCCATCCAGATGGCCGAATCCTACCTCAAGGACAAGAAGCGCGTGCTGCCGTGCGCGGCGCACCTCTCCGGCCAGTATGGCGTCAAGGGCACCTATGTCGGCGTTCCCGTGGTCATCGGTGCCGGCGGCGTCGAGCGTGTCATCGAGATCGACCTCAACAAGGCCGAGCAGAAGATGTTCGACACGTCGGTAGCGACGGTGCAGGGCCTGACCGAAGCCTGCGTCAAGATCGCGCCGCAGCTCGCCTCGAAGTAAACCCCGCCCAACCGCCACCCCGGCAAACGACCTGGAGATAGTTCCCAATGAACATCCATGAATATCAAGGCAAGGCGCTGCTGAAGAGCTTTGGCGCGCCGGTGGCCGAAGGCGTGCCGGTGTTCAAGGCAAGCGAGGCGGAAGCCGCCGCGCAAGCGCTGCCCGGCCCGCTCTATGTGGTGAAGAGCCAGATCCATGCCGGCGGCCGTGGCAAGGGCAAATTCAAGGAGCTCGGCCCCGACGCCAAGGGCGGTGTGCGGCTGGCCAAGTCGGTTGCCGAGGTGGTGGCCAACGCCAACGAGATGCTCGGCCACACGCTGGTCACCAAGCAGACCGGTCCGGCCGGTAAGCAGGTCAACCGCCTCTATATCGAGGATGGCGCCGACATCGAGCGCGAACTCTATCTCTCCATCCTGGTCGACCGCTCGGTCGGCCGCATCGCCTTCGTCGTCTCGACCGAGGGAGGCATGGACATCGAGGGTGTGGCCCACGACACGCCGGAAAAGATCATCACCGTCGCCATCGATCCGGAAATGGGTGTGACGGCTGATGACGTCAGGGCGCTCAATGGCGCGCTGAAGCTCGACGGCGACGCGGCCAAGGATGGCGGCACGCTGTTCCCGGTCCTCTACAAGGCCTTTGTCGAGAAGGATATGAGCCTGCTCGAGGTCAACCCGCTGATCGTCATGAAGAACGGCCGGTTGCGCGTGCTCGACGCGAAAGTGTCGTTCGACAACAACGCACTGTTCCGTCACCCCGACCTGATGGAACTGCGCGATACCAGCGAAGAGGACGAGAAGGAGATCGAGGCGTCGAAATACGACCTCGCCTATGTCGCGCTCGACGGCAATATCGGCTGTATGGTCAATGGCGCCGGCCTTGCCATGGCGACCATGGACATCATCAAGCTCTATGGCGCCGAACCCGCCAACTTCCTCGATGTCGGCGGCGGCGCGTCCAAGGAGAAGGTGACGGCGGCGTTCAAGATCATCACCAAGGACCCGGCGGTGAAGGGCATCCTGATCAACATCTTCGGCGGCATCATGAAGTGCGACATCATCGCCGAGGGCGTGATCGCCGCGGTCAAGGAAGTCGGCCTGAAAGTGCCGCTGGTGGTGCGCCTGGAAGGCACCAATGCCGAGCTCGGCAAGAAGATCATCAACGACAGCGGCCTCAATGTCGTGTCGGCCGACGATCTCGACGACGCGGCCAAGAAGATCGTGGCGGCGGTGAAGGGCTGACACGGCTGTGGAACAAGACGCCACCGAAAGCTTGCTTGGATACATCATCGCCTGGTTGCCGATGGCGGTTTTCGTGGTGATCTGGGTCTGGGGCCTCGTGACACTGAAGCAATATGTGCGGGCTCGAGAACGCGCCGGCCATGACAATGCTGCTGCTATTCGTGAACTCGTCGAGACAAATCGAGAGATTGTAGCGGTGCTGCGTGACCTGAAGTCGGAACTTCAAGGGCGGAAATCATAGAATGCCTCCGCGCAAGATAAACCTCGTCGAGGCGGCGGATCGGACGATTAAAAAAGTCTTCGATCCGCATATCGCCGGCGACGTCAATGACAGCCAGGCGAAGGTCGCCAAGTTCGGCGAGACTTTCGACTGGCATGCGCATGACAATGAGGACGAAGCTTTCCTGGTGCTGCGGGGCAGGATCGCCATCGATTTTCGCGACGGTCCGGTCGAACTCGGCGAGGGCGATTTCATCGTCGTGCCGCGCGGTGTCGAGCACCGGCCGCGCTCGCTGACATCAGAGCCGGTGGTGCTGATGTTCGAGCCGACGACGACGCTCAACACCGGCAATGCCAAGAGCGATCTCACCGTCACCGACCTGAAGCGGCTCTGACCCATGAACGCGGCTTCCTTCTCTTCGCTCTCGGCCGATCACCAGCGCCTGCAGGCGCTGGTCGGTGCGTGGCGCGGCGAGGAAGAGGTGGCGGACACGCAATGGGCCGATGGCGGCGCGGCGACCAGCGAAGTGCTGGCGGAGGCACAGTTCGGCGGCCATTTCGTGGTGCAGCGTTATCGCCAGCGCCGCGACGGCACGATTTCGTTTGGTTCGCACACCGTGTTTGGTTTCGACCAGCAAAACGGCGTCGTCACCATGCACCAGTTCGATTCGATGGGCTTCGTGCCGGTGTCGCCTGCCACCGGCATATGGAACGGCAGTGAACTCGACCTAGAACGGTCGTCGCCGCGCGGCTCTGCGCGCGTGACGTATATTTTCGACGATGACGACACCTACCGCATGCGACTGCAATTCAAACCCGCCGGCAGCGATGGCTGGCAAGACATGGTGAGCGGCGTCTACCGGCGCGTCTCGCCTTCCTCGATCAACGGTTTTTAGAAAAGGGCTCCGATGTCCATTCTCGTCGACAAGAACACCAAGGTGCTGGTGCAGGGCCTGACCGGCAAGACCGGCACGTTCCATACCGAACAGGCGCTGGCCTATCACGGGACAAAGATGGTCGGCGGCATCCATCCCAAGAAGGGCGGCGAGACCTGGAACGGCTCGAAGGGCGAGAGCCTGCCGATCTTCGCCACTGTCGCCGAAGGCAAGGAAAGGACGGGCGCCAACGCCTCCGTCATCTACGTGCCGCCGGCTGGCGCGGGCGAAGCCATCATCGAGGCGATCGAGGCTGAAATCCCGCTCATCGTCTGCATCACCGAAGGCATTCCGGTGATGGACATGGTCAAGGTCAAGGCGCGGCTCGACCGCTCCAAGTCGCGGCTGATCGGGCCGAACTGCCCGGGCGTGCTCACCCCCGACGAATGCAAGATCGGCATCATGCCCGGCAACATCTTCCGCAAGGGCTCGGTCGGCGTTGTTTCGCGCTCGGGAACGCTTACCTATGAGGCTGTGTTCCAGACCACCAATGTCGGCCTCGGCCAGACCACCGCCGTCGGCATCGGCGGCGATCCCGTCAAGGGCACCGAGTTCATCGACATGCTCGAGATGTTCCTTGCCGACGACGAGACCAAGTCGATCATCATGATCGGCGAGATCGGCGGCTCGGCCGAGGAAGACGCCGCGCAGTTCCTCAAGGACGAGGCCAAGCGCGGCCGCCGGAAACCGATGGCGGGCTTCATCGCCGGGCGCACCGCACCGGCCGGCCGCACCATGGGTCATGCGGGCGCGGTCATCTCCGGCGGCAAGGGCGGCGCCGAAGACAAGATCGCGGCGATGGAATCGGCAGGCATCAAGGTTTCGCCCTCGCCGGCGCGGCTGGGCACGACCTTGGTCGAGGCGATCAAGGGTTAAGTGAGTAGGCAGTAGTGAATAGGGACTAACGGTGAGTAGCAGCTGACTGCTCACCATTCCCTTCAAAAGGAGACGGAGCCAGGCTCCGCGGACAAAAATGGCACGACAAGATCAGGCCAACGACCGGTTTTCGCTCACCTCTTTCCTCTATGGCGGCAATGCCGATTATATCGACGCGCTCTACGCCGCCTATGAGGACGATCCCGCTTCGGTCAATCCCGAGTGGCAGGAGTTCTTCGCGGGTCTGAAGGACGATGCCGGTGATGTGCGCAGGAACGCCAAGGGCGCTTCCTGGGCAAAACCCTCCTGGCCGCTGCAGGCCAATGGCGAACTGGTGTCCGCGCTCGACGGCAATTGGGGCATTGTCGAGAAGCACCTGGAAAAGAAGGTCAAGGACAAGGCGGTCACCAACGGGGTCGTGCTGTCCGACGCCGACGTGCACCAGGCGACGCGCGATTCGGTGCGTGCCATCATGATGATCCGCGCCTTCCGCATGCGCGGCCATCTGCACGCCAATCTCGACCCGCTCGGCATTGCCAAGCTCGAAGACTATAACGAGCTGTCGCCGGAGAATTACGGCTTCACCGAAGCCGACTACGACCGGCCGATCTTCCTCGACAATGTGCTTGGGCTCGAATTCGGCAGCATCCGGCAGATGCTGGAGATACTCACCCGCACCTATTGCTCGACGCTCGGCGTCGAGTTCATGCATATTTCCGATCCCGAGGAGAAGGCCTGGATCCAGGCGCGGATCGAAGGCGCCGACAAGGAGATTTCCTTCACCGCCACCGGCAAGAAGGCGATCCTGCAGAAGCTGGTCGAGGCGGAAGGCTTCGAGCAGTTCATCGACGTCAAGTACAAGGGCACCAAGCGCTTCGGCCTGGACGGCGGCGAGTCGCTGATCCCGGCGCTCGAGCAGATCGTCAAGCGCGGCGGCCAGCTCGGCATGAAGGAGATCGTGCTCGGCATGGCCCATCGCGGCCGGCTGAACGTGCTTTCCCAGGTCATGGCCAAGCCGCACCGCGCCATCTTCCACGAGTTCAAGGGCGGCTCGGCCGCCCCCGACGAGGTCGAAGGCTCGGGCGACGTGAAGTACCATCTCGGCGCCTCGTCCGACCGTGAGTTCGACGGCAACAAGGTGCACCTGTCGCTGACCGCCAACCCCTCGCATCTGGAAATCGTCGACCCGGTGGTGATGGGCAAGGCGCGCGCCAAGCAGGATTATCTGTTCGGCCGTGGCCGCGAGGAGATCGTGCCGCTGGAGGAACGCGCCAAGGTGCTGCCGCTGCTTCTGCACGGCGACGCCGCTTTCGCCGGCCAGGGCGTGATCGCCGAAATCCTCGGCCTGTCGGGCCTGCGCGGCCACCGCGTCGCCGGCACGCTGCACTTCATCATCAACAACCAGATCGGCTTCACCACCAATCCGCGTTTCTCGCGCTCGTCGCCTTATCCGTCCGACGTCGCCAAGATGATCGAGGCGCCGATCTTCCACGTCAATGGCGACGACCCGGAAGCCGTGGTGCACGCCACCAAGGTGGCGATCGAGTTTCGCATGAAGTTCCACAAGCCGGTGGTCGTGGACATGTTCTGCTACCGCCGCTTCGGCCACAATGAGGGCGACGAGCCGGCCTTCACGCAGCCGCTCATGTACCGCAACATCCGCACCCACAAGACGACGGTGCAGATCTATGGCGACCGGCTGATCGCCGAAGGCCACATCACCCAGGCCGAACTCGACCAGCTCAAGGCCGACTGGCGCGCGCATCTGGAAGCCGAATGGGAAGTCGGCCAGGCCTACAAGCCCAACAAGGCCGACTGGCTCGACGGCGCCTGGTCGGGCCTGCGCACGGCCGACAACCAGGACGAACAGCGGCGCGGCAAGACCGCCGTGCCGGTCAAGACGCTGAAGGAAATCGGCAAGAAGCTGACCGAGGTGCCGAAGGGTTTCGAGGCGCACAAGACGATCATCCGCTTCCTCGAGAACCGGCGTCAGGCGATCGAGTCCGGCGAAGGCATCGACTGGTCGACGGCGGAGGCGCTGGCCTTTGGCGCGATCCTGCTCGACGGCAACCCGATCCGGCTTTCGGGCCAGGATTCCGAGCGCGGCACCTTCTCGCAGCGCCATTCCGTGCTTTACGACCAGCGCGACGAGACCCGCTACATCCCGCTCAACAATCTGTCGGCGGCGCAGGCCGGCTACGAAGTCATCAACTCGATGCTGTCGGAAGAGGCGGTGCTAGGCTTCGAATACGGCTACAGCCTGGCCGAGCCGAAGGCGCTGACCTTGTGGGAGGCGCAGTTCGGCGACTTCGCCAACGGCGCCCAGGTGGTGTTCGACCAGTTCATCTCGTCGGGCGAGCGCAAATGGCTCAGAATGTCGGGCCTCGTCTGCCTGCTGCCGCACGGCTATGAAGGCCAGGGCCCAGAACATTCCTCGGCCCGGCTGGAGCGCTTCCTGCAGCTTTGCGCCGAAGACAACATGCAGGTCGCCAACTGCACGACGCCGGCCAACTACTTCCACATCTTGCGCCGGCAGCTGAAGCGCGACTTCCGCAAGCCGCTGATCTTGATGACGCCGAAATCGCTGCTGCGCCACAAGCGGGCGGTGTCGACGCTGCCGGAAATCTCGGGCGAAAGCTCGTTCCACCGGCTGCTGTGGGACGATGCCCAGCTGCTGCCCAACCAGGCGATCAAGCTGACCAAGGATTCCAAGATCCGCCGCGTCGTGCTGTGCTCGGGCAAGGTCTATTACGACCTCTACGAGGAGCGCGAGAAGCGCGGCATCAACGACATCTACCTGCTGCGCGTCGAACAGCTCTACCCGTTCCCGGCCAAGGCGCTGATCACCGAGCTGTCACGCTTCCGCAATGCCGAGATGGTGTGGTGCCAGGAGGAACCCAAGAACATGGGCGCCTGGTCGTTCATCGATCCGTATCTGGAATGGGTGTTGGCGCATATCGACGCCAAGCATCAGCGAGTGCGCTACACCGGCCGTCCCGCGGCCGCGTCGCCGGCGACCGGCCTGATGTCAAAGCACCTTGCCCAGCTCGCCGCCTTGCTCGAAGACGCGCTCGGCGAATAGGCAGAACTGGGCGAATAGAACTGAACCGAAAGAACGGACAGGCACAATGGCTACCGAAATCCGCGTCCCCACCCTGGGCGAATCCGTCACCGAAGCGACTGTCGGCAAATGGTTCAAGAAGGTCGGCGATGCCATTGCCGCCGACGAGCCGCTGGTCGAGCTCGAGACCGACAAGGTGACGGTGGAAGTGCCTGCCGCCGCCGCCGGCACGCTCGGCGAAATCACTGTGAAAGAAGGTGAGACGGTCGGCGTCGGCGCTCTGCTCGGGTCGATTTCGGGCGGTGGGGCGGCTGCTCCCGCGACCAAGCCGCAAGCGGTGGCGCAGGCGTCCAGCCCCGACGCGGCGCAGACCACCAAGCAGGCCGCGGCCGAGACCGCCAAGGTTGCCGGCGATGCCGGCTCGGTCGAGCCACGCACCATGCCGCCGGCGCCGGCCGCGGCAAAACTGATCGCCGAGAACAATCTGTCGGTCGACCAGCTTTCCGGCTCGGGCAAGCGTGGCCAGGTGCTGAAGGGTGACGTGCTCGATGCCATCTCCAAGGGCGCGCCGTCGCAGCCGGCCGAAACGCCAAAGGCGGCGCCGGCACCGGTTGCCGTGCGCGCGCCGTCGTCCGGCGACGATGCTTCGCGCGAGGAGCGGGTGCGCATGACCAAGCTGCGCCAGACCATCGCGCGCCGGCTGAAGGAAGCGCAGTCGACCGCCGCCATGCTGACCACCTTCAACGAGGTCGACATGTCGGCGGTGATGGCGCTCAGGACCAAATACAAGGACGTGTTCGAGAAGAAGCACGGCGTGAAGCTCGGCTTCATGGGCTTTTTCACCAAGGCCGTCACGCACGCCCTGAAGGAAATCCCCTCGGTCAATGCCGAGATCGACGGCACCGACATCATCTTCAAGAACTATGCCCATATCGGCGTCGCGGTAGGCACCGAAAAGGGTCTCGTGGTTCCGGTCGTGCGCGACGCCGACCAGATGTCGATCGCCGAGATCGAGAAGGATATCGGCCGGCTGGGCATCGCCGCGCGCGACGGCAAGCTGTCGGTCGCCGACATGCAGGGCGGCACCTTCACCATCTCCAATGGCGGCGTCTATGGCTCGCTGATGTCGACGCCGATCCTCAACGCGCCGCAGTCGGGCATTCTCGGCATGCACAAGATCCAGGACCGGCCGGTCGTGGTCGGCGGCCAGATCGTGATCCGGCCGATGATGTATCTGGCGCTCAGCTACGATCACCGCATCGTCGACGGCAAGGAAGCGGTGACCTTCCTGGTGCGCGTCAAGGAAAGCCTGGAGGATCCGGAACGGCTGGTGCTTGATCTCTGAGGCGGTCGGATGGCGGGTTGCGGCAGGGGTGGCCAATGACGGCCCGTTTGCTTGGGCTCGCCGGACCGGTCGTGCTGGTGGCCGGCATTCTCGCGCCTGTTGCAAATGCCCAGGCCACCTGTCCAATCGAGCTTGCCGTTTACGGCGATGCACAAAGTGGCGCCGAGATCGACTTCACCCCGACAGGCACCTCGGCAACCGTCACCAACACGTTCCGGTTGATCCTCGACAACAATGTGGTGCTGAACGGCATCGTCATGTGGACCCAGGACGTATCGCGGCCAAACGGCGCGCTGATGTACAAATGCCCGGAGGGTGACGTGACCGGCGCCGAGCTTGCCGCCTGCACGCTGTGGAACGGCGTCATCTATACGGCCGATGACAAGGGCGCTGTCGGCCTGTTGCCGGCCGAGGGCGTAGAGGCGCCAAAGACGCTGATCCTGCCCGATCTCGGGCCAGTGCTCAGGCAATCCCGAGCCTACGGCGGCGGCACCGGCTTCTCGAAAGTGCCCTCGGATGTGTTCTCGATGAAGGGGTGCCAGGAATGACCACGATGCAAAAAGTGCTGCTGGTCACCGGCGGCAGCCGCGGCATCGGCGCCGCTATCTGCCGGCTCGGAGCCAAGGCCGGCTATCGTGTCGCGGTCAATTACGCCTCCAACAAGGCTGCCGGCGATGCGCTGGTTGCCGAGATCAGGGCCGGCGGCGGCGACGCTGTTGCCGTCAGGGGCGATGTCGGCAAGGAAACCGACATCGTGGCCATGTTCGGCGCCGTCGACAGCGCCTTTGGCAGGCTCGATGCCTTCGTCAACAATGCCGGCATCGTCGACGTCAAGGCGCGCGTCGACGAGATGGATGTGTCGCGGCTGGAGCGCATGATGCGCATCAATGTCGTGGGCTCGTTCCTGTGTGCCCGCGAGGCGGTCAAGCGCATGTCGACGCGGCATGGGGGTTCGGGCGGTGCGATCGTCAACATCTCGTCGGCGGCGGCGACGCTGGGTTCGCCCGGCGAATATGTCGACTACGCCGCCTCCAAGGGCGCGATCGACACCTTCACCGTCGGGCTTGCCCGCGAGGTGGCTCTGGAAGGCATCCGCGTCAATGCGGTGCGGCCTGGCATCATCGACACCGAAATCCACGCCTCCGGCGGCCAGCCCGACCGGATCGAACGGTTCCGCGACCTGCTGCCGATGAAAAGAGCCGGTACCGCGGATGAAGTCGCGGGCGCGGTCCTCTATCTTTTATCCGACGCCGCGTCCTATACGACGGGCGCGATCCTGAATGTCAGCGGCGGCCGCTGAGCCCCAAGCAAAAGGGAAACAAACATGGCTTATGACGTGGTTATCATCGGCTCTGGACCGGGCGGCTATGTCTGCGCCATCAAGGCGGCACAGCTCGGGCTGAAGGTCGCGGTGGTCGAGAAGAATGCCACCTTCGGCGGCACCTGTCTCAACATCGGCTGCATCCCGTCCAAGGCGCTGCTTCATGCCTCGGAGATGTTCGCCGAGGCCGGCCATTCCTTCGACGCGCTGGGTGTCGAAATCCCGGCGCCCAAGCTGAACCTGAAGAAGATGATGGCGCACAAGGACGCGACGGTGTCGGCCAACGTCAACGGCGTCGCCTTCCTGTTCAAGAAGAACAAGATCGATGCCTTCCGCGGCACCGGCAAGGTTGTCGCCGCCGGCAAGGTCTCGGTGACCGGCGAGGACGGCAAGGTCGAGGAGATCGAGACCAGGAACATCGTCATCGCCACCGGCTCCGACGTCGCCGGCATTCCCGGCGTCAAGGTCGACTTCGACGAGAAGGTGATCGTGTCGTCGACGGGCGCATTGTCGTTGGAGAAGGTTCCCGGCCATCTGGTGGTGGTCGGCGGCGGTGTCATCGGGCTCGAGCTCGGCTCGGTCTGGGCACGGCTCGGCGCCAAGGTCACCGTGGTCGAGTTCCTCGACACCATTTTGGGCGGCATGGACGGCGAGGTGTCGAAACAGTTCCAGCGGCTGCTCTCCAAGCAGGGCTTCGAGTTCAAGCTCGGCGCCAAGGTCACCGGCGTCGCCAAGGCCAAGAAGGGCGCGACCGTCACCTTCGAACCGGTGAAGGGCGGGGCGGCCGAGACCATCGATGCCGACGTCGTGCTGATCTCGACCGGGCGCCGCGCCTTTTCAGACAGCCTCGGGCTGAAGGAAGCGGGTGTCGAGGTCGACGAGCGCGGCAGGGTCAAGACCGACGGGCATCTCAGGACCAACGTGCCCGGCATCTATGCCATCGGCGATGTCATCGCCGGGCCGATGCTGGCGCACAAGGCCGAGGACGAGGGCGTGGCGGTGGCCGAAACCATCGCCGGCCAGGCCGGCCACGTGAACTATGATGTCATTCCGAGCGTCGTCTACACCAGTCCGGAAATCGCCTCGGTCGGCAAGAGCGAGGAGGAGCTGAAGAAGGCCGGCATCGACTACAAGGTCGGCAAATTCCCCTTCACCGCCAACGGCCGCGCCCGCGCCATGCTGCACACCGACGGTTTCGTGAAGATCCTCGCCGACAAGCAGAGCGACCGCGTGCTCGGCGTGCATATCGTCGGCTTCGGCGCCGGCGAGATGATCCATGAGGCGGCGGTGCTGATGGAGTTCGGCGGCTCGTCCGAGGATCTGGCCCGCACCTGCCACGCGCATCCGACGATGTCGGAAGCGGTGAAGGAAGCGGCGCTGGCCACGTTCTTCAAGCCGATCCACATTTAGGGTTGTCTTGATATTCAGGTGATGCCGGCCTGCGAACGACGGGTCGGTTCGGCCTGCCCTGAATCTCAAAACACCCCGTGCCCGTCGCCCAAAACAAAACGGCCCGCCATTCGGCGGGCCGTTCGTCTTTGATATCGAGCCGATCAGTTGGCCGGTGCCGGAGCCGGTGCCGGAGCTGGCGCGGGGGCCGGCGCTGGGGCCGGCGCGGGCGCTGGTGCAGGAGCCGGGGCGGGCGCGGGCGCCGGTTCGGCTGGCTTGGCCGGTTCGGCAGGCTTCATCGGTTCAGCCGGCGCGGGCGCCGGGGCCGGTGTGCTGGCCGCTGGCGGCTCTGCGGGTGCCGGGTGCTCGCCGCTTCTTCCGAAAACGTAATACGCGACAATCGCCAGAATAACGACGACCAGCGCAATCAGCCAAGGGCTGCCGCCGCCGCCGCCGCTTGGCCTAGGAGTGTCGTTTGGTGTGTTCGCCATGAAAGTGTCCTCCGTGGATGAAAATTATCAATCAACAGACATCAACGCGCTATCGTTGAACAGGTTTCACGCTAGCGAAGGGACACGCCGAAAATACGACGGGCAGATCCGCCAGTTGCCATCCGACTCAATTGACAGCGGCGACAGTATAGCCGGCTTTACGAAAATCCTCGACCAGTCCCTCTGGATCGGGAAGTGCGGCGCGCCGACCGCGATGAACGCGTCGGTCAGGCGGCGTTTCGCCACGCAGCCAGCCACACCAGCGGATGCTATCGTTGGTTACGAGGGATTTGCCGATATGACGCCCACTGCACGGACTTTTCCTGATCCCGAAGGTGCTCTTGCCGGCGCTCAGTTCGCCGACCGATATGTGCTGATAACCGATGGCCTTGCCCTGACCGCCATTGGCGCGGCCAAACGCGTGCTGGGGCGGACACCGGGATGGGTCGGCCTGCTGACGCAGCTGCGCAACCTCGCGGTCAGGCCGTTTGGGCTGAAAACGGGGGCGGAACCCGACGCGCCGCCGGAAAGCAGGATCGGCATATTTCCGCTCATCAGCCAGACACATGGCAGGGTCGTCCTTGGGCTGGACGACCGGCATCTCGATTTCCGCATCCTGGTGGAGGTGAACGATCTCGGCGCGGGCCGGCAGGAGGTGGCTGCGTCGACGATCGTGAAGACGCATAATCTGCTTGGGCGGACCTATCTCGCCATCATCATGCCGTTTCACCGCATCGTCGTTCCGGCGATGCTGGCTCAGGTCTTGATCAAATAGGGCTTAAAGGCCCACCGCCGTGACAGTATAGCCGGCTTTGCGGAAATCCTCGACCAGTCCCTCGGGACCGGGAAGGTGCAGCGCGCCGACCGCCATGAAGGCGTTGCCCCTGGCCAGGATCGGCCCGGCATGATCGACCATCACCTTGTTGCGGCTGGTGATCATGGTCTCTTCGAAGGCGGCGTAGCCCGCGGGATCATTCTGCTCGTCGGGCATGGCGGCGCGGAACAGCGGCCAGAACATGCCGGTGTCGCCACGCTGGTAGAGGACGATCATGGTCTCGTTGATGTCGTTGACCTTGTCGCCCAGCTTCAGCGTGTCGACCAGACCCTTCATGTGAAAGGCGAGCGGCAGCGAAGCCATGGCGCGCAGCTGGCTCTCGGCTGTTTCCAATCCTTCCACCGGCTTGCCCGCCGCCTTGGCGCTCTCGGCCAGCTTGACGTCGAGCACCGGCGCTCCGCTGGACTGGCGGGCGAGTTCGCAAGCCGGAAGCGCCATCATGGCCGACAGCATCCACGGCTTCATCTTGGCGACCGTTGCCGGCGGGATGCCGCGCGCGTCGAGCGCGGCGTTCATGGCTGCCGCCTCGTCCCGCGACAGCAATGACGACAGCGTCGTGGAGTCGGTGAACATCATCAGGTCCGGCTCCTTCAGCATCGCCGTCATCATCTTCTGCTTGTCGAGCACGTCGGTGGTCTCGATGATGAGGGTGCCGGCGGCGTCAAAGGCCTTCTGTGCATAGGCCGGCAGCGTGGTGACGCGCGGATCGGTCATGTGCATGGTGCCGAACAGGTAGGATGGCTGTTCGCCTGATTTTTCCAGCTTCCACAGCAGACCCTTGCCGTTGAGCGTGGCAGCGGCCTCTGCCTCGATCTTGTCGTAGGTGGCAGGGCTGCCCTTCTGCAAGGCCGACAGCATGTCGGCGCCGGTGCAGGTCGGGATTTCCGCGTGCGCCCTGCCGGCCGCGAACAGCAGGACAGCAAGGAAGGATAGGAAAAACAGCACGTTGAGCGCGACAAGCAGCTTCAGCGAGATGGAAGCTGCACGGTCGGCGATGGCGATGACGCGTTTCATGATCCCATTCCTAGGACCGAAAAGCGGCAAAACCGTTAATCGGGACGGCAAAATTGAAGGGTTCAGGCTCTGGGATGGGCCGATTCGTAGATTTCCAGCAGTCTCGTCGTGTCGACGCCGGTGTAGATCTGCGTCGTCGACAGGCTGGCGTGGCCGAGCAATTCCTGGATGGTGCGCAGATCGCCGCCTCGGCCGAGCAGATGAGTGGCGAAGGAATGGCGCAAGGCATGCGGTGTCGCTGTATCGGGCAGGTTGAGCGCCGAGCGCAGTTTTGCCATGTCGCGCTGGATGATGGCCGGGTTGAGCGGGCCGCCGCGCGCGCCCCGAAACAGCAACTCCTTTGGATCGAGATGGTAGGGACAGAGCCGGCGGTATTCGGCGATAGCCCTGAGCGCGACCGGCAGCACCGGCACCAGCCGCGTCTTGCCGCCCTTGCCGGTGACGCGCAGCACGGTGTCGGCTTCAGATGCCAAATCGGCGGCGCTGAGGCCAAGCGCTTCCGAAATGCGCAGGCCCGAGCCGTAGAGCAGCGTCAGCACGGCGGCGTTGCGGGCGGCGATCCAGGGTTCTTCGGCCAGTTGACCCTCGACGGAGACCACCTGCCTGGCATCGCTCGCCGTCAGCGGCTTGGGCAGCGATTTGGGCTGGCGTGGCGCCCGCAGGGCCGCGGCGCCCGCCGCATTGGCCAGGCCTCGCCGTTCGAGGAATCGCAGCAGCGAGCGGATGCCTGCCAGCCCGCGGCCGAGCGTGCGAGCGCCGGCGCCGGCATTGCGCCGGGTGGCGAGGAATCCGCGCAGATCGGCCGGGCGCAGATTGGCGATATCGGAAATGCCGGGCGGTCCGCCGATATGGCCGGTGAGGAAGTGCAGGAACTGGCGAGAATCGCGCTCATACGCCTCGACGGTTTGCGGCGACAGCCGGCGTTCGCGCGCCAGCATCTTCAGCCAGTTTTCACGCGCCGCCTGGAGATCGGGTTTTGCCGGTATGAGGAATTCCTGCATCGGGTCTGTTCCGGTTCGCGGTCATTTTCCGGCAGCCGGGTTAGGAAGCGGTGAAGAGCCCGTCATTGAAATGACGGCGGGGCGGCGCTAGAGCAGGGACAAAGGATTTTTCGCCATGAGCAAGCTCCAAAACCCCGTCCAGATGGCCGTGATCGGTGCCGCCCACGGCATCAAGGGCGAGCTCAGGGTGAAAACCTTCACCGGCGATCCAATGGCGCTGGCAGACTACGGGCCGCTCTACGCCAGGGACGGCCGTGCCTTCCAGATCACCGACATAAGGCCCGCCAACACCGTTGTCGTGGTGCGCTTCAAGGGCGTCAGCGACCGCAACGCGGCCGAAGCGCTCGCCGGCACGGAGCTGTTCGTCGACCGTTCGATGCTGCCGGACGATGGCGAGGAGGACGAATTCTACCATGCCGACCTGATCGGGCTGGAAATCCGGGATGATACCGGTGCTGCCATCGGCAAGGTCGTCGCGGTGCACAATTTCGGCGGCGGCGACATCCTCGATGTGACGCTCGCCGGGCGCAAGGGCGTGCTGATCCCGTTCACGCAGGCCGCCGTGCCTGCCGTGTCGATCGCCGAGGGGTTCGTCCGCGTCGACCCGGTGGCGGCCGGGCTGGTCGAGGACGAGGATGGCGAGGCGCCGCGCGAGGACGATTTCGATCCCAAGGGCCGGCCGCGCGGACCGCGTGACGCCGGGGGCAACCGGTGAGCTTTGCCGCGTCGGTGCTGACGCTCTATCCCGAGATGTTTCCGGGCGCGCTCGGCCTGTCGCTGGCCGGGCGGGCGCTGGAGGCGGGCACCTGGTCGCTTGATGCGATCCAGATCCGCGACTTCGCCACCGACCGCCACCGCACCGTCGACGACACGCCGGCCGGCGGCGGCGCCGGCATGGTGATGCGCGCCGATGTGCTGGCGAAGGCGATCGACCATGCCTCGCCGCCGGGAGATGCGCGCCCCCGCCTGCTGATGAGCCCGCGCGGCAAACCACTGACGCAGGCGCGCGTGCGCGAACTCGCCGCCGGGCCGGGCGCTGTCATCCTGTGTGGCCGCTTCGAAGGCGTCGACCAGCGGGTGATCGACGCGCGGGGCCTAGAGGAAGTCTCGATCGGCGATTTCATCCTGTCGGGCGGCGAACCGGCAGCACTCGTGCTGCTCGACGCGGTGGTGCGGCTGTTGCCCGGCGTGATGGGCAATGCGGTCTCCGGCGAGGAAGAGAGTTTCGAGAACGGCCTGCTCGAACATCCGCATTACACGCGGCCGCAAGAGTTCGAGGGCAGGCCGATTCCGGACGTGCTGATCTCCGGAAATCACAAGAAGATCGCCGAATGGCGGCGGGACCAGTCAGAGCGGCTGACGAAGGAGAGGCGGCCCGATCTTTTGAGCGCTCAGCCCTTGGTGAAATAGTAAAAAGCCAGAAACAGGCCGACGGCGACGACGAAGCCGCGCACCGCGTTCTGCGGCACGCGCTTGGCGATCCAGACGCCGGCATAGCCGCCCAGCGCTCCGCCCGGGATCATGACGATCGCCTGCGGCCAGGCGACGACGCCGCCCGAGACGAAGACGACGATGGCGACTGCCGCGATGACCACGGCCAGCATGTTCTTCAGCGCGTTCAGCCGGTGGTAGTCGCCGGCCTGGGTCAGACCGAGCGTTGCCAGCATCATCACGCCCATGCCGGCGCCGAAGAAGCCGCCATAGATGGCGGTGACTAACTGCGCCAGCGAACCGGCGAGCGAGCCCACGGCCGCTTCGTGTCCGGCTTTCGGCGCCGGCTTCAGCCATGGTCCGGCGGCAAACAGCGCGGTCGCGCCCAAAAGCAGCCATGGCACCAATGCCCGAAAGGATGGATTGTCGAGCGCCAGCAGAATCAGCGCGCCGGCCATGGCGCCGATGGCGGAGATCAGGCAGAGCAGCAGCGCGCCGCGCCAGAAGTGCCTGATGTCGTCCCAGTAGGCGAGCGTCGAGGTGATGTAGCCGGGAAATTGCGTTACCGAGGAGGTGGCGTTGGCGACGATCGGCGGCACGCCGATCAATGTCATGGCGCCAAAGGTGATGAAGGTGCCGCCGCCGGCGACCGCGTTGACGGCGCCTGACAGAAAGCCCGCCAGGAAGAGCAGGATGGCATCGAAGACTGACATGGAAGGCCGCCGTGAAGAACTGTGCTATTTCTGGCTTAGGAAGCTTGCCGGACCGGCGCAACCCGGCACGACAGGATTACGATGGTGCCATGCCGGGAGCCATGCCGGCAAAAAATGCATGGCCAAGGCGTGACAAAGCGCCGAAATAGCTGTATGTGCCCGCCCGTACCGGCAAGAACAATCTTCCGGACCCGTCAACAATGACGGTGTAGTCGCCCCTGTCCGATGTTTTAAAGACAATTGTCTTGGAGACAAAGGGCATAGCCGAGCGGTCAATGGAACTGCAAGGCAAGCGTAGGGCGCTCTGACTGTCGGAAGAACAAGAAGTGGATTTCAAGATGGATCTCATCCGTCAGCTCGAGGCCGAACAGGCCGCCAAGATCGAAGCCAAGCGCAAGCTCCCCGAATTCCAGCCCGGCGACACCGTGCGCGTCCAGGTCCGCGTGACCGAAGGCACCCGCACCCGCGTCCAGGCCTATGAGGGCGTCGTCATCGCCCGCGCCGGTTCCGGCTTCCAGGAAAATTTCACCGTCCGCAAGATCTCCTATGGCGAAGGCGTCGAGCGCGTGTTCCCGGTGTTCTCGCCGATGGTCGAAGGCGTCGAGATCGTGCGCCGCGGCAAGGTGCGCCGCGCCAAGCTCTATTACCTGCGCGACCGTCGCGGCAAGTCGGCCCGTATTTCGGAAAACACCGGCGTGCGCGCCCGCAAGCTCAACGATGAGGAGCGCGATGCGCTGAACGCCGAGAAGGCCCGCATCGAGGCCGAGAAGGTCGCCGCCGCCCAGGCGCTGGCCGCCGAGACGGCCGCCAAGGAAGCCGCCGAGAAGAAGGCGGCCGCCGAGGCCGAGGCAGCCAAGGCCGCCGCGGAAGCCACTCCGGCCGAATAAGGTTTCGGAAATCCATTCAAAAGGCGGCTTCGGCCGCCTTTTTCGTTTTGGCGAACAGCCAGGCATTCTACCGTGGTTCTTCGTGTTTACGGACACCTTGGCGATTGGCCGAGACATCTGTGTGTCGTCATCCACGGGCGAAGGAAGGAGCGAAGCGACGCGGCGCAGACCCGAGGATCCATGCCGCAACTTCTGAGCGCCGCTACGGTGCAGAGCTGGCTCCGGTGAGCGCGACCCCATCTGAACCGCTGTGCTAGGTTGACCGTCACGGAATGGATCCTAGGGTTTCCGCGACGTCGCTTCGCGACTGCTCCACCCTAGGATGACGAACTCAGGGGTTGGCAGCGAAAAGCACAGCAGCAGGAGGCTTGACTCGAATTATCTTGTACACTAAATAATCGTGTACAAATTAATTGGAGACTACGATATGGCACTCTACACCACACAGGCTCGCGTCACCGGCGGCCGCGCCGGCCATGGCGAGACCGCTGACGGTTTGCTCAAGGTCGACCTGGCGATGCCCAAGGAGCTCGGCGGGCCGGGCGGCGCCACCAATCCCGAGCAGCTCTTCGCCATCGGCTATGCCGCCTGCTTCGAAAGCGCCGTCCGCTTCGTCGCGCGCAAGCAGAAGCTGCCGCTCGCGGATGCCGCGGTAACCTCCACGGTCAGCCTGCTTCCCAATGGCGAGGGCTTCAAGCTCGGCGTCGCGTTGGCGGCGGAGACGAAAGGCCTTGATCAGGCGGCCGCGGAAGCGCTTGTATCGGCGGCGCATCAGATTTGCCCCTATTCGAACGCCATCAGGGGCAATGTCGAAGTGGCGCTTTCGGTAAAGGCGGTATGACGGCAAAGGTCGAAACGAAAGCCAGCGAAGTCCCGGCGGAAGCCGCCGGGGCGATCCCCGTGCCACGGCTCGATCAGCAGCTCTGCTTCGCGCTCTATTCGGCGAGCGGGCTGATGACTAAGCTCTACCGGCCGCTGCTCGATCCGCTTGGCCTGACCTATCCGCAATATCTGGTGATGCTGGCGCTGTGGGAACGCGCGCCGAGCACGGTGGGCGACCTTGGCGAGGCGCTCGGCCTGGATTCGGCGACGCTGACGCCGCTGCTCAAGCGCATGGAGGCGGGCGGGCTCGTCACCCGCCGGCGCGATGCCGCAGACGAGCGCCGGGTGCTGGTCGAGCCGACGGCCAAGGGCCAGGCCCTGCGCGCGAACATGAAGGATGTGCAGACCGCGCTCGATTGCGGCATGCCGCTCGAGTGGACCGAGCTCAAAACCCTACATGGCACGCTCACCCGCCTGGTCGCGGGATTGCGCGAAGCCACGATCGACCAAGATTGATCGCGGCAAGGACTGCCCTCAAAACCGCCTCCCGGAAGCACTGGAATCCACGTTGATGCGTAACGTCGCAGTGGACCCGTCTTGCAAGGCGCTTGCGGAAAGCTAAAGTCGGCGCCGGGTTTCTCTGCCGCGCCGGCATCGCGCGGCCAATCATTTCGGGGAGTGTGTCGTGACAAAATCAAAATTGCTGCTGGCCGGCCTGTTGGCTCTGGTCCTGGCGCCCGTTGCCGCCTTCGCGCAGGCGCTGCCCGATCTCGGCGGCAAGAAGGTGGTGGTGGTGACGGAAAACGCCTATCCGCCGCTGCAGTTCATCGACGCCAAGACCGGCAAACAGATCGGCTGGGAATATGACGCGATGAACGAGATCGCCAAGCGGCTCAATTTCAAGGTCGAGTACCAGAACACTTCCTGGGACGCGATGATCCAGGCGGTTTCCGACAATCAGTACAACATCGGCATGACCGGCATCACCATCAAGGACGACCGCAAGGAGAAGGTGGATTTCTCCGATCCCTACATGCGCTCGGAACAGTTCATGCTGGTGCGCGGCGATGAAAGCCGCTTCACCGACGCCAAGACCTTCGGCGCCTTCAAGGACGGACTGATCGGCGCGCAGGCAGGCACGACGCCGTTCTACACCGCCGTCTACAGCGTGCTCGACGGCAACGAGCAGAACCCGCGCATCAAACTGTTCGAGACGTTCGGGGCCACGGTACAGGCGCTGAAATCCGGCGACGTCGATGTCGTGCTGACCGACGGCACCGCCGGCAAGGGCTATGTCGACGCTTCGGCGGGCAAGCTGAAGCTGATCGGCGGCCCGCTCGGCACCGAGGATTTCGGCTTCATCTTCCCCAAGGGGTCGGACCTGGTGAAGCCGGTCAACGCCGCGATCGCCGCGCTCAAGGCGGATGGCACGCTGGATGCGCTGAACAAGAAGTGGTTTCTTGATTACAAGATGGGGCAGTAGGCCCGTTTGTTGATAGCAGTGCTTGTGCAGGAACTCGCGTTGAGTTTGCGCTTGAGCGCCCCCCTCTGCCCTGCCGGGCATCTCCCCCTCAAGGGGGGAGATCGGATGTCGTCTTGGCTTTCGCCAATTCCCAACGCCGCAGGGCTGACGGCGCGTTCAACGCTGCCAATCTCCCCCCTTGAGGGGGAGATGTCCGGCGGGACAGAGGGGGGCGCCTGGGCGCGGTCTTTCGATACTCTTTGCGCCGCCGCCTGATGGTCGCAACGTCCACCTCCAAACCCGACTTCCCCTGGTGGCTTGCCGTCGCCGCTGCCCTCGCTTTGGCGGCTGCCTTGTTCATCGCCACCAGCGACCTCTACGCCCAGGTCTTCGCCACCGTCGCCAAGGGCATCGGCATCACCGTCTTCGTCACCGTCGTTGCCTTCGCCATGGCGTCGGTCATCGGTCTCGGCATCGCGCTGATGGGCCTGTCTGCTTCAACCTGGCTGCGGCAGATCGCGCGCTTCTATGTCGAGATCATCCGTGGCGTGCCGATCCTGGTGCTGCTGTTCTGGATCGCGTTTGCCGGCGCGCCGGCGTTCGTCGCGGCCTGGAACGCGCTGACCGCACCGCTGCAGAATGCCGGCATTCTCGGCGAACTGCTGGTGCGCGACGTGTCGTTGCTGTGGCGTGCCATCATGGCGCTGACCATCGGCTATTCGGCCTTCATCTCGGAGGTCTTCCGGGCCGGCATCCAGTCGGTCGAGAAAGGCCAGATCGAGGCAGCGAAGGCTTTGGGCCTGAGTCGCGCGCAGCGCTTCCGGCTGGTCGTGTTCCCGCAGGCGATCCGCACCATCCTGCCGCCGCTCGGCAATGATTTCGTCGCCCTGGTCAAGGATTCCTCGCTGGTCTCGGTGCTCGGCGTCGCCGACATCACCCAGATGGGCAAGGTCTATGCGGCCGGCTCATTCCGCTTCTTCGAGACCTATTCGATAACGGCCTATATCTACCTCATCCTCACAGTCGGCCTTTCGCTGGCGCTCAGGGCGCTGGAGCGCCGTTTGCGCCGCCAGCACGAGGAATAGTTTTTCGGCAAGGACAGCGTTAGGCTCGGCTGCTGACCGGAGGAGGAGCTTGCCCATGAACATCGACAAGGCCAATGCGGCGCTGGATTCGGTCTACACCGCCGATACGCCCGAAACGCTGGCGCAGGCCTATGCCGCATGGGCGGCGACCTATGACAGCGAGACTGCCTCGCTCGGTTATCTCCTGCCGTTCCTGATCACCGCTTGGGTGGCGCGCCACGTGCCGGCGGGCGAGGGGCCGCTGCTCGACGCCGGCTGCGGCACCGGCCTGTCGGGACCTTCGTTGAAGGCGCTCGGCTACGGCGACATCGCCGGGCTGGATCTCTCGAACGACATGCTCAAGATCGCCGGCAGCCGCAACGCCTACAGCGAGCTGAAGCCGGCGATGCTGGGCGGACCGCTGCCGTGGCCGGATGGGCATTTCCGAGCCTTCTTCTCGACCGGCGTGTTCACCATCAGCCATGCGCCGGCATCGAGCCTGCACGAACTGGTGCGCATCACGAAGAAGGGCGGCCACGCCATCTTCACCGTGCGCGACCAGGTTTTTGAGAGCGGCGATTTTCAGGCTGTTTTCGATGAATTGGAGCAGGCAAGGAAATGGCGGGCGGTCGAGGCAAGTCCGTGGTTTCGCTGCTATGCGATCGGCGATCCGGACGCGCTGGTGAAGACGTTTGTGTTCGAGGTGCTTTGAGCGGACTTCCCTTCTCCCCTTGTGGGAGAAGGTGTCGCCGAAGGCGACGGATGAGCAACTGTGTTTTCAGGCTTTGTCTGGATACCAGGGTTGGTTGTGTCGAAGCATGGCGCTGAGGATGGTCATAATCTTTCGG
>NZ_SRTD01000338.1:0-317 GCF_004792105.1 Mesorhizobium sp. M8A.F.Ca.ET.161.01.1.1 | reverse complement strand
CGCAAGGCATGCGCGTATGGCCGTGTTGCGCCTGAAACCGGAAAGAGTCAAGCGCCCGATTGTGAATTTTCCGTAAGCTTCGAAAGGGCCGGGTCAAGCCGCCTTTTGACGCCGCTCTACGGTGACGGAGACAAGAAAAACGCCAAGCCCGAGAAGGGAAAGAACGGCGCCCACATAACCCGTCGAGGCGTAACCGAAGCCCATGGCGATGACGAGGCCGCCGAGCCAGGCGCCAAGCGCATTGGCGATGTTGAAGGCGGAATGGTTCGAGGCGGCAGCCAGCGTCTGCGCATCCTGCGCCACATCCATCAGCCGCG
>NZ_SRTD01000337.1:0-317 GCF_004792105.1 Mesorhizobium sp. M8A.F.Ca.ET.161.01.1.1 | reverse complement strand
CAAGAAACACGGCGGCGAGTTCATCCTGCGCATCGAGGATACCGACGCCACCCGCTCGACCCTCGAATATGAGCAGAAGGTGCTGGAAGCCCTGCGCTGGACCGGCCTTACCTGGTCGGAAGGCCCCGATGTCGGCGGCCCTTACGGTCCCTACCGCCAGTCAGAGCGCAAGGCCATGTACTGGCCCTATGCCGAAGAGCTGCTGGAAAAAGGCCATGCCTTCCGCTGTTTCTGCACGCCCGAGCGGCTGGAGCAGATGCGCGAGGCCCAGCGTGCCGCCGGCAAGCCGCCGAAATATGACGGTCACTGCCTCAACC
>NZ_SRTD01000336.1:0-317 GCF_004792105.1 Mesorhizobium sp. M8A.F.Ca.ET.161.01.1.1 | reverse complement strand
CCGCGCCAGCCTGGAGCGCTATGTGCAGCAGTATCCGGAGGCCCGCCTGCCGCGCGACCTGCGTCCACTGCTGGACGACTGAAACGGGCGAGCACCTGTGGCAACCCCGTAGAATGGCGGGAATGCTCGATACCCTTGCCCAGCCGGTCAGCCACACGCTGGAAGTCAAACACAGCCGTTTCATTGCACACGCCGCGCCGATCGACGGTGCTGCGGCGGCACTGGCGTTCCTGCAGCAGGTGGCGGTCGCCGATGCGACCCACAACTGCTGGGCCTACCGCCACGGCCAGGACTACCGCTCCAGTGATGATGGTGAG
>NZ_SRTD01000335.1:0-317 GCF_004792105.1 Mesorhizobium sp. M8A.F.Ca.ET.161.01.1.1 | reverse complement strand
GCGGTCGCGCCGTCAGCGGCCGGAGGTCACAGCAGCGTGGGGCGTGCAGGCCGAGGGCCTGCGGGCGTCATCCGCCAGGATCCAGCGCGAGGCGGTGGAACGGCAGAGCGGGAGCGATCGTGGCAAGCGAAGCGCCGGTCGGCAGTGCTTCCCACGTAACAGGTGCGCCCGTCACGTAGTGGGTCGTGTCGATCATCCGTTCATCATAACGGCATCGGCGTGAGCGTGTGGCGAAGCAGACTGATCTGCACGCTGTGTTCCATGGCCCCTGTTCATCCGCGCAGCGTGCAATGACATGCGTTGAACGAACTCTGGCC
>NZ_SRTD01000334.1:0-318 GCF_004792105.1 Mesorhizobium sp. M8A.F.Ca.ET.161.01.1.1 | reverse complement strand
ATCGAGGCTGCGCACCTTTTCGGCCGCGGCCGGCAACACCAGGATCGCGTCCTCGCCGGCCATGTCCATCAGCTGGCGGCGGCGACGCTTGTACTCGCCGGCCGCAATGCCGGTGCGCTGCTTGATGTCCATCAGTTCAGGCGCTGACGATGGCGCGAAGCCAGCACCACGTCACCGTGCAGCAGCAGCACCGCCACGCGGATGAACTCCTCGATCTCCGACAGGGCTTCGTCGTCATCATCGCCGCCGGCCTCGACGGCATCCGCTCCAAGGCCGACCCCGGCAAGCGCTATGACATCGACATGTATCAGTTCGGCC
>NZ_SRTD01000333.1:0-318 GCF_004792105.1 Mesorhizobium sp. M8A.F.Ca.ET.161.01.1.1 | reverse complement strand
CCAGCTGAGCGAGCGGCACCCCTTGACCTGCCACGGCCTGTCGCTGTCGCTGGGCGGTCCTGATCCGCTGGACCGCACCCTGCTGGCGCAGACCCGTGCCTTCCTCGACCTGCACCAGGTACAGCTGTACAGCGAACACCTGAGTTACTGCGCCGCCGGTGGTCACGTCTACGATCTGCTGCCACTGCCATTCACTGCCGAGGCCGTTCACCATGTCGCCGGTCGCATCGCCCAGGTGCAGGACATGCTGGGGCGGCGCATCGCCGTGGAGAACATCTGCTAGTACGCCGTTTCCGGCGCAGACATGAGCGAGATCGA
>NZ_SRTD01000332.1:0-318 GCF_004792105.1 Mesorhizobium sp. M8A.F.Ca.ET.161.01.1.1 | reverse complement strand
CACGTTCCCGTCCTGCGTGGGCTTTCTTGCCGCTTCCACAGCGGTCGCGTCACGGCGCTGGTCGGCCCCAATGGCTGTGGCAAGTCGACGCTGTTGAAAACCATCATGGGTTTCGTGCCTTTGTCATCGGGCGCGATAAGGCTTGGCGAGCGTTCGCTGGGCGACATCGGACGCAGGGATCTCGCGCGCCGCATCGCCTATCTGCCGCAGGAATGCCATTGCCCCGACTATATGACGATCGGCGAGTTGATCGAGCTTGCCGGTTATGCACGCTACGGGCTTGCTGGCGGCCCGAGAGAGCGTGACCGGGCGTTTTTG
>NZ_SRTD01000331.1:0-318 GCF_004792105.1 Mesorhizobium sp. M8A.F.Ca.ET.161.01.1.1 | reverse complement strand
GGGACCGGGCTCGGCGTCGCCGGGCTGATTTACGCGCTGCGCCACTGGATTCCGGTCCCAGGCGCAGGCGGCCACATGGACATCGGTCCGCGCACGCCGCGCGACTTCGAGGTGTTTCCGCATATCGACAAGCTCGATGGCCGCATCTCCGGCGAGCAGATCCTGTGCGGCCGCGGGCTGGTCAACCTCTATCGCGCGGTGGCCAAGGCCGACGCCAGGCCAATGCCGTTCACGACGCCGGCCGAGGTCACCGCGGCGGCGCTCTCGAAATCCGACGCTGTGGCGGAAGAGGCGCTGTCGCTGTTCGTCACCTGCCTC
>NZ_SRTD01000330.1:0-318 GCF_004792105.1 Mesorhizobium sp. M8A.F.Ca.ET.161.01.1.1 | reverse complement strand
GCCGCCCTTGTAGAAGCCTGCGCCCTGCGGGCCGCGGAACGTCACCACGCCCAGGCCGGCGGCAAGACCCTTGTGGTACCGGGCCGCAGGCAGCTCTGGCTGCAGCGTGGGAAACTGGCTGGCGGTGGTGATCGGCAGCTGCGGCCGCACCAGCTCCCTGCGCATTGAAGCCGACAGCCCGTCGCCGCGCACGTAGCCGGCGGCGAAGCGGGCCATGTCGGCGATCGTGGTGTCCATCGAACCGGCCGCACGCACGCGGCTGCGTTCATCGTGCGGCGCCGTATCGCCTTCGGCGGTCCAGCCGTCGGCCAGGTTGCC
>NZ_SRTD01000329.1:0-318 GCF_004792105.1 Mesorhizobium sp. M8A.F.Ca.ET.161.01.1.1 | reverse complement strand
GCGATATGGCCGACGATATCCGCAAATCCGTTCTTCTGACACCTCTGGAGTTGCAGGCTCTTCGGGAGGCGGGTGAAGATGTGACAATTCTGGCCGTCCATTCCGTCAATCCTTACACCGGTGAACCGTCTTTCAATGGTCTTCGTATCGAAGGTGCAATCGATACTGAAGCCTATACTGATTTCCAATCGCCTGCCACGGTCGAGGGCGGCCAGCGGCCCTTGCCCGATATCACGGTGCTTGAACAAAAGGCGCGTCGTTGGGGTTTGCGCAAGGAAAGCACCCTCGTTGTCTATGACGGCGACCGCAGCATGACAG
>NZ_SRTD01000032.1:0-33661 GCF_004792105.1 Mesorhizobium sp. M8A.F.Ca.ET.161.01.1.1 | reverse complement strand
CACCGCGCCGCAGAGTTGCCGGTCTGGCTGCACAGATACAATTGGCACCGTCCCCACGGGAGCCTAAAGTCCAAAACACCTATCAGTCGCCTCGCTCTAACCGAGGACAACCTGTTGAGGCTCCACAGCTAGCGATCCCACCAGTTGAGTTGCTCCAAGTCGGTGTCTAGCTTTCTACATTCTGTGTCCGACGCTGGACAAGAATGTTGCAATCCCGACCAGCAAGTCAGCGCAGGCGCCACCTGTTGCCCAGCAAACGGCAAGGATTATCGAAAGACGAATTCGGCACGGAGCTTGCACCAACGATTGCATGCAAATGCCGACAGCATCTCATGAACGGTCTCTCGATTCTGGCGCGGTTAAATCGCGGCCGGTTCCAGATCATGTCCCGCCCGAAATGGTGAGGGACTTCAGCCTGTTTACGTCGCCCGGCATGTTGCCGACCGCTAACGGGGATCCGCATGCAGCGGTTGCTTGCGTTCATGCCGGGCCTCCGATCTTTTATTCAACCAGCAACACGCGCGACGGTCGGGGTACCTGGGTCATCACTCGCGCGAGCGACCAGCGCCGGGTGCTGCAGGACACCGAAACGTTTTCCAGCCATCGCAGCATCTTCGCCTCTGTGCTCGGCGAGAGCTGGCCGATGATCCCGCTTGAGCTCGATCCGCCATTCCACGGTGTTTTTCGCTCACTGCTCAATCCGCTGCTTTCGCCAAAGCGGGTAATGGCATTGGAGCCGGCTGTCCGGGAACGAGCGATCAAGCTGATCGACAGGATCGCCGCATCAGGCACGAGCTGCGACATCATGAAGGATTTTGCAGTTCCGTTCGCGGTCAATATCTTCCTTCGCTTTATTGGGCTTTCGGACAACGGACTAGAAACATTTGTCGGCTGGGCTAGAGATCTGCTCCACGGCGATAAGGAGCAACGACCACCCGCAGCCCGGACGATCGTGGCCTTCATCGACGAACTTGCCACCGAGCGCCGCAAGGAGCCGGTCGATGATTTCATGACCTTCATCGTGAAGGCAAAGGTCGAGGGTCGTCTGCTCAGTGACGAAGAAGTCCGTGGCATCGGCGTGCTTGTGTTCGTCGCGGGACTCGACACGGTCTCAGCAGCCATATGCTTCGACTTGGCCCATCTCGCGCGCAACCCCAAAGATCAGGAATTGCTACGAAGCGAACCGGACCGGATTGCCGTCGCTGCGGAAGAATTGCTGCGCGCCTATTCGACCATTCAGATGATCCGAGTGGCAACGAAGGATGTCGACTTCAAAGGCGCGCCGATCCGCAAGGGAGACTATGTTTCCTGTGCCACGATGATTGCCAATCGTGACCCGGCGGAATTCGAATGCCCGAATGAGATCGATCTGGCGCGCGAGGACAACCGGCACGCTGCCTTTGGCTATGGTCCCCATCGTTGTCTTGGCTCACACCTTGCCCGGCGGGAGATTGTCATTGGCCTGGAGGAGTGGCTGGCGCGCATCCCAGCCTTTCGGATCAAGACAGGGACTGAACCTATCACCTTCGGCGGCCATGTGTTCGGGATCGAGAATCTGATCCTGGACTGGTCCTGAAGTTTCAGCCAACGACATTGGAGTTCGCTATGCGTGTCGTCGTACATAAAGCCAGATGCCAGGGTCATGCGCGCTGCTGGGCGCGGGCGCCGAGAGTCTTCAAGCTTGATGACGCCGGCTACATCTTGCCCGGTGATATTGATGTTGCCGATGGGGAGCAACTGCTTGCCTCAAAAGGGGTACGAGCCTGCCCCGAACAAGCTCTGGAAGTTGACGAGCCCCCCGCTAACTCAGTTGTAGAGAGAGACACACGCAAAGTGCAGACTGGCATCGGGAAGGATAAAACAATCATACAATTCGCGACAGACCCTGTCGACCACGCGAAAATTACCGAACTGCGTGACCGAGAGGCGATCCGCAACTGCCTGTATCGGTACTGCCGCGGGATAGACCGCGCCGATGAGGCGGCGCTGCGTAGCGCATACTGGCCCGAAGCGTATGACAGGCACGGTCCCTATTGCGGACCGGCAGAGGACTTCATCCAATTTGCTCTCGGTCTGCCGGGGCACCGTAACATCCATCAAATCACGAACAGCCTGATCGACTTCATCAGTTCAGCAGAGGCCGCGGTCGAGAGCTATTTCACCGCGCTGCAACGCGGACCGGATACAGACCAAGAAATACGTCAGACGCTGCTTTGCGGCCGTTACTGCGATCTGTTTCAGAAGAGGCAGGACGAGTGGCGAATTGCGGAACGGACAGTCGTCTACGATTGGGTTGAGGAGCAAATCCCGCCAGCGATTCTTGAGGCAGATAGGTTCGGCCGGCGACAGCCGATTGGAGCACAACATCCAGACGATCCCATCTACCAGTTGCTCAAGGGTCACATCCCCACCGACCAAGATGGCGTCGAGGGTCCCCAACTGGGAGCTGCATAAGTGGGTAGAAATGGAGGATGAGCGCCCTACGGGAACGACATCTGTGTGGGGCCGCAACTGGCGGTCACTGCAACGATTTGGCTCGGCCCTTCATTCCGCCCAAGGTTGATGGGCTGAGATCACAAGCGGTCATCGTGGAGAAGCTCTCGTGAAACTGGCAGCACGCACCGTAATCATCACAGGCGCTGCGGGCGGGATCGGCCGTGCCCTGGTCGATATCCTTGCCGCGGACGGAGACACTGTAGTTGCGGTGGACCTTCCGGGCAGTGGTGTGGTTGAACTGGCTCGGGATCTCGGGTCGCCGCACGTCGGTCTGGAGTGCGATGTGTCGCGAGAGAAGGACATGCTCTCACTTTTCGGCCAGGTCGAAGCACGGTTCGCGCAAATCGATGTCCTCATCAACAATGCGGCGGTTGGACCCACGATGGATAGGATCATCGACACCGCTGTCGATACCTTCCGACGCGGCGTGACAGTGAACCTTATTGGGCCATTCGTTATGGCCCGGGAAGCGGCGCGGCGCATGAAGCCGGGCGGTGCGATCGTCAATGTGGCTTCGATGGCGGGCGTGGTCGGCAATCCCAGGCGCAACGCCTACGCAGCCTCGAAAGCTGGCGTGATCTCGTTGACAAAGTCCCTTGCATGCGAGTGGGCTATGCGAGGAATCCGCGTCACGGCGGTGGCGCCGGGCTCCGTCCGCACCCCAATGGTCACAGAACTGGCACGCGCTGGCAAAATGGACCTCGCGGCGATACGCCGCCGCGTGCCGATGGGGCGCTTGGCTCGCCCCGACGAGATCGCCAGGGTCGTGCGTTTTCTGAGCAGCACGCAGGCGCGCTACATCACCGGCTCGGTGCTGGCAGTCGACGGAGGCTGGATGTCATTCAACCAGCCGGGGGATGCTCACCCGCCGGTGGATGGTGCGCTCCAAGCCGAGCTCTCCTGTCCGGCCGAATGCACAGATGCGCGAATCGTGCTCGTCACCGGTGGCGCAAAAAGCATTGGCGCGGCCGTCGCTCGCCGCTTTGCCGCGAACGGCGACACCGTCGTGATTGCTGATAAAGATGGCACTGCAGCGGCAGAGCTGGCTACATCGCTCCCCGGCAAGCATCTGGCGAAATCGCTGGACGTGGCCGTCGAGAGCGATGTGGTGTCGATGTTCGAAGAACTGAGGGGACGCTTCGGGTATATCGATGTTCTGGTCAATAGTGCTGATACCGCCGACAGGATTGTGCCTGCGATCGAGCAACTGTCGAAACAGCTCGAACACGTCCTGGATGTCAACCTTACCGGCGCCTTCACCTGCGCGCGCGAAGCGATCAAGGCTATGCGCCCGGGCGGCGTGATCCTCAATCTCGGGTCGATCGACAGCTTTCTGCCGTTCGCGCCGCGCCATGCCTACGGCGCCTCCAAGGCGGGGATGGATATGCTGACCCGTTGCATGGCGGCCGAACTCGGGCCGGTCGGAATTCGGACAGCCACCGTCGCTCCTGGCCACATCCGCACGCCCGCACTTGCTCAGTTGGCCAAAGCCGGCCGCATCGACCTGACAGCAATCGGACGACGCATCCCCATGGGCAGGATGGGACGGCCAGAAGACGTCGCAGATGCATCGTTCTTCCTTGCTTCGTCTGACGCCTCATACATCAACGGCTCGATCCTCTACGTGGACGGCGGCTGGACCTCGTTCGGTGATGCGGGAAACGCCAGCGAACTCTATGACGAATGTTTTGCGGAGGCCGCAGGTTAATTGCCAGGCCTTCGCAGGGCGACCGGCCGAGCATTATGAAGCCTCGGCTCCACGACGCACCTGAGGTGCTTGAGATCCAAGCATGTGCATGCCGAGCACATTCCCGGTCGGCTGACGTGTCTATAACGAGGAGAAATCATGGAATTTGCCACTTTCATTCTGGCCGCCCAGCGTGGCTATCACCAATCCTCAGAAAGCGTCATCCGCAACTCCATCGAACAGGCCGTCGCTTCGGAGCAGGCTGGGTTCAACACCGCGTGGTTTGCTGAGCACCACTTCAACAATTACAGCCTCATACCATCCCCGCTGATGATGGTGGCGCACTGCGCCGGCTTGACAAGCACGATTCGCCTGGGCACTGCCGTCTGCGTGCTGCCGCTTTACCAACCGCAGCGCCTGCTGTCCGAGATCGGCTTCGCCGACATCGTTGCGAACGGCCGTCTCGAGCTCGGCGTAGGCTTGGGATACCAGCAGTTCGAGTTCGAACGGTTCGGCGTGGACATCGATGAGGCGCCGGCCGTCTTTTCGGAATACCTGGACATCATTCTCAAGGGCCTCAACCAAAACGTCTTCGAACACGACGGCCAGTATGAGAAGATCCCCCCAACAGCGATTTCGGTCCGCACAGTCCAGCAGCCGACGCCGCCTATCTGGATCGCTGGCGGAGCCGCACGGATGGCTCGGGCCTACCGCGAGGGGCACAATTTTTTTGTCACAGCCTTCCACGACGGCTTAGAGACTTTGACCACACTGCGTGAATCAGTCGAGAGGGCGGCGGCATCCGAGGAAAAGAACGTCACCGACGTCAAGATATCGCTGCTGCGCTGCTGCTATGCCAGCCACGACGAGTTGGAGATCAACAGCTATCTCGACAATGCCCGCTTCCAGCGCCGGCTTTCTGAAGCCCTGCATCAGCGCCGCCAACAGAGCCACGATGGCTACCTGCTGCAGGAGACACCGACCCAGCAGGATCTGTCCTTCGAGACCATGCGCAAAAATTTGCCGATTGGCAGCGTAAATCGCGTGATTGATCGCCTGCTGGAAGAGATCGATATCTTGAAACCGGACCAGATCGCAGTTCAGACTCAATTGGGCGACTTCGACCAAAAGACGATGCTGCGCCAGATCGAGCTCTGGGGCGACAAGATCATCCCTGCGGTCAACAAGGCGCTTTGTCATGCCGGAAGCTGAAGCCGGCCGTTACGATGATGGCTGCCTATCCAGCGCGCAATGGCGTGGGTCCGAGCTAGGGAGGAGCTTCGATCAGCATGTGCTGCCCTGCGTACATTCACGTTCGCTTGAGGAGGTCCAGGCGGGCGAGGTGTTGGCGACGGAGGGGACAGGCCTTTCGTCTGTCGAATTGCGTGATGTCTTGGCCGCAACTTTCCCGTCTACCTCCAGCAGCGTATTCGCTTTGGAGGAGTTGAGCGAGCCCGAGCCGGAACTGGAAGAGGAGCTGCTACGCCGGCTGCTGCTAGCGCATGCTGCGCCGGCCGACCCGGCGAGCGGCCGCTTGGCCAAGATCATCGCCCGGCGTGCGATGCGCACGGACCATCTTTGGCGGGATCTTGGCCTCTCAAATCGCGCTGAGCTCAGCCGCCTGCTTGCCAGACATTTTCCCGCGCTGGCGGCAGGCAACACAGAAAACATGAAATGGAAAAAGTACTTTTACCGCAAGCTGTGTGAGGCCGAAGGCCTTTCGTCATGCACTGCACCCAGTTGTCGGGAATGCCAGGACTTCGAAAGCTGCTTCGGCCCGGAGGAAGTTGAGAGTCGCCTCTCGCCGACCAGGAATGCCGGTTAGTCACTTCGCTTGATCGCAGCTGCGGACAAACGCTTATCGCGGCGCCGTAGTATGGAGGAAGGGATGTTCATCGCCTCGCGATATTTGGTGACGGTACGGCGAGCGACATTGATGCCGGTCTGCTTGAGCTGAGCAACGATGTCTTCGTCGGAAAGTACCTTGTCGAGCGATTCTTCGGCGATGATTGCCTTGATCCGATGGCGGACAGATTTGGCGGAGTGCGCGTCGCCGCCCTCGCAGGATGCGATTGTCGCTGTGAAAAAATACTTCAGCTCGAACACCCCGCGCGGAGTTAACATGTACCTGTTCGAAGCCACCCGGCTTACCGTCGACTGGTGCATTTTGATCCCGTCAGCGACATTTTTGAGACAGAGAGGCCGCAGATGGGCGACGCCGTGTGTAAAAAAGGCATCCTGCTGGCGCACGATTTCGGTCGCAACCTTAAGGATCGTCTTAGCGCGCTGCTCGAGGCAGCTGATCAGCCAGTTCCCTTTTTCCTGGCAATGGTCGAGAAACGCTTTGCCTTCCGGATTTTGATTGGTCAGCTGCGAGATTTCGGCGACATAGGTGTGGTTGATCAACACTTTGGGCAGCGTGGCCGGATCAAGCTCCACCCGCCATCCACCTTCGGACTTGGGCATTACCCAGACGTCCGGTACGATGGTTTCCGGCGTCCCGGACTGGAACCGGTCTCCAGGCTTGGGATCGAGCGCGCGGATTTCGTTCCTCATGTCGAGGAGATCCTCCTCGTCGACTCCGCAACGCTGCTTCAATCCCTGAAAATCCCCCCGTGCAAGCATCTCGAGATTGGCGACCAAAGCTGCCATAGCCGGGTCGAACCGGTCTTGCTGGCGCAGCTGAATCTCCAGGCATTCGCTGAGAGTTCGCGCAAAAATCCCCGGCGGATCAAATTGCTGCAAGATTCCGATGACCCGTTCCACATCAGCTTGCCGAACGTTTAACCTCCTGGCCAGATCGAAAAGGTTTACCTGAAGATAGCCAGTGTCCTCCAGATGGGCGGCGAGCTGTCCGGCAATCAGCCGCTCCTGGGGGGTGAACGGGGTGAGGGCGACCTGGCGGGCGACATGGTCGTGCAATGTTTCGGTGTGGGCGGTAAACTCCTCGACGGCAGGTCGATCGTTGCCGCTACTGCGTTGCGACTTCCATTGCCCGCGCCCGCCAGACGGCCCGCCAATGGGCGATTCGCCGATTTCGCTTCTGCTTTGACTGCTCCGCTGATCCACCCCTGACAGCGGCGAATCGTCGTCAAACGGGTCAGGCTTCAAAACGGGGTTCCTCTCGAGTGCCTGCTGCACGAGCTGATGGAGTTCAGTATGCGTCAATCGCAGCAAGCGAATAGCTTCAATGGCTTGAGGCGATAAGACCATACGTTGCTTCTGGCGTTGAAGCAGGCTTGCTGAGAGATGCATGTTGAACCGTAATCTGCCGAGGATGCTCTAGTGTGTGCTTGGGTTGTGTGAGACTTGCCACTTCTGGGTCATGCCGCCGCCTTCAGTTTGTCGAGAACGTTTTGCGGGGATGAAACGCCATAGGGGTCCGTCTCGCAGTTGTCACAGAAGCCTTCCTCCTCGAACCACTGCTCCACCACGCCATCGTCGATCAGAGCGGCGTATCGCCAGGAGCGCATGCCAAAGCCCAGATTGTCCTTCGCGACCAGCATGCCCATTTTGCGCGTGAACTCGCCCGACCCGTCTGGGATCAGCTCGATCTTCTGCAGCCCCAAGGACTTTCCCCACGCATTCATGACGAAAGCATCGTTGACCGAGACGCAGTAGATCGCGTCAATTCGCAGTTCCAGAAATTGATCATAGAGTTTTTCGAAATCGGGCAGTTGGAAGGTCGAGCAGGTCGGGGTGAAGGCGCCAGGCAGCGAGAACAGGATGACGCGCTTGCCCCCGAAATAATCGTCGGAGGTCTTGTTCTCCCACCGATAAGGATTTGGCCCCCCGATCGACTCATCGCGAACACGCGTGCGAAAGGTCACGAGAGGAACGTTCTTTCTGTCGGTCATTGATTTGCTCCCAGGCCAAAGTGGTACGGTGCATTTTTCGGTTAAACTGAAGCGGCATCGACTTCGGTCGACAGTTCCGGCAGCCTCGCGCCTTGGCGTGGTTGCCTCGGACCGGTCTTGTGCAAGACCGCCCCCGAGCAGGCACGTTTAAAGGCGACGAGCTTCCGCGGAGACGGGGAATTTCGCTCGCGTGCTTTATCGAGCTTTGAGAGGTAGGCATGGTCTGCAACCGTGATTTTGACTGCGTTCTATCGACCGAGTCGCAAGCGCCATGCCAATTGACCCGATGCCTTGGGTTCACTTCGGTTTTTGCAGCAACTTTCGTGTTGTGCAGTAATGCCGGTCGATATTATTGCTCAAGCAGCACTGGAAATTGGGTGCGACTCCGTTCGGCAAACCCGGCCTTTGTCCGAAGCCGGACACGAATGTCGGAAATAGCCAAACGCCAGGATCTGGGGCGGGTTAAGAAACGTTGCCGTGGGCACCGGCTTCAGCACAATTGCGCCACGCGAGCATGGCTCCCAGCGTCAATGCCGTGCAGCAGCGAGACGAAGTCACTGCAGAATATCAACCTCTGCGAAGTCGTTGAAACCCAGCATGTGCGAGCCGTTCGAGGCGCAGATCAAGGCATGCTCGAGGAAGAGCTCGTGCTCTCGGCAGCAAGTGTTGCGACGTCTGACAAGGATCGTCGCGCTTCAAGGAAAAGAACCTGAATGGTGCACGGCTTGTGAAGGCCGGCGCATGGAAATGGCTGGGCTGATCATCCTCCATGAGGGTTGAATGAAGAGCTGGCCCCTATCTCCCTCAGCTGCAACGGGGGGAGGTAGGGCATGTCCGTCTATCGCGCTGGGTAACATTCCTCGGTGAGGCAATAAGGGGGAGCAATTTCTCATTTCGGCAGACACGACCCAGCTCTCCTTTCATGCGCTGATTCCCCCAAGGGAAATCGCGACTCCAGGCTTCCTATGCAGCGAATCGCGGTGCTGTCCGATGTCCGACAATGTCGGATGCGGATCGTAGCTGGGCTAGATCCGTCACTTTGCCTCGATGGTTTCCCACTGGCCTTATATCTGCTTCGCCCCAAATGCGGCGACATAACCTGTGCGGCATCTGTGAATGGATCGACTTCAATCGAGACCTCGGAGGTCCCGATGCGCGAAGGGAGCTTGCCGATATGACGGCCACCATAGCGAACCACGGTCCGGACGACGAGGGGACTTGGATCGGCGGGCCTGCGGCGCTGGGACACCACCGCCTGGCAATCATCGATATCCAGGGCGGCCGTCAGCCGAGGATGCTCCAGGAGGATGGCCGACCTGACTTGGTGCTCGTCTACACGGGTGAGACTTACAACTACCGCGAGCTGCGTCAACAGCTGGCCGGCCTAGTCCATCGCATGAACACGAGCAGTGACACCGAGGTGGTGCTGCACCGCCCCCGCGAGTGGGGCTCTTCGGCGGGTACACTTTTTTCACGAAATCCGTGAATGTTTCTCGCGACATCATCCCGCAATCGGTGGTGCAGCGGGTGAAGAGCCCGTATCCGGCTATCCAGAATGCCGCCTACGACAAAATACTACGTACGCGGTTCACTGCGATGCTGGACGACCTAGTGCCGGCAGTGGCACCGCTGTTGTCCGTCGACAGGTCCCGCGCTTGCTCGGTGCGACCAACAACCTTAAGCGCTAGGGCGTAACCTGACCCTGCAAGATCTCCTCACCGACTATAAGGTGCGCCTCACGATCTGAGACGATGGGACAGGATGGCTAAGGAGGTGCGCCGTCTTGCATGCCCCGCCACCGAGGCGAACCCTCTTGGCTACGCGCGCCACAGCGACGCTCCATATCGTCAGGCCTGCGTCTCATGCTCAGATGAGCCGGTATTTGGCTCTCTCATCAGCAAACCGAGAGAGCCCATGCCAAGACGGAAGCAAGCAAGACGAACGAGCGTCAGAGATATCCTGCGCCTGACCCATAAACAGGGCAGTCCGGTGGGCCAGGTGGCAGAGCAACTGAGGTTCGGCAAGACTTCGGCTTCCACCTATCTGCGGGCGCTGGAGACGGGCTGTCGTGCAGGCCCTGCATGCGGCTTTGAGGACGATGCGATGTTGAAACACCGTCTGTTGCGCCGAATCGGCCGTCGGCCACACGTTGGGTCGTCATCAGGTTCTCGACAGCTTGCCGGTGTCAAATCCAAACCGTGGTCGGCGATCCCCACCAGGGTGGGAAGGCAGCGCTGATATAGCCGAACGTCGATCAAGTCACGATCAACTATTGCCTCATGTCACATGCCCTGCGGGACTGAAAAACGGAGAAGAACATGTGCGATGCAAAACTGAAGACCGTGCTTTCGCTTTTTTCGCCGGTGGCCAGCAAATTAGATGCTCTCTCGTCCAACGGACCAGCGACGGATGCAAATTGCGTTAAGCTAAATACGAACGAGAACCCGTTTCCGTTGCCGAAGAGCGTAATGCAAAGTGCAATTGCTGCGATCGAACACCAGTATCTTTATCCGGAAGACGACAATCTCAGCTTAAGGGCAGCTGCCTCCGATGCTTACGGATTTTCCAAAGATCAGGTGATTGCCGGCAACGGTTCGTCGGAGCTGCTCGGACTCATCTACAGAGCTTTCCTCGCCCCAGGAGATAGAGTGGCGATGCTGTCGCCCGGATTTTCGTTCAACCGTAAACTTGCCATGTTGCAGGGTGCCGAGTTTCTCGAAATCGCATCGAGCGAAGCTCATCCCCTGCCGATAGAAAAACTGCTGTCCGGCCCCGCAAAAGACGCGAAGTTCATTCTGTTGGCTAATCCGAACAATCCGACCGGAACATTCGTGCCGGTGGCCGAAATCGAACGCCTTGTGGAGCAAGCAGATCGCTTGGTCGTCTTGGATGAGGCCTACGTTGACTTCGCACCCGACAATGCCCTGCGCCTCGTCAATAGACATCCGAATCTTTTGATCTTGAGGACTTTTTCAAAGAGCTATGCTGCTGCTGGCGTGCGAGTCGGCTTCGGTTTCGGTCACCCAGAAATCATTGGCAGGCTGCGCAACATCCAGAATGTCTTCAACATGAACGTGATCGGGCAGGCGGTCGGGAAAAGCATTCTTGCGCATCGCCACGCCTACGAAGAGAACCACAGGCACATCAAGCATGAACGACAGCGAGTGACCCTGGCGCTGTTGCAACTTGGCTTTTCCGTAACACCCTCCCACGCAAACTTTTTGCTGGCCCGTGTGCCGGCGGGACAGGAGGGCTCATGCTGGCAAGCCGCGTTGAAAGAGCAGGCGATCCTCATCGCCAGCTTTCCTGACGTAGATTTGAAGAACTGTATTCGCGTCAGCATTGGCACCACAGAGCAGATGGACAAATTCCTTGCTGCCGCCAAACGCGTCTGTATGAGCTTTAAGAAGAATCGCGGTGTGCACAAGCATTAAGTCAATTCACATTAAGCGCCAAGTAATAGGTGCTGATATGTCGCCAGCTATGATGATTAGCGAATAAATAATAGGTAATTTGGAGAACAATTAATTGAAGAAAATTTCCGCTTCGGGCCTGACCTTCGGCATCTTCGATCATCTGGACGAAAACGGCGATGACATCGCACAACAATATGCAGATCGGCTGAGCCTAGCAGAAGCGTGCGATGGCTATGGCTTTTATGCGTATCATCTCGCCGAGCACCACTGTACGCCGCATGGCAGAGGTCCATCACCGAATTTGTTCTTAGCGAGCGTCGCCCAGCGAACCCGCAGTCTTCGTGTTGGTCCCATGGTAATGCTACTTGCGCTCTATCATCCGCTGCGTGCCTTCGAGGAGATCTGCATGCTTGATCAGTTGAGCGGCGGCAGGCTTGAACTCGGCATAGGGCGCGGCTCTGCTCCCACTGAATTGGGATACTTCGGGGTTGCTGTAGAAGCAGCACCAGAACAGTATGCGGAGGCCAGTGAGATTCTCATCAATGCGATGAAAGGCGGGACGCTTTCTTATCAGGGCCGCCACTTTGAGTTGAAAGATGTTCCGCTGACGTTGAGACCTCACCAATATCCCCATCCGCCGACATGGATCGCCACCAATCGACCCGAGCCGGCTAGCTGGGCCGCTGCGAATGGGGCAAACATCGCCTGCGTCGGACCTTCCACTTCTGTTCGCAGCGTTACCGACGCGTTCCGCGCCGCCCGAATTCACGATGCTGACATTGGCCAGCAAGCGCCATTTCTTGGATTGCTCCGAATGGTGGTGATAGGGCGTTCTGAAACAGATGCGTATTTGCTCGCAGCACCTGCCTATGAACGATGGCTCAATAGCTTCAAATTTCTATACGAACTAAATGCCATTTCCACTCCACCAAACTTGCCTTTGAACTTCGATGCAGCAATTGAAAGTGAATTGTGCGTCGTGGGAACGGCAGATTCTGTCCGAAAAGCTCTCCTTGATCAGCTGGAAGAGGCAGGTGCTAATTATCTTCTGTGTCAACTGGCATTTGGGGATTTGCCGCTGGATGCCTCACTATACACCGCATCGGCCATTCGATCCGAAATCATGGCTCGAGTTGCCGCATCGTGAATCCGTCGTGTGATTGGAGGAGCAGCGGCAGCGCTGCTCCTCATTGCGAAACGGTTGTGGGGGCCGGACTCCTGTCAGGTGTAAACCATTGGAGCACGTCCTATCTGATCCAGGTCATATCCTGCGGCTTTGAAGTAGTTGGCACATTCGGCTGGGGTGAAGAGGTCGACGACCGCGCCGAGGCCTTGCCCCTCTGATCTAATCCGGTTTGAAGTTCGTTCTGGCCCATCCAGAGGATCAGGACATGAAACGCAGCCGCTTCTCTGAAGAGCAGATCATCGGAATTTTGAAGAAACACGAGGCCGGGGTATCGGTTGGCGATCTGTGCCGCAAGCACGGGGTCAGCGACGCCTCGATCTACAATTGGAAGGCCCGCTTCGGCGGGATGGATGTCACCGAGGCTCGGCGACCTGAAGGGCTGGAGGACGAGAACACGCGCCTGAAGCGGCTTCTGGCCGACGCCATGCTCGACAATGCCGCGTTGAAGGACCTTGTGGGAAAGAAATGGTGACGCCCGCCGCCAAGCGGAAAGCTGTCGCTCGCCTGAAGGAAGGCTTCGGGATGAGCAAACGGCGGGCGTGTAAAGCCATCGGCTGTTGCCGCATGACGGTTCGCTACCAGACCAGCAGGCCGGACGACCGGGAGGTTCGCGAGCGGATGAAGGCGATCGCGCAGGAGCGTCGCCGGTTCGGCTACCGGCGTCTTCTCGTGATGCTGAGGCGGGAGGGCCTGGTCGTGAACCACAAGAAGCTGTTCCGGCTCTATCGGGAGGAGAAGCTCGCCGTTCGCCGCCGTGGCGGCCGCAAGCGGGCGATCGGGACCAGGGCGCCAATGCTGGTGCCGCTGAGGCCCGACGAGTGCTGGTCGCTCGACTTCGTATCGGACCAGCTCACCGACGGGCGCCGCTTCCGCATCCTGGCCGTCGTCGACGACTGCACGAGACAGTGCCTGGCACTCATCGTTGATACGTCTCTCTCGGGCATGCGGGTTGCCCGCGAATTGGACCGGCTCATCACTAGCGCGGCCGGCCCAGGATGATCGTCAGCGACAATGGCAGCGAGTTCACCTCGAACGCCATCCTCTCCTGGGCGGATCAGAACCGCGTCGAATGGCATTACATTGCGCCCGGCAAGCCGATGCAGAATGGCTTCATCGAGAGCTTCAACGGCCGACTGCGCGATGAACTGCTCAACGAGACGCTGTTCACCTCGCTGGCTCAGGCGCGCGTAGCCATCGCCCTGTGGCACGCCGACTACAACACCGCGCGGCCGCACTCCCAAATCGCCTGGCAGACCCCGGCCAAGTTCGCCAGCACCTTCAATCCGCGACGGTCGCTCGCGCTGCGCTATGCCAAAGGCTCCGCGCCAGCGCCCGTCGCTTCACCCGCCCAGCAGGGCACAACCCACGCCGGAAACGAACTCAAAACTGCTGGGGCAACGTCAGTCCCATAGAGCCTTGATGGTCGGCCTTTGCTCGCAGCAGCGCCTTAGGTTGGGCGAAGGCGTTCTCAATCGGATTGAAGTCGGGACTGTAGGGCGGCAGGTAGAGCAGGCTCGCCTGCGGCCTCAATCGCGCCGCGCAGGGTTCTCCAGGCGGATGTCGCCAATGTCAAATTTGCTGGCATCCATGTCGCCCTCGCTTTCTGGTTCGAGATCGGAAAATCGCCGAATAATCAGCACATCAACCTGCGCCTGAAGGAGCTCACTGCCACTTTCGGCTGGCGGGGTGTGCCGCCCCACAATTAGAATGTCAATTGTCGTGCCAACCGCACAAGCGAAGGCCAGAAAGCCAACATGTGTTCTGCGGCTTAATTAAGAGTCAGCCGATGTCGGCCGAACATCACCTTGTCTCGAAGTCGACGATCCGACAGCAGATTGCGAAAGTTGGCGCGATGCGAAACAAACTGCTGAAGCGCTCAACTTTTATTGATCACGCGTGTTGGACGCGACGCACTCCCGTTCCAATCGGGCTGAGCGCAAATTCTCCCGGTTCACAAAACTGAGTCGCTGGAGTAGTGGGGGCGCAGAGAAATCTCCGGTCGCAGCCTTACCCGGTCAAAACAAGGATACCAATGATGAAGACTCTCGCCGTCTGCTCTGGCGGATTGGACTCCGTTTCCCTTGCTCACATGGTGGCAGCGGAGCACGAACTCACCGGCCTTCTATCTTTCGACTATGGCCAACGGCACAGGAAGGAATTGGGCTTCGCCGCTCTTTGCGCGCAGCGACTGAAGGTCCCGCACCAGATCATCGACATCGGCGAAATTGGCCGTGGCCTTTCCGGCTCAGCGCTGACTAGCAGTATCGACGTGCCGGACGGCCACTACGCCGAAGACACGATGAAGATTACGGTGGTGCCGAACCGCAATGCCATCATGTTGGCAATCGCCTTCGGTCTCGCCGCCGCCCACAGCGCCGAAGCGGTGGCGGCGGCCGTGCATGGTGGGGACCATTTCATCTATCCCGATTGCCGTCCGGCCTTCATTGAAGCTTTCCAGACAATGCAAGACCGCGCGCTCGACGGCTATGCGCAGATACGCCTCTATGCACCGTATGTGAATCTCGGAAAAGCTGACATTGTTGCGGATGGCGCAAGATACGGCACCCCGTTTGCTGAGACCTGGTCCTGTTACAAGGGCGGCGTGCGTCACTGCGGACGATGCGGGACCTGCGTCGAGCGGCGCGAAGCGTTCCATCTCGCCGGGCACGCTGATCCCACCGACTACGAGGACGCCGATTTCTGGCTTGAGGCGCTGCGCAGGAGGCGCGCGTAATGTTCCACATCACCAAGGAATTCCACTTCTCGGCCTCGCATCAGCTCACCTCCTTGCCTCCCAACCATCAATGCGCGCGCCTGCACGGGCATAACTATGTCGTCGTAGTGGAGCTGTCGGCCAAGGAACTGGACGCCCACGGCTTCGTGCGCGACTATCACGATCTGGCGCCGCTCAAACGCTACATTGACGAGAGCTTCGACCATCGGCACCTCAACGACGTGCTGGGACATGAGAAGGTCACGGCGGAATGCCTGGCCAGACATTTCTATGAATGGTGCAAGGCACGTCTGCCGCAGACCGCGGCCGTGCGCGTTAGCGAAACACCGAAAACTTGGGCGGAATACCGTCCGTGACCGACATGCATCCCGCAATCCGTGTGAGCGAGATATTCGGGCCGACTATCCAAGGCGAGGGCGTGCTCATCGGCTTGCCGACGGTGTTCATCAGAACCGGCGGATGTGATTATCGCTGTTCATGGTGCGACAGCCTTCACGCGGTGGACAATCAGTATCGCCATGAATGGCTACCGATGCCGATCGATGCCGTGTGGCAAACCGTCCATGCGCTTTCCGGCGGCAGGCCGGTTATGGTCTCCTTGTCAGGCGGCAACCCGGCCATTCAGCCGTTCGGTCCCCTCATAGAACGAGGCCATCGCGAGGGCTATCGTTTTGCACTGGAAACGCAGGGTTCCGTGGTGAGGGAGTGGTTTGCGGATCTTGACGTGCTGACCCTTAGCCCAAAGCCGCCATCCAGCGAGATGACGACCCGTTGGGCTGCGTTTGATGCATGCCTCGAAGCGGCGCAAGAGAAGCCGCAAATCGTGCTCAAGCTCGTCGTTTTCGACGAGAGTGACTATGCCTACGCCAAAGAAGTCGCGGCGAGATATCCGCACCTTCCGATCTATCTGCAACCCGGCAATCACACGCCGCCGCGTCCTGGCAGTGAAGACGCCTCTGTCGACTTGGACGGAATAATGATGCGAATGGAATGGCTTGTCGAAAGGGTGACTAGCGACAGGTGGTTCGAAGCCCGCGTGTTGCCGCAGCTGCACGTTCTGCTTTGGGGTAACAAGAGGGCGGTCTAGTCTGCGGTTTGCGTCGCACCGGAAGGCCGGGCTCCGACGGCTTGGCAGGCTCTCTTCGCGTGCCGAGTACAGCCGAGCTTTGTTCGCGTCAGCGGTCTCGCGATTGTGCGGCTGGAAACCGCCCGGACCCCCCGCTGCCGGCGTGTGCCACCTTGACTCCGATGAGCTGTCGTCACGCAAAGTTGAAATCCGCAAGAACTGGCCTTCTCGCCCCACCTGCCGTCGCAAGCACGTCACCCCCTCATCCTTGTCCAGCTCTTATCGATGTATCTCATTGTCCGGCCTGACGCACGACTGTCAGCATGGGAATGCATCCATTGCGCAAATGCCTTCCATAAAGAAGATCGATTTCCTCACTGGCCCAACGTGAAATATAGCAACGTTTTCGTGGCGTGGGTCGGCTGCGTCGGGAGTAGCGATGAAAACGTATTGGGGTCGCCTGCGTCTCCTTGGGCAGCGAGTGTAAAGTATAGCGATGCGGCCTCCGGCGCGAACGGCAGCCGCGCAGTGATCACCTTCGCCTGTGCCTTTGCGGCGGGGGTCAAGCGCTGGTCTGCTCAAATTTTTTATCGTTTAGCTGGTTGAAACTGCCCCCGTTGCGGGCTGCAGAAGCCGGCCAGCCGAGAAACGGCAGCCGCACTTATGAAAGCACGCCAAGGCGTGCGGGCATCTATCAGTTGCAAAGGACAATACTGGCCGCGCCGATTGGCCATCACGCGTCCATTAGGGCAGCCACCAACATCAGTTCGCAAGAGGAGCAAAAGTAATATGTATCGTCGTCACCTGATCAAAGGGTTGGTTGCGCTCGGCGCATGCCGGATTTGCGTTCAAGCCGCCCAAGCGACCAGTGCCCATTGGGGGTACACCGGTCCGGTCGGACCGGAGCACTGGGCTGATCTGGATAAGGAAAATTTCGTATGCTCTGCCGGCACGCAGCAATCGCCGATCAATATCAACAGCGCGGTCAAGGCGGATATCCCGCATATCGCCATCGGCTGGCACAAGGGCGGCGGCAATATGGTGAACAACGGCCACACCATTCAAATCAATATGCCACAAGGCAGCACGCTGACCCGCGGCGATCGTGTCTACGAACTGGTACAGTTCCATTTCCATGCGCCAAGCGAACATCACGTGGCGGGCAAGAGCTTCCCGATGGAGGTGCATTTCGTTCACAAGGACACGCAAAGTGGTACTCTGGGCGTGCTGGGCGTCTTTTTAACGCCCGGCGCGACAAATGCCAGCTTTGCTGCCCTTGCTGCGGCCTTTCCCGAACTGCCGAATGGGGAGGTGACGATCGACGAGGTGAATCCCAACTGGCTTCTGCCAGCCTCGCTTGGCTATTGGACTTATGAGGGCTCACTGACGACGCCGCCGTGCACCGAAAACGTCGAGTGGATGGTGGCGATGGAACCGGTTGACGTTGATCCGGCAGACATCCAGCGATTTGCCTCACTCTACCCGTCGAACGCGCGCCCTATTCATTCACCCAATCGACGCTTCATCCTGCGCCAGAGTTGAGCGCCGCCCCAGCGGTTCCGCACGGTCCAACATTCTTGGCACAAGTTGGCGCGAAGCCTCCTCTTCCGGTCTGGCGGTCTGACGGCGCTCCCCAAGCTGGCTAGTCTAAATGATAGGGATTCGGTGCCGACACCACTCGTCCCAAAGACGTCGCGGCGAGGTTTGTCTGCAACCCGGCAATCACACGCCGCCCCGCCGTGGTAATGAAGACGTCTCTGTCGAGTCCGACGGAATATGATGCGGATGGAACCGCTGGTAGAAAAGGTGACCAGCGACAGGTGGTTCGAAGCCCGCGTCTTGCCGCAGCTGCACGTTCTACTCTGGGGTAACAAGAGGGTGGTGTATACCTTCTCCTAGCTTCGCCGCCAACTACTCGGTTTTCCGAATTGCTCTCTATATTCTTGAAGACGATGCGTTCGTTAAAGACATGTGCTGCGCACCTGGTGTAAAAGCTGCTCTCCTCATGCAGAGGTCAAGCCAGTCGGGCTCATCCGAGGCTATGGCCGTGAGCACTGTTCAGTTCGGCAGAGAGGGCGCTTTTGTACACACTTTGCGATCGTGGCGGCCCCGTGGGCAGATCTGCAAGCTGCCGCGACACTAACCTCTCGAAGCCCGCCCGCCCGCCTGTTGATGCGTGTCTCCCAGTAAGATTCCTGTCCAAGAACGTGATAATCTTCTTGCCAGTGTTGTAGCTGATGTTGCCCTTGATGCCGCAGCCTACCGCGGCGGGACCAAACTCAATGGCAAGCAGGCCGGCTAGGATCGTGCAGCCAGTCGCGAGCCTCGCCCACAACGGGGTCTCACGCGCATGAGGGCGCCGACCATGGGTTCGGCGGTTCGTACGCGTATAACACGTATCTTTCTGAAAAAATCAATGCTCTCGGCTAAGCTACTGAATTATTTGGCTTCCATATAGCGCGTCGGCGGAACCAACTTGTAGACGGGCTATGAAAGGTTAAGCGCGGATGTCTATCGGCCGCCGGCGTTCCCGCTCTGCAAGCCTGCCTGAACTACCCGCGCCGCGGTCAAGCCCCAGGCTCCTGCTCATCCAGCGACCGCCCGATCAATGGCAGGCTGGAAAGACAAGAGCCGATGTCTTCCGATGGTCTCGCCATCAGCTTTGGGCTAACTTCCCCATTCTCCCGCTTCGAGCTCGACACAAGGCGGTTTGGATGGCGCACGACAATCTGTGTCGGCTTTGTCGTGTCCGTGACAGACGCCTGAAAGGCCCGTTCGCGCGTTTTGCCGCCGTCTAAGCGGCTGGAATTTAATGACAAAGTTTCTTCTGGGATCGGCCGATCACGCTGGTACGCTTTTTGCGATGCTTGGTGTGAGGCGGCACGAGCTGCCTATCGGCACTTGTGTCGCGGGCAGTCGCGATGATTAGAACGAAGGAAGGAAAGCTATTATGTCAGGTCTGCGTCAGATCGCCTTTTACGGAAAAGGCGGCATCGGCAAGTCCACCACGTCCCAAAATACGCTCGCTGCCCTTGTCGACCTCGGGCAGAGAATCCTCATCGTAGGATGCGACCCCAAAGCCGATTCCACACGCTTGATCCTGAATTCGAAAGCTCAGGATACCGTCCTGGATCTCGCCGCACAGGAAGGTTCGGTGGAAGACCTCGAACTCCAGGACGTACTCAAGGTGGGCTACAGAGGCATCAAGTGCGTGGAGTCCGGCGGCCCCGAGCCGGGTGTCGGTTGCGCCGGCCGCGGCGTCATCACCTCGATCAATTTCCTCGAGGAGAATGGCGCTTATGACGATGTCGATTATGTCTCCTATGACGTCCTCGGCGACGTGGTATGCGGCGGCTTCGCCATGCCGATCCGCGAAGGCAAGGCCCAGGAGATCTATATCGTCATGTCCGGCGAGATGATGGCGCTCTATGCCGCCAACAACATCGCCAAGGGCATCCTCAAATATGCCCATTCGGGCGGTGTGCGGCTGGGCGGGCTGATCTGCAATGAACGTCAAACCGACCGCGAACTCGATCTGGCCGAAGCACTGGCTGGCCGATTGAATTCCAAGCTCATCCACTTCGTGCCGCGCGACAACATCGTCCAACATGCCGAACTCAGGAAGATGTCGGTGATCCAGTACGCGCCGGACTCAAAGCAGGCAGGGGAATACCGCGCTCTGGCCGAGAAGATCCACGCCAATTCGGGCCAGGGTACGATCCCGACGCCGATCACCATGGAGGAGCTGGAGGAGATGCTGCTCGACTTCGGCATCATGAAGACCGACGAGCAGATGCTTGCCGAGCTTCACTCCAAGGAAGCGGCGAAGGCGGCGGCCCAGTAGTGACATTAGCGCTGCCATGAATCGGCGCGCCTTGCAGAGAACGGCGCCTATTCTTTGAGGCGTCACCCAACCTTGAAAGGGGGACTCATGAGCCGGGAATACGAGAATGACGGTGCTCTTCATGCGAAGCTTATCGAAGAGGTGCTGTCGCATTATCCCGACAAGGCGGCGAAGCGCCGCAAGAAGCACCTCAACGTCGCAAAGAGCGGCAACGAGGCTGGCGGGGAAAGCGCAGTCCTTTCCGAATGCGACGTCAAATCGAACATCAAGTCCATTCCCGGGGTGATGACGATTCGCGGCTGTGCATATGCTGGTTCGAAAGGCGTGGTGTGGGGGCCAGTCAAGGATATGGTCCATATCTCGCACGGCCCGGTCGGCTGCGGCCAATATTCTTGGTCGCAGCGCCGCAACTACTACGTCGGTACAACGGGCGTCGACACGTTCGGGACAATGCAGTTCACCTCCGATTTCCAGGAGAAGGACATCGTCTTCGGCGGCGACAAGAAGCTGGAACAGATCATTGACGAGATTGAAGTCTTGTTTCCGCTCAACAACGGCATCACCGTGCAGTCCGAATGCCCTATCGGCCTGATTGGCGATGACACCGAGGCCGTTTCTCGCAAAAAGACCAAGGAGTATGACAAGACGATCGTGCCGGTACGCTGCGAGGGCTTCCGCGGCGTCTCGCAGTCGCTTGGCCACCACATCGCCAATGATGCAATCCGGGATTGGGTCTTCGACAAAAAGGATGTCAAGTTCGAGGCCGGCCCCTACGACGTCAACGTCATCGGCGACTACAATATCGGCGGCGATGCCTGGGCCTCGCGCATACTGCTTGAGGAGATAGGGCTGCGCGTGGTTGGCAACTGGTCGGGTGACGCCACACTCGCAGAGATCGAGCGCGCCCCGAAGGCTAAGCTCAATCTTATCCACTGCTACCGGTCGATGAATTACATCTGTCGGCATATGGAGGAAAAGTATGGCGTCGCCTGGATGGAGTACAATTTCTTCGGTCCCTCCCAGATCGAAGCCTCTCTGCGCAACATAGCCAAGCATTTTGGGCCGGAAATCGAGGAGAAGACCGAAAAGGTCATTGCCAAGTACAGGCCGCTTGTTGATGCGGTCATCGCCAAGTACCTGTCGCGCCTGGAAGGAAATACCGTGATGCTCTATGTCGGCGGCCTGCGCCCCCGCCACGTCGTCACGGCCTACGAGGACCTCGGCATGGTCATCGTGGGCACCGGCTATGAATTCGCCCACAGCGACGACTATCAGCGCACCGGCCACTACGTGAAGAACGGCACGCTGATCTACGATGACGTGACCGGCTATGAGTTGGAGAAATTCATCGAAGGGATTCGCCCAAATCTGGTCGGCTCGGGAATCAAAGAAAAATACCCGGTGCAGAAGATGGGCATACCGTTCCGCCAGATGCATTCCTGGGATTATTCAGGCCCGTATCACGGCTACGATGGCTTTGCCATTTTCGCACGTGATGTGGATCTCGCCATCAACAACCCGGTCTGGGACCTATTCCACGCGCCTTGGAAAATAAGCCGGGGCGATGAGCGGGCGATGGCTGCCGAATAAACATTTGCTTCAGCCCCAGTCTCCCACTGAGACGGTGAACTCCCGCGGCCTCTGATCCGCCGGAGCCTTGAACGTCTTGAAGTCCTGAGCTGCCGTCCCGCGCAGCCAGATGCAAAAGAGGTAATCATCATGCCGCAGTCGGCTGAAAAAATTCTCGATCACGCTCCCCTGTTCCGCGAGCCGGAATACAGAAAGATGCTCGCTGAGAAGAAGCTAAACTTCGAATGTCCGCACCCCGATGAAATCGTTTCCGATCAGCGCGATTTCACCCAGACGTGGGAATACCGCGAAAAGAACCTCGCCCGCAAAGCGCTTGTCGTGAACCCGGCCAAGGCCTGCCAGCCGCTGGGTGCGGTATTCGCTGCCGCCGGCTTCGAGCGAACCATGTCCTTCGTCCACGGCAGCCAAGGTTGCGTCGCCTATTACCGCTCGCACCTGTCGCGCCATTTCAAGGAGCCTGCCGCGGCGGTCTCCTCCTCAATGACCGAGGATGCGGCGGTGTTTGGCGGCCTGAAGAACATGGTCGACGGGCTCGCCAACACCTACCAGCTATACGACCCGAAGATGATTGCCGTGTCGACGACCTGTATGGCAGAGGTCATTGGCGACGACCTGCACAGCTTCATCCAGAACGCCAAGGACGAAGATTCAGTCCCGCGCGACTTCGACGTGCCCTTTGCCCACACCCCGGCCTTCGTTGGCAGTCATGTCGACGGCTATGACAACATGGTCAAAGGCATTTTGGAGCACTTCTGGAAAGGCCAGGAGCGTACGCGAATCGAAGGAACCATCAACATCATTCCGGGCTTCGACGGCTTCTGCGTCGGCAACAACCGGGAGCTCAAGCGCCTGCTCGATGTAATGGGCGTGTCCTATACATTGATCCAGGATGCCTCTGACCAGTTCGATACGCCTTCGGACGGTGAATACCGCATGTATGACGGGGGCACGAAGATCAACGAGGTGAAGAAGGCCCTCAACGCCGAGGCAACGCTTTCGCTGCAGCATCACAACACCCGAAAGACACTGGGCTATTGCGAGGAGGTCGGGCAGGCCACGGCCTCGTTCCACTATCCGCTCGGCGTTCAGGCGACGGACGAATTCCTGATGGAGGTCGCGGCGATTTCCGGCAAGGAGATTCCCGAGGCAATTCGCCTCGAGCGCGGCCGACTGGTAGACGCCATGGCGGACAGCCAATCCTGGTTGCATGGTAAGAAATACGCCATCTACGGTGATCCCGACTTCGTTCACGCAATGGCCCGCTTTGTCATGGAGACCGGCGGCGAGCCAACCCATTGCCTCGCCACCAATGGCACCTCGGCATGGGAAGCCGATTTGAAGAAGCTTCTAGCATCCTCGCCTTTCGGCAAGGCTGCCCAGGTTTGGGCGGGCAAGGACCTGTGGGCGCTGCGCTCACTGCTTTTTACTGAGCCGGTGGACCTTTTGATCGGCAATTCCTACGGCAAGTACCTGGAGCGCGACACCGGAACACCGCTGATCCGGCTGATGTTTCCGATTTTCGATCGGCACCATCATCACCGCTTTGCGCTCTTTGGCTACCAGGGCGCGTTGCGCGTGCTGACGACGATCCTCGACAAGATCTTCGACAAACTCGATCGCGAGACGAGCGAGACGGGTGTGACGGATTATTCCTATGACCTCACGCGCTAAGAGCCGTGGCCGGCTTTTCGCCGAGGCCATTCCTTGCCCAATGGACTGGGGAGGCTGAGCAATGTCCTTCCTCAGCGCCAAAATCAAGGACGCCTTCGATGAGCCCGCCTGCGATAAGAACCGTGGCAAAGATGCCAAGGCGCGCAAGGAGGGCTGCTCGAAGTCGCTGACACCAGGGGCGGCAGCTGGCGGCTGCGCCTTTGACGGAGCCAAGATCGTCCTGCAGCCGATCACCGACGTTGCGCATCTGGTCCATGCGCCGCTCGCCTGCGAGGGCAATTCTTGGGACAACCGTGGTGCGGTTTCGTCAGGGCCGACCTTGTGGCGGACAAGCTTCACGACCGACCTCACCGAACTCGACCTTGTGATGGGGCAGGGCGAGCGGAAACTCTTCAAGGCGATCCGCGAGATCAAGCACACATACGCGCCGCCGGCGATCTTCGTCTACTCGACTTGCGTAACGGCGCTGATCGGTGACGACATCGAGGCCGTGTGCAAACGCGCCACGGAAAAGTTCGGTTTGGCCGTGGTGCCGATCAATGCGCCTGGCCTGGCAGGATCCAAGAACCTCGGCAACAAGCTCGCCGCCGAGGCGTTGCTCGATCATGTCATCGGCACGGTCGAACCCGACGACCCCGGACCCTACGACATCAACATCCTTGGCGAATTCAACCTCTCGGGCGAATTCTGGCTTGTAAAGCCGCTCCTCGATCGGCTCGGGATCCGGGTGCGCGCCTGCATTCCCGGCGATGCGCGTTACCGCGACATTGCTTCCGCGCACCGCGCCCGGGCGGCAATGATGGTGTGCTCGACCGCGCTGATCAGTCTTGCCCGCAAGATGGAGGAGCGCTGGGACATCCCGTTCTTCGAGGGCTCCTTCTATGGCATCTCCGACACATCGCAAGCTCTTCGCAACCTTGTCAGGCTGCTGGTGAGGAAGGGCGCCGATCCGGAGATCCTCGAGCGCACAGAGACGCTGATCGCGCAGCAGGAGGCGATCGCGTGGAAGAAACTCGAACCCTACCGGCAAAGGCTCCAAGGCAAGCGCGTGCTGCTCAACACAGGCGGTGTGAAGTCCTGGTCGGTTGTCCATGCGCTGATGGAGATCGGAATCGAGATCGTCGGCACCTCGATCAAGAAATCTACGGTGCAGGACAAGGAGCGCATCAAACAAGTTCTCAAGCACGACAAGCACCTGTTCGAATCCATGGCTGCGCGCGAGCTGTACGCCATGCTCTCTGAACACAGGGCCGATATCATGCTGTCGGGCGGTCGCACGCAATTCATTGCGCTCAAGGCCAAGACGCCCTGGCTCGATATCAACCAGGAGCGCCAGCATCCTTATGCCGGCTATGACGGCATGGTGGAACTCGTACGCCAGATCGACCTCGCCATTCACAATCCGATCTGGTCTCAGGTGCGCCAGCCGGCCCCGTGGGATTGCCAGCCTGAGCTGATAGGCGAATTGCCGTGCACGAGGAACGAGACCGCGTACCTGTTTGATGAATTCGCCTGCGCGACGGCACACGAGTGTTGAGGCGACCGATGGCCCGCATCCTTCCCCAGAGCAAATCGGCGGCAGTCAACCCGCTGAAGTCGTCGCAGCCGCTGGGTGCCGCCTTTGCCTTTCTTGGCGTCGACGGTGCGATGCCACTGTTCCACGGCAGCCAAGGCTGCACAAGCTTTGCGCTCGTTCTCTTCGTGCGGCACTTCAAAGAAGCGATTCCCTTGCAGACTACGGCGATGGATGAGGTGGCGACCATCCTCGGCGCAGCCGACCATCTGGAAGAGGCGATCCTCAACCTCAAGAACCGCACGAAGCCAACGCTGATCGGGGTGTGCACGACCGCGCTGGTGGAGACGCGTGGCGAAGATTGCGCGGGTGATATTGCCAACATCAAGCTGAAGCACACGCAACAGCTTGCGGGTACGGAAGTCGTGCTGGCCAACACGCCGGATTTTGACGGCGCGATCGAAGAGGGCTGGGCCAAGGCAGTCACCGCAATGATCGAAGGGATTACGCGCTCGTGCGAACGGGCGCGGCACCCGAAGAAGATCGCAATCCTGCCCGGATGCAACCTCTCTGTCGCCGACATCGAGCATATGCGGGACATGGTTGAAAGCTTTGGGCTCAAGCCGGTTATTCTGCCCGACATTTCAGGCTCGCTCGACGGTACGGTTCCTGACCGCTGGGTAGCGACCACATACGGCGGCACCAGCGTCGAAGACATTCGCGAGTTGGGTACGGCCATGCGATGCATCGCCATCGGTGAGCACATGCGCCGCCCGGCGAAAGCGCTGCTCGGGTTGACCGGCGTGCCTTACGTGTTGTTCCAGTCACTGACTGGGCTGCAGGACACGGACCGCTTCGTGTCGCTGCTGTCTTCGATTTCGGGCGCGGCGGTACCGGCCCGCGTGCGCCGGCGCCGGGCGCAATTGCAGGACGCGATGCTCGACGGACATTTCCATTTCGGCGGCAAGAAAATTGCCATCGCTGCCGAACCAGACCAGCTGTTCCAACTTGCAACCTTCTTTGCTGGTCTCGGCTCCGAGATAGCCGCGGCCGTCACAACGACCGACAGGTCTAAAATTCTCAAGAAAGTCCCGGCGGTTTCGGTTCAGATCGGCGATCTCGGCGATCTGGAAAGTCTTGCCGTCGGTGCTGACCTGCTTGTCACGCATTCGCACGGGCGCCAAGCATCGGAGCGGCTCGGAATTCCGCTCATGCGCATCGGGTTCCCGGTCTTCGATCGACTAGGCAGCCAGCACAAGCTCGCAATTCTCTATCAGGGCACCCGCGACATGATCTTCGAGGTCGCCAGCATCTTCCAGGCCAACCAACACGCGCCCACTCCTGAGGCGCTTGATCCACTCCGTAATCGAGAAATATCACGATGAACGCTGTTCGCCGCCTCTCGCTGGTCAGTAATGAGGTTTTCGCCCCGATGCCTGAACGACGTAAGGGCGCATTGCGCGTTGCGATCGCCACTCAGGACATGCAGGACCTCAACGCCCATTTCGGGTCGGCCAGGCGCTTTGCTGTCTACGACGTGACGCGCGAGGAATGGAATCTCGTAGAAGCCGTGGCCTTCGATGACGTGTCCGATGAAAGCGGGGAGCATCGGGCCGAGCGCGATGATCGCATCACGCCAAAGGTGGATGCGCTCAACGGCTGTCAGATCCTGTTTTGTCTGGCAATTGGCGGCCCTTCGGCAGCCAAGCTTGTCGCGGCAAAAATCCACCCGATCAAAGTGGCGGAGCCCCAATCGATCCCACAGGTGCTCTTGCGCACGCAGATGATGCTCAGGACGTGTCCTCCGCCTTGGCTGCGCAAGGTGCTGGCGCGAGCGGGCATTGCCGAAAAGAAACCGTCCTTCGAGGACGAGGACTGAAAAGAGGAGGACGCCAATGCCTGACCCCGCAATCCCCCCAGCTGTCGCCGAAGACGAGGCGGCTCTTTGCACCCCGTTCGTCAAATGCCTCGTGCGGCTGATCCGTTCTCAGGATTCCTATGGCTCGTGGGAACGCAAAGCGGACGCTGAGCTGCTGGGCGACTTCATCATTACCAAGGAACAGCGCCGAGGGATCCCGATCATCGGAGATCCCGATCCCGACGTGCTGTGGAGGCTCGACAAGTACTACGCCGCCATCGGGCTTGCGATCGAGGAGCGCTGCGGCCTTATGGCATCGCCGATGATCCAGGTGAGCCATGAGGGTTTTGGTCGGGTGCTTTTCACGACCGGACGGCTGGTCGTTTTGTCCAAAACGCTGCGCGATGTCCACCGGTTTGGCTTCGAGACGCTCCTGAAGCTCGCCACGGCCGGTACGAAGCTGGTCGACGATGCGATTTCAGTCATCGAAACCTTTCCCCACGTGGCGCTGGCATGATGGGCGCGATTTTCGAGAAAGGCCATCATGACGGACCCGAGAAACTATGTTGGCCAGTCCCCTCGATCCAGGGACTCGAGGCCGACCAGGTTGTTGGGGTATCGCCGATGAAGAAGCCGCTGGTCCTGATCTGCTCGCAAGATGCCGAGTTCTATCTGCTCTACAGCCACATACTGGAGGTTGACGGTTTCAGCAGTGAGACGGCCGACGGCGCGAAGGCTGCGCTGGCCTTGGCCGAACAACGGGAGCTTCAGGCCGTAGTGCTGGATTGCGACCCAGCCAGCATAAACGGGTCCGCAATTTGCGCCCACCTCAAGCGGGAACCGCGCACCACCGACCTGCCTATCATCGCCCTGATCGCGCCTGGCGCCGAGCACCAGCACCTCGATCTCTTGAAGGCAGGCGTTGAGAGCTTTGTGCGGCCGGTGGCTCCGGCCAAGCTGCTCGACTGCCTGCGGGCGAGGCTCGGGCTGACCAAGCGTGGTCCGAACGGGGTTGAAAACGACAGTTGGATTTGTTGTGGAGGCCTGGAGATGAAGCTCGATGCCCATCGGGTTCGCGGTAATGGCCACGACATCCATCTCGGACGGATCGACTTCAACGTGCTGCGGCTTATGATTGAGGCCCCCGGCAAGGTCTTCAGCCGGGACGAGCTTATCGGGGCGGCCTGGCTGCCCAACATTCATGTCGGTGCACGCACCGTCGATGTCCATATCAGCCGAATCAGGAGGGCGCTGAAAACGGCCTTGCCCGGCAGCGTCATTCGCACCGTCAGGTCGGCCGGCTACTCGCTCGAGAAGCCGGACGACTGAAATCGGTGATCGAATGTGGTGCCGCTCTCTCTTCCTCCTGAGAGCGGTGTTGCCGCTTTAAGGCGCTCCTAACGAAGACCAGGAGAAGCAGGCAAATGGAATTTAAAAGCATATTCAGTGTGACGGGTGCTGATCATTCTGATGAGGACCTCACAACAGCTGCCGGACTGTGTGCCGAGGTCGGCGCGCACCTATCGGTACTGATTATACCGCCTCCATTGCTCTTGATGTCCTCTCCGCCCCCCGAATGGGATACGGGACGTGCACAGGCAATTGCAGTACCGAACTATCGATTTCAGCAAATCGAGAAATTTTCACAGGACGTGACCAGAATGGAAAGACGGTCCGCGGATATCCTCAAAAGGCTGAAAGCTATGTCGCTTTCCTGTGACGTTGACACCGACTATTGCGATCCGGCTAGCCTCGGTGAAGTGGCACGACAGCGGGCGCTCTGCGCTGACCTGACGATCGTTGGAGGAGACCTCCTCAACGATGAGACTCTCGGACCTCCTGTTGTCAACGGCTGCTTGTTCGATAGCGGAAAGCCGGTGCTCATCGTGCCGAAGGGCGTTAAGGCGACGCTGTCGCCTCGACGCGTGCTGGTCGGCTGGGATTCGCGTGTAGAGGCCTCGCGTGCGGTTCGGGAAGCTCTTAGTATCCTATCCGCTGCCAAGGAAGTCTGTGTCGCTATGGTCGATCCAAAGGCGCAAAACAACGGGAAAGGCGCGCAGTCTGGAGCTGACATCGCTGCCTATCTTACTCGGCACGGTGCTCGGGTCTCCGTTGACCTGCTTAAGAGCGCCGGCAAATCGGCGGGCACAGTGCTGACCCAGCACGCGAACGACATCTGTGCTGACATGATGGTTATGGGTGCTTATGGCAGCCGTGGGCTGCGTGAGCGGATTTTCGGCGGTCCGCCGAGCTGGAGCTTTGGGAAGACCACATTGCCGCTGTTTTTGGCTCGCTGATCAGCTCCGTAGGAACACCGATCAGGTCGTAGGACCGCCAACCAGTCCGAAGTCGTCGTCGGTTACCGGTCGGATTGCGGAGACATGGCTGGATCCGCGAACATCTTGCGACGCTTGTCAGAGCCAAACCGGACGCCTCGACTGCTTCACGACGCTCTCGTGAACCAACTCGTGCGAGATCGTCCGCAACGGGCAGTAAAGACGAACGGCTGCAGCAGACCGCAGCCAAGCCACAGGGCGGGTGTACCAGGAGACCCCGCCTCGTGCGCGAACCCTGTTGGAAGGCCCCTTATCAGTACCCGGACGCGCGTCAAATCGGCGGCTGTCCCTGTCAGCCTGCGGTGTGCAAGGGCCGCTGCCGCGGAGCTTCCCCTGCCCGATCGTCGGGCGTGCGACAATGTCGGATTCCAGACGAGCTGGAACTGCGCGAACTCGTTGGTTTGACAGGTCTTTATCCGGCACGCCGCATGCATGGGAGTCTCCGAAAGCATTAAGAGCCGTTATCCATGGTTACGCCCCTCGAAAGAAAGAGCCGCTTCCGTCGTGGCAGGGAAACAGCCACTCCTGGGGTGGAGGCCGGCGCTAGAAGCCGCCGTAAGATCCGGAAGAGCCGCGCGACAGCATCACACACTTTCCTTCTGCTCTTGGGTTCGGATCACGCCGCGCCGCTGTCGATGCCGCCGACATTGAGCCCAAGACCTGGAAGGCGGCACACGCTTTTGCTGTCCTCTCAGTCGGGACCGCGGCTCAAGCATGCCTGTGAGGTTCGCATTGCTCAATGCCCGGCGATCGACGTCAACATGCCGCTGAGTTGGAAAACACTCCTAGAGGAGTAAGGATAAGTGGACCTCTTTTGTATTGGTGTGGGTGCTGGACCATCTAATTTGAGCCTTGCGTGTCAGATACAGGAAGAGATTGCGCAAGGGGCACTGTTCCTGGACCGGGAGGTCGATTTCCGAGGACATCCAGGCAGCGCTTTCGATTGCGCGGAGCTCCAGGTCGGCCACTTCCAGGATCTGGTTACTCTGGTCAATCCGCGATCAGCCTACACATTCGTAAACTACCTCCACGAGAACGGGCGTCTTTACAATTTCCTCAATGCGCAATTTCACGGGGTGCTTAGAGCCGAGTTCGCCCAATATCTCAACTGGGCGTTCCAGAAGAATCCGCTTGTCCGTGGCGGCGAGGCCGTTCGCGAAATCCGCTTTGACGGCGAGTTTCGCGTGCGGACGGACAACGCGGTCCTTGATGCAAGAAACCTCGTCATCGACATAGGCAAGCAGGCGCAAATTCCGCCTCAGTTTCATGGCTGGACTGGACCCAACCTGTTCCACTCATCTGAGTTGGCCCACATCAATCCTGAGGTGCAAAAAAAGCATGTCTGCGTTGTTGGCGGCGGACAGTCGGGAGCCGAGCTGCTACTGCACCTTGTCGGCCGGCCGAAAGAACGGCGGCCCGCGGCGATCACATGGGTCTTGACGCGCGAGATGCCTTTCGACGACCACGCGTTCACAAACGGGCTGTTCACGCCATGCTTCTCGGATCGTTTTGCTGCGATGAGCGAGGTGCATCGACAGCTGTTCCTGCGGCGTTTCGCGCTTGCCTCCGAGGGCATTTCAGAAAGCAAGTTGCGCGCGGTCTATCAGGCGCTCTACCACCACGCCTTTCTCGAGCCACACCAATGCGAGATCACATTGCGGCCAAGTTGCAACGTGTCGCGCTGCATCAATGCCGGAGCAGGGCACAGGCTCACGCTGCAACGCGGCTTGGACAACATCGGAGAAGTAACCGCCGATATCGTCATCCTGGCCACCGGGTACGAGAAACCGCTGCCGGGTTTCCTAGAACCGATCGCAGATCGCCTCGAACAGATCGGCAATGAGCTCGCCATCGGCGAGGATTTTTCGGTGTACTGGGACGGACCGCGAGACCGACGCCTTTTCGTTCAGAACGCCTGCCTTGGACAGCGCGGGCTGGCTGATCCGAACTTTGGGCTGCTGGCCTGGCGAGCGCGCCGCATCCTTGACAGCCTTCTGCGGCGCGCGCCATGCGCCAATCCCGAGCATCTAGGGTTCATCAACCGTCCCTTGACGGAGTGCTGGCCCGACCTCGGAGTCGAACAAATGGGCAGCGGGATATGATTCGTCGATATTGATGATCGGCGGTGGCATTCAGGAAAGATTTCCGCCTCTGGCGGCAAAAGCGGGACGAGCAATATTCCTACGGCGTCAGATCGCTCTGCTCGCGCTTGAGCAAGGTAGCGTCGCGCGACTCCTGCTTGGCGTGAAACAGCAAAGGGCATTCAATCACGATGCAGCTTTACGTGCTGTCGGGCTCAACGCCACGTGGATCGAGCCCAACGCCGCCGTTGGCAACCGCGACGCGAATTATGACGCCGGGCCACATGCGGCGGTGGCTGCAAGGGTACCGAGCCTCTCCCGCACTTTCGACCCCATCGCCGAAGTGCGACTACTCCAGGACGCCGAAGCCGGTCTTATCGCCAGCGGGCCAGCCAAACTCTCACCTTCCTAAACGGCAGCCGCTAAGGTGAGCCGTCGAAAGCCGACATTCAGGTTAACGTCAGCTGGCCGTGTTAGGGCTCGCTTATTCAAGGCGGTACCGGCGCTTGCCGAAGCTAAGAAGGGTTGGCATGCCCTTTGCCGTGCTTGATGTGCGGCAACACGGTGAGAGCTCCGCTGAAGCAAGCGAGAGGGAGCAATGCCCTCGAGACCGTGTCCGATTTTGACTGGAAAATATTCCGCGACAAAAGAGACGAAAGGTGTGGAATGACTTTGGACACCAAGATGGAACTGCGTATGGGGTCCCCGGCTCCTGCGCTGAAAGTGGAGAACTGGCTGCGTGGCGAGCCCCTCACGAGCCTTCGGCCCGGCAAGGTCTACCTCGTTGAATTTTGGGCGACTTGGTGCCGACCATGTGTCCACGCCATGCCCCATTTGATCGAACTGCAGGAGAAATATAAAGACAGCGGATTTGAGATTATCGGAGTCGCAGCTTGCGAAAAGGCTGCAACCGCGGACGAAGCGCGGACCAACGTGGATGCCTGGCTGACCGAGAAGTTCCCGAATCTGAATTATCGGACAGCGTTCGATTGCACTGGCGAAATGAAAAAGCTCTGGCTGGAACCCAGCTCTTCGTTCGGGATTCCCACCTCGTTCGTGGTCGACCGCGACGGCCACATCGCTTATATCGGCCACCCGGCACCTCTCGATGACGTTTTGCCGAAAGTCCTTAACGGCAGCTGGCGCAGCAGCTATGAAGCGAAAGCCGTCGATGCAAAGCGAATCTCGCGTGTGCGCGAATCGTCGCTGAGTCAGCCGATATACGCCAAACTTGGGCCGGCGATGCAGGACGAGGATTGGGCAGCGGCACTATTGGCCATCGAAGAAGGCCTCGCCGTGATGCCAGACTCTTTTGATTTTCGGCGGGTTCATGCGGATATTCTGCTTCACAAGCTGCGCGACATCAAAACCGGCTTGCCGCTTATGCGCGAATTGGTCGAGGACGCGATCAACAAAAAGTTCGAAGCGATGTCTTGGGTGGTGATGGCGCTGAACCAACTCTTCCATCCCACGATCGACAACTCCCATCTTCCGCATGATGATCGCTTTGCGATGGGCAAGGAGCTCTCCGAACAGATCCTGGAACTTAATCCTCCGCAAGGCGATGGAGACTTTAAATTCGGGTGTTACTTTCCGGTCGCTCAGTATTATTACGAGAGCGGCAACAAGGACCGGGCGATCGAGTTGATCGAGGTGGCAATCAAATCGCTGGACCATTCGGAGCCAGTGCCGGACCAAACCAAACAGCGCTACCTCACCTCGTTGCTCCAAGCCCTGGCCAACTACACGGGTGAGCCTGCCTGTCACGCGGGTCTCTGTGTGGCTCCGCAAAACAAGACTTCCGAAACTCAAAACGCTGTCACTTCCTGAGCAAGGATCGCGAAGGGCATGACAATTGGAATTGAACACCGGCAAATCCGCCCGCCCAGGCGCACTTCGCAGCAAACGTCGATGCCGCAAAAGTGCGCGGCTTGCGGCAGGTGGAATTTCCATTGCGTTTACCTCGGGTCGAACCGCGGCGCAGGCGTTCGCGCCGCGGTGAAAGGTCTCGCATTGGTGGACGTGCTCGAGGTCGGCCACGGGACACTGTTGCGTGGGATCGGCTCGCCCAAGCCATTCCCCGCCCACGCAAGCGCCCGAACCACACATCGCAGAAAAAGAGATCGTCCTTCAAGAGGAGTACTGAAATTGGGGAAAAGCGAAATTCCTCATGAACCGGTTGGCCCTGCTGTCCACGGGGACGACGAGGCCCTTGCTTCCCCGTTCGTCAAATGCCTCCTGCGGCTCATTCGTACTCAGGATTCCTTCGGCTTATGGGAAGGCCATTCGGATGCCGAGCTGCTGGCCGAGTTCATCATCACCAAGC
>NZ_SRTD01000328.1:0-318 GCF_004792105.1 Mesorhizobium sp. M8A.F.Ca.ET.161.01.1.1 | reverse complement strand
GAAAACAGCTATCGACTTTTACAGCGATAGCAAAGGCAAGCTTCTTGAGCGTCTCCAGCACACGAAAGAACTTCTCCCACGTGAGAGCGCTGCGATAGACAAAATCATTGAGAGAACGAAAGAAGTCATCGTCTTGACTGACCAGGCCGTTCAACTGGGTAAAGCTGATCAGAACGAACCGGCAAGGGCGACCCTGGCAAAAGCGGACTCTTTGATTCTTCCCCTGACGACCGACAACGCAGCGTTTCTGGACCAGGTCTTGAAATCCGTGGCTGCGAGAAGTGACGAACTGACCGACCAAACAAACTCCACCATCTT
>NZ_SRTD01000327.1:0-318 GCF_004792105.1 Mesorhizobium sp. M8A.F.Ca.ET.161.01.1.1 | reverse complement strand
CGAGCGATAGGCACACGAGCACCGATGCTGATCCCGCTTGCCGCCAATGATCGCTGGTAACTGGACTTCGTGTCGGATCAGCTCACCGATGGTCGCAGGTTCCGGGTGCTTACGGTGGTCAACGATTGCACCAGGGAATGCTTGGCACTCGTCGCCGATACGTCGCTTTCCGGTCTGCGGGTTGCCCGTGAGGTGGACCGGATCATCGAGGGACGAGGCAAGGCGAAGATGATCGTCAGCGACAATGGCAGCGAATTCACCAGCAACCCGATCTTGCAATGGACGGACTGACCAAGGTGGAATGGCACTACATCGCAC
>NZ_SRTD01000326.1:0-318 GCF_004792105.1 Mesorhizobium sp. M8A.F.Ca.ET.161.01.1.1 | reverse complement strand
CGAGAGCGACAATCCACGCCGTCATGGCAGTTCCGACATTGGCGCCGAGCAGGACGATTTGCGCCATGGCCGGCGCGATGAGGTCCTTCTCGACGAAAGAGGCGACCATCAGCGCGGTGGCAGTGGAACTCTGCAAGGCGATTGTCGCCACGAGACCAGCGAAGAAGGAGCGATACCGGCCGCGCGTGCCGGCGGCCAGACCGATGCGGAGCCTCGCACCAAAGGCGCGTGACATGCCATCCTTTATCTGCGCAAGCCCGAAAAGCAGCAAAGCCACGGCGCCGAACAGGTTGATGCCGACAACGACCGATTCCATTC
>NZ_SRTD01000325.1:0-319 GCF_004792105.1 Mesorhizobium sp. M8A.F.Ca.ET.161.01.1.1 | reverse complement strand
TCTATGTCATCATCGCCACATCCATCGGCCTCCTCATGTCTTCCTTCATGAAGAGCCAGATTGCGGCAATCTTCGGCACGGCTCTTCTGACGCTCATTCCGGCGACGCAATATTCGGGCATGATCGATCCGGTGTCGTCGCTCCAGGGCGTGGGCGCGTTCATCGGCCGGATCTATCCGACCACCTATTTCGTGACGATCTCGCGCGGCGTCTTTTCCAAGGCGCTCAGCTTTGCCGACCTGTCCGGCGCGTTCGTGCCGTTGCTCGTCGCCATTCCGGTGCTGCTCGGCCTTGGAGCGGCTTTCTTGAGAAAACAGGC
>NZ_SRTD01000324.1:0-319 GCF_004792105.1 Mesorhizobium sp. M8A.F.Ca.ET.161.01.1.1 | reverse complement strand
GTGCGCATGCGCACACTTTTCCACTCACTGGCCGCCCAGCACGCGCAGGTCGACACGCGGTCGATGGGCATTAGCAGCGACTACGCCGACGCCATCGCCGAGGGCGCCACCCTGGTGCGCATCGGCACCGCCCTGTTCACCGTCCATGTGACGGATCCGGCGACCGGCGCCTATACCGTCACGCTGCTCGACAACGTGCTGCAGGCACAGGGCCCGAACGACGAGAACAACGCGACGGTCAATCTTGGCTATGTGATCACCGATGCGGACGGCTCGACGGCACCGGGCACGCTGACCATCACCTTCAACGACGATGCGC
>NZ_SRTD01000323.1:0-319 GCF_004792105.1 Mesorhizobium sp. M8A.F.Ca.ET.161.01.1.1 | reverse complement strand
CCGGCCATGAAGCCGTCACCAGCGCCCAGAACATTGAAGACCTCGATCGGGAAACCTTCGCCCGTCTGCCCGTCATCGAGGCTTGCGGGAATATCGCCGGTGAAGACCGAAGCACCCATCGGGCCGCGCTTGCACACCAGCGTGGCATTCGAAACCTTGCGCACGGCATTCAGTGCGGCCAGCGTATCTGTCGACCCGCCGGCAATGTGGAATTCCTCTTCCGTGCCGACGATCAGATCGAAGAGATGCAGGGTGGATTGCAGCTTGGCGGTCACCTTCTGCGATTCCACGAAACGGCTCTCGCCATCGCCATGGCCGG
>NZ_SRTD01000322.1:0-319 GCF_004792105.1 Mesorhizobium sp. M8A.F.Ca.ET.161.01.1.1 | reverse complement strand
CTGCATGTTTCGACCGCTGCCATCGGCCAGCAGGTCCGCATTCTCGAAACCCACCTCGGCCAGCCGCTTTTCAGCCGCCAGCGCGGTGAATTGGTGCTGACCGATGCCGGTAGCGCACTTTATCCCGGTCTGGCGGACGCTTTCGAGACCATGATCGGCAGTCTTTCCGACCTGATGGTTTCGAATGCACGGCCGCAGTTGAAAGTTCTGGCGGAAGGTTGCTTTGCCGCCCGCTGGCTTGCGCCGCGGCTGGGCAGCATCGTTCCGGCTCTCGGAGACGTCGAACTTTCGATTGAATCCATCGAGGGCGATACCGTCG
>NZ_SRTD01000321.1:0-319 GCF_004792105.1 Mesorhizobium sp. M8A.F.Ca.ET.161.01.1.1 | reverse complement strand
CGGAAACCTTCAGGAACTTCAACGAACGGCTTTTCAAACGCGGCGGCATCCCGCACCATTTGCCCGCAAGGGAGCAAAAATGGGTAACCTCAAGCGGCAAGGCAAATTTCCTGACGCCCGACCGCCTGTTCCCCGAATTTCCGCCTGAGGCGTCGGGTCCGGACGTCCTGCACCTGTCGACGTTGCGATCCAACGACCAGTTCAACACGACCGTCTACGGCTATAGCGACCGTTTTCGCGGCGTGGAAGGAACGCGGCAGGTTCTGTTCATGAATGTCGATGACATCGCTCTGCTTGGGTTTGCCGACGGCGATATCGT
>NZ_SRTD01000320.1:0-320 GCF_004792105.1 Mesorhizobium sp. M8A.F.Ca.ET.161.01.1.1 | reverse complement strand
CGCCGCGATTGCATCATCAAGATCACCGCGGACGCAGCTTCCATCATCACCACGAGCGAGATCATCGGCGATCCGGTAAGCTGCGAGACTGTCCTGGGGCGTCCGGCTCCCTGACCGCCGTGGTTGAGATCGCCGCAGATTTACAGATGACGGCGGTTTTTTCCGAAGCCTGAAACCGTGCGCGTCTTTCGTTAACGGATTGGCGCCGCCTTTCTGTGGATGAGAGCGTCTGCTGTTGTTACCGTGAGCCTCTACGCATATGTTGGAGTACTGATTTTCGATTTCCGGGCAAGGCGGACAGGCACCTCATGACCTCCCAG
>NZ_SRTD01000319.1:0-320 GCF_004792105.1 Mesorhizobium sp. M8A.F.Ca.ET.161.01.1.1 | reverse complement strand
GGTCAAGCACGAATTCCCTGCGGATACGGTGCCTGCCATGCAGGCCACCGCCGTCAACCAGCGGCGCGAGCAGTTTCGCGACCCGCGTGTGCGCCAGGCCATCGCGCTCTGCTTCGACTTCGAATGGACGCGACGCAATTTCTTCTATGGCTCCTACCAGCGCTCGCAGTCTTGCTTCGAGAAATCGGATTTTCGCGCCGAAGGCGTGCCGTCGCCGCAGGAACTGACTTTGCTGGAGCCGCTGCGGGATCAGATTCCGCCCGAGACTTTCGGCGAAGCCGTGACCCAGGCTGTATCGAACGGCTCAGGCCGCGACCGCC
>NZ_SRTD01000031.1:0-38089 GCF_004792105.1 Mesorhizobium sp. M8A.F.Ca.ET.161.01.1.1 | reverse complement strand
CGCTCACGGAGATCGTTTGAAAGCGCTCGCGTCATCAGATGCTGGCCTCCAATCCAGCCAGCATCTTGAATCACAAACCAGCTGCTTTGGGAATCCTACGATTCTCTCAAAACAGGAACCGCTCTAGTCGCGGAAGATGTGCACAAGCGCCAGAGTCCCAGACCGAAGTGGCCTCAAGCCGCGTAGCGGGCTGCCGGCTTGTCGGCGTGCAAGCTGCCATAGAAGGCCTGCCGGGCGCCGAGGAACGTATCCAGCTTTCCCGTATCGGCAAGCGCCGGCACGGTGACGGCCTCGCCCCGCGCCAGGCCGACAAGGGCGGCATCGACCATATCGTCGGCGGTCATGATGATTTCCTTCGGAAGCTGGTCGATATCGCTGCCGGAAAGCTCCCAGAAATCGGTCCGGGTCGCGCCCGGCAGCACCGCCTGTGCCGTCACCCCGGTGCCCGCGACCTCGCGATGCAGCGCTTCGGTGAAGTTGACGACATAGGCCTTGGTGCCGCTGTAGATGCCGCCGAACGAGGTGTCGAAGGCCAGTACCGAGGCGATGTTGACGATCCCGCCACGGTTGCGCGCCAAAAGCCCCGGCAGCACGGCACGGGTCAGCCGGGTCAGCGCCACGACATTGACCTTGATCATGCGCTCGGCGGCATCCGCGTCGGCGGTTGCCACCACCGCCTGACCGCCAAGGCCGGCATTGTTGACCAGCAGCGTCACGCTCTCGTCGGCTGATATCGCCTTCTCGACGCGGCGCACATCGTCGTCGTCGGACAGGTCGGCGGCGATCACGCTGACCTTGCGGCTATAGGCATGGCGCAGCTTCTCGGCCAACTCCCCGAGCCTGTCGGCACGGCGCGCCACCAGCACCAAATCATAGCCCTGCCCCGCCAGCCGGTCGGCATAGACGGCGCCGATGCCCGAGGAAGCGCCTGTTATCACGGCTGTCCCCTTGTTGTCGTTCTTGCTCATTGTCACGTTCCTTCTGTTGGCTCTTGTTCGGCTTCGACGAACGCGCCGGCCGTCGAGCCCATTGTCCTGATATCAATTAGTGGCATATACCACTTTCGGCGAAATAGGTATATGCCACTATCTTGTCAACGGCAGCCGCGAAAACTATTTCTGCGACAGGGCCAGCGCCCCTGCCAGAGCAATTCCAGCAAAAGCGCCCAGCGGTTTCGCCGGAATGCTCCGGCAAGGAGTTGACATGACCGACGTTCAGCAGCCGGCCTTCAGCCAGTGCAACAATGCCACCTTGCGGCGCACCGCGCGCAGGCTCGGCCGCTTCTACGACGACGCGCTGGCGCCTTCCGGCTTGAAGGGCACGCAGTTTGGCCTGCTCTTCCAGATCAGTGTCGGCGGCGAGCCGGCGATGGGGGCCATTGCCGAGGCGTTGATCATGGATCTCTCGGCACTCGGCCACACGTTGAAGCCTCTGGTTCGCGACGGCTATGTCGAAACCTTCGCCGACAAGGACGATCGCCGCGTCAAGCGCGTGCGGCTGACGCCGACCGGCCAGGCCAAGCTCGACGAGGCGATCAAGCTATGGAGCGTTGCCCAGCGGCAATTCGAGGCCATGATCGGCGCCGAGCAGGCCGCGAAACTGCGGGCCACGCTCGATGAAGTGGCCGCGTTGAACCTGGAACTGCCCGCGGCCACTCCTTCCAGCTGAAGAAGCGGCCGCGTAAAAACATAGATCGAAGTCTGGGGCCAGTCTTACTCCGCCGGCATCGCTACCGGTCTGGCAAACATCCGCCCCGCCAGCACGATGCCGAGCCCGATGACCGGGAAGGCCGCGGCGATCAGGCCGAGATCGGCCGGCGCGCCGTAGCGCAATACCGCTCCACCCACCACAGCACCCAGCGCCACGCCGAGATAGAGCGCCGAGGCATTGAGCGACAGCACGATCGGCGCCGCGTCCGGGGCGAGCTTGATGATGCGGCTCGCCTGTGCCGGCGGGAACGCCCAGCCGACGATGCCCCACGGCACCATCATGCCCATCAGCGACGGTCCGGCGAGGTGATGCGGCAGGAAAGTCGGAATCAGCGAAAAGGTGACGAGCATGGCCGCGGAGAGCGCCAGCGACCAGGCGACGGTACGCGTCGCGCCGAAACGATCGGCGGCCTGGCCGCCGACAATGTTGCCGATGACGGCGCCGGCGCCGAAGGCGAGCAGCATGCCCGGCAGCGCGATCGGCGACAGCCCGGCGCCTTCGATGGCCAGCGGCGCGATGAAGCTGAACACGGTGAACGCGCCGATGAGGGCAAGCGCCGTCGTCACCAGGATCGGCATCACGCCGGGACGCATCGCCGCCGCCAGGCGGCGCTTCAGCGGCAGCCTGGTGCCGATGATGCCGCGTGGCAGCCGGTACCACAGGATGGCGCCGGACAGCGCGCCAAGGCCGGCAATGGCGTAGAAAGTGCCGCGCCAGCCGGCGATGGCCGCGACCAGCGCGCCAAGCGGCGCGCCGACGGCGACCGCCACCGTGGTGCCGCCGACGACGACGGCAATGGCGCGGGCCCGGTGATGGTCATCGACCAACGCCACCGCCGTGCCTTGCGCGGTCGCCGCGAACAGGCCCGACGACAGCGCCATGATGATGCGCGCGACGAGTAGCACTTCGAAGGACGAACTCAGGGCGGCGACGACATTGCCGATGACGAAGAACACCAGCGTCCACAGGATGACGCGGCGCCGGTCCCATTCGCCGGTCAGCGTTGCCAGGATCGGCGTGCCGATCGCGTAGGCAAGCGCGAAGGCGGTGATCAGCGAGCCGGCGAGCGGCACGGAGATGCCGGCATCCCTGGCGATGTCGGGCAGAAGGCTTGATATGACGAAGCCTTCGGTCGAGATCGCGAACGATCCAAGCGCCAGCCAGAAGATTCTCTTGTCCATGGGGATGCGTCCTTAGTTCAAAAGTTATTGAACAATTGGACATAACAGGCCATGATGTCAATGAAGCCAGGGCAAAATAGCTGAACCATGCTGACAGCCCTGTGTCAGGACGGTCACGCGAAAGGAGAAACAGTGTGTATGGGCCGAGCAGGATCGACGCGTTGAAATCGGCCCGAACTGTGCTTAGGTTCCTGCCATGACCTTGCCACACCCCAATACGGACCAGATCAGCCTGCCCATCGTACTCGGCGTGCTCGGCGACCCGACGCGCCTCGCCATCGTGCGCTATCTGGCCAGCAAGGAAGGCGTGCCGCTGAACTGCAGCCGCTTCCTCGACCTCGCCTCCAAGACCAATCTCAGCTACCACCTCGCCAAACTGCGCGAGGCGGGCGTCACCCGCGCCGAGGTGGTCGGCACCAACCGCATGATCACGCTCCGCCGGGCCGATCTCGACGCCCGCTTCCCCGGCCTGCTCGACAGTGTCATCGCCGCGGCCGCGGACGACACCGCCCTGCCCGCGGTCGGCGGCCATGATTTGGAAATGCCGGCCTGATTTTCTCCTCTCCCTCGCGAAGCGGGGTGAGGAAACCAGGTCCTGCCACCCACCGGGAATCTCCTCATGCGCATAGCCGTCCTTGCCGACATCCACGGCAACGTTCTCGCCCTTGACGCCGTGCTCGAGGACCTGACGCGGCGCGGCGGCGCCGACGTCACCGTCAATCTCGGCGACAGCGTTTCGGGGCCGCTGTGGCCGCGCGAGACGATGGAACGGCTGGAAGCGCTCAACCTGCCGACGGTGCGCGGCAACCATGACCGCCGCGTCGCCGCCGATCCCCCTGACGAAACCATGTGGGCGTCCGACGTCTATGCGCAGGAGCGGCTGACGCAGGCGCAGCGCGATACGCTGCTGGCCCAGCCGCTGACCCTGGAGATCGCGCCTGGCGTCATCGCCTTCCACGCCCGCCCCGACCATGACGAGAAATATCTGCTCGATGCCGTGACCGATGGCCATTTGGTGCGCGCGCCGCTGGCGGCGATCCGGCGCCGGCTGAAGACACTCGACCCGGCCTGCCGCATTGCGCTCTGCGGCCACAGCCACCGGGCGGAATTGATCCGCATCCCGAATGGCCCAGTCATCTTCAATCCGGGCAGCATCGGCTGCCCTGCCTATGACGACGACACGCCTCCGGCGCATGTCTCCGAACAGGGCTCGCCGCACGCGCGCTACGGCATCGTCACCTTGGGCGGCGCCGGTCGGCAGGATCGTTTCGAGATGATCGCGGTGGACTACGACCACGAGGCGGCGGCGCGTCAGGCCGAAGATGCGGGACGCGCGGAATGGGCGCACGGCCTGCGCACCGGCTTCATGCCGGAAGCGGCCCAGCACAATGGTTTGCACCATGGTTAGCCTGAATTTCAGACTTACATGGCGGCGCGTCGTCCCTTATAAAACCGGCCGGGCATGCGGCGAGACCGCCGCGGCAGGGTGATTTGAGTACGGCGCACGGCCAAATGATGAGGCGCACGATTACGCTCCGACAAAGTTTGCATGCGCTGATTGCCGCTCCGCTGCTGATGGCGGCGTGGCCGGCTGTCGTGCCGGCCCATGCCGAAGAGGCGCCGTTCATCTCCGTTGTCACCGGGCTCGCCCCCGACGACCTGCTCAATGTCCGCGCCAAGCCGTCGCCGATCGGCAAGACCGAGGCCCGCCTGGCCGCCGGTGCGAGCGTCCGAAACCTCGGCTGCAACGACATTGACGGCCACCCCTGGTGCAAGATCGAGTCGGACAATCCCAAGGCAACCGGCTGGACGCCGGCGCGCTATCTCGTTCCCCTCAATCCGGCGACGGTGCCGGACCAGGCCGTGGATACGCCTGCTGCCGCGCCCGCCGAAGGAGGTACCGGCGCGACGCCCGATGCACCCGATCTGACCGCTCGGCTGGGCAGCACGACCCAGCCGGCCAGCCCCGAAACCAAGCCGAAATCCGCAGCGGAGATCGCCATGCAGGATGCCTATGGCCTGGCGCTGGCGGCGAACGGAACCCTGCAAATTCCCTGCGCCCGCTACGTTGGACAGCCCATGGCGCCTTGCGCGGCGAGCGTGACGCGCAAGGGCACGGACAAGGCCGACGTGACCGTGACCTGGCCCGATGGCGGCAGGCGCGTCATCTCCTTCGATGCCGGCCTGCCGGCAAGCTCGGACGCCGGCAGCGACTTCCGCTTCACCAGGGAAGGCAAACTCAACATGATCCGCATTGGTGTGTCCGAGCGCTTCGAGATCATGGATACGGTGGTGCTGGGGGATTAGGCGGCTTTTGCAATGGCTGCTCAATTGCCGGGGTTTGCGCTGCCCCTCATCGCCCTGCCGGGCATTTCTCCCCGTATAGAGACGGGGAGAAAGAAGCCGTCCGCAAAGCCGCGCTTTTTTGCAACGTCGGAGGTTGGCGAAACCACCAGGGATAGCGCCCCTCTCCCCGTCACTATACGGGGAGAGGATGCCGGCAGGCAGGTGAGGGGCAGCGCAAACGCCCCGCAAGGTACCAATTCAAACCCAACGCCTTTGCCCCGGCCGTAAAACCCCACACAAACCCGCATTTTCGGGGTTACATCGGGCAAAACTCTTCCCTATAAGGCCCTCCTAGCCTGATACCAGAATCGCGAGCACAACCGGCCGGGTCTTCCCGTCCCGGTTTTTTGTGCAAGCCCGCTGCCGAACGGAATTCACAGACATGCCAAGACGCACTGACATCAAGTCGATCCTGATCATCGGGGCCGGCCCCATCGTCATCGGCCAGGCCTGCGAGTTCGATTATTCCGGCACCCAGGCCTGCAAGGCGCTGAAGGAGGAAGGCTTCCGCGTCATCCTGGTCAATTCCAATCCGGCCACCATCATGACCGACCCGGAACTGGCCGATGCCACCTATATCGAGCCGATCACCCCCGAGGTCGTGGCCAAGATTATCGCCAAGGAGCGGCCCGACGCGTTGCTGCCGACCATGGGCGGCCAGACCGCGCTCAACACCGCGCTGTCGCTGCGCCGCATGGGCGTGCTCGAGCGCTACAATGTCGAGATGATCGGCGCCGACGCTCATGCCATCGACAAGGCCGAGGACCGGGCGCTGTTTCGTGAGGCGATGAAGACGATCGGGCTCGAAACCCCGAAGTCGATGCTGGCCAACGCCACCGACGTCAAGAATGCCGACCGCAAGACGCACGAAGCCGAGCGCGCCGCGCTGAAGGCGGAGAAGCCCGACAATCTCGACGCCGCGCTCGACGCGCTGGAGACCCGCTGGAACCTCGGCGAAGGCGACCGCAAGCAGCGCTATATCAGCCATGGCATGGCGATCGCCGCCCAGGCGCTCGACCATGTCGGCCTTCCCGCCATCATCCGCCCCTCCTTCACCATGGGCGGCACCGGCGGCGGCATCGCCTACAACAGGGCCGAATTCTACGACATCGTCCAGTCCGGCCTCGACGCCTCGCCGACCACCGAAGTGCTGATCGAGGAAAGCGTGCTCGGCTGGAAGGAGTATGAGATGGAGGTGGTCCGCGACAGAGCGGACAATTGCATCATCGTCTGCTCGATCGAAAACATCGACCCGATGGGCGTTCACACCGGCGATAGCATCACCGTCGCCCCGGCGCTGACCCTCACCGACAAAGAATACCAGATGATGCGCAACGCCTCGATCGCGGTGCTGCGCGAGATCGGCGTCGAGACCGGCGGCTCCAACGTGCAGTTCGCCGTCAATCCGGCCGATGGCCGTCTCGTCGTCATCGAGATGAACCCGCGCGTCTCGCGCTCGTCGGCGCTTGCCTCCAAGGCGACCGGTTTCCCGATCGCCAAGATCGCCGCCAAGCTCGCCGTCGGCTACACGCTGGACGAGCTGGAGAACGACATCACCGGCGGCGCCACGCCGGCCTCGTTCGAGCCGTCGATCGATTATGTCGTGACGAAGATCCCGCGCTTTGCCTTCGAAAAATTCCCCGGCGCCGAGCCGGTGCTGACCACCGCCATGAAGTCGGTCGGCGAAGTCATGGCCATCGGCCGCACCTTCCAGGAATCGCTGCAGAAGGCGCTGCGTGGACTGGAAACCGGCCTCACCGGCCTCGACGAGATCGAGATCCCCGGCCTCGGCCATGGCGCCGTGGCGGCCAACCACGCCGACGACCGCAACGCCATCCGCGCGGCATTGGGCACCCCGACGCCGGACCGGCTGCGCATGGTGGCGCAGGCGATCCGCATGGGCACCTCGCTGGAAGACATGCACGCCATGTGCAAGATCGACCCGTGGTTCCTCGAACAGATCGCCGGCATCCTCGCCATGGAGGCCCGCATCCGCGAGCACGGCATTCCTGAGGACGCCGTCAATCTGCGCATGCTGAAAGCCATGGGCTTCTCCGACGCCCGCCTCGCGTCGCTGACGAGGACCGACGCCGAAGTCGTTCAGAAGATTCGCGAGAAGCTCGACGTTCATCCGGTTTATAAGCGCATCGACACTTGCGCGGCCGAGTTCGCTTCGCCGACCGCCTACATGTATTCGACCTATGAAGTGCCCTTCGCCGGCGCGCTCGCCAACGAGGCGCAGGTCTCGGCGCGCAAGAAGGTGGTCATCCTCGGCGGCGGTCCGAACCGCATCGGCCAGGGCATCGAGTTCGACTATTGCTGCTGCCACGCGGCCTTCGCGCTGCGCGACGCCCGCTATGAAGCGATCATGATCAACTGCAACCCCGAGACGGTCTCGACCGACTACGACACTTCGGACCGGCTCTATTTCGAGCCGCTGACAGCGGAGGACGTGCTGGAGATCCTGCGCGCCGAACAGGCCTCGGGCGAGCTGGTCGGCGTCATCGTCCAGTTCGGCGGCCAGACACCGCTTAAGCTCGCGGACGCGCTGGAGAAGGCAGGCATCCCGATCCTCGGCACCTCGCCCGACATGATCGATCTGGCCGAAGACCGCGACCGTTTCCAGAAGCTGCTGCACAAGCTCAACCTCAGCCAGCCGAAGAACGGCATCGCCTATTCGGTCGAGCAGGCCCGCACCGTCGCCGGCGAGCTCGGCTTCCCGCTGGTGGTGCGCCCCTCCTATGTGCTCGGCGGCCGCGCCATGCAGATCATCCATGACGAGAGCATGCTGCAGAGCTACCTGCTCGACACCGTGCCCGGCCTGGTGCCGGAGGACATCAAGCAGAAATACCCCAATGACAAGACCGGCCAGATCAACACGCTGCTGGGCAAGAACCCGCTGCTGTTCGACACCTATCTGTCAGGCGCCATCGAGGTCGATGTCGACTGCCTCTGCGACGGCAAGGCCACCTTCGTGTCGGGCATTCTCGAACACATCGAGGAGGCGGGCATCCATTCGGGCGACAGCGCCTGCTCTCTCCCCGTTCACTCGCTGCCATCGGAATTGGTCGACGAGCTGGAACGCCAGACGGCGGCGCTGGCCCGCGCGCTCAATGTCGGCGGCCTGATGAACGTGCAGTACGCGATCAAGGACGGCACGGTCTATGTGCTGGAGGTCAACCCGCGGGCATCGCGCACCGTACCCTTCGTCGCCAAGACCATCGGGCGCCCCATCGCCAAGATCGCCGCCCGCATCATGGCCGGCGAGACGCTGGAAGACGCCTTCTTCCATTACGGCCCCCTGCCCGATCCGAGGAACCCCGGCCACATCGCGGTCAAGGAAGCCGTCTTCCCCTTCGCCCGCTTCCCCGGCGTCGACATCCTGCTCGGACCGGAAATGCGCTCCACCGGCGAGGTCATGGGCCTCGACCGCGACTTCGCGCTCGCCTTCGCCAAGAGCCAGCTCGGCGCCGGCGTCGACCTGCCACGCTCCGGCACGCTGTTCGTCTCGGTGCGCGACGAGGACAAGAAAGGCATATTGCCGGCCGTCAAGCGCCTCGCCGGCCTCGGCTTCAAGGTGCTGGCCACATCAGGCACCCAGCGCTTCCTCGCCGAAAACGGCGTGGTGGCCGAAAAGATCAACAAAGTGCTGGAAGGCCGCCCCCACATCGAAGACGCCATCCGCAACCGCCAGGTCCAGATCGTCTTCAACACCACGGATGGCCAGAAGGCGGTGTCGGACTCCAAGTCGCTACGCCGCGCGACGCTGATGCAGAAGGTGCCGTATTACACGACGCTGTCGGGTGCGGCCGCGGTGGCGGAGGCGATAGCGGCGTTGAAGGCGGGGAGTTTGGAAGTGCGGCCGCTGCAGGAGTATTTTGCCTGAGGTGCGTAGTAACCCAACTGCAGTTTAGATGACTGCCCCAAATGCTCGATAGCCGACCGGACGCTCTGCAAAACAGTCTCTTCAAGTTGAGTGTAAAAAGGTGATTTTATGTCAACGAAGGGCTTCTTTTTTCCAAACAAATAAGCCTCGAAGTCCCCATTGCTATCTTTCCGTCGGGATCTCTCAAAGAATTCGCGGTATCTGCGAGGCGTAATTCCATAAAAATGCTTAAATTCTACCGATGGGTAGTCCTTATAACCACCCCTTTCCTGCCCTTCTATTTCTATCGAATCAGCATGCAATCTAGATGCTAGACTTTTAGGATAAGGCTCTAGAAAAACAACCACTGAAACACCACTTGCAACTATGTGCTTAGCGCACATATGGCAGGGAAAAGTTGTCGTAAAGAGTACCGATTCTCTCACCGGCCGGCCAATACGCGCAGCATCCAGCAAGGCCGACATTTCTGCATGAACAATCCTGCCATACTCCAAAGCATCCATCAAAGCCGCGTCATCCAGCCTTTTCTTTGCTTCGTCATTTAGATGAGACGAATCTTTTTCCAATATCTTCAAAATTTCGTTCAAAATCTCACGCTTACGAGCGTCGTTCGAGTCATGGCCTCTCTTAAACTCGCGATCATCGATATCCTCGTCTGGCCAGTAGGTACCTCCTCTCGCCTTCGGCACTTCGTTTGATCCGAGAGAGATAATTTCACCCTTAGGTGTGAATATTGCGGCTCCCACCTGCCGGGAGAGATCCGCCGTTCGCAACGCAGCAGACTTTGCAGCAAACATTCCATACTCCATCTTATTTGGAGTATACGAATTAGAAGAGAACAAAAGCTCGAAAAATCGCCTTATCTGATCCGAAACGCTTGGGTCAGATATATCCTTATTTACTATAAAGTCCGCGTCATGGAATATTTTCGCTACCCTCTGACCATACTTCTCCTTCTGTTGATTCTGGTCTTCACTTACTAATTCCTCGGCAGCAGATCGAAATTGATCGTGATTAAGATCGCCCGCATCCGCAGCAAATTTCCTAGAAAGGTAGTCAACTCTGGCAGATCTGCGCGAATATACCGATATCTGGAAGAAAATCCTACCATAAACAGCTCTAAATAATTCTATCTCCTCCTGTCTTTTAAATTGATCAAGAATGTATACAGTCCTTGAAAATTTCTCTTCATCTATCTGCCCGCTTCTTATCCTGCTTCCGACCACTCTATATATAGTAAGAGCCGCCAAAACAGAATTATCATCCATCTCTCTTCGAATTTGATTTCCGTACGAGATATACGTTTTGTATCGATCAACCAGAGGGCTATCAACAAGCGGCACTTTTGGTGCGATAAATTGCGATAGCATCTTGTATATGTCAGTTACTTTTATCTGCTTTACATGATAGCCAGCAGATTCAAAGTGGCTACGCAATTCGTTCACAGTCGGACCAAGCGGCGTTCCGATGGGTGCAACCAAACCAATCACGATTTCGGGATACTCGATACGCGGAATTAAATGGCTCACAAGGCGCTTCCGAATCTGCTATTCTCCACTGCGGAGAGGGCTGACTGATGAAAGTATCACAAGTGGCTAAAAAAGATACAACTAGGATTATTCGGAAGCTGGAAGACGTGATCCTTGAGCACCGAGCCTACTTTGCATCTTGGCGAAGCAACAGGTGGTCTGAGTTTGATAGGTCAATAAAAGAGCGTGAGGAAAAGAAAAAGAAAAAATAAACGCTCGACTTTTCCTATGACGCAAACACATCGACTTGTCAGTTTCGTTCAGGATGGGTCAAACTATAGACTAATCGAGCGATTGCCTTTTTGCTGAAGTTTAAACATGAAGGGTTGCTGCGGATTTATAGCGCAGCGGGCGAGATCGATATCCAACCCGAGCCCACGACGTTAGATATAAAGCCAGTGGACTACTTTCTCGAGGTAGCGGACTACGGTACTGCCTCGCCCGTCTACTCCTCACCCCACTGCCACGCACTCAATCTCGATATCGAACTCCATCGGCCATGACGCCACCGGCACAAAACTCCGCGCCGGCGGGTTCATGTTGAAATACCGGGCATACACCCTGTTTATCGCGTTGTAGAAGCCGGAATTGACGGCGTAGATGCGCACCATCACGACATTCTCCAGCGAGGTGCCGGCGGCTTCCAGGCAATGTTTCAGCGCCTTCAGCGACGCCTCGGTCTGGACCTCGATGTCGCCGCGCACCATCTCGCCGGTCACCATGTCCACCGGCGGCGTCGCCGAGATGAAGACGAAGCCGTTGGCCTTCACCGCCGTCGAGCAGGGCAGGCCGAGTGAGCGCACCTTGTCCGACATGACGGGTACTTCGATGACTTCTTTTTTCATGATGATGCTCCCTGGGTTGCAGCGAGCTTAGCGCGGCGACGACGGAACGCCAGCGCCGTTCTTCCTTCTCCCCTTGTGGGAGAAGGTGGATCGGCGCGAAGCGCCGATACGGATGAGGGGTGCGTGAAGGAACGAGACGTTGCTGGTCCGTTTTCACCCTGAGGTGCTGCCCGGCATGAACGTGGCGCCAAGCCGGAACACCCCTCATCCGTCTTGCCGCTTCGCGGCAATCCACCTTCTCCCACAAGGGGAGAAGGAAGGCCCGCGTCGCGCGCCGCCCCCGGGGTTCACCCCTGCCCCGGATACGGCGTTCCATCATTGTGCAAAAACCGCCCATCGGAACTCGGGCTCATCATGTCGATGTCGGAGCAGGTGATGACGTCGTCCGGATTGCGCGAGCCGACCTCGAGGTAAACAGCCGTCGTCGCCGAGCGGTTGATCATATGGTGGCCGTTGCCGCTGTTCTTGGCGAAGGTAGCACTGTCGCCGGCCCTGAGCAGCGTCTCGCCGCCATCCTCGACCAGCACCAGTTCGCCCTCCAGCACGTAGACGAGCTCGTCCTCATGGCTGTGCCAGTGGCGCTGGCTCGACCAGCCGCCTGGCGGCAAGGTCATCAGGTTGACGCCGAAATCGGTGAGCCCGCCGGCATCGCCGAGGCGCCGGCGCGTGCGGTCGGCGCAAGGGGCGTCGAAGGGTGCGGGGTAGCCGGAGCCTTTGCGGACGGGCACGGATGCGAGATCGATCTTGGGCATGGGGTGCTCCCGAGGGTGATGCCGGCAGTGTAGTTCATGGCCGGTGGAGGCACAGGGCCATGTTGGGTGTGGGGTTTGCCGCGGGGCGAGAGATATCGGAGACTTGGCACCCTACGGCGCCCCCCTCTGTCCTGCCGGACATCTCCCCCACTTGGGGGGAGATTGGCCGCTTTGGCGCCGGCTCTCTTCTTGCAACGTTGGAAATTGGCGAAGGCCGAGATGACAGCCGATCTCCCCCCTCGTGGGGGAGATGTCCGGCAGGACAGAGGGGGGCGCCGTAGAGCGCTGTCCTTGGTCCGTCCTGGCTGTCGAATTCCCTAATGCACCGCCGCCACATCCTTCAAATGCATCTCGTGCATCTTCAGCACCTCCAGCGTCTTCTTGGCGAATTCCTTCAAAGCCGGGTCGTCGCCGGAGCGGGCGTAGGTGGAAAACATCGCCACCGCCTGCTTGTGCGCCTCGGTCTGCAAGGCGATGTACCTGGCCTGGAAGGCCTCGCCATCCAGCGCCTTGAGCTGGTCGAGCATTGCCTGGTCTGTCGGCAGCAGCGGCGGCCCTTGGGGCTTGATGGATGCCGTGGTCTGGCTCCTTTCCCGCGCCGCCTTGAAATCCTGGCCGGCCTTGGTGTGGTCCTTGACCATCAGCGCGCCGAAATCGGCGACATCAGCCGCGACGCCCTTTTTCTGCGCCAGCTTGCTGCTTTCGATCTCGAAGCGGTTGGCGCTGACCACCGTCTTGGTGAAGGTGTCGGTGTCGACCTTGGTCTCCGACACCGCCGGCAAGGTGCTGGCCGCCTGCTGGGAAAAAGCTGAAGGCGTTCCGGCCACAAGGGCCAGCATGGCAATGGCGAGATGCGGTTTCATCGAAACGCTCCGTGAAGGTGTCCTCGCAGACCCAACGCGGCAGATGCGGTGAGGTTGCCAGCCGCGTCCCTTCTCCTCGCGCGAGGAGCAGCGGCTCTCTCCCTACGGGCGACGAGGCCCCAGCAGAAAGGCCGTCATCGTTGCGCTCACGCACGCCACCGCCAACAACGCAACGGCGCCCGAAGAGCTGGGCCTTCGGCGAATTGAAACAAGATTTTGCGGAGCGGGAGCATTTTGAACCCACCCGTCCAGGTCGGACCTGCTCCCATGGCGAACGGAATAGGCGCGGGTCAACTCCGCGCCGAGCAGAAAGATTTCCGATGAATAATAGACCCAGAGCAGTATGACGAGCAGCCCTCCGGCCGCACCATAGGACGATGCGATCGCACTTGTGCCGATATACCAACCGATAAGCGACTTCCCCAATGTGAACAGAGCGGCGGTCACGACAGCACCGATCGCGACATCCCGCCACTCCAAGGCACGGTCCGGCAGGACCTTGTAGATCGCGGCAAACATCACGGAGATCAGGGAAAAGGAAATCAACGTGTTGATCGCGCTCAGAACAAATTCGCCGAACGGCAAATGAGCGCTGATCAAATTGCCCAGGGCGGAGATCGCCGCACTCGCCACCAAGGACACCAGCAACATAAAGCCGAGGGCGGCGACCAGGCCGAGACTTGCCGCACGCGCCCGCAAGAGACGCGACAGCGAACTCCCTTTCGCTTCAACCTTCCATATTGCATTGAGGGCCTGCTGCATCTCGCCAAACACCGCGGAGGCGGTGACGAGCAAAGTGGCCACGCCGATGATGGCCGCCAGGGTCCCCGATGATTTGCTGGATGCCCCTTCGAGCGCTGCCTGAAGGAGCGCCGCACTTTCTGCACCCATCAGCCCCGATATCTGGGCCGACAAAGCCAACTGTGCCGCGTCATGGCCAAATGCGATGCCAGCTATGGCGACGACAATTATCAGAACCGGGGCCAGCGACGTGGCGGCATAAAAGGCCATCGCCGCGCCATGACTAAGCGCATTGTCGTCGACAAAGCCAACCACGCTTTCTCGCACCAGGTCCCATACGTTTTTAAGTGTGGGTCGCACTTCGAATCCGTGAAAGGGGTCGCAAACCGTCTCCTATCAATGCAGCCGATCTTCCGATGTTCCGGCCGACTTGAGCGAGAGGTTCAGCAAGGGCGCGCCTGCCTCAGTGACAGCACGCCTCGCCATATTGCAGCTGCTCGTTCCAGTCCGGCCGGCCTTCCGGGGTAAAGTCCATCAGGTTCCACAGGATCTCGCAGGTGCCGATGGCGCGCGGGTCCTGGCCAGGTTCGGTCGGTGCAAAACCGAGTTCCGACGACCAGAAATGCCTGATGCCGTCAGCATCTCGATGAAACACCGACAGCAGCGGGATCTGCGCACCGTCGGCCGACTCGGCGTTGTAGTCGCGCTTGAAGCTGTTGTTGGCCGAAGACACCAGCCGCATGTTGCGCCAGCCGCGATCCCGGCCCAGCGTGACCAGATTTTCCAGCGCCGTCTTGGCCACGACGGCGAAGTTGAAGCCTGCGGCTTCCAAATGGTCGACCGCGCCATCGAACTGGTCGAGCAGCGCGGTGCAGGACGGGCATGGCTGGTCGGGCCGCGCGAGCTTCGCCGTGCCGCCGCTGGCCGCCACGGCGCGCGTCTCCTGCGGGTGGCGCGGAAACATCATCTGGTAGAGGATCAGCGTGTCCTTGCCGGGCGCGAACAGCTCCGACAGTTTTATCTTCGCGGTCTTGCCGGCGATATCCAGCCCCTCGAACACATAGTCCTTCGGCACCAGCCCGCCCGGCGGCAGGGTGCGCCGCGCCTCGGCCACGGCTTCCATGGCGCGGCGCAGCTCGATTTCCTTCTTAAGCAGCTTTTCGCGCGCGGTGCGGTATTTGGCGGATTCGTTGGGAAAGGTGATCATGATCTGCTCCTTGGTTCCGCGCGCCGGCTTCCCGGCGCGGTTGCTCTACCCCCTAAGGACGCGACACGCCGGCCGGTTCCGACATTTTGCATCGGAACCGCTCCGGCTTTGCGACATTCCCTTCATCGGCTACAGCTTCCAGCACGGGGGACGAAATGAGCGAGACCGACGAGATCGACCTGCGCTGTCCGCAAGTGGTGGCCGACAACGCCGCCAAGGGTTTGCGGCTGCGCAAGCAGTTCGGCCGCGGCGGCACCGAGATCGGCGTCGCGCGGGCCACCGAACTGAAGAACCGCGAGAAGCTGGCGCCGTCCACCATCCGCCGCATGGTCAGCTACTTTGCCCGCCACGAGATCGACAAGCGCGGCAAGAACTACGGCAATGAGGACAACCCCTCCGCCGGATACATCGCCTGGCTGCTGTGGGGCGGCGACGAGGGCCGCGCCTGGGCGCTGGAGCTCAAGCGGAAGATCGGCAACGCGCCGGATATCTGAGCGCAAGGTCCGCACTTCACCCTTTCACCCCACCGGCGGTGAGGCCGGAGACGATCTTGCGCTGGAAGATCAGCACCAGCACCACCAGCGGCACCGTGACGATCACCGAGGCCGCCATGATGTTGCCCCAGGGGATTTCGAACTGCGAATTGCCCGAGAGCAGCGCGATCGCCACCGGCACGGTCCGCCGCGCATCGTTGGAGGTGAAGGTCAGGGCAAACAGGAACTCGTTCCACGCGCCGATGAAGGCCAGCAGTCCGGTGGTCGCCAGCGCCGGCCACATCAGCGGCAGGAAGATGCGGGTGATGATGATCCATGGCGTCGCGCCATCGAGGATCGCCGCCTCCTCGACCTCGACCGGCAGGTCGCGGACAAAGGCGGTGAGCACCCAGACGGTGAACGGCAAGGTGAAGATCATGTAGGAGAAGATCAGCGCGAAGAGCGAATTGTAGAGGCCGAACATCCGCACCAGTTCGAACAGCCCGGCCAGCACAGCCACCTGCGGGAACATCGAGACCGACAGGATGGCGAACAGCAATGCCGAGCGGCCGCGAAAACGGACACGCGCCAGTGCGTAGGCCGCGGTGACGCCGAGGAACAGCGAGAGCGCCACCACCGCGCCCGAAACGACCAGCGAATTCAGGAGGTTGCGCATGAAGGCGCCCTCGGCCAGCACGTTGCGATAATTGTCGAGGCTTGGTGCCTTCGGCCACGGATCGGCCTGGAACAGTTCGGTCCCCGATTTCAGGCTGGTGACAACGGCATAGTAGAACGGGAACACCGCGATGAGCACGATTGCCCCGACCAGCAGATAGAAGCCCGTGCGCTTCAGGAGCCACATCTCAGCGGCCTCCTTCCAGGCTTATCCGGCCGATGCGGATGGTGAGGATGGTGAGCAAGGCGAGGATGAGGAAGAGCAGGGTCGAGGCGGCCGAGCCATAGGCGAACTTGTCGAACTCGAACAGGTTCTCGCGGGCGAACACCGACATCGACTTGGTGTGCGCATTGTTGGGCGTCAGCACATAGATCAGGTCGAAGATGCGCAGCGCATCGAGCGCCCGGAAGATCACCGCCACCATCACCGCCGGGCGGATCAGTGGCAAGGTCACCCGCCAGAAGATCTGCCAGGGATTGGCGCCGTCGAGCCTGGCGACCTCGATGATCTCGCGCGGTAGCATCTGCAGCGCGGCCAGGATCAGCAGCGCCATGAAGGGCGTCGTCTTCCAGATGTCGACGATCAGCACCGCCGCCATCGCGGTGTCGGCACTGGCTGTCCAGGCGATCTTGGTGTCGATCAGCCCCAGATTGATCAGCACGACATTGATGATGCCGAACTGGTCGTTCAGCATCCACTGCCACATCTTGGCCGAGACGATGGTCGGGATCGCCCAGGGGATGAGGATCGCCGCCCTGACGATGCCGCGGCCGGGGAATTCGGCGTTGAGCACCAGGGCGACGACCATGCCGAGGGTCGTCTCGCAGGTCACCGAAACCACCGCGAACCGCACGGTGTTCCACACGGCACGCCACCAGACCGGGTCGAGAAGCAGCCCGTCGTGGATGACCCTGCCGCTCGGCATGCGCAGAACCGAGACATAATTGGCGAGGCCGACCCATTGGCGGGCGTCGAGATCGGACAGCGAGGCATCGGTGAAGCTGAAATAGACCGTGCGGGCAAGCGGCCAGCCGGCAGCGGCGGCGAGCACCAGAAGCATCGGCGCCAGGAACAGCCACGCCGAGCGCACGCGCTGGCGCATCAGCCGCGAGCCCTGGCGCCGGTCGGCGGCATCAGCCGGTCGCGCGCTCACCAGCCCTTGCCTTTCAGCCGGGTCAGCGTCGCTTCGAGGTCGGCCAGATTGTCGGCGGCGCTGCCTTCGCCGGACAAGGTCTTGTGGACGGCGTTCCAGAACTGGCTCGACGCCTCGTTGTACTTATTCCTGGTCACCGCCGAGGGCCGCGGCCCGGCATTGAGGAAGACATCCTTCCAGTGCGGTATGATCGGCTGCTGGCTGGCGATGTCGGCATCGTCATAGAGCGCCTGGATGGTCGGCAGGTTGGCGGTCTTCAGCGTGCGGTATTTCTGCATTGCCGGCGAGGCGATGAACTTGACCAGTTCGATCGCCGCATCCGGGTGCCTGGAATATTTCGAGACGGCGAGGTTCCAGCCGCCGAGCGTCGCCGCCGGGCGGGCGCCCTCGCCCGTGCCCGCCGGCAGCGGCGCGACGTCGAACTTGCCCTTGATCGGCGACCCCTGGCTGTTGCCCAGCGCATAGGCATAGGGCCAGTTGCGCATGAAGACCGCATTGCCGGTCTGCCAGACGCCGCGCGCCTCCTCTTCCTGATAGGCGAGCACACCCGGCGGCGCGATGGTGCCGATCCAGCCCTTGGCCATGTCGAGCGCGGCCGCCGCCTGGGCGTTGTTGATGGAAATCGCGCCATCCGGCTCGACGATATGGCCGCCGCCGTTCGACACCACCCATTCGAACGCGTCGCAGGTCAGCCCTTCATAGGCGTTGCCCTGGAAGACGAAGCCCCAGATATCCCTGTTGCCCGAGGCCCGCTCATTGTCCATCACCAGCCTGGCGGTGTCGCCCAGTTCCTTCCAGGTCGCCGGCACCTTGGCGCCGTATTTGTCGAGCAGATCCTTCCGGTAATAGAGCGCCGGCGCATCGGTGAAGATCGGCAGCGCCACCAGCCTGCCGTCGACGGTCTGCGACTGGATGATCGACGGGAAATGACTGGCCACGACATCCCTGGTCGCTTCAGTCAGGTCGACGAACTGGCTGGCGAGCTGCGGCGCCCAGATGACATCGGTCTGGTAGACGTCGACGTCGCTGTTGCCGGCCGCGAGCCACAGCCTGTACTGGCCGAACTGGTCGGTCCCGGACGACGGCATGGCGACGATGGTGACCTTGTCGCCGCTTACTTTCTCATAGCGGTCGAGGATCTCGCGCAGCACCTTGAGGCCGTTGCCGGTGTCGCCCGACACGATCGACAGCTCGACGGCCCGCGCCGAACCCCCAGCGAGCACCGCAGCGACGCTCAACGCCAGCAATGCGTGGAAAACCTTCATCGCGGTGGATCTCCTTGGCAGCCGGCGGCGCATAACACCGGCAACCGGTCAGACCCCACCGTTCATTGAATGCGGAGCAGCGCTTTGGGTTCCGAACAGGCCATCACCGGTGGTCGAACAGGCCATGACCGGTGACGGGTGGGTTAACGCCCCCGGTCAGCCTTCCCAGGCGACCGGCCGCATGCCCAGCCGCTCGTAGAGCCGCACGGCGGCCGCGTTCTCGAGCGTATTGGTCTTGAGATCGACATGGGCGGCACCCCGGTCGCGAAAAATGGCGAAGGCGTGCCACATCAGGGCCTCGCCGACACCCTTGCCGCGTGCCTCCGGATGAACGGCCAGGTCCTTGACGAATGCCGAGCTCCAGCACAGTGCGGCCGCGGCCAGCCGGCCCTTGGCATCGATGACGAGGAAACACAGCGCCGGGTCGAATTCGGGATCTTCGGATATGCGTGGCCACCATTCGTCGAAGGGGCCGTCTGTGCCATCGTCGAACACTTCGCCCAGCAACGCATGCAGCGGCAGCGCGTCGCCGCGCTCGAAGCCGCGCATGGCAAAACCGTCAGGCCAGTGCGGCGCAACCAGCGTCTCGTCGAGGATCTTGCGCAGCCGGATGTCGTTTGGAGCCGGCGGACGCGGTTCGGGCATCGCGCTCAGGCGTCGGGCTGCAGGCGCCCGCGCTTGCGGTCGACACCGAGGCCGGTGGCCTCGAGCAGGCCCTTGCGCTTGGCGTCGAAATAGTAGCCGGTCTGGTAGAGCCAGTCGGCCTTCTTGGCGTTGCCGTTCGACACCAGCCAGGCGCCGCGCAGATATTTGACCGCGTATTTGAGATTGGTCTCGGCGTCGAACAGGCCCTTGGCCGGCCCGTCATAGCCCATGCCGCGCGCCGTCGCGTGCTTGATCTGCATCAGTCCCCAATGGCCGTTATTGTAGGCCTTGGGATTGTAGGTGCTTTCGCGGTTGACGACATGGCGCACCAGATCCACCGGCACCTGGTAGAAGGCGGCGTATTTGACGATCAGCCGGTCGACGTCGCCGCGCATGCCGATCGGATGCTGTTCTTCCGCCGGCCCGACCGGCGCCGACGGGAACTGCACCAGGGCAGCCGGGTTCTGCGGCACGACATAGGCCACCTGCTGCACGCCGGGCATTTTCTGGCCGCCCTTGGCAACCGCCGGCACGATGAGCCCCGCGGTCGTGTAGGTCCCGGCGACCCCGACCGGCTGGCCGGCCTTGGACGGCGGCGGCGCCTGCCAGGCATTGGCGGCCATCACGGCGGGGACTGCCGGCGTTGTAGGCGTTGCCCCGGCAAAGGCAGCGGTCGCCGCGGTCGGCTGGGCAGCGGAATCGAGTGCCGGGGTGGTCGGGCCGGGGGTCAACTCAGCCGTCTGAACCGGCGTGATACCGGATGATTGCGGCAGCACCGAAACCGTGTCCGGCAGCGGCACGGTGAAGCCGGCATCGCTGCCTGCCATGGTCGCGGTTTCGGTCAGGGACGGCGCGGCCTTCATCTGCGAGGTCGAGGTGCAGCCGCTCATGCCGGCTGCCGCGACGATCACACCGATGGCGATAAGGGTTTGTTTTGCTGGCAAGCCGCGCTCGGAGTCCGGTTTGTCGGGTCGTTAAGATTTCCCTTACACCAGCGATTCTTGGGTAGCAATCGGGGCCATCTGGTGGTTTTCGGGTGGCGGGATGCAGGCAGCGGTGCCATATTGTTCCTGATATGTACCAGCAGGAATCCCGGATTCCGTCGCTTTGCGGAAAGGAGCGCAGCATGGAAACGACCTCTTCGATCACAGCTGGCCACGCAGTGTTAGAAACAGTGATCGGTTTCATGGGCATCGCCTGGAGCGAAAAGGGCCTGATCCGGCTCTGCCTGCCCGAACGCAGCCGCGAAGCGGTGGAGCGGCGGCTGATGCGCCACGCCGGCGTTTCCGTCTCCACGGCCCAGCCGTCATGGGTGGTCGAGCTGATTGCCTCGATCAAGGCCTATGCCGCGGGCGAGGACGTCGATTTCACCGGCTTTCCCGTCGATCTCGACGGCATCGACGATTTCCGCCTCGCCATCTACGACGCGGCACGAAAACTCGGCTATGGCGAAACCACCACCTATGGCGAACTCGCCAAGCGCGCCGGCCATGCCGGCCTGCCGCGTGAAACCGGTGCCGCCCTTGGCGCCAATCCGGTGCCGCTGGTCATCCCGTGCCACCGCATCCTGGCCGCCGGCGGCAAGATCGGCGGCTTCTCGGCGCCCGGCGGCTCCGTCACCAAGGAAAAGATGCTGGCCATGGAAGGCGTGCGCGTCGGCCCGCCGCCGCCGGCGCAGGTGTCCTTCGGGTTTTGATGTCAGCAGCGCTAATGGCGGCGGATGAAGCGATGCCTGAAACGCTCATTGTCCGGCCGCTTGCAGATATAGACCGGGCAGGACTTGGTGTCGGCGCTGGGCACATAGGCCCGCGTCCTCACCTCGCCCATGGTGCAGAACTGCTGGCTCTGCACATAGCGGTCGTAGAGCGGCAGCCCCGGCACCCGTTTCGACTGATAGCGCAGGATGACCGCACCTTGGCGCGCGATCGTCGACTGAACCTTGCCGCAGCTCATGCGCGTCGGGTCGTAGCGCGAGATCGCCTGCGCCTGGGCGGCCACCAGCGTGAGGCAGGCGGCAAGCAGGATGGTTTTCATGGTCCTCTCCCCCTCGATCCGCCGCCCGGGGACGGCGCGATCGTGCGTCACGGTTTCACCAGATTGGGGCGGCCGTTGGGCGGCCCCCGATCACGGCTTTTTCACGCAGTCTTGTTTTTTGTGCGAAAGCAGCCTATATCAGCCCCATTGATATTTCGGCCGATCGATCCGGGCCTCGCGATCTTCGCGTTTGCTGACGTCTATCTCCAAAATCTCGATGCACACCGGCTGGATTTCGGTCCGGTCATACCAAAGCAAATGTGAAGGACTATTTTTATGGCAACTGGAACGGTCAAGTGGTTCAACGCCACCAAGGGTTTCGGCTTCATCCAGCCTGACAGCGGCGGCGCGGACGTTTTCGTCCACATCTCGGCTGTCGAGCGCGCTGGCCTGTCGACCCTGGTCGAAGGCCAGAAGATCAACTTCGAGATCGAGCAGGACCGCCGCACTGGCAAGTCGTCCGCTGGTTCTCTGAGCAAGGCAGCCTGATTTTGAAAATGGCGCGCGCCGGACGAGAGTTCGGGGCGCGCGGCAAGTCACGGATGTACTGACGGTCGCGCGAGAAGCGCGCCGGAGTGGAAAGACCCGACAAGCTGGAACAGCAGATAGCTGCCAGCCCGGACCGGACGCTCCCGATCAGGCTACCGAAATGGGAAGGCGGGATTTATCCCGCCTTTTTATTTGCCTGGATTTTGGCCATCTAAGCCCGGCCTATGTCCCACCGGTGGCACCATATGGCCAACAATGGTACCATCCAGGTCATGACCAAGCTTGAACAAATCGAAAAATCCATCACCGAGTTGAGCCCGGAAGAACTGAAGGCGTTTGCCGCCTGGTTCGAGGCACTGCAGGCGGACATCTGGGATCGGCAGATTGAAGCCGATGTCAAGGCAGGCAGACTGGACAAATTGGTGGCCGAGGCTCGCGCTGAGATTGCCGCCGGTAAATTGCGCGACCTGTGAGACATCGCGCCACGGCAAGTTTTTGGACGAGGTATCGGTCCTTGCCGAAATCGGCTCGCCGTTTAGCCGACAAGAGCTTTACATTGTTGAGGGAAAACCCACGTCATCCCTCCCTCCATTTCAAGAAAGTCGGTGAGCTTTGGTCGGCGAGAATAGATAGCAACTATCGTGCCTTGGCTCTGGAAAGTGCTGACGGCTATAACTGGATATGGATCGGCAGCCACGCAGAATACGACCGCCTTATCAATAGCACACAGACCCCAACGCACAATTCGGAACGACCGAGACAGACCTACCCCACCCACTCGATCGGCACATGCCCCGGATCCGCCTCCACGCGGCCGAGCCAGGCCACCACCTCGGGATAGGCGTCGAGCTGGAAGCCGCCCCGCTCCGCCGTGTGCGTGTAGGCATAAAGCGCGATGTCGGCGATGCTGAAGGCGCCACCGGCGAAGAAAGCGTTGTTTTCGAGATATGTGTTCATGACGCCGAGCGCCTTGTTGCCGCGCTCCAGCGTCGTCGCCAGCCGCTCGGGCGTCGCGTCCGCGGCCCGTTCGGGAAAAGTCAGCAGCGCCTTGCGCACGGCTATGTAAGGCTCGTGGCTGTACTGCTCGAAGAACAGCCACTGATAGGCGAGCCCGCGCTCGTATCTGTCGGCCGGCAGCAAGCGCGTGCCTTCCGCGAGATAGAGCAGGATGGCGTTGGATTCGGCCAGCCGCCGGCCATCGTCCAGTTCCAGCAGCGGCACCATGGCGTTCGGATTCTTGGCGACGAAATCGGCTTTGCGCGTATCGCCGGTATGCGAACTCACCTCGACGGTGGTGAAAGCGAGGCCGAGCTTGGCCATCAGCAGCCTGGGCTTGTAGCAATTGCCGCTGTCGATCATGCTGTAAAGTATCATTGCCGGTCCCCGAACGCTGCTTCTGCGGGCGGATTATCGCAGCGGCGGCATCCTCAACCAATGATTTGTTTTGGCGCGACCATCAGCGCCGCTTATGCAACGGCACGACCTTGTTGTCGAAGCCCAGCAGCACATCGACCGCAAGCGGCTCTTCGTTGAAAATGGTGCCGGCAAGCGCCGGACGCCCGAGAAGAAAACCCTGCAGCAAATCGACCCCACCTTCGAGCGCGACGCGCAGGTGGGTGGGCTGCTCGATTCCCTCGACCAGCACCTTGGCGCCACGGTCGTGCAGGCTGGACACCAGCGGGCGGAAGAAGCGTTCCGCGGCGGCGTGGCGGCAGAATTCCGCGAACCAGCCGCCATCGATCTTGACGATGTCGGGCTGAAGCAGGCTCACCCGCTCCTCGGTCGAATGGCCGGTCCCGAAATCATCGATGGCGATGCGGATGCCGTCGCGCCGCATTTCACGCACCAGCCTGGCCAGCAGCGCATCGTCCGCCGCCTGTTCGGTGATTTCACAGACCAGCATGGCGGGCGCCAGGCCGAGTTCGTCGAGATGCCGGCTCATCAGCCGGATCTCGGCCAGCGCCCGGCCAGCATGGTCGTTGACCAGTGGATTGTAGTTGAAGAACAGGTCGAGCCTATCGACGCCGATATTGTGGAAATTCCTGAGATGCAGCATCCGGCACATGGTTTCGACGAACAGGCGGTCCGAGGCCGCGACGCTGTCGAAGAACATCCGCGGCGACCCCGGGCGGCCGGCCCGGTGCGGCTCGATCAGGCCTTCCACGGCCACCGGGTGCAAGCTGCCGCCGTGCGGGGCGTAGATCGGCTGGTAGGCGCTGCGCAGGCGGAAGTCGCCATGGATGCCATATTCGATGCCGATCTCATCGACGAAGATCGCATCGCCAATGGTGCGCCGGCGCTCGACACTCATGGCACGATCCTGCGCCCGAAAGCCTTTGCCCGCCGCCCCGTGCGCGGCGCAACCGCGGCGGGAGCGGTCGTATGGCTTGCGGCGGGGACAGGTTCGGGACTGCTCATCGCGAAAACACGGAAACTTGTCGGCGCGAGTTCTGGACGGGCCAGCACGTAGCCCTGGACCATCGAGGCGCCCGATCGCTCGGCCAGCTCCAGTTGCCAGCCTTCCTCGATGCCCTCGAACACGGTGCGGATGCCCTGGTCCTCGAAGCTCCTGACCATGGATGTCAGCAGCGCGAAACCAGCGCCCGATTCCATCAGTTGCGTGATCCAGTGCGCGTCGAACTTGACGATGTCGGGGCGCAACTCCTTGACGCGGGTGATGTCGGAATCGTCGGCGCCATAGTCGTCGACGGCGATCCGGAAGCCGTTGGCTCTGAGCGCGGTGACGAAGCTGTGCAGGGTCTCCTGCGATGCCGATCTCTGCTCCGTCACCTCGCACACGACGAGGCCCGGATCGATACCGGCTTCGTGCAGGACCAGCCTCATGTCCCGCAAGGCGTTGTCGACGATCGATCGCTCGGTGAACACCGAGGGATCGAAATTCACGAAGATCGATGCCTCCTGCGGCAGGCAGGCGCCGGCATTGAGCAGATGCAGTGTCCTGGTCAGCGCTTCGACATGCAGGCGGTCGGCCGCCGGACATGTCGAGAAGAAGGTCATCGGCGATTGCGGCTCGCCGTCGCGAAACGGGCGGATCAGCCCTTCGAACGCGGCGACCGACAGCTTGCCCTCGCTGAAGGCAAAGATCGGCTGGAAGGCGCTTTGCAGCGTATAAATGCCCCAGACACCGCTCGAGGTGCCGTCATCATGACGGATGATATGGGCAAGTCCGATGCTGCGTGACAAGGGTTCCTCGCTCCGCGACCTGGCGGAATTGAACCGCGATCCTGCCATGCAAGCCTCTACCGCCCGTTAATGAACTTTCTTTTGCCGATCACGCCTCATTGACCGCGCCACGCCACCTGGCCCAGCCGACAAGGCTTGCGCTGGGGGGAATGATGCGACATGAGAAGCGCCGCGGCCGCTCCTGGCCGCGCCTATCCTTTGGAGAGACAGAAGGTCATGGCCTTTCTTGCCGACACCCTTTCCCGCGTTAAGCCTTCCGCCACCATCGCGGTGACGCAGAAAGCCCGCGAGCTGAAAAATGCCGGCCGGGATATCATTGGCCTTGGCGCCGGCGAGCCCGATTTCGATACGCCCGACAACATCAAGAATGCGGCGATCGAAGCCATTCGCCGTGGCGAGACCAAGTATCCGCCGGTTTCGGGCATCGTGCCGCTGCGCGAGGCGATCGCGAAAAAGTTCAAGCGCGAGAACAATCTCGACTACAAGCCCGAGCAGACCATCGTCGGCACCGGCGGCAAGCAGATCCTGTTCAACGCCTTCATGGCGACACTGAACCCCGGCGACGAGGTCATCATCCCCCGCCCCTACTGGGTCAGCTATCCCGAAATGGTGGCGATCTGCGGCGGCACGTCGGTGTTTGCCGACACTTCGATCGACAACGGCTTCAAGCTGACCCCGGCGGTGCTGGAAAAGGCGATCACGCCGAAGACCAAATGGCTCTTGATGAACTCGCCGTCCAACCCGTCGGGCGCGGCCTATACCCACGCCGAACTGCGCGCGCTGGCCGATGTCCTCCTGAAGCATCCGCATGTCTGGACGCTGACCGACGACATGTACGAGCACCTGACCTATGGCGACTTCGTCTTCAAGACCATCGCCGAGGTCGAGCCGAAGCTCTACGACCGCACCCTGACCATGAACGGCGTCTCGAAAGCCTATGCCATGACCGGCTGGCGCATCGGCTACGCGGCCGGTCCGGTTCAGCTGATCAAGGCGATGGACATGATCCAGGGCCAGCAGACGTCGGGGGCCTGCACCATCGCGCAATGGGCTTCGGTCGAGGCGTTGAACGGCCCTCAGGACTTCATCGCCAAGAACAAGGCGATCTTTCAAGGCAGGCGCGACCTCGTCGTCTCGATGCTCAACCAGGCGCGCGGTATCACCTGCCCGTCGCCGGAAGGCGCCTTCTATGTCTATCCGTCCTGCGCCCAGCTGATTGGCAGGAAGACCAAGGCCGGCAAGGTGATCGACACCGACGAGACCTTCTGCTCGGAACTGCTCGAGGCCGAGGGCGTCGCGGTGGTGTTCGGCTCGGCCTTCGGCCTCGGCCCCAACTTCCGCATCTCCTACGCCACCTCGGAGACGCTGCTGGAGGAAGCCTGCACCCGCATCCAGCGCTTCACGGCATCCCTGACCTGATCTGGTAAGTCCAAAACAAAACCCGGCGTCAACGCTCAGGCGTTACCGCCGGGTTCGTCAATCCAGGCTCAGCACTCAGCCGCCATATTGCGCCGGCGTCACTGCTTCCAGCCAGTCGGCATGGATGCCGTCGAGCGCCTCCTGCATGGCGATATGCGTCATCGCCGATTTCGGCGCCGCGCCATGCCAATGCTTCTCGCCGGGCGCGAAGGAGATGACGTCACCGGCCCTGATCTCCCCGATTGGCCCGTCCCATGTCTGGGCCAGGCCGGCGCCCGCGGTGACATAAAGCGTCTGCCCAAGCGGATGCGTGTGCCAGTGGGTCCGCGCGCCGGGTTCGAAACTGACCAGCGTGGCCCTGAGCCGCGCCGGCGCCTCGGTCTCGATGATCGGCGTCTGCAGAACCCGGCCGGTGAAGTATTTGTCCGGCGCTATGATGGTCGGCACGCTGCCGCAAGCAATTATTTTCATGGTCTGTCCCTGGAACTGGTCGGAGTTGGCGAGGCGCCGGCCCCTTGAAGTCAAATGCATTCTCGGCCCGGATTGGCCCGGACGCAACCGGCCGGGTCGCCCGCTCGGCCTGATTTTTCTTGACTACGAACCTTGCCCGCATGGGACGGCCGCGCTGTTTGCCGGGCGCTCGGTCGAACCGCTCGCGCTCAGCGCCTGAGCCGGCCAGCCGCGCCGGCTTCCTATTTTTCTTGCCCTGCCGGCAAACAAGTGGGACGATGCATCAGGGCAGGTGGACATGAAAAGAACCCCGCCCGCGACGGTCGAACAGGCCGGCCGCCGCTCAGGACCGATTGACCACGCCTGAACCATGCATGCCAGTCGGTCCTACGGGAAACGCCTGAGTGGAGGTCAGCCATGGGTACTCGCGCCGGAGGACGACGCACGGGACCGAAATGCATTGCCATAGTCGGTCCCTTCGCAAGCGGTAAGACGACACTTCTCGAAGCCATATTGGCCCGTACGGGCGCCATCCCCCGCCAGAATCCGGTTTCATCGGGCAACACCGTTTCAGATCATTCGCTCGAGGCCCGCGCCCACGCCATGAGCGTCGAGGCGTCGATCGCCACCACAGAATTCATGGGCGAGCAATTCACCTTCGTCGACTGCCCCGGGTCGATCGAATTCTCCTTCGAGGCCGAACCGGTACTGGCCGCCTGCGATGTCGCGGTGGTCGTGGCCGAGGCCGACGAAAAAAAGATTCCAGCCCTGCAGCTCATCATGCGCAAGCTTGACGATCTCGGCGTGCCACGCATCCTGTTCCTCAACAAGGTCGACAAGGCGATCGCGGGCGTGCGCGACACGCTGAAGATGCTGCAGCCGACAAGCGCGGCGCCGCTGCTTCTGCGCCAGATTCCGCTGCGCAAGGACGGCGTCGTCATCGGCTCGATCGATCTGGCGCTGGAGCGCGCCTACATCTACCGCGAGTACGCCGAGAGCGAGGTGGCCGAGATACCCGGCGACGACAAGGCGCGCGAACTGGAGGCGCGCTTCTCCATGCTGGAGACGCTGGCCGACCATGACGACCAGCTGATGGAGCAGTTGCTCGAGGAGATCGAGCCGCCCAGGGACGCGATCTTCGACGATCTCGCCGCCGATCTGCGCGACGGCGCGGTGACACCGGTGCTGATCGGCACCGCCGAGAAAGGCAATGGCGTGCTGCGCTTGTTGAAGACGATCCGCCACGACGCGCCCGACATCGACGCGACCCGCAAGCGGCTCGGTGCCTCGGACGGCAACGCGACGGTGGTCCAGGTGATGAAGACCATCCACACGCCGCATGGCGGCAAGCTGTCGGTGTCGCGCATTCTGTCGGGCCAGGTCGCCGACGGCTTGGAACTGTGGCTGCCCGGCGGCGACACCGCCAAGGTTTCCGGCATCTACAGGATGCTGGGCAAGGACCAGGTCAAGCTGACCGCCGCCAGAACCGGCGACACCGTGGCGCTCGGCAAGCTGGACGCGGTCAAGACGGGCCAGACGCTCAGCTCCGCCAAGGGAGGCATCAAACAGCTCTTCGATGTCGAGCCGCCGCAGCCGGTCTTCGCCTTCGCGCTGCGCCCCAAGGAGCGCAAGGACGAGGTCAAGATGTCGGCGGCCATCCAGCGCCTGGCCGAGGAAGACCCCTCGCTCAGCCTGCGCCACAACCAGGACTCGGCCGAGACCGTGCTGTCGGGTCACGGAGAGATGCATCTGCGCGTGGTGCGCGAGCGGCTGGAGGGCAAGAACCAGATACCGGTCGAAGGCCATGCGCCGGCGGTGCCCTATCGCGAGACGATCCGCAAACCGGTGCAGCAGCGCGGCCGTCACAAGAAACAGTCGGGCGGCCACGGCCAGTTCGGCGATGTGGTGATCGAGATCAAGCCGCTGCCGCGCGGCTCCGGCTTCCAGTTCACCGACACCATCACCGGCGGCGTCGTGCCCAAGACCTACATCCAGTCGGTCGAGACAGGCATACGCGACTATCTGAAGACCGGCCCGCTCGGCTTCCCCGTAGTTGACGTCGCGGTCAACCTGTCGGACGGCTCCTACCATGCGGTCGATTCCTCCGACATGGCGTTCCAGATGGCGGCAAAGCTCGCCATGAAGGAAGGCATGGCCGCCTGCTCGCCGGTGCTTCTGGAGCCGGTGATGAAGATCGAGATCGTCACGCCGTCGGACGCGACATCGAAGATCATCGCGCTGATCCCGCAGCGGCGGGGCCAGATCCTCGGCTATGACGCGCGGCCCGATTGGCCCGGATGGGATGTCGTCGAGGCGACCATGCCGCAGGCCGAGATCGGTGATCTGATCATCGAGCTGCGGTCGGCCACTTCAGGCGTTGCCAGCTACCGCGCCGCCTTCGACCATATGGCCGAGCTGACTGGCCGTCTCGCGGACGAGGCGATGAACGCCAACGGCAAGGCCGCCTGATTTCACTCGTTTCATGAGAAGCCCCCTCGAAGGATCGAGGGGGCAAAAACCAAAAACGGCGCCCGGGGGGCCGGACGCCGTTTTGTTGTGCGGACCGTTTTCTTGGGAGGAGAAACGGCAGGTCCGCCGCATGTAGGTCGCCGAACTTCGGCGGAAAAGGTTCGGACGCGGTAGCCGCCTGAGCCCGGGCCGTACGAGTGATGCCCCCATCTCCCGTCCGAACCACACCGCGTCCTAGCATCTACATAGCAGCGGAAGGCATCGTTGTCATGTTACCAGAGGTTACATGACACTGTTACGTGGCAATTCTGATGAAATTTTCGCTCGTCCCGCCCGGGTCCGGGCAACAAAAAAGCCGGATCAACGAAGATCCGGCTGAGTTTGATTGGAAGTGCCTGTTAAGGCTAACCTCCAGAGGGGAACACTCGAGGGCGCTAATGGGAGGAGAACGCGCCCAGGAGATGATCTATATATGTGCTCATCATGCCCAAGAAACAAGCATCTATTTTGCAACACACGCATGCAAAAAGGCACAGGCTGTGGTCCAACCCATTTAGGGAGCCAATAGGACCAGCAGAATCGTGAAAATGAAGCGTACTTTCGGGTCATTGTCGTCTCGAAAACGCCAATCCCAACCGATTTTGTTCCCAAAATGCCGAAAAACACTGATGATGTGGAATGAGGCACCGGCGGTTCAATTCCAAGGCAGTCAAGCGGAGATCAACCAATGCGTAGGTTTTCGGCGATTGCCGGCAGCGGCATTTTCCTGATTGCTGCCCCCGGCGTGGTCGCCGGGCTGATTCCCTGGCTGCTCAGCGAGCGCTGGAGCCTGCCATGGTCGCCCCTGCCCGGCCTTCGTCGCCGGCGGCGTCCTCATTGTCGCCGCGGCCGCCGTGCTGCTTCATGCCTTCGCTCGCTTTGCACTGGAGGGGCTGGGCACGCCGGCCCCCATCGCACCAACCGAAAGACTGGTGATCGGCGGCATCTACCGCCATGTCCGCAATCCCATGTATGTCGCCGTGCTGTCGATCATTATCGGCCAGGCGCTGTTGTTCTCGAGCTGGTCGATCGCCACCTACGCGGCGATCGCGGCGGCTGCCATGGTGACCTTCGTCAAGCTCTATGAGGAGCCGACGCTCGCCGGCCGCTATGGCGCCGAATACAAAGCCTACCGCCACAACGTACCGGGGTGGCTGCCGCGGATTACGCCCTGGAAAGGATAGGCTCGCGGAGCTGACCCTGGATCAGAAGGACCAGCTTCTGGCCTTGGCGATGATGAAGTCGCGGAACACGTGCAGCTTGGCCTGGTTCTTCATCGCGTCGGGATAGGCGAAATAGGTGTCGAAGGACGGCACCTCGGTTTCCGGCAAAAGCTGCACCAGGCCGGAATCCTTGCTGATCACATAGTCCGGCAGCATGGCGATTCCGGCGCCGCCCTGCACGGCGCGCTTGATCGACAGGATGTCGTTGATCTGCAGTGTCGGCACGCGCCGGCCGCTCTCGAAATCACCGACCGTCTCCAGCCAGTTCAACTCCGACAGATGCGACGGCACAGGCAGGCCGAAGGTGACGATGCGATGGCTTCTCAACTCTGCGATCGAGCCCGGCTTGCCGTATTTGGCGACATAGGAAGGCGCCGCGTAGAGATGGAAATGCACGGTGAACAGGCGGCGCTGGATCAGGTCCGGCTGTTGCGGCTGGCGCAGCCGGATGGCGCAATCGGCCTGGCGCATGGTGAGGTCGAGTTCCTCGTTGGCGAGGATCAGCTGCAGGCTGATTTCGGGGTAGAGTTCGATGAACTCCTGCACCCGCTCGGTCAGCCAGCCGGCGCCGAGGCCGACGGTCGTCGTCACCCTGAGCACACCGGACGGGCGGTCCTTGGTCTCGGTCAGCCGCGACTTGATGGTTTCCAGCTTCATCAGCACGTCATGCGCCGTGCGGAACAGCATCTCGCCCTGTTCGGTCAGCACAAGGCCGCGTGCATGACGATTGAACAGCGGCACGCCGACATCATGTTCGAGCGCGCTCACCTGTCTCGATATCGCCGATTGCGACAGATGCAGCGTCTCGGCCGCATGCGTAAACGACCCCGCTTCCGCCGCAGCGTGAAACACGCGTAGCTTGTCCCAGTCCAACGCCATGATTTCCCCTCGTTCCGGTTGGCGTTTGAATGAAAAATCAGGCTTTTACACGGCGCTTCTAAGCCGTTTTTTTAACAGTTTTGCGAGCCGCCTATTCCGCTGCCTCGCGATGCACCTCGATGCCGGCCAGATACTTTTCCGCTTCGAGCGCGGCCATGCAGCCGAGCCCCGCCGCCGTCACTGCCTGACGGTAGATATCGTCGGTCACGTCGCCGGCCGCGAACACGCCAGGCACGTCGGTGCGCGTCGAATCCGGCGCTGTCCACAGATAGCCGTTCGGCTTCTGCTTCAGCTTGCCGGCGAACAGCTCGACCGCGGGCGCATGGCCGATGGCCACGAAGACGCCGTCGACCTTGAGGTGGCTCTCGGCACCGGTCACGGCATGCCTGAGCTTCAGCCCCTCCACCGAAGGCGGCAGCGGTGCCTTGCCGGGGCGGCCGGTGATCTCGTCGACGATCGTGTCCCAGATGACGCGGACATTGTCCTTCTTCAACAGCCGCTCGCGCAGGATGCGCTCGGCACGGAAGTCCGAGCGCCTGTGAATGACGGTGACGCTCTTGGCGAGGTTGGACAGATAGAGCGCCTCTTCCACCGCCGAATTGCCGCCGCCGACCACCGCGACATCCTTGCCGCGATAGAAGAAGCCGTCGCAGGTGGCGCAGGCCGAAACGCCGAAGCCCATGAAGTCCTGCTCGGTGGGAATGCCCAGCCACTTGGCTTGTGCGCCGGTGGCGATGATCAACGCGTCAGCCGTGTAGGTCGTGCCGGAATCGCCCTTGGCGCGGAACGGCCGCACATTGAGGTCGACCTCGGTGATGATGTCGTTGATGATGTCAGTGCCGACATGCTCGGCCTGCTTGAGCATCTGCTCCATCAGCCACGGCCCCTGGATCGGGTCGGCGAAGCCGGGATAGTTTTCGACGTCCGTGGTGATCATCAGCTGACCGCCCTGCTGCAGGCCGGCGACGAGCATCGGCTTCAGCATGGCGCGCGCGGCATAGACCGCCGCCGTATAGCCGGCCGGACCGGAACCGATGATGAGAACGGGCGCATGCTTGGTGGTCATTTGGAGCCTCTGCGGGGCGGACACGAGTGTGCCTTGGAAAAAGACGTGGAATGTAGCGCTTAATGTAAGGGCTGCCAGCCACGCCAGCAAGACGAGCGGACCGTCGTCCCCGGAAAGCTTCGGCCCGTGTGGATATTCGCGCGATCAGCGCTTTTCGTTACTTGTCCAAAATCGCGTCGACGAGGGCTGGCTTCGACACAAAAGTCGTTTAATTACAAAATCGCGAAAGATTCTTGCGCCCCACTGATCATTGAGAACCCTAATGCCCCTCAAGGCCGATCTTGACGCCATCGACTGGAAGATCCTGCGCGAGCTTCAGTCGGACGGGCGCATGACCAATGTCGAGCTCTCGAACCGCGTCGGCATTTCGGCCCCGCCCTGCCTGCGCCGGGTCAAGCGGCTGGAGGAAGCCGGTATCATCCGTGGCTATCGCGCGCTGCTCAACGCCCCGGCGCTCGGCCTCGATGTCGTCGCCTTTTGCCTGGTCGGGCTGCATCACCAGGCCGATGCCGAACTGCGCATCTTCGCCGACCGCACGCGCGGCTGGCCGATCGTGCGCGATGCCTGGATGGTGTCGGGCGAGTCCGATTTCCTGCTGCATTGCGTGGCAAGCGACCTCGGCAGCTTCCAGACCTTCGTCATCGAGGAACTGACCTCGACGCCGAACGTCGACACGGTGCGCACCGCGCTCACCATTCGTCGCGTCAAGGATGAGGGTTTGGTGTCGTTCGAGCGACCCTGAGGCCAGGCGACGCCCGCGCGATAGGCGAATTCCTGACCTTCGCCACACCGGCGCCGCGTTGGTATTCGAAAGACGTTGATATACAAGGCTGAACGGCTCTGCCGGACTTCACTGGTTGACTGGGCGCTTGACTGGTTTCTCAAGCCATTCCAGAAAAATGTGTAACGGTTTTCCGCCCGGAATTGCTTGAGAACAGATGGCGCGAGCAACGTGAAATCCGGGAGAACCCGCATGAGAAGGGGACCATGACCCGTTTTGCAAGCCCGGTCTCTGCGCTCATCATCTGCGTGAACGAGGCCGATATGATCGGCCCGTGCCTGGAAAGCATCGATTTCTGCGCCGAGATCATCATCGTCGATTCCGGCTCGACGGACGGCACCGTCGAATGCGTGAAAAGCTATATCGCCAAGGGCTATCCGATAACGCTGCTGCACAATGACTGGCCGGGGTTCCCCCGCCAGCGGCAATTCGCGCTTGACCATGCCAACCAGCCCTGGTGCCTTTCGATCGACCCGGACGAGCGCGTCGACGGCCGGCTGCGGCAGTCGATCGTGGCCATCACCCAGGCGGCCGGCGGCAAGGCCAGCGGATGGTACATGCGCCGCCGCGACTGGCTGAAGGGCTACGGCTATGCCCATCGCTGGGTCCTGCACAACAGGCTGCTCAGGCTTTTCCGCAGGGAAGGCGCCACCATGGATCTCACCGCGCGGGTGCATGAATCCGTTCGCGTGCCGGGCGAGACCGACACGATCGAGGACGGTGTCTTGCTGCATCGCCGTGAAATATCGGTCGAGGAGGATCTTGCCCGGGCCAACGCCTATTCCAGCCTCAAGGCGGTCACGCTGGTCGAGAAAGGCAAGAAGCCCGGCCTGGTGCGGCTGGTGCTGTCACCGTTCGGCAACTTCCTGAAATTCTACCTGGCCAAGCGCTACTTCCTGTGCGGCCGCCACGGCTTCGTCTACTCGATGTCGGTGATGATCTATTCCTTCGCCACCGAGGCCAAGCTCTACGAAGCCTCGCAGCGCGACGATAAGGCCTAGGCCGGCAGGCCGCGGTCCCGACCGAGCGTCTCCACGGCCGCGAGCAGGCCGCCGAGATCGCGGTCGTCATGCAAGCGCCTGATGGCGAAGCCAGGCTGAAGTGCCGCCGCCTCACCGTCAACCAGCCAGCCCTGCGCCAGGCCCGCGCGTTGGCCCGCCTGCATGTCGGCCAGCTTGTCGCCGACCATCAGGGAGCGCTGGAGATCGAGATCAAGGCGCCTGCCCGCCTCGATCAGCATGCCCGGATTGGGCTTGCGCATCGGATGATCGGCAACAGCGAGATGCCCGACGCCAGCCTCGTGATAGGCGCAGGCCAGCACCATGTCGACGAACACACCCTGCCCGTTCAGCAACTCGACCACGCGGGCGTTCACCTTGGCGAAAACGTCCCAGCCGAAATAGCCGCGCGCGATGCCGGACTGGTTGGTGACGACGATCACCGGTATCCCCCTCAGGTTGGCGGCGGCGATCGCCGGCAGCATCCGTGGCCTGAGCTCGATCTCGGCCGGATCGCTGGGATAGTCGGTGTCGACATTGATGGTGCCGTCGCGGTCGAGGAACAGCGCCGGCGAGCGTACCGGGAAAACCCGGCCGCCGATCCGCTCCACCCAGAGCCCCGGTTCGGTCAGCGGGTGCGGCGTCCCGATCCCGTCAGCCATTCGACAGGCGCGCTTCGACCACCTCGCACAGATAGTGATAGAGGCACAAATGGCCTTGCTGGATGATCGGCGTCGAGGTCGAAGGTACGTTGAGCAGGATGTCGGTGAGCGGCTTCAGCTTGCCACCGGTGTGGCCGGTCAGGCTGATCACCGTCATGTCCATCATGCGCGCCTGTTCGGCGGCGGCAAGGATGCTCGGCGAATTGCCGCTGGTCGAGATCGCCAGAAGCACGCCGCCTGCGGCCCCATGCGCTTCGACCTGGCGTGAAAACACCGTGTCGAAGCCGTAATCATTGCCCCAGGCGGTCAGCATCCCGGCATTGGCCGGCAGCGCAATCACATTGTAGGCCTTGCGCTCCTTCAGGAAGCGGCCGACCAGTTCGGTGGCGATATGGATGGCGTCGCTGGCCGAGCCGCCATTGCCGCAGACCAGCAAGGCCTTTCCGGAGGAAAGCGCCGACACGACGGCACTCGCCGCACGCTCCATCTCGCTGGTCAGATCTCGCTCGACCGTGGCAGTGATGGCGGCCGCCGAGCGGACCAGATAGTCGTTCAATTCGGACATGAGATCCCTCAGTTGGTGGCGCCGCCGGCGCGCAGTTTGCCGATCGTGCCGGTGGTGCTCTTGCCGGCGACGAGGTCGACCAGCACGACGCGGCCGCCCGCCTTCTGCACCACATCGGCGCCGACCACGGCGTCGATCGTGTAGTCGGCGCCCTTGACCAGTATGTCGGGCAGAAGCGCTTCGATCAGCGCCAGCGGCGTATCCTCCTCGAACACCACCACGGCATCGACGGAAGCGAGCGCGGCGAGCACGCAGGCGCGGTCATGCTGGTCGTTGACCGGGCGGCCCGGCCCTTTCAGCCGGCGCACGGAAGCATCGCTGTTGAGGCCGAGCACCAGCCGGTCGCACTGGCTGCGCGCCGCGTGCAGCAGGCTGACATGGCCGGCATGCAGGATGTCGAAGCAGCCATTGGTGAAGCCGACGCTCAGCCCCTCCGCCTTCCATGCCGTCACCATGCGCGCGGCCGAGGCGGCGTCCAGGATAGCGTCCTTGTGGGCGGTCGGACCATGCGAGCGGAACAGGGCGCCGGTGAGTTCCTCGACGCTCAGCCGCGCGGTGCCGCGCTTGCCGACCACGACGCCGCCGGCGGCGTTTGCGATGGAGGCCGCGGCGACAGGATCGGCGCCGGCTGCAAGCGCCAGCGCGAAGGTCGCGATCACCGTATCGCCGGCACCCGAGACGTCGAACACCTCGCGCGCCTGGGTGGCGATGTGGCGCGCCTCCTCGGGGCCGACCACGCTCATGCCCTTTTCGCTGCGCGTGGCGACGACGAAGTCGAAGCCGTGCGCCGAAATCAGTTCCCGCGCCGCCGCCACGATCTCGTCATCGGCGAACACCGCATGGCCGACGGCCTCGCCGAGCTCCTTGCGGTTGGGGGTGACGGCGGTCGCGCCGGCATAGCGCGCATAGTCGCGGCCCTTCGGGTCGACAAGCACCGGCTTGCCCGCCTCCCGGCAGATGGCGATCAGTTCGGCGGCGACGCCGTCCAGCAAGATGCCCTTGCCGTAATCGGACAGGATGACGATGTCCGCCTGTTGCAGCGCGTCCCGGAAACGGCGGATCAGCTCAGCCCGTTCCGCCTCGCCGAGCGGCCTGATCTCTTCTTCGTCGAAGCGCAGCACCTGCTGGTTGAGCGCGCTGAAGCGGCTCTTCGACGAGGTCATGCGGCCGCGCTGCTGTGAAAGGCCAGCTGTCTCTGCGCCAAGCTCGCCCAGCATCCGCGCCAGGCTGTCGCCGGCGGGATCAGTGCCGATCACCGAGACCGGAATGGCGCGCGCGCCAAGCGAGACGATGTTGGCCACGACATTGCCGGCGCCACCCATGGCCGAGCTTTCGCCGCGCCCGTGCAGCACCGGGATCGGCGCTTCCGGCGAAATCCGCTCGATGACGCCATTGACGAAGCGGTCGAGGATGAAGTCGCCGACCACCAGCACGGCGATGTCGCCGAAGCGCGCGATGGCGCGGTGCAGGGGCTCGGGAGAAGGCGGATTGTGCTTGATCATGTCATCTGCCACGCGCGGGAAACGCCGATCTCAGATAGGTCGAAACACCAGATTTGCGAGGCCGGTCGGTCATGCCTGCCGATATACCGCAATTCGGCGCAGCGCAACGCCGGGGCGGAGGCAAACTCGGACCGGTCAGGTTTTCTGCAGGGCGACGTGGACGCCGAGCCCGACCAGCACCGCACCGCCGGCCCGCTGCATCAGCCGCTGCGCCCGGCTCGAACGGCGCAGCCGGCCGATCACCAGGCCGGCCAGGAACACGCACACGACATCGGCCGAGGAGAACATCAGGTTGACGATGGTGCCCAGCACGACGAATTGCAGCCACACCGGCAAGGCCGCGGAGGCATCGATGAACTGCGGCAGGAACGCCATGAAGAATATCGCGGTCTTGGGATTGAGCACCTCGACGGCGATACTCTCGAAGAACGCTCGGCATGCCGATTTGCGCTCGATCGCCGGCAGCGCCACGTCGCCCTCCACGCGCTTGCGAAACAGCGAGATGCCGAGCCAGATCAGGTACAGCGCGCCGACCAGTTTGACCGCCATGTAGAGCGGCGGAACGGCATGGAACAGCACCGACAGGCCGGCGGCGGCGGCAAAGACATGCACATAGCCGCCGAGGTGAATGCCGAGTGCCGCCGTCAGCCCCGACCAGCGTCCGCGCGCCATGGTCTGCGCGGCGGCGTAGAGCATGGCCGGACCCGGAATATAGGCGAAGATCGCCGTGGTGGCGAAAAACGCGATCAGCAGTTCGGTCGACGGCATTTTTTGTTCCTTTGTCGTTGGGTCTATGACAGGCAGCGCTTACTAACTTCAGTCCTTCGTCTCCGTTTTGGCGATACCACAAATGTTGGGTGTCTTCGAATTCGACCTATGACCTTTTTCTGGCGTTGGCGCTGCCCCTCACCTGCCTGCCGGTGTCCAGCCGATAGATGGGTAACAGATTGAACCGGATACATAGGTAACAGTTCTCCCCCTATGCATCCGCCGCAGCGCCAAGCGGTTTGGTTGGCGCGGCGCTGCGGCGGACGAGC
>NZ_SRTD01000318.1:0-320 GCF_004792105.1 Mesorhizobium sp. M8A.F.Ca.ET.161.01.1.1 | reverse complement strand
ATTACCAGGTGAAGAATGGCGGCGATATCGCTGCCCTTTTCGGTATCTGCAAGGCGCTTGTCGAGGCAGACGACGTGCTGCATGCGAGTGCCGCAAGCAAGGTTTCCGGCTCTGATGGGCAGCCGCGCGATCCGGCCAATGCGGCGGCGGTCGCATTTGCCGCCGCCATTGCCGCGGCTGACAAGAAGCATGTGCTCGATCATGATTTTCTTGCCGAGCACACGGCGGGTTTTGACGATTTCGCCGCTGCAGCCCGCCGCCATGAATGGGAGGAGCTGGAGCGCGTTTCAGGCCTGACCCGCGAGGAGATGATGGAAGCC
>NZ_SRTD01000317.1:0-320 GCF_004792105.1 Mesorhizobium sp. M8A.F.Ca.ET.161.01.1.1 | reverse complement strand
GAGCCGTTCAGCAAGGAGACAGGCGTCAAGATCCTCGAGCAGGAATATCTCGGCGATCTGGGCAAGGTGAAGGCCATGGTCGACACCGGCAACGTGCCGATCGACCTGGTGACGGTGGAGACCGCAACCGTGCTGCAGGGCTGCGACGCCGGCATCCTCGAGCGCCTCGACTATTCCAAGATCGGTCCGCGCGACAAATTCATCGAGGGCTCGGGGCTGGATTGCGGAGTCGGCCTCGATGCTTACGGGGATATCCTCGCCTATGATCCGACCGTGCTGAAGGACGCGCCGACCTCGGTGCTCGACCTCTTCGACACGAC
>NZ_SRTD01000316.1:0-320 GCF_004792105.1 Mesorhizobium sp. M8A.F.Ca.ET.161.01.1.1 | reverse complement strand
TATCCACCGCATGGATGCGCACGGCATTGCCGCCTTCGCGGGCGGCCTGGTACAGCGCATCCTCGGCATGGTCGAGCAGGCGCGAGGCGCTGCTGGCATGCTCCGGGCACAGGCTCACGCCCAGCTTGCCGGTCATGAACAGCGTGTACGGCAGCACCGACAGCGGCAGTTCCATCTGCTGGCGGATCTCCTCGGCGAAATCCTCCGGCAGCGGCACGTCGTCGGTGCGTGGCACGGCGATCAGGAACTCGTCGCTGCCATGCCGCCACAGCTTGCCGCGCCCACGCAGGTAGGATTGCAGGCGCTGGGCCACCAGCACC
>NZ_SRTD01000315.1:0-320 GCF_004792105.1 Mesorhizobium sp. M8A.F.Ca.ET.161.01.1.1 | reverse complement strand
GGCAACCTTCACCGGTAAAGCCGTGAGAACTGATGCGGCGCTCGCGATGGTCTTGCCTTCGGTCTTCCACCTAGCGGGCCGCTTCAACCAAAGGGGGCGGCCCGCACTACTATTTAGATGATGATGCCCGTCTCCATCACCGAGCCATTCTTGACGTGACTGCGTTACCAAAATTGCGTCGAAGTGGGCGGCAGTGCAAGGGGGCATCTGGCTGCAGCGGTTGGACAGGGTGAGTCATTAACGGTCCTTGGTAGCCTCTATGCTCCACTCAGTTGGCCACGGTATGGCGCCCGGAGCGCCTGCGATTGGGAAAAAACCGG
>NZ_SRTD01000314.1:0-321 GCF_004792105.1 Mesorhizobium sp. M8A.F.Ca.ET.161.01.1.1 | reverse complement strand
CAGTGACGGCCAGCCGATACGCTGATGACGTTGCATGATACCCCCTTGGTCGACGACCGGAGGCGATCATGCATCATGCGAGAGAAAAAATCAGCCGCCGGTGACGCTCATATGCCGCGACACCGAGGGGCGGTTGGTGCGCCGGTCGATGATGAAATCATGGCCCTTCGGCTTGCGGCTGATGGCCTCATCGATGGCGCTGGCGACCAGTTCGTTGCCTTCCGAAGCCCGCAGCGGCGCGCGCAGGTCGGCGGCGTCTTCCTGGCCAAGGCACATATAGAGCGTGCCGGTGCAGGTCAGCCGGACGCGGTTGCAGCTCTC
>NZ_SRTD01000313.1:0-321 GCF_004792105.1 Mesorhizobium sp. M8A.F.Ca.ET.161.01.1.1 | reverse complement strand
ATGCCATCATCGGAAAGCCGGGAAACACCAGCACCGCGAAGGTGAGGGGCGCTTCGCTCGCTCTCTGTGCCGCTTGACCCCGCGCAGTCATGGCTGGCGGGCGTAGCGCGGCACCACGATATCGGCGGTGAGCGGCGCGAGATCCGTCTCGTTAGCGAGATCGGGGTCGAGCCAGATCATCTCCTCGATCTCGGCGGCCGGGATCGGCTCGCCGGTGAGGGACAATTCGAAAAGCTCGGCCTCGACGCGGGCATCCGGTTCGTTGGCGGCGGGCGCGGAGAAGAAGCCGAGATGGGAAGCCATGGCCGGATCGACGACGAC
>NZ_SRTD01000312.1:0-321 GCF_004792105.1 Mesorhizobium sp. M8A.F.Ca.ET.161.01.1.1 | reverse complement strand
GAACGCGCAAGGCAGACGCTCGGCTTTGCGCCCAGGCGCTCCGATATAGACACTATCATCCGCACGGCCGGTCCCGGTTTTGGACTGGAGGTGCTGTCATGACGATGCGCTCCACGCCCTCAGTCGCATCCCCCCGCGCCGCTGCAGGCGTGTTGCGGATGCTGCCGATCTTTACAGGCTGGAACCGCCTTGCCTACCTGCTTGGCATCGGTGGCTGGCTGGTGACGCTCGCCTATTTCTGGATCTGGTGGCTCGATCGAGATCGCGTCATCGACTGGCCCTACTACTCCGTGGTCACGTTGGCGCTGGCGTGGATCACGC
>NZ_SRTD01000311.1:0-321 GCF_004792105.1 Mesorhizobium sp. M8A.F.Ca.ET.161.01.1.1 | reverse complement strand
TATCGCATTCCGGTCGGAGAACCGCGGCCGGAAATGCTCTAGTCTTCGAGAACCGCCCAGATGCGCTCGACAACGGGCCGGCGGTTCTCCTTGGAGCGATAGAGCCTGATATCGACCGCGATATCGTAGGTCGGGTCTGCGGCCCGCACCAGAGCGCCGCTATCAAGCTCGTGCCGCATCAGGCTTTCCGGTACCCAGGCCACACCCCAGCCGGCCATCGCCATGGCCTTGAGCCCCACCGACATGCTGCCCTCATGCACCCGCTCGAATTGCGGCAACCGCGCGCTCAGGAGATCGCGCAACAAAGGCCCAAAGAACGAC
>NZ_SRTD01000310.1:0-321 GCF_004792105.1 Mesorhizobium sp. M8A.F.Ca.ET.161.01.1.1 | reverse complement strand
ATTGCGCTGTAATCCGCGACATCACCCAGTGGAAGCGCACCGAAGAAGAACTGCGCAACGCCAAGCGCGCGGCGGAAACCGCCAATGCCCACAAGACCGACTTCCTAGCGCGCGTCAGCCACGAAATCCGCACGCCGCTCAACGCCATCATCGGCTTTGCGGACATGATGGCGACAGAACGTTTCGGGCCGATCGGCCATCCGCGTTATGTGGAATACGCCAATGATATCGGCCGTTCCGGCCGGCATGTGCTCGATATCGTCAATGATCTCCTCGATATATCCAAGATCGAGGCGGGGCAGATGGATGTCGACTTCATCG
>NZ_SRTD01000309.1:0-321 GCF_004792105.1 Mesorhizobium sp. M8A.F.Ca.ET.161.01.1.1 | reverse complement strand
CGCGACCGCGCGCGGGCGGCGAGGGCCGGAACGATTTTTGAAAGCTGATGCCTGGCCAGCGCGTGATCCGAGGGATCCGGTTTTCCGAAAGATCACGCTCAAATAGGCCCAACAAACGAGGACTAAGAACGATGCAGCCAAACCTGAAATTCTCGCGAGGCGAATTTGCCGAACGCCTCGCCAAGACGCGGAAGGCCATGGAGGCCAAGGGGGTCGATCTGCTGATCGTCAGCGATCCCTCCAACAGGGCATGGCTGACGGGTTATGACGGCTGGTCGTTCTATGTGCAACAGGCGGTGATCGTGCCGCCGTCAGGCGAGC
>NZ_SRTD01000030.1:0-44054 GCF_004792105.1 Mesorhizobium sp. M8A.F.Ca.ET.161.01.1.1 | reverse complement strand
GGAACGCGGCGATGACGTCGGCGTGCTGGCCCATGCCAAGATAGTCGTTGGAGCACCAGACGGTGATTTCCTCGGCGCGGCCGTTGGAACGCCAGATGGCGCGCGGAAACTTGCCCGCGATGCGCTCAAGGTCGGCGAAGACGCGGTAGCGACGCTCGGCATGGAGCTGGTCGATCGCGTCCTCGAAGAACCGCTGGTAATTCATGTAGGCTTCCCAATTTTGCGCGGGATCATAATCATTGGTCTTTTGGTCGTCCACCGGGCCGATTTGGTCAAAATGCCACGCCCCGGACCTGTTCCTAACGATGGCGGATCGTGGCCTATTCCCAATCCGTGGCACGCTCTTTGGTTCACTTTTGTTTCCGCACGATGCCACATCAAGTGAACGCTGGTTACCTTAGGTTTTAATGGGCAGACGGCGGACTTTCCAGTAAGGCGGTTGTTGAGACAGTTTCCGATAAATCTGGGTAAGCGAGGATTTGGATGGCGGTTTTGGTGACAGGTGGCGCCGGCTATATCGGCAGCCATATGGTCTGGGAATTGCTGGATGCGGGCGAAAGCGTGGTCGTTCTCGACCGCCTTTCCACCGGCTTCGAATGGGCCGTGGCGCCGGAGGCAAAGCTGGTCGTCGGCGATGTCGCCGACAAGGAATTGGTCGGCTCGGTCATCAGGGAGAACAAGGTCGACGCGATCATCCATTTCGCCGGCTCCATCGTGGTGCCGGAATCGGTCGCCGACCCGCTCGCCTACTATGAGAACAACACCTCGAAGACCCGCACGCTGATTGAAACGGCAGTGCGCGAAGGCGTGCCGAACTTCATCTTTTCCTCGACAGCCGCCGTCTATGGCGGCGCCGGCCTGGAACCGGTGCGCGAGGATGCCCGCCTGGCGCCCGAATCGCCTTATGGCCTGTCCAAGCTGATGAGCGAGTGGATGCTGCGCGACGCGGGCCTTGCGCACGACATTCGCTACACGGCGCTGCGCTATTTCAACGTCGCCGGCGCCGACCCGAAGGGCCGCACCGGCCAGTCCACCCCAGGCGCCACCCACCTGATCAAGGTCGCCTGTGAGACCGCGCTCGGCAAGCGCCCGTTCATGCAGGTCTTCGGCACCGATTATCCGACGCCCGACGGCACCTGCATGCGCGACTATATCCATGTCAGCGATCTGGCCGCCGCGCATCGCCTTGCCTTGCAGCGGCTGCGCGCCGGCGGCGCCAGCCTCGTCGCCAATTGCGGCTACAGCCATGGCTATTCGGTGCTCGAAGTGATCGACAGCGTGCGGCGCGCCTACGGGCATGATTTCGAGGTCAGGATGGGCGACCGGCGTCCCGGCGATGCCGCGGCGGTGGTCGCCAATTCCGATCTCGCGCGGTCCGAACTCGGCTGGACCCCGCAGCGCGACGATCTCGACCAGATCGTCAACGACGCGCTGGCCTGGGAGCGCATCCTGACCAGCAAGAATTCCGCACGGGGCTGAGCGCGCTTTCTCCAAGGGCTCGCAAGGCGCGTGGCGACGCGCTATGGAAGCATTCGCGACACGGCGTGGAGGCGCCGTGCCGGGAAGAGCTTTGGGGGATGGCATGAAGATAACGGTGCTTGGAGCCGGCGTCGTCGGTACGGCGGCCGCCTATTACCTGGCCGCCGACGGCCACGAGGTCACCGTGATCGAGCGCCATCCGGCGCCGGCGCGGGGCACCAGCCAATCGAATGCCGGGCTGGTGTCTCCGGGCGACGCCACCGCCTGGGCCTCGCCGGCGGCACTTAAGACGTTCCTGCGCGGGCTCTACAATCATGATCTCGGCATCAAGGTGCGGCTGCGCTTCGATCCCTATTTCCTCGCCTGGAGTCTGCGCTTCTTGCGCCAGTGCACGGTGGCCCGCCTGCGCGCCAACAGCCAGGTCAAGCTGCGGCTCGCGCTCTATTCGCGCGACTGCATCAATGCCATCTCCAGTGACACCGGCATCCATTATGACGAGCGCAAGAAGGGCATCCTGTATTTCTTCCGCTCGCAGTACAGCCTCGACACTGGCACCGACAATTATCGCTATCTGGCCGAGCATGGCCTGCCGATCGAGATCGTCGGCCGCGATCGGCTGGTCGAACTGGAACCGGGCCTTGCAGGCGTCAAGGAAAAGATCGCCGGCGGCGTCTATTCGCCGATCGACCAGACGGGCGATTCTCGGCAGTTCGTGGAAAATCTGGCCGCCTATGCCGCCGAAAAGCTCGGCGTGAGGTTTCGCTACGGCACCACGGTCGAGGGCTTCGACATCGAGGGCGACTGGGTGCGCGCCGTGATGACCTCGGCCGGACCCGTCACCGGTGACGCCGTCGTCCTATCGATGGGTCCGGAAAGTGGGCTGCTCGGCCGTCGCTACGGCATCGACCTGCCGGTCTATCCGGTGAAAGGTTATACGGCGACGATTCCCCTGGAAGACGAGAGCAAGGGCCCGACCATGGGCGGCGCCGACGAGGACCAGCTGATGGCCTATTCGCGCCTTGGCAATCGATTGCGGTTGGCTTCGACCGCAGAATTCACCGGCTTCGACCGCACCCACAAGCCCAGCGACTTTGCCACCATGTTCAGGACCGGCAAGGACCTGTTCCCCGGCGCCTTCGACGAGAAGAAGGCGGAGCTGTGGGCCGGTTTGCGGCCAATGATGCCGAACTCGGTGCCGGTCATCGGCCAGGCGAAATACCGCAACCTTTATCTCGACACAGGCCACGGCCATGTCGGCTGGACCATGGCCTGCGGTTCGGGAAAATTCCTCGCCGACCTCGTTGCCGGCCGCAAGCCGGAGATCGATCCGCAGGGACTGGTCTACAGGGGATAAAATGTCGGGCCCGCAAGTCGCCATCGACCTTGGCCGCACTGAGTGCAACGCGCGCACCATCGTCGAGCGCTGCGCGCTGTCTCATATCAAGGTGTTCGGCGTCACCAAGGGTATGTGCGGCATGCCGCAAGTGGCGCGCGCCATGCCGCGGCGGTGTCGCCGAATCGACGCGGTCAATTTCGTCATGTCGGCCTTCGGCAAGCGGATCCTCTGATCAGCCAACTGCCTCGACCGCCGCCTGCCACGCGCGCGCATACTCCGCCCAGGCCGGATCGGCCGGCGGCTCTTGTGTTTGGCCCTTACCATGCGCGGCTCCCTGATCCGATGCCAGCAGGGCGGCCCCGATGCTGGTGCCCGTCGCGGCTTCCGATGCGATGACCGCACGGCCAGTGCTCGCGGCAAGCATCCACGTGAACAATTGGTTGCGCGCAAAGGGTCCCTCGACCGTCGTCGGGCCACCGCCGCCGATCAGGTCGAGGCAAGTGGCGGTCATCAGCGCCAGGTAGAAGGAAATGGCGGCAAAGCGCTGGCCGGGAGGGATGGCCTCGCCCTTGCGCCATGCGGCCGCATGATGCGGAAACGGCCCCGAGCCCTGCTGGGTCGAAGGCAACAGTAATGTCTTGCGCGCCAGCACGGCGGCGACGTCGCTGTCGCTCCAGTCCTGCGCCGCGCCTTCGGTCAGCAGCGAGAATTCCCGGCCGCCCATGAAACGCGCCGAGGGCACGGGGTTGCCCAGCGCGTTGACGTTGACCAGCGTATCCCTTGCCGGGTCGAGCGCCACCGCCTTGCCGCCGACCGCCATCGATACCACCCAGGTGCCGGTCGAGACCACCGAGAAGGGCGGTGCGTCGGACAGGAGATGCGGCAACAGGGAGGCGTTGGAATCGTGCAGGCCGCAAAAGACGGGCGTTTGAGGATCGAGCCCGGTGCGCTGCGCAAGCACGGGCAGGATCGGGCCAAGGCGGTCCCTGGCCGGCCGCACGGGCGCCATCAGGTCGCGCCAGCCCAGGCGGTCGACCAGCGCCGAAAAATCCGCTGTCCAGGGGTTCCACAGATCGGTGTGGCAGCCGAGCGACGTCACCTCGTTGGCGGCGGCGCCGGTCAGGCGCAGCGCCCAGTATTGCGGGTACATCAGCATCGCGGCGGCTCGGGCAAACTCCGTCGGGAAACTTTGCTGCTGCCAGAAGAATTGCGCACCGAGATTGAGGCCGAGCGGCAGGCGCGGCGTGCCGGTCTCGGCGAAAGGCGGGCGGATCGCGTCATAGTCCGCCGCGAGTTCATCGGGGCCGCCGAATTCATAGTCGAGAACCGGCAGCACGAGTTCGCCGGAGGCATCGACCAGCACGCCGGTCGCGCCATGGGTGGTGATCGAGATGGCGTCGATGCGCTGTTCGCGGTTGAGGTCGGCAAGGCTGTCGAGGATGAACGCCCACAGCGCTTCGACATCGTGATGCGGGTAGGGCGCTTGCCGCAACGGCGCGTTCGCCACCCGGCGCAGCGCCGCCTCGCTCAATGTGGCGAGATCGACCAGCGCCACCTTGGCGTTGGTCTTGCCGATGTCGATGACGGCGACGTGGCGGATCGCGCTCATTCCATATGGAACATTATTTCCAGCGCAACGGCCACTGGTTCGTTGTCCGGTTTCGTCTCCATGATGTCGGCCATATGGGCCCACCAGCGCTGCATCACAGGATGCTTCGGCAGATCGGTCATGCCGTGACCATCGCGCCGCCACAGCACGCCGAACAGGATGTTCGTCTCGTCGTCGAGATGGATCGAGTAGTCGGAGATGCCGGCCTGCTTCAGCAACGCGACAAGCGACGGCCAGATTTCATCGTGGCGCTTTTTGTACTCGGCCTTCATGCCGGGTTTGAGCATCATCTTGAATGCGCATTTCTCGGACATCAGGCCAGGCGTCCCCCGCGCAGCCGTCGCCATACGATCGGCAGGGCGATGACGATGATCAGCAGCAGGCCAATGAAGATCGACATGACGATGCCGGGCACGTTGAGCAGGCCGAGGCCGAAGGTCACCAGCCCCATGATGAAGGCGGCGAGCACGACGCCCAGAATGCTGCCGGCGCCACCAAGGATGCTGACGCCGCCAAGCACCACCATGGTGATCACCTCGAGTTCGTAGCCCTGTGCGATCGACGGCCGGGTCGAGCCGAGCCGCGAGGTGATCAGCACCGAGGCGATGCCCGACATCAGTCCGGTCAGGCAGAACAGGATGAATTTTATGCGGCCGACGCGCACGCCTGAAAACTGCGCCGCGACCGGGTTGTTGCCGATGGCGAAGACACGGCGGCCGAAACTCGTGCGGTGCAGCAGGAACCAGTAGACGACGGCCGCGATGAGGAAGAGCACCAGTTCGAACGACACCACCCACCAGACGTAGCCCTGGCCGAAGAAGGCGAAGCTTTCGGGATAGCCCTTGTAGGCCTGGTCGCCGAGGATGATGAAGGCAATGCCGCGAAACAGGCTCATCGTGCCGATGGTGACGACGATGGAAGGCAGACCGAGCCGCGTCACCAGCAGCCCGTTGAAGGCGCCACAGCCGAGGCCGACGACGATGCCGATCAAAACAAGCACTGGCGTGCCGGCGCCGGCCTGCACCGCCATGCCCATCATGGTCGAGGCGAGCGCGATGATGGCGGCCACCGACAGGTCGATCTCGCCAGAGATGATGAGCAATGCCATGGCAAAGGCGATCAGGCCCTTCTCGGTGAAGTTGAAGGTCAGATCGGACAGCGAATAGGGGTCGAGGAAATAGGGCGAGGCGAAACTGTTGATGGCGAAGATGGCGATGGCCACCACGACCAGCAGCGCTTCCCAGGAAAAGATCGCCGAAGAGAGCGGCTTGTCGAGCCGGTCGGGAATGTGGCGCGGGGCGGGGGTATCGGTCATGCGGCATGCTCCAGACGCTGGCGCTGCCCGTCGCAAAGAGCGTCCCTTCTCCCCGTCACTATACGGGGAGAAGGTGCCCGAAGGGCGGATGAGGGGCGGCGCCAATGTTCGGAGGTGCTCAACGTATGCGGCGAGTTCCGGCCGAGGCAAATCGGACCGTTGCTATTCGCAACGATCCTGTTTGCACCGTAAGCGCCGCCCCTCATCCGCCTGCCGGCACCTTCTCCCCGTATAGTGACGGGGAGAAGGGAGCACTTCAACGTCCCGCTCATGCCTCCGCCTTCCTCAGAATAATCCGCCCCTTTTGGCGTTCGCCGCGCGCGTTGAGCACGACGGCCAGGATGATGGCGCTGCCCGAAATCGCCATCTGCCAGAAGGGCGAGATGTTGATGACCGGCAGCGCATTGGAGATGATGCCGAGGAACAATGCGCCGAGCACCGCACCCCCGACCGAGCCGATGCCGCCCGCGATCGAGATGCCGCCGATGACGCAGGCGGCGATGATGTTGAGCTCATAGCCGTTGGCGACCTCGACCGAGGCGATGACATACCGCGAAATCCAGAGATAGCCGGCGAGGCCACCGATCATGCCGGAGATGCAGAAGACGATGAATTTCGTGCGCCCGACATCGATGCCGGTATAGACCGATGCCGTCGGATTGACGCCGATGGCATAGATCGAGCGGCCGAGCGCGGTACGCGTCATCAAGACGAAGAACAGCGCGATGACCAGGATGGCGATCCAGGACAGCACCGGAATGCCAAGCAAGGCCGCGCGCTGAAAGCCGATGAAATCCGGGCTCATCTTGTCGGCGTTGACCCAGGCGCCGCCCGAAATGACGAAAGTGGCGCCGCGATAGATGGTCAGCGTGCCCAATGTCACCACGATCGAGGGGATGTTCAGCCGCCAAACCAAGAGGCCGTTGATGGCGCCGAGCACCAGCCCGACGGCAAGCGCGATCACGACCAGCAGCGGGATCGGGATCGCCGGATGGGCCGCGTTCAGCATCGCTACCACCATGCCGGTGAAGCACAGGTTGGAGGCCATCGACAGGTCGATCGACCGTGTCAGGATAACGACCATCTGGCCGAGCGCCAGGATCATCAGGATCGAGGTGTCGTTGAACACCTGGCGCAGGTTGCCGGGGTCGGCAAAGCCCGGAAAGCGCATCGAGATCAGTCCGATCAGCACGGCGATGGCCGCCAGCAGCCAGATTTCGCGGTATTTCAGGAAAGCCTTCATGCCGCGATTCCCGCTGCCGTCCGGACCAGCGTCTCGGCGTCCAGTCCCTTATTGTCGTAGACCGCCGCGACCAGGCCCTCGCGCATGACCACGACGCGGTCGGACATGCCGAGAATCTCCGGCAGTTCCGATGACACCATGATCACCGACAGGCCCTGCGCCACCAACTCCGCCATGAAACCGTGCACGGCGGCCTTGGAGCCGATATCGATGCCCTTGGTCGGCTCGTCGAGGATGATGACCTTGGGTGTCGTCGCCAGCCATTTGGCGATGACCACCTTCTGCTGGTTACCGCCCGAGAGGGTACCGACATCCTGGCTGAGCGAAGAGGCGCGCAGGTCCAGCCGCTCGGTGTAGGAGCGGGCAAGCGAAAACTCTTCCGCGAGCCGCAGCATACCGGATTTGGAGGTGCGGGCGAGCGATGGGAGCGAAACATTCTGGAAGATCGGCAGGCCGATCACCACGCCTTGCTTGCCGCGCTCCTCCGGCACGTAGACGATGCCGGCCCCGATCGAATCCGCGGCCGATTTCGGCGCGATTGCCTTGCCTTCCAGCGTGATCGTGCCGCCGGATATGCGGGTGATGCCGGATATCGCCTGCATCACCTCGCTGCGCCCGGCGCCGACAAGGCCATAGAAACCGAGGATTTCGCCCTTGTGCAGCTCGAAGCCGATATTGTTGAACTCAGTTGGATGCGAGAGGCCGGAAACGGAAAGCACCGGCGCGCCGATTTCAGCCTTGCGCTGCGGAAAGATGTGGTCGACCGAACGGCCCACCATCATGCGTACGATCTGGCTCTGGCCGGCATCCTTGATCAGCCCTTCGCCGACCATCTCGCCGTCGCGGAAGACCGTGTAGCGGTCGGCGATGCGGTAGATCTCGTCGAACTTGTGGCTGATGAACAGGATCGCCTTGCCCTGCTCCTTGAGGAACGCGATGAGCAGGAACAGCTCCTCGATCTCCTTCATCGAAAGGGCGGCCGTCGGCTCGTCCATGATGACGATCCCAGAGTCGATCGACATGGCGCGCGCGACGGCGACGAGATGCTTGTTGGCGATGCCGAGATCCCTGAGCCGCGCATCGGCGTCGATATGGCCGGCATGCATGGTGTCGAGCACTTCGCGCGCATTCTTGCGCATCATGCGCCAGTCGATGGTGCCAAAGCGCGTGCGCGGCGCATGGCCGAGAAAAATGTTTTCGGCGACACTGAGATCGTCGAACAGCACGGTTTCCTGATGGATGGCGGTGACGCCAATCCCGAAGGCGGCGTGTGCGCTTGGCAGCGCGACGGCCTGTCCGTCAATGCTGATGGTGCCTGCATCGGGCTGGTAGATGCCGGTCATGATCTTGACCAGCGTCGACTTGCCGGCGCCGTTCTCGCCGATCAGCGCGGTCACCTGACCCGGATAGAGCGACAGGCTGACATTGTGCAGGGCCCGCACGCCGGGAAAGCTTTTTGAAATGCCGGACAGCGTCAGGCGTGGAGCCGAGGCCGGAGGCCGCTCCTTTGTCTCGTTGTGTCGGGCCGTCGTGTCCATATCCGTATCAAGCCCTGAAACTAGGTCCGTTTGAAGTCGCGGCGGGATGTGACTCCCGCCGCGTCAGCTTGAAAAACTCAGTGATCAATAGATCTTGGAGAACTTCTCGATGTTGGACTTGTCGAACTGGAAGGGCGGAGCCATGGCGGCCGAGTTGGTGTCGTCGAGCGTGACCTTGCCGACACGGCCGATCGACAGCGTCGCACCCGGCTTGGCTTCTTCCTTCTTCACCGCCAGGTCATGGGCGAGGTAGACGGCGGAATAGCCGAGGTCGATCGGGTTCCACAGCGCAACCGCCTGGCTGGCGCCGTTGTCGATGAACTTCTTGAACTCCGACGGCAGCGCCAGGCCGGTGACGTTGACCTTGCCGATCAGGTTCTCGTCGGTGACGACCTGGGCGGCGGCAACGACGCCTACTGTGGTCGGCGCGATGATCGCCTTGAGGTTCGGGTAGGACTTCAAGAGGCCCTTGGCCTCGTCGGTGCTCTTGGCCGAGTCGTCATCGCCATAGACGGTGGCGACCAGCTTGATCTTGGGGAACTTCTCCGGCAGCACCTTCTTGGCCGCTTCGATCCAGGAGTTCTGGTTGGTCGCGGTCGAGGAGGCCGACAGGATGGCGACGTCGCCGCCTTCCGGCAGATAGTCGGCGGCGAGCTTGATGATGGTCTCGCCGATCAGGCCGGTGTCGGACGGGTTGAGGTGAAGCTGGCGGCCTTCCTTGGCGACGCCCGAATCCCAGGAGATGACGGTGATGCCGCGCTCCATGGCCTTCTTCAGCACCGGCACCAGGGCGTCGGCGTCATTGGCGGAAATCGCGATGGCGTTGACCTTCTGCGCGATCAGCGAATTGACAACTTCGATCTGCGCCTCGGCGGTCGCCTTGGTCGGGCCGGTGTAGATGATGTCGACGTCGCCGAGTTCCTTGGCGGCCTCTTCGGCGCCCTTGTTGGCGGCATCGAAGAAGCCGTTGCCGAGCGACTTGACCACCAGCGCGATCTTGACGTTTTCCGCGTAGGCGGCATTCACGAACATGGCGGCCGAGAAGGCCGCCGTCACCATCAATTTCTTCAAGATGCTCATCTGGTATCCTCCCTTGAGCGTTGCATTCCATCGCCGCTGCGGGCGTGAGTTGGTCTCAGGCCTGCAGTGAAGATTCTTCCTTTGTCGACTTGCGGGCGACGATCAGCGTCACCCCCGCGGTTTCCAGCATCTTGGCTTCGCGGTCCTCGATGCCGTCGTCGGTGATGACGGTGGCGATGCGCGAAAGACCGCACAGGATCAGGCTGGAGCGTTTGCGGAATTTCGAGGAATCGACCAGCACCACCAGTTCGTCGGCCTGGTCGATCAGCTTCTGCTCCGCCTGGATCAGCAGCGGATCGCCTTCCATCAGGCCGAGAGGCCCCAACCCTTGAGCACCCATGAACATGCGGCGCGCGTAGAAATTGCGCGTCACGTCATTGTCGAAGGGCGACAGGATGATGTTCTGCTCGCGGTAGATCGTGCCGCCCGACAGCATCACCGTGTTCTTGGAGTGCTTGAGCAAGTGCTCGGCGATCGGGAACGAATTGGTGAAGATCGGCATGCGGCGGCCGGTCAGGAAATGCACCATCTGGAAGGTGGTGGTGCCGCCATTGATGATGATCGGCTCGCCGTCCTTGCACAGTTCCACCGCCTCGCGGGCGATGGCCCGCTTCTGCGCGGCGTTGAGCGTTTCGTTGACCGAGAAGGGCCGGCCGGCCAGCCCGATGAACTGCGGCGGCGATATCGCCTCGGCGCCGCCGCGCACACGGCGCAGGCGTTTCTGCACATGGAGAGCCGCGATATCGCGCCGGATCGTCGCCTCGGACGACTCCGTCAGGTCGACCATTTCCTGCACCGTCACCACAGGTTTTTCCTGGACGGCGGACAGAATGATCCTGTGGCGCTCTTTTTCGTGCATGGTTCCTCCCTGCCTGGCCATCTAGGCACCCAAAACGAGCAGTGTCAATCATTTCCGATCATATAATTGCATTGTGCAGTGCAGTATGATCGATCTTGATCGTTTGTGATTGACAAGTTTGTGTCTTGCGTAGACATTCCCGACAAAATGGACCGCGTTTTTTTGCGTCCCCAGGGAGGATTACCTATGCTCGACAAGCGCTCCGGCTCGCGCCTCGCCAATCTGTGGGATGATGCGAAGGCCAAGGGGATGAGCGATCCCGAGCTTCTGGTCTATCGCTCGAACACGCTCGGCTCCGACAAGCGCGTCACCAACTATGGCGGCGGCAACACCTCTTCGAAGATATGGCAGAAGGATCCGCTCACCGGCCAGGATGTGGAAGTGCTGTGGGTCAAGGGATCGGGCGGCGACAGCGCTTCGATCAAGCTTGATGGCTTCGCCACCCTCTACATGGACAAGCTGCAGGCGCTGAAGGGGCTTTATCGCGGCGTCGAGCACGAGGACGAGATGGTGGGTTATCTTCCCCACTGCACCTTCAACCTCAATCCGCGGGCGGCCTCGATCGACACGCCGCTGCACGCCTACGTACCGAAGCCCTTTGTCGACCACATGCATCCCGATGCCATCATCGCCATTGCCGCAGCGAAGGATTCCAGGGCGCTGACCAAGGAAATCTTCGGCGACGCCATCGGCTGGCTGCCATGGAAGCGTCCCGGCTTCGAACTTGGCCTGTGGCTGGAAAAATTCTGTGTCGAGAACCCTGAAGCCAAGGGCGTCATCCTCGAAAGCCACGGCCTGTTCACCTGGGGCGATACGCCCAAGGCGTGCTACGAGACGACGATATCGGTAATCAACCAGGCGATCGAATGGTTCGAGCGCCGCTCCGAGGGTGTGGCGATCTTCGGCGGCGAAGTGGTCAAGTCGCTCGACGCTTCGGCTCGTCGCGACATCGCTGCGAAACTGATGCCGAAAATCCGTGGCCTGATCTCGGAAAAGAGCCACAAGATTGGCCATTTCGACGATTCGGCCGCCGTGCTCGAATTCGTCAACTCGAAGAATTTGCGCCCGCTGGCTGCACTCGGCACCTCATGCCCGGATCATTTCCTGCGCACCAAGATCCGCCCGCTGGTGATCGAATTCGATCCGGCAAAGCCTGATGTCGATGCCGTCATAGCGCGCCTCGCCGACGACATTGCCGAATATCGCGTCGGCTACCAGGCTTATTACGACAGTTGCAAGCATCCGGATTCACCCGCCATTCGCGATCCCAACGCCGTGGTCTACCTGATGCCCGGCGTAGGCATGTTCACCTTCGCCGGCGACAAGGCGACGGCGCGCATCTCGGGCGAGTTCTACGTCAACGCCATCAACGTCATGCGCGGCGCCTCCACCGTCTCTTCCTATGTCGGCCTGCCCGCGCAGGAGGCTTTCGACATCGAGTACTGGCTGCTGGAGGACCTGAAGCTGCAGCGCATGCCGAAGCCGAAGTCGCTCGCCGGCCAGATCGCGCTGGTCACCGGCGGCGCCGGCGGCATCGGCCGCGCGACGGCCAACCGGCTGCTGCGCGAAGGCGCCTGCGTGGTGCTGGCAGATATCGACGAGGCGGCGCTCGCGGGCGCCAATGAGGAACTGGCCAAGACCTATGGCAAGGATTTCGTCCGCCCGGTGCTGATCAACGTCACTTCGGAAGACCAGGTCGTCGCCGGCTTTGCCGAGACGGCGGTCGAGTTCGGCGGCATCGACATCCTGGTGTCCAACGCAGGGCTAGCCTCCTCGGCGCCGATCGAGGAGACGACGCTGGCGCTGTGGAACAAGAACATGGACATATTGTCGACCGGCTATTTCCTGGTCTCGCGGGAAGCATTCCGGCTGTTCCGGGTACAGAAGATCGGCGGCAATATCGTCTTCGTCGCTTCCAAGAACGGCCTTGCCGCATCGCCCAACGCCTCCGCCTATTGCACCGCCAAGGCCGCCGAGATCCATCTCGCCCGCTGCCTGGCGCTGGAAGGCGCGGAAGCCCAGATCAGGGTCAATGTCGTCAACCCGGACGCCGTGCTGCGCGGCTCGAAGATCTGGACAGGCGAGTGGAAGGAACAGCGCGCCGCCGCCTACAAGATGTCGACCGACGATCTGGAAGAGCACTACCGCTCGCGTTCGATGCTGAAGCGCTCCGTCTTCCCGGAAGACATCGCCGAGGCGATCTATTTCCTGGCCTCCGACATGTCGGCCAAATCGACGGGTAACATCATCAACGTCGACGCCGGCAACGCGCAGAGCTTTACGCGCTGAGCTTCCTTCTCCCCGTTCTACGGGGAGAAGGTGCCCGAAGGGCGGATGAGGGGCGGCGCCAGCCGTGCGAGTACTGGGAGGAACAGCAGTGTCCGAATTGATCATCTCGGCCGACGTCGTCGAAAAAAATAATGCCGCGCGCAAGGCCGACCTCGAGCGTGACTACGCCTCGCTCGGCGAGCGCCTCGACCGCCACGGCATCGCCATCGATGCCATCAGGGACAAGGTCGAGAAATTCGCGGTCGCGATCCCCTCCTGGGGTGTCGGCACTGGCGGCACCCGCTTTGCCCGCTTTCCCGGTGCCGGCGAGCCGCGCGACATCTTCGACAAGATCGAGGACTGCGCCGTCATCAGCCAACTGACGCAGGCGACCCCGACCGTCTCACTGCACATTCCGTGGGACAAGGCCGATCCGAACCGGCTGAAGCAGGCGGCCTCCCGCTTCGGTCTCGGTTTCGATGCCATGAATTCCAACACCTTCTCGGACGCGAAGGACCAGAAATTCTCCTACAAGTTCGGTTCGTTGTCGCATGCCGATGCCGGTGCTCGCCGGCAAGCCGTCGAGCACAATCTCGAATGCATCGAGATCGGCGAGACGCTTGGGTCCAAGGCATTGACGGTGTGGATCGGCGACGGCTCCAACTTCCCCGGCCAGGTCAATTTCGCCAAGGCCTTCGAGCGCTATCTCGACGCCATGCGGGAGGTCTATGCCGGCCTGCCGGCCGACTGGAAGCTGTTCACCGAACACAAGATGTACGAGCCGGCCTTCTATTCCACGGTCGTCCAGGACTGGGGCACCAACTACATCATCGCCAAGGAGTTGGGCGACAAGGCGTTCTGCCTCGTCGACCTCGGCCATCACGCGCCCAACGTCAACATCGAGATGATCGTGTCGCGGCTGATCCAGTTCAAGAAACTCGGCGGCTTCCACTTCAACGATTCGAAATATGGCGACGACGACCTCGACGCCGGTTCGATCGATCCCTACCGGCTTTTCCTGGTCTTCAACGAGCTGGTCGATGCCGAGCTATCCGGCGCCGAGGGCTTTGATCCCGCGCATATGCTCGACCAGAGCCACAACGTCACCGATCCGATCGAAAGCCTGATGCTGTCGGCGGTCGAGGTGCAGCGTGCCTATGCGCAGGCGCTGCTGGTCGACCGCAAGGCGCTCGAAGGCTTCCAGGAGGCCAACGACGCGCTGATGGCGACGCAGACGCTGAAGGCTGCTTATCGCACCGATGTCGAGCCGATCCTGGCCATGGCGCGGCTGAAGACCGGTGGCGCCATCGATCCGGTCGCCGCCTATCGGGCGGCGGGCTACCGCGCCAAGGTCGCGGCCGAACGGCCTGCAGTCGCAGGTGGTTCCGGCGGTATCGTCTGAGGTCGAGCCACTCCCCCTCATCCGGCCGCTTCGCGGCCAACTTCTCCCCGAGGGGAGAAGAGGTCAGCGCCGGTGCAAGCTCCTCTCCCCTTGGGGAGAGGTCGGATTGCCCGAATTGCCCTTGCAATTCGACTTGGCAATCCGGGTGAGGGGGTCTCTCACGCGCTTATTCAATTGTTATTGGACTAACGCCCCCCGAAGGTCTTTCCTAGGCGTCCCGCTTAGGAGTCCCGCCATGCACCTCACCCGCCGGACGCTCATTGCCGTCAGCCTTTCGATCACCTTCGCCTTCATACCATCCGCCGCCGTCTTCGCCGCCTCGCCGGCACCCGCCAAGGGCGAGAACGGCATGGTCGTCACCGCCCAGCATCTGGCTTCCGAAGTCGGCGTGGAGGTTCTGAAAAAGGGTGGCAATGCCGTCGATGCGGCTGTCGCCGTCGGCTATGCCTTGGCCGTCGTCTATCCCAATGCCGGCAATATCGGCGGCGGCGGCTTCATGACCATCCGCTTCAAGGACTGCAAATCGACCTTCCTCGATTTCCGCGAGCGGGCGCCGCTTGCCGCGACCAAGACCATGTATCTCGACAAGGACGGCAAGCCGGTGAAGGGCGCCAGCCTCGACGGCTATCTCGCGGTCGGCGTGCCGGGTTCCGTGGCCGGTTTCGAGATGGCGCGCGAGAAATACGGTACCTTGTCCAGGCAGGACCTGATGGCGCCTGCGATCGCCTATGCCAAGGACGGGTTCATCCTCAATCAGGGCGATGCGGCTTCATTCGCCGGCAGCGCCGACAGGCTGGCGAAGGACCCGGCGGCCGCCGCCATCTTCCTCAAACCCGAGGGCAAGCCCTATGGCATCGGCGAGAAGCTGGTTCAGCCCGACCTTGCCGGGTCGCTCTCGGCCATTTCCGAGAGAGGTCCCGATGCCTTCTACAAAGGCGCCATCGCCGACGCCATCGTCAAGGCGAGCGGCGCCAAGGGCGGTATCCTGGCCAAGGGTGACTTCGAGCAATATGCGGTGCGCGAGCTGAAGCCCGTCAGCTGCTCCTATCGCGGCTACGAGATCATCTCTTCGCCGCCGCCGAGCTCGGGCGGCGTCATCATCTGCGAAATCCTCAACGTGCTGGAAGGCTATCCGCTGTCCTATCTCGGTGCCGGCTCGGCCGAGACGGTCCATGTCATGGTCGAGGCGATGCGCCACGCCTATGTCGACCGCAACTCGGCGCTCGGCGACCCGGATTTCGTCGACAATCCGGTCTCGAAGCTGCTCGACAAGACCTATGCCAAGGACATCCGCGACAAGATCGATCCGTTCCGCGCCGGCGTGTCGCAGGATTTGATGCCGAAGGGCTTCGGCGAATCGAAGGAGACCACCCATTATTCGATCATCGACAAGGACGGCAACGCGGTCGCGGTGACCTACACGCTGAATGGCTCGTTCGGCGCCGGCGTCGTGGCCGATGGCACTGGCATCCTGCTCAATAACGAGATGGACGACTTCACCCAGAAACCCGGCGTGCCCAATCTCTATGGCCTGGTCCAGGGCGAGGCCAACGCTATCCAGCCGAAGAAGACGCCGCTGTCCTCGATGAGCCCGACCGTGGTGGTCAAGGACGGCAAGCCGTTCATGGTCATCGGCAGCCCGGGCGGCTCGCGCATCATCACCATCACGCTGGAGGCGATCGTCAATGTGATCGACCACGGCATGAACATCCAGGAGGCGATCGACGCGCCGCGCATCCATCACCAATGGCTGCCCGACACGGTCTATGTCGAGCCGTTCGGGCTTTCGCCCGATACCGAAAGGCTGCTCGCCGGTATGGGCTATCACCTCGATCTCGCTCACCAGAGCTGGGGCCAGGCGGCGGGCATTCTCGTCGGCGGCAAGAGCCTGGCGGAAATCGAGAAGGGCGGCGGCGCGCGCTACAATGGCGCCATCGACAGCCGCGCGGCGTCGGGCGAAGCGCTTGGATATTGACAGGCCGCAAGCCTGTTCCTTGCCGGACGAGGCCGGATTCCACCCTTCGGGAGCGGCCTCCGCTTCATGGCCCGGCAGGAGCCGTCAGGTCACCAGCGTGATGGTCGATGCAATCAGCATCAAGGCGGCAATGCCGACGAACAGCGCATAGATGCGTGGCCGGTCGAGCAAAAGCGCATTTCCCGATATCCAGGCCGACGTGGCGCCGCCCAGAGCGAAGAGGAAGCCGTTGCGATGGCCGAAAGTCATCGACGCGGCCATCAGCCCGCCGATGATCAGGGCGCCGAACACGATGATCACGGCGACCGCGTATTTCTCGAAGTCGTTGTTGCCGATCCCTGGTCCGATCGCGTTCAAATTCGGCAGGTCGTCCGGATCGAAGGGGTTCGCCGACCCGTATTCGTCTTGACCCATGGATTCTCGCATCACTTGATCTCCGCTGACCGGCAACAAACCATCAACGCCTGCCGAGCGCAACCCGATCGCGCTGTGGCGGATGCGCCCGGCACCGCTCTGGGCCCCTCTCGGGGATGGTTTTGCGGAGCTGTTGCCCGATCGCGTCACCTACCTTCTCGGGTTTGTCGCCTCCGATCCTGCCGGTGACGGTCAACCGCTCGGTACAGGCGGCTTTCGCGCTGCGGCAACCGAATACCGCCCTGGCTGAACACCTGTCTCGGTAGAACCACCTCGCGCCATCATTGCTGTGAAGGAGGGGCGCTCAGTCGACGATAGGGGATGCCATCGAATCTTGCCGTCACAAAATCGGTGACGGACATCTTGCGCTTGCGTCCGTCGCTGCAGGCGTAAACCGGCCAACCGGCATCGCTGCATTCGCTGGCTGCGCAAATACGCGCCAGGCAGTTACCGATAGTCAATCGGAAGCCGCCCTTGCCGGCGAAGCCTTGCAACAAGCTGCCGTCCGCCGAGCGCCATGTCCGCGCCCGGAATTCCGCCCGCAAAAGCAATGGTTCGAGAGGGATCGCAAGATTGGTTTCGCCGGCGCGCCCTGCGAACTGCAGACGGAAGCGCGCCATTGCAGTCGCGTACGCGGTCACAAGATCCGATTCGCGAAAATAGGCGATCGGCAGGTTGGAGCGATCAAACAGATGAGACATGCGTTCGCTTGCCTCTACCGGCATCAGCAAGGCAACAAAGACAAGAAAGGCGACGCAAGCTCGCGACATTTTACAGCAGCCATATTGGTCTCGGCCTGCCGGTTTGGCCCCGGTTGCCCCCCAGCAACATCCCGCCAATCGTCGTCCTGCGCAAGCCGCTTGCCGAGGCAGTTCATGAGGCGGCCGAGTGTGCAATTCGCAAAGGCCGCCGCGTTAAAGCGATTGGAGGCGAAGACGGTGACCCGCATCGACGAATTTGCGCGGGCGATGGCGATGTACAGTCGGCGTTCGCGGCAAAGAAGAACAGCTACCGCAGCCAGGGTTCCCTAGGCGAGGCGAGCCGGTGGCAGTTCGAACAGATTGGCGCCGTTCTCCTGGCCCCGCTCGACATAGCCGATGATGCCGAACCATCTGGCGACGTCAGGCCCCTGCAGCCAGCTGCGCGAATGGATCGGAAGGTTGCCGGCCAGCGCCTGGATATGCCTGATATGCCGCTTGCAGAAGCGCACCGTCGAGGCGCGGAAGAAATCCTCCTGCGCGGCAAACAGCGTATCGGCGGCATCGCTGTTCTCGTGCCAGGCAATGATCGCCACGGCCTTGTCGCCCTCAACGAGCGCATGCGCCCGGCCTTCCTTCAAATTCATCATCAGATTGTCGTAGGCGATCTTGCTGTCCTTGCCGGCCGCCACGTACTCGTCCGACATCCGCTTGGACAGGCCATGGAAGACATCCTCGAGATCCCCGAGCGTAGCCGCGCGTGCTCTCATCTCACCTCCTGCAGACCCGGCAGGGAGTTTGCCCTAGGGATGGTGGGGCGCCAAGCAAATTGAATCCCCCAGGAGCCCGGTGAGAGCAAAGTCGTTCCGTCCATCGATATCCGTGAGTACCCCCCACCGCGCCGAGAAGTGAGCCTGGCCCGATAAATTCCGAGATCCGAGGTTAGAAAACGCTCGGATCAGCAGATTCGCCGCGGTTTTCGCGTGGTGCCGGCGAGTTTCCCGAGCTCACGCCCACAAGTGGCGTCAACTTGGCGGGATGCGTTGGCCCGGCTGCTTCGGCGGCCGGGCCTGTTGTTCCGCGGACCGTGCTGTCACCTATTATGGGACTGCTGGAAGCCGGCCACGTCGTACTGAGATACGCTCTTCGGATTCTTCGAGTTTTGCGGCTGGGTGCCGGCGTAATGTGTTCCGGCATTTCCATCCGGGTTGAAAGCTGAGCCCGGGGCAGAGCTGGCGTGGCCGGGGGTCGCACTTCCTGTTTGAGCAGTTCCGATTTCTTGGCTGGGCTGACCTGTCGTGCCCGTCACCGTGTGAACATTGGTGGCCAAAGCCATGCTGGTGGAACCTATGAACAAGCCTGCCACCATCGGAATGAGGAGATGTCTCATGATCGTTCTCCCAAAAGCATTTGATTTTGGGCGCTCGGGGTCTTGTGAGCGCCCGGCGAACTAAAGTTAGAACGCTCTTCGGACCATCATTCATCCCGACTGTCGCAAACTGTGATCTGTTTGTTTCAGTGACACGCTTTTGGCGGCTTCGGTCTCCAGGTCCTTTAAGGCATCAGGGAACAAGAGCCTGTGGATCCCAGTTAACTGGATATGCCAGCCAAGATCAAAGAACCACAGCCGAAGCCCGGCCCGCAGCCACCCGTCGATCGGCCAGACAAAGCTCCGTCGGAGCTTGAGCATGTCGATCCGCCACCGCGAGACGTGCGGGAGGCGCCGGCACCAAATCCCAATGGCGACAAGAAAGCCTAAGCGCCGACTCGCGAACGCGCTGCAACAGGCGCATGCCACACGAGAACGATCAGGTGGTCGCTCTATAAGACTTGATTTTCTTTTTAAAAGATGGTGCCCAGAGGCGGAATCCAAGTAAATGAAATCGGCCATTGCTTTCAAACGGTTGTGGTTCGCACAGCCATGGCACCTACCAACAGAAGTACCAACAAAATATTTCTGTGGATTGGTTGGGTTCCCAGACTTCGCACTGCGCGCTAAGACGCCGGCAATACCTGCACCTTATCTCGTAAGCCGATAGTGGTTGCTACTGGGGGTAGCCCAGTTCGTCCCCTCGATGACATCCCATGATGGGGGGGTCGAGTCGGGAGAGGGCTACCGCCAATACAGCGCTGTTGTAGAAATCGTCTGCTAATCGTACGTTCGCGGTGTGTCTATGCGGTTTAAATCGGATGGGAGAAGCGCGTGATCTGGCAGGACGAATGACTGGCGTATGTCGAAGCAACGCGTCCTAATCCACCGCCACGTTGGTTCGAAACTGTGACCCTGCATGATTGAACACGTCTCGGAGGACCGTATTTAAGGATAGACGTGTTCTCAGGGAAAGCGGCTGAGTGCCATCGCTTCGACACGTTTCATCCAAGCGTCCTTGCAGTCGGAATAGGCGTGGCTGTCTTCGGGATGCATCACCGGGCATCGACGTCGAATGCATCCTGCCTTGACCGCATGAAACTTTCCGCCTAGCTCATGGTGCCATGAACGTCGCAATGGTTTTCATCGTGGTGGTAAGGGAGCGCATGGGCAGGATGGTGTAACCATCCGGCGAAAGCACCCATGCGCGGTAAGCAGGCTCCTGACGGGGCCTTTTTTTATGCCCGAAATCGGGCCGCCTCGTCAGACCCTCACTTTTTATCCCATCACAAGGTGAAAGAGATCATGGCGAGCGACAACCCCACTCGGAGTCCGGACACCGACATATCAGCGAAAACGGTCATCACCGAACCCGCTACTCCACCCCGGCTAATTACTCTCATCTTGCTTTCGGCTCTTGCCGTGTTGCCGGTGAACATGATTTTGCCGTCGCTGCCGAACATTGCCGCAACGTTCCGAGCCGATTTCGCATTGGTCAATCTGTCGGTCGCCGGCTTTGCGATCATCACCGCCGTCATAGAGGCCATCGGCGGCGCACTGTCGGACCGATTTGGGCGCAGGCCGGTCGTCTTGATATCTCTCTCGATCTTTGTCGCGGCGTCCACCGGCTGCGCTCTGGCTCCCAATATCGGCACTTTCCTCCTGTTTCGCGCGATGCAGGCGTGCATCGGCCCCTGCTATTCCGTCGCTCTGGTCATCATCAAGGAGACATCGGATGAACGCGAAGCCGCCAGCAAATTCGGTTACCTCGCCATGGGATGGGCGCTCGCGCCCATGGTCGGTCCTTTGTTTGGCGGGTCGCTGGACGAACTGTTCGGATGTCGGTCAAGCTTCGTTGTCTTCGCGATCCTCGGTGCGGCCGCCTTTGCCCTATCCATGCGCGAGATCAGAAGAATTCCATTGCCTAGATCGAACAGGAACTATCTTGCCTCCTATCGGGTGCCTCCTATCGGGTGCCTCCTATCGGGTGCCTCCTATCGGCTGCTCCTGCGTTCAGCACGGTTTTGGGCCTACACACTGTGCATGGCGTCCTCAATGGGGGTGTTTTATGTGTTCCTGGGAGGCGCACCATTGGTCGTCGGTGACGCGCTCGGTGGATCAAGCGCGAAGCTCGGCCTCTACATGGGATTGGTTCCCACCGGCTTCATCCTCGGCAGCTATTTGGCCGGGCGTTACGCCTCGAAGAACGCACTGGGCACTACACTTGTTTTCGCGCGTCTACTGACTTGCGCCGGTCTGTTGGCCGGTCAGGTCCTATCGACATTTAGCATCACTCACGTTCTGGCCTTCTTCGGCCCCTGCGTCTTCATCGGCGTCGGCAACGGATTGACCATGCCTGCCGCCAACAGCGGCGCCTTGTCGGTACGGCCGGATCTGGTTGGCACCGCTGCGGGACTGGCCGCCGCAATGAGGATCGGCGGCGGAGCACTCATAGCCTCCATCGCCGGTCTGTTCCTTGCGGATTCGATCCGCGCGCTTTTCATCATGATGCTGATATCGGCAGCACTTGCATTGTTGGCGGCGCTGTACGCCGCCTTTCTCGATCGGCGCGCTTCAGAGCCTGGTTCTTAGCGGACGACCGCTTCCCATCCTTCCAAGACGTTCGCACGGAACCAATGAGCTTGCACAAGAGGTCGAGGAGGTGACTGCCCTCGGTTTTCCCTTAGCCTCGAATCTGACCTTGTTGAACCAACCGCCGCTGGCGGTCGACGGAAGGCATCGTTAGGGTTTGGCCAGACTCACTTTCTTTCCAATATGATCGCGCCACAACCCGAGCCGCTTTATTCGATATTCAACAAGTTCCGGTGAGGTCCCGAAGAAGGACGCGATCTCAGGGGCACTTTTGCCACCCGAGACCATACGCTTGATCGGGTCTCGTGGAAGCAAAGTTGCCGATGCCAAGAAATACGCGTCGTGCTCTTCAGCGCTATCATATGTTCGACCGAAGCAGCCAGCAATCTTAGCTATCTTGGTCAGCTTGTGCCCGGCAAGAATATGCCAATATTCCTCAAGGAGCGTCACTCTTTGTCTCTCAACGGTATGGTAGTCGTTTAAAAAGACAACCCACCTATCCTGATCGGAATTTAAGGGAACGCTCATAGCGGACCACTCGCCTCGCGACGGTCCAGCAAGTGTGTTCTTTGCCTTTCCAGTAATACAGGAGGTATCCCGCAATCGCTCTACCATAACAGAATCAACAACCAAATAGAATGGATCTAGCGGGTCGCTTTTCTTCAATCCTAAATCTTTTCGGAAATCTTCGGCCGTCTGCTCCAGCTCTTCCTTTGACATGGCGATAACTTCAGCATCTATCGGCGCGCTGCTCGGTTCTGATATGTCACCCTTACTATAGTGCTGACGAAGACACACGGCAGCGTCCAGCAGGGTTTGCACAGTCTTGGAGGACGCGTTTTTGCCAGCGCGGAAGTGAACGAATGCCACCCGATCAAAGCCAAGCTCGTGTTCATCGGCATCGGGGCCGAGCCACTCGAGCAGCCTAATTTTGGAATTGTTGTCGGGCGACCCGTCGCCCCGCTCGATGCGGGCCAGCGTGGAGAAGCTGATTCCCACAATCCCCGATAATGCCCTTATACTAAGACCTTCGCGTTCCCGCTTCTCGCGGACCGCCCCGACGAGCTTTTCTTCGAATTCGTTCATGTTCACCATTGTGCGATCAGCACACCTTGACACGCTTCGCTTCAGAATGCATCCTGTGCTGGTGACACAGACTCGCACATCGGCAAGCAAAATGAAAGTGTTGTTGACCGACGATGCGCGGGCTGAGTTGCATCGGATTGGCGTCGGTTTGGACGCGCGCCGGCCCGTGCGGGTGAAGGACGGGGGCATCGTTATCCTCGACCCACAGCCCACATCACCCACTGTCCAGGAGAAAAGTGATGAGCAACAGCAAGGAGCGGGAGGACCCGCAGCCCGATCATGGCAAAGGTCCACCCGGCGGCAAAGGTCGTCCGGTAGATCACGGGCGCCCCGTGCCGGATCACGGATCGTCGGCCTCGCCGGCAACTACGCCGGGCAGCTAGAGAATGTGCAACGGGCATACCCCGGCGCAACTCTCCTCCCCGATGACCATGGAGTATGGCTTCTCGCTCGCAGCCAAGTGATAGATGGCTTATCGCGAGAAGCCATATTCCTTATTGCCCTACCAGAAACGCCAGCGGTCGAGCCGCGTGGATGGGCGTTCTGGCAGCAAGATGGGCAGGTCGAATGGATCGGCCCGCGACATACCAATTTCCCTGACGGCTCGGTGTGCGCTTATCACCCCATGCTCGATAAAGCTTGGTCGCCAGGCAGTGATTTGTGCACGTTGCTGGACCTTTATAGCGTATGGGCGCTTCGCCAGCTTCATTTGGTGGTGTTTGATCGGTGGCCGGGACGCCAGTATGCGATGCTGGATGAACTGGGCCAAGCTGATCCCTATTATCGGCTAACCCAGTTTAAGGAGGCCGAGCTTTGCAACTGCGGATCAAATCGGCGCTATGGCGAATGCTGCCGGCCGCATGATCTGAAGCTACCCTTCCCGTCGATTCTGCACGCCTTCAAAAGCCGTAATCTCGGTCTCGGCATCTTTGATCGAGCGCCTCCCGCCGAAATTGCAGTGTTGATTGCCGAAGGAGGACAGAATCCCCCACCCCCCATGCTTGGGGTTCACTCTACTCTGCGGGCTCATATCGTGGACGTAAGGGGGAATCCTTAGCCCTACATCCCGTAAGAGATGCTCGATCGGGTCAGAGGGAAAAGCATTCCACTTCTGACGAAATCCCCGATGCCAGGTGCCGACGACTTCCGAGCCGTCGAACCATGTCGAGAAGTTCAGCTTCGGAAAATGCAGCACGCGGGCCGCCCACCATATTTTCTCAATATCGTGGTCGCCTGGACCCTTTGCCCATGGGGTCCAGCCCTTGCATAGCCGTTGCGCCAATTCGCTGTTTCGCATCTTCAATCCCACGGAATGATGGATAAAATAGCGGGGTATATCCGTCGTAATAGGGAAGTCTACGAACTGCCGGCAGGTGGAATTTACCAGATTTGTTCATCACTCTTGCAACAAATTCAACTTTAGGAGATGCTAACTCGGCCTTGGGAGGGCTGGGGGATGAGAATAAAAGCATTTGTGGCACTTGGTGCCACGGCAGCGCTGGGCGGCTGCCAAACAAGCAATCAAGCCGACTACATGCAAATAGGCTACGGGCCTAGTTTCTACGTCGCCCACGCTCAATGCGAAATGCATAAGGGGTCGGTTGACCAAGGCTATATTGCTATCGGGTCCCCGGGCTTTGTTGCGGGGGCCGGAATCGGGAATGCCCTCGGCAACTTGGCTGCCGAAGATCACTATATGAAGAACTGCCTCATCCTAAGCGGGTGGAAGCGTGCCCCGCATGGCCAGGGTGCCACGGCAGCTCCAGCCGTTGCTGGTGGCGCGCCACCGACACCCTATGGGATCCAGCGTGCACCTGGCAGCTGGATCAATACGGCGCTGCTGGACTGGTCAGACGCGAATAACAAGTGCGTCGCCGGCGACAAGCCCGCGTGTGGGACTCGAGCGAAGCTTGGTGCGCAACTGAGAGCCGCCGGCATAAACCCGGCGCCGGTCTAGGGGCCATGCAGTGGAACCTGGCGATCTGCCTTGGCATCGTTCTGGCATTGAGCGGCTGCGCAGCGGATTATCTCAATCACTATGACAGCGTGACGCTCTCTGCCGGCGACGCCAATCGCGCCAATAGCCTTGCCCAGATAGTCGACCCGTTCAACCCGAACAGTCAGAACACGCATATCGAGGGCGACGGCCAGCGAACAGCTGGAGTCATCCAGGCCTTTCGCGGAATCCCGCTGACACCGCCAGGCCAAGGTGCGCGCCAAGGTGGCGGCGGGGACTCTGGCAATCATCCATGCGATCTGCGCAATGGGGTTGACAGCCTAGGCCGGGCTTGTGGTGAACGTGCCGCCGAAGCGAAACCGGGCGGCCGCACCGGACATGAGGCGAACTAGCAATGCTGCGTAGAATGCGATCGCCTCGCCGGAGGCCACTTGGCATGGTGCAAAGGCGCCTGATCTTGGTGACGGTGGTCGCGGCTGGCGCTCTGGCTGCGCAAACGGCCATGCAACACAGCGACCACATGCCCGAGCTCCATCTGCCGAATTGGACCAGCGCGGGCCTGGCGACGATTGCCGGCGTGGCATCCGTCATCGACGGCGACACGATCGAAATCCACGGACAGCGCATCCGCTTCAACGGCATCGACGCGCCGGAGAGCCAGCAGCTTTGTAAAAATGCGAGCGGGGCCGACTATCCCTGCGGCCGGCAATCGGCACAGGCGCTTGACACCTTCCTGGCCGCGTCTAAGCCAGTGCAATGCACATTCGTGACCTGGGATCGTTATCACCGCTTTGTCGGCGACTGCCAGCGTGCCGATGGCGCCAGCGTGGCCGCCTGGATGGTCGAACACGGCCAGGCGATCGACTGGCCCCGCTACAGCCATGGTGCCTATGCAGCGCAGCAGGGGAAGGCGGAAGCGGCGAAGGTCGGGCTGTGGGTCGGAAAGTTCCAAGCGCCGTGGGAATGGCGCGCCGGGCATGGAGATAATGCCCAATCGGCGGTGAGCCAACCAGTCGGCATCATCAGCCGTCAACAGGTAGCCCAAAGCTACTCATGCCAGCCGCGGCGGAAATGCTCGCAAATCAGCTCGTGCGACGAGGCTCAATGGTATCTCAGTAATTGTCCGTGGGGCGGCAAGCTCGACCGGGATGGCGACGGGCAGGCGTGCGAAACCTTATGCTAGGAATGGCGACGATGACAGCGAGACTAATTGGACTGGCTTTGGCTTTGTGCCTGCCCTTTCAGATGGTTGCGCTTGCGGCGGGAGAACCGACTGTGGTCTCCTGCAAGTTTGAGCACCTGCCTCCGATGCTGCTAACGTTCCGTGGCGGGATGGGAGCTAACGACAATACCCTGCAAGTCGGACAAAACCCGCCCGTTCCGTTAAGCGTCGGATCAAGTTTGATGGTTGCCGAAATAGGGGTACAGGAGCTGACGTTTTCCCTTCGAATGCCCACCTCTGTTTCGATAGCCGCGCCTGGGAATGACGTCATCACATATTACGGAGACTGCATTAGCTCCCTACAACCGCGAGGATAACCGGTGCGGCTGCTTCTAAGGGCTGATGGAGCCGAGCGGCGCAACTGGCTGGATTTATTCTCGGCTCCGTTCGACCCTTCCGTTGAGGTGCTTAGTCAGGACGGGCAAGAGCATCTTGTTTTGAACGTGGCCCGGTTGGGCGCTAGTTCCACGCCCCGAGAAGCCTATGACGCTGGTAAGTTGGCCGTCAGGGAAATGAATGCGATCGTGGCCCGAATTGTTGGCAAATCAAATGTGACGTTGACCGGAACGGTTCGCTTATTCGGGGACCGATTATTGGTAGATTTCATCATGGAGACCGAGACAGCGCATTTTAGATTTGGCGCCGGGGCGGCCAGGTTTCAGATCCTTGACCAGCATGGTGAGCCGATCGTCGAGGAAGCGGCACCATCGATCGCGCAAGAGAGATACAAAGCCGCTGCCGCCCAACCTATTCTTGCTGAAGCGTTGGCCTATTCAGCCGGAGCCCCTGACTGGTTTGATCTCTACAAAGCGTGCGAGTGTCTCCTGGCCGCAGGCGTCAAACTCGATAGCGGGATGAAGGAGGTCAAACAGACCGCTAACGCCTTTCGCCATAGAGTCAACGGCAGTTCCCGGTTGCCCCCAAATCCGCCAAGCCTCCTCGACGCCGTGAGACGAACGAGACCCTGCATAAACCGGGAGTTGGACCGCTAGGGAAGACCTGTCAGCGTATGACGACAGCGCCCCTTAGACGATTGACCTATGGACGCCGCCGTCGACGCGCAAAGCAGCGCCACTTGTCGCCGAAGCCTGCTCCGAGCAGACATAGACGACCAAACCACGCCGAGCTTACCGCCAACCAACTGCCCATCCAGGAAGGGTCGCCATCAACCCCCATCTGACCCATGCGCCGAAAATGGTAGATCGATGGCGAATATGCCGGATCGCCACTACGCAGACTGTTTAGTGTCTGCGCAGCCGCGACCGTGATCTCAATAGTGATATCGCCTCGCTCGCCAGGACGAACGCCAACCCTGAACGACGGTTCTCCATCGACGATGTCGAAGCGAATGCCTTGAACTGCACCCTTGGAAAGTTCGACACCATCCATGTAGCGTTCGACAAATGACACATTCAGCTCAGCCGGCAAAACGGCCCGCCTCGTGCGGGCCGTTTTGATACTCGGCTGGCTGGCCATCGATTTGCCTTGGCTCAGGGGCCTGCCTTGCAAGGAGGCAAAGCCGACGCCGCGGGACAAAAAACCAATCCTGTCCCCGCAACCAATTCTGTCAAAAACCAATAACCGTCCCCGGTCTAACCGGTGCGATTTTTTCGTTTAGGGGCCAGGAACGTCTCGGGTGGTGACGTGCTCCCTGGTTTGTCCCACGTTTAGGAGTTAGCCCTGTTCACGTTGTGATCCCTTCACGGATCGTTGACAATCAAAAGGCCTTCGCCGATCTCCATTTTCTCAATCCCCTTCGCTCGGAGCCGTATCGCCCGCTTCAACGCTTCGAGGTAGTTCAAATGCTGCAATTTGATGGAAACTGGCGCTTCGACAGTCCCGGCCCGATTGAGCCGACGGTCAACCATGCGTTTCGCGATCTGATTGACCGCATTTGCAGCCAAGGCGATCGCCGCACGATTTTGGAGCGCTTCAAGTCTCGCTTTGCCGGTGCGGGTGGTGCGCCCTACTACCCCAGCAGCAGCGTGAGCTGGGCTTCCGACGATCTCGACAAACTCATGAATGTGGCGAGCGAAAATGCTCCGCTATTCATTGAGGCCTTCTGCGACGGCTGCAGCGACATCGCCAATCAGTGGTCCCACATAACCCTACTGGACGTCGCGCGCCTCAACCGTATTCTTGCCGACGCGGGCGCCGGCTATCAGATTGATCCTCCGGCTTTGCGCGCGACCCGAGCCCATGTTCCGATCGCCGTTCCTGAGCAGCTGCCCTCTGTCGATGCGCAAGCATCGACGCTGATCTCTGTAGCGCTCGACGCGTCCGAGCGGGCTCTGTCGCAGGGAAACGGACGACAGGCCGTTCAGGAGGTTCTGTGGTTGCTGGAGACCATCGCCACCGCTTTCCGCGGACTTGATGTCCCGGACGGAAGCATCCAAGGGCGCTACTTCAATAAGATCATCGGTGAGCTCCGTGCACGCGGCCGAGGCCATCAAGGCAGATCTTGCAATGGATGATGACACTGCACGGCTACCTGTCTTCTCCGACTGGTGGCGGCGTGCGGCATGGCACCGATCTGAAGGAGGGTCTCGCACTGGGCATCGACGAAGCTCGCCTATACTGCAATCTCATCCGCAGCTATCTGACATTCCTGATAGCCGAGCATGACCGTGTCAGCCGGCGAACGGCGTGATAGTTCGGAACGGATAATCGTGACTCGCATCTTCGACTTCGACGGCCCTAACATGAACAAGGGCTTCATCAACCTTAGGGCCGCTGAGCATCCCGAGGAAAAGCGACTGCACAGCATCATCGAAGGCATGTGGGAGCGCTACGAGCCCTATGCCGATCCAGATTTTCGCGACGGCTTCGCTCGCGATGTCGATGCCCGCTTCTGGGAAATGTATCTCGGTTGGACTTTCCTCGAGGCTGGGCATGCGCTGCTGCCGACGTCCGAACGGTTGCGCGAAGGTGGGCAACCCGACCTCTGCGTCCTGACTGATAGTGGGCGTATCTGGATCGAGGCCATTGCCCCGGACGAGGGTAATCCCGGCCCAGACCAGGTCACGCGCCCAAGGCGGCGGCCTCTTTGCGGCGCCCGTGCGCCAGGCTCAGCTACGCATGACGAGCGCATTCTGGACGAAATTCAAGGTCATCAAAAAGTATCTTAAAGAGGGCAACATCGGCGCGGATGACGTGCGTCTGATCGCAATCAGCGCCAGCCGCTTCGGTGTCTATGTCCCCGAAAAGCCCCCGCTGATCCTGACATCGTTGTTCCCCATCGGTGACGCCTACATCACCATCGATCGCGCAACAGACGAGATAGTCGAGGAAGGATTCCACGCGTCGCCTGAAATTGCGCGCCAGGGTAAGCCGGTCGAGCGCACTGCTTTCCTCAACCCACTCTTCAGCGACGTCTCCGGCGTTCTCTGGTCTCGCGTCAGTCTCGGAAATCTTTCCCGGAAGACCCGCCCGCTGACCTACGTCCACAACCCCTTAGCGACGCGTCCGCTGCAGCAGCGATTTGGCGTTTGGGACCGGGAATTTGTAACGGTGATCGACGGCGAGCATTGGAAGGCAATAGACATCCTCGCGCCCCAGGTTGAGATGAATCAAGCGGACGTGTGAAGGCCCGCCAATCTACGAAGGCCGACCCTGTACTGCGTTTTGGATCTCCTCAACGAAGATTTTGATCAGGTCCGCCGTCTCCTGGACGAACGCCTTCGTGAAGACGTCGATCTCCTTGCCCTCCTTGTCGAAGCCGTTGCGGTGGACGCAATCGTGACGAAGCAAGACGGCCTTGAACAGGCTGGCTTTGTCGCTGGCGAGGTCCAGAATTCGCACGCCGAGAGCGATGTTGTAGAGAACGTCGACCTTTTTGAGATTGTGATACATGACAGAACGCAGGTGCTCCCGGACCCTGCGTTCGACCAACGCGGGCTCCTTTGACACCTCGGACAGAGTGAATTTCTTCTTCCCCAGATCCTCGTCCTGATCAATCAAACGCTGCATAGCCGCTTTGTCGCCCATAACCTCATTGAGCAGAGTGTCGCCGAGATATGCTTCCAGCGCCGTGACCTGGTGGGAGAAGATCATCCGGTTCACGAGATGGTCGCCGTGATATCCACCATGATCGGCGAGCAGATCACCCGTGTGGTGATAGGAGTCCATGAAAACCCGATATGGGTTGGACGATGCCTGATAGTCGAGCCAATCGTCCGGTTACTCTCACCATGCTCAAGCCCGTAGTCGAAGTCTTCGACGAGCTCGTTCCTGCCAATATCTGTGTTGTGATAGTTTTCGATGCCGACGGGATACTCCCAAAGCCCCCAGGTCAGGTCGCCAAGCTCCGGATGGTCGATCACCGCCTCATAATGGATTTCCGGTCCCATCTGGCGCTCATCGCCGCCAACGGCGTCCCAATCCAAATCTTCCGCTCCGACTTCAAAGATTTCACGACTCGACGCGTGACGGATACGGGCAATGCCCTTGCAGTAGACTTCCATGTGCCCACCCACTGACTCGCTTTCGCCAGCTTAAACAATCGACGAGCCGGGTGGCATAGAAAATCGAAAGGCACTTCGTTCTGCGTCACCGGCAGTTATTGTTCGAATATGCGTGCTTGCGAGTTTGTCTGGGTCGCGGAAAACAGTCTTGAGGGGCCTGTATTGTTGACGCGCCCCCGCCAATCGATGTGAAGCTGGCGCTCTGCAGCTGGGCGTCCGTGACAGGGAGTGGTGAGGCGCAAAATCCCGCAGTGGGAATTTGATTTCTATGCGCTAGCGTTGCCGCGCGGGCATGCCTTTGGCGAGGAGCCACCGGTCGCGGCATGGGGCTCAAATGACGGAAATGGATGTGGCATTGTCACGCATAACCCCGAGAGCGATTCATTCCACGTCATCGTCATGCGACGGCGAGTGGATTCCGTTTGGACGGTTACCAAGCGCGCCGATGGATTCGCCACGATAGACGCGGCAGCCACGGCCCTTGAGCCCGAGCTTGCCGACGGGTTGGCGCTTGAGCCATTGCCGCCCGGCGTCCCTATGCAAGCGCCACTTTTCGATCTCGCCGGCCGCGAGCCAAGCGAGGTGTTTTGGATGTTGGGGATGGAAACCCATCAACCGGCGGCCTGGGCGTTGAACCAGCTGTATCTTGCGCTGCCGAGACCCGACCGCAATTGGGTGAGCGATTGCCAGACAACCAACTTCCATACCCGGCTGTGGGAAGCGCAGCTTCTCGCGTCTTCGCGAGCAGGGTCTGCTTGTCGAGCAGCCCTTTGAATCGCCGGATTTCCGCATTGAGAACCGGCTTGGCGGTGAAGCATGGTGGAGGCAGTTACGGCCAATCCTGCTGTGCCGTACAATCACGTCAACGCCGCCTTTGCGGACATGCCGACCAATCGCGAGGAAGTCTTCTTCGGCGCGGCGGCGTTGCGCTTCGCCAAAACGATCGGCAACAAACTTGCACGGCGGTACGACCAGCTTCCACATGCCAACGGCAAGCCGTTCATCCTGGCCGTTGCCGACTTCCAGGCATCCGGCTCGATGATGTGGAGCCGCGAAGGCTTGATCGGCTACCTGCTTGGTTCGGGAGCGACGGTCGCGGAGGTCGACGGCCGGCCGCAGGCTGTGCCGATGCCGGCCGAACATTTGCTGGGACCCGCGCGATTTCCCGCGGGATTGTTCGCCAACGATGAGCATGCCGAGCTATCCGCTGTGATTTTCACGAATGCCTGCTCGATGGCCAAACTCAATCGCGTGGCCATCTCTGGCGGTGGCGCGCCTGCCGGTCATCGCTACACCCGCATCGGCAATTTCTTCGACCGAACACCCGGCGCATTGAAGGGTATTCCATTTTGTCTCGACATCACGAGTGCCGACTATCGCGGGCTCTGGCCGCATGGCTACGAGCCATGGACGGCGGAGATGGAAGTCTTCCACAACCCCTTTGCGCGCCACCCGGTCTCCGTCGATCTCCTGCCCGAGGCGACCCATTGGTTCAGACAGGGCGGTGAATGGATCTGCAGTTCTGTCTACGAAGCTTCGATCCTGTGGTCGCAGACCCTGATTACCAGTTCCGATAAGACGGCGCCCTCGCTGGATGATTTCCTCAACAATGCCGCCCGCGACTCGAGAATGGATAGCCCTGAGGCATGATCCACGAGAGCCGCCGCTTAAAAATTTCTGGTCACGAGACGTTGTCGACCCTTGTGACCCATCCGCAAGATCAAGATGAAGACATGCGACTTTCGATAAGCAGGCGTTCCCGTTACGACAGGAACCGTCGATTATCGGTGTCCGGAAGCGGATCGGAAGGCCACACCTAGTCAGCCAGCCCGAGCGCCGCCATCCAGGCATGCACCTGTCCGAAGGCATCTGTTTGCCACTGCGCTGGCGTGCGATCACCGATATGCGGCGTTCCTTCCACAAACTGGCGCACCCACACCGGTCCTATCATATCCTCTTTCGCGAACTTCTCCGCGATCCCCAGATAGCCCTCACGCGCATCCTTGATGTCAAGCAGTGGGCGACAGACCTCAGCGAGCGCCTCGGGACCGCCTTCGTAATTGCGGATGCAGTAATAAACGTCGTAGGCATCCTTGCGCTTCTGGCGCCGCATCAGTGCCTGGCCTTTCATCGCCAGCAGCGCCGGGATGGAGGCAACGGCAATCTTCACCCGGTTATGTCCGCCGCCCGGCATCGTGCCTTCAATCGCCGTCAGTTGGTGAAAGCGCACGGCCAGTTCCGCACCGGACGCGCGTTGCACTGCAAATTCCGATAGGAGAGGGGGAATGTTCTTCTCGATCTCAGCGTCACGCGGCATCAGGAAGTCGACGATCACGTCGACGGGTGGCCCACCGTCGGCCACTTCAATCGTGCGAACAAGCTGGAACCGTCGGTGCTCCGCGCTCTGCGAATAGCCATTGCCTATGAGGGCCTCGACCAGCCGAACATATTCGCCATCGCCAAGCGCCTCCGCATCCAGCGTCAGATCAATGTCGATCGTGCCCACATGCTGCATGTCGTCGGCCTCCAGAAGCAGCCACGGTACGGCTCCACCGACAACAGCGAACTTGCCCTCGAAACTGCCAAGGATCTGTCCGATCTCCATAAGCGCGGATTTGACCGCAGCGCTGACGCGGTCGGTATAGTCGGCGGCGGATTGTGGATCGGGCGCTAATGCCATTTGAGCAACTTTTCTCTTAGATGTTCGGCGGCCTCACGCCCACGGTCGTCGAGATGCGAGAGGTCAAGATAGGTAAGGATCGGGGACGAGACTGGCGGTCCGCCGGGAACCTCGACGCGCTCCTTCAGGATGGCTGGATCATCCGGTTCTATCACTTCGACATTGGCGCCGCTCTTCGATGGCTTCAACTTGAGCGCCTCGATCAGTTCCGGCATGGCCGCCGTGTCGGCATAGAGAGTCGTCAAGTTGCCGCGCATATAAGGCGCAAGCCACTGTGCTGCTGAAAGACCGCCAAGCATGGCATGTCCGTCCGTCTCGCGCCGGCTCAACGTTTCGCGAAGCGCTTCGTCCAACTGGCGCCCGTGAAGGATAGTGTACCAGGACGAACGCTTGCCTCGAACCGGCTCGTAGGAATCGCGCCAGGCATCCAGCATAGCGTCCGGCGCGGTCAGGTGAAGGCCTTCGTCATCCACTGCGGCCCATTCCCTGTCGCGCAGCGCCGACCGCACATTGCTGGCATGGCCGAGGCTGACATCCGCTGCTTCGGCGAGGTCGGCCACCTTCCAGGGCCTTTTGGGATCGCGCAAAAGCGTACGCAGGACCTGCCCCGCCTTCGGTGAGAAGACGGCGCGAAAGTTTCGCGCCGCCGGCTTCGGTTTGTCGGCTGTCTCCCGCTCGATAAAGACGTTGTCGAAAGCGATCCGGCAGTTGCCGGCAAGGTCGAGCCAGCCCATCCTCGCATTCGCGCAGATGTTGCGCGACTCGGGAGAGAGCCATGACGCGGCGACCAGAGGAACGACGACGTCGGAATGCGCCAGAGTCTGATACCGCGCCATACAGGCATAAAGCTGATCGATCGCGCCTCGGACCTGCCGCGGGTATCCCGGCTCTTTCACCTCGCACATCAGCGTGATGACGCGATCCGCCATTTTGACACGGGCAAGAATGTCAGCGCCGGCCATCGGCATATTGGGGCCGGTTCGCAGGTCCCATTCTTGGTCGATGGACTGGATTTTGAGCGAGGGAATCCGTTCCAGCTGCTGACGCAATGCGTCAGCGACTTGGCTTTCGATCTCTTTCACTCGTTCATAGGTTTTCATTGTGAAATGAAATAGCCTAGTTTGGTGAAATTGGCAACTGATTTCACCGCAATCTGCTATTTCACTTTGTAGTGAAGCATGGTGTATTAGTGAAATCCGCTGCGCTTCGAGCCAGTCGGACCTGCTCGGCATTCAGCGTTCCAAGCGCGTGATGCACTTCACGGCACGGGCGTCAACGACAACCTTGCCGATAAGGCCAGGAAGCTCGGCATCCCGGTCTGGAAATTCGGCGGCGCGTAAGCACCACCATCGCACGAGGCAATTGTGTTCGCGATGAACAACCGTCAAATTCGAGCGCAGTAAACTCGGAACCGCGTCGCGCAAATTTGAGAAACCACGTGCTTACCATCACTCATCCGGAATTACTTGGCGGTCTTGTGAACTTTCCCGGTGGGCTGTTCCCAATACGCATTCCAGGCGAGAGCGCTTTGCGCTTGATCATCAAATGCCCAAAGGAGTGGATTCTCGCCGCCAAGCTAAATCGCGGCTTTCGCATCTATGTTGCGCCGTTGATGGCCAACGGCCGGAAATCATGCGGAATGGTATCTGCATTCTTCGATGATGCCGATGAGCCGCTCACTCTATGGACAGCGCTCTTTGATGATGAATTCACGGCCGAGATTCAGGAGTTTTTTGCCTCGGATAAACTGAGCGTGCACATGTTCGATGAGCATAATCGAGAACTGCTTGGATACAGCGCGACGAACGATGAGGCCGCACGATTTAAAGCAAGCATGAGCGCGATGGCCTTTGCTCCGTTCTCGGTCGAGCTAGCTCGCGATATCCATGACCAACTGCCCGAGTGGTTCGGGCTCCGGACCGCCAAAGACGATGACGAGGCCTATGCAATCTGCTTCGGCGAACCGCTGTTCCCCGATGACATGTACATCCAAGACGTTCGGCCGGACGTGAACGCATATCACGGCGCAAAGACGCCGATGCACACGATGCTGGAACGCGAGGATGCCGGGCACTTCAATGAGCTTGATATCGTCTATGCGATGCAACGCATCTTCCAGAGCGACGATATCTACCTGAACCCGATTCGCCACGATGATGGAAAAGAATTCCTGGACGTCTTGCTGATCACGCCGAACACGGTCTTCCTCGTCCAAGCCAAGGACAGCCCTAATACGGAGAAGGTCTTGCTTCGCTCGATCGGCCGAAAGAAGTCTACGGTCGTCGGACATCTCAAAAAAGCTGTCGACCAGATGCGTGGTTCAATCGGCTACGCCCGATCATGCGTTCCACTAAAATTCAGAACGGGCAAGAGCTATCACGAGATCGACTTGGGCGATCGTGATCTCGTTGGCTTGATTGTTGTCAAGGAGCTGTTCAATTCCGAATATTCAGTCTACAGCCCAGCTGTCCTCGGCTTGTTCAACGAGACAGCCGTTCCGTGCTTCGTGTTGGATTATCCCGAGCTGCATTCCTACACTCATCACCTCGCTGATGAAGCGGCCTTTATTAGCGCGCTCAATCAGGTGTTCACGGTTGCCATCGAGCGCGGGGAGTTTCCGAGGCTTCGGTTCGGCCTTAACCCGCCTGGCTGACGGGCCGAGGCTCCCGTTACATTTATGTCGCTAGAGCCTGGATCAATCTTGGCCTATAGGGTCGGCTTTGGTCGTGTCGCCAATCGGGATCGGTTCAACCACTGATATATTCTGCACGGCAGGCAGCCCTTCCAGATATGGAGCGTCCAGCGTCACATGCTCCTTTATCACCTGGATGCGATCAGCAAGGTTGCCCGCCAGGCCGACAATTGTGTCGGCGTGCAGTTCGACGAGTTCAACTGCCCTACCGAACAATTGGCGATCTAACTCATCAAGCTCGGATTGCGTCGTGCCTTCGTCGCTGACGTCGGTCCCGGCCCGCGTGATATTTCTCAGGATCTGGATCAGCTCGCGGGCTTTCGCGTGATCCTGCTCTGCGCCTTGGCCAGGATTGCGGATGATTTCAATCGCCCTCTCGACGGCAACGGCGCGCGTCGGCGCGCCGCCGCCTGGAAGTGTTTCTGCGGCGCTGCCGGCGTAAAGCACGACCACGCGTCGCGCGATGTAACTGGCCAGCAGTTCGATCGTGCCGGTCTGCTCCGGAAGTGCAATCGCGGCCATTCCACGGTGGCCGTCGAACGGCCCAGTCAGCTCAATCGAAACATCGCCAGTACGGAAACCCATCGCCCGCGCCACCACATAATGCCCCATTTCGAGCCGCCTCAGCGGATCCGGGCTGCTTTCCGCGGCCCGACGGAGGGGCTCTCCTTCTCCTTACTGGCCTTGCCATCGCGAGCGTCACGCCCTCGATCTCGGTAGCACAGGTCACGCCAGTCGCACGCCCTTCACCGCGCGATGCCTATGCCGATCACATTGCCGAGGCGTCACGCCGCTTCGGCGTTCCGATCGCAACGATCAGGGCGGTGATGCGTGCGGAAAGCGCCGGAGAACCGCGCGCGGTCTCCTCGGCCGGGGCGATGAGCCTGATGCAGATCATGCCCGCGACGTGGGCCCCTATATCGCGAAGGTCCAGCGAATCGGGCAAGCGTGCGGCCACAGCTCGACCGGCCAGCCCTCCAACCAGCGGCAGTCGGCCTCGGTCGTAGGCAGAACCGACCTTTTTGGCAGTATGGAACCAACCAGGAAGCATTGTGGGAAGAGCTGAATAGGAGGCTGAGGGCCGCTGATAACCAGAGACCTCCCCATACCCGATCCCTATATCGGGACGATCCAGCGGATCGGGGGAGCGTGCGGCCACAGCTCCAGCGGCATGCGCGGGTCCAGTAAGTGATCAAGCCGAAGCGGGTCCATGCTCGGTTTCAGATCAGAGACTAGCGCGAACGTCATCCTGGTCCCCATCGTGATGATTGCTACGCCGCGCAGGCAAAACAGACCCCCACCGTCTCTGTCTCCGGCGGGAAGGCAGGGGTGGAACGCACCAGCCCGCGGGCAGATAGGATTGGGGAACTTGTAGCCTGGCAGGAGGAATTGCGATGGCGGCGAAGTTACTGGCCACAGACCACAGATTTCACGTGCGGACCAAGCTGCCTGCTCATGGCAGCGCAACTTCTCGGGGTTAAGGGGCAGCCAGGGTGCAGCCCTGAAGGCCTCGGCTTGGCCGCTTTGCGCCTGGGGCTCGAAACCACGATCTATCAGTATGATGCGCTGGAACTGCTGCAAGATGAGTGTGAGGCTGTCGAGCACAAGCTCATCATGCGCGCCGTTGTGGAGAGCGATCGAGTGCATTTCCTGCAGGCCGGCGGCGAAATGAAGTTGGCGTTGCCTGGGGAAGAGGATCTGCGGCGACACATGGCGAGGGGCAATGTACTTTTATGCCTCGTTAAGGAGCTCGAGGACGATGGCAGCTTGGCGCTGCATTGGGTGGTCCTGGCCGACATTGGTGTCAGAAGCGTGCTCGTCCTTGACCCCTGGAACCAAGACACACCAGATCCCGTGCGGCTGGAGCGTTTCTCTATAAAAGACTTCTTGGGGCGGATAAGCCACGGAGGCGAAAGGCGCGGGGCGGTCCTGGCATTGGGCAAGCGGAGGGCTCAACTAGCACCCGCCTGTCTGGAAAACAGCGGCTCATCGGAATCGAACCTACTCTAGGTTAGATCAACAGGCCCTGCCGCTGGTCTTTCGGACACGAGGTTATATTGCAAGCCAGCATGGCGCTCGATGCGGCGAACCCAGCGATCGCTGCATGCATCACGTTTCCGGGCCGCGGTGGCGTCATGGCCTCGCTCGGACCGGTCCCGCGTAAGGCCCCGACCTGGCCAGACACCTCATGACACGCCGCGCACCGGCACGCTCGCACTGTTACGTCAACGAGGCTCTTCGAAATCGATCCTTGCGAGCTCCTCGCTCAACGACGTCGGTCTCCTGACCGCTAGGCCATCTGGCTCATCAGGGTGCCTGTGCGCCAAATGGCGCACACCGGGTGCTCGTGAACCGAGCCCGCTCATCTTCGGCAGGCTCAGGCGGTCTCGGCCATACGGCTTCGCCCCCTGGCGCATGCAGCCCGTGCGGGCTGTGACGGTCGCCGCCCTTGCGGGCGACGCTGTCTTTTTGGGGTGGCCTTCCCGGCGGCGCGGTGTGGGCGGCTCTCCCTTCTAGGCCCGCCGCGGCGCCCCGCAACCCTCCGCTTCCCGCTCCGGGTCCTCCACTTCGTTCCGGTCCTGCGGATGCCGGCCGCCTCTGACGGCGAGCCTTTCCGGTCGTTTTTCGCCGCCCACCCCGCTTCCGGGGAAGGGGCGCAGCGAGATTTTCGAGCGGAGGTCAAGTCATGCGCAGAACCGGCAAGCGCGGTGCTCGTGGAGAAGTGCTAGCCAAGAGCGGCGAGCCGCCGAGGGCCAGCCTCTATACGGAAATCACAGATCGGATCATCGCCGATCTGGAGCGGGGTTGCGTGCCATGGGTGAAGCCTTGGGGCAGGGCCAAGGCATCCCTTGGCCTGCCGAAGAATGCCGTCACCGGGCGCAGCTATTCCGGCATCAATATCCTGATCCTGTGGGGCGCGGTGATCGAGCGCGGCTATGCCGGCCAGTACTGGCTCACCTTCTGGCAGGCGCTTTGGCTTGGCGGCAATGTCAGGAAGGGCGAGCACGGCACGACCATCGTGCATGCCGACCGCTTTATCCCGAAGGACGAGAAGGAGCGCGCCAGAGAAGAAGAGGCCGAGCCTCGGGCGGTTCCCTTCCTCAAGCGCTTCACCATCTTCAATGTCGCGCAGTGTGATGGCCTACCCGAGCACCTTTACGGCCAGCCTGAGCCGCTGCCCGAGCGCGCGATCATCCCGCAGGCGGAGGCGCTCATTCGTGCGTCTGGCGCGGATATTCGCATAGGTGGCGATCGCGCTTTCTACATGCCGGTTCGCGATTTCATCCAGCTGCCGCCGCAGCCCGCGTTCCTTGATCAGATCAATTATTACCGCACGGCCCTGCATGAATTGGGCCACTGGACCGGGCATCCCACCCGGCTTGCGCGCGACTTCTCCGGCTCGTTCGGCACCAAGGCTTATGCCCGCGAGGAACTGGTGGCCGAGCTGACAGCTGCCTTCACCTGCTCCACGCTTGGCATCGAGCCCACCGTGCGCCATGCCGACTATATCGCTTCGTGGCTCTCGGTGCTGCGCGAGGACAACCGCGCCATTTTCCGCGCCGCCAGCCTTGCCTCGAAAGCCGCCAATTTCCTGCTCGCCTTCGGCGCCGACGCAGCGGACGCGGCAGACTCTGGGGAGATCGCGGCATGACCGCGCGCTACGCAAAAGCCGATCGATATCGGTCTCTTCGATGGTGAGGCGGACAAGCGGAAGGTCCAGTGAACCTTCCTCCCGCCGAACGCCCGCAATCAACCCGACCTGTTCTGAGAAGGAGCTTCGCCATGATCCTGATAACCCAAGACCTGCGCGCCCGGCTGCTCGCCAATGGTGCAGCCCATACCGAAACCGATCATGTCCCGGTCGTGAAATTGTTCAATCCGGTCGGCGCCGCGACCTGGCTTTTGACCGAACTCGACGCCGATGGCGATACGCTGTTCGGCCTTTGCGATCTCGGTTTCGGCTTCCCGGAACTCGGCAGCGTCAGCCTTGCCGAGCTTCAAGCCGTGAAAGGGCCGCTTGGTCTCGGCATCGAGCGCGACCTCTTTTTTCACGCGCGGTTTCCGCTCTCGGTTTATGCCGAAGCCGCGCGCCTTGCCGGCCACATCACCGAGGCCGAGCGGCTTTTGCGCCAGGCCGCCGCCGGCCTTTCGATCCCCCTTCCCGAACTTCCGCCCGACATGGCGGAACGATCGCGCCGATAGGCGCAAAACCGCCCGCCGCTCGGCCTGCGGCCTCGCGGTCAGGGCGATTTCAACCAGTGTAAAGGAGACGGAACCATGCAGCTTGCCCATGTCGCAATCGACCATTTGAATATCTCTGCCGCCAACATGCGGCATTCCAGACGAGCGCCGGATATCTCCGATATCCTGCCGTCCGTGAGGGCGCGCGGCGTGCTCGTGCCGCTTCTGGTGCGGCCCAACGGGTCGCCCGGCAGCTTCGAGATCGTCGCCGGGCGGCGGCGATACTTTGCCGCAAAGACCGTCGCCGACGAGCGCGGTGAGACGGAGCCCTTGCCATGCGCCATCATGGAAGATGGCGACGATGCCGGCGCGCTCGAAGCCTCGCTGATCGAGAACATCGCCCGGCTCGACCCCGACGAGGTTTCGCAATGGGAGACCTTCACCCGGTTGATCAAGGAAGGGCGCGGTGTCGCCGATATTGCCACTACCTTTGGACTGACCGAACATCAGGTGAGGCGCATCCTGGCGCTTGGCGATCTTCTGCCGAAGATTCGCGAAGCCTATCGCCGCGAGGAAATCGACACCGAGACCGTACGCCATCTCACCATGGCTTCGAAGGCACAGCAAAAGGACTGGCTGGCGCTCTACGCGGATCCAGATCAGCGCGCGCCGCGCGGCTGGCAATTGAAGCAATGGCTGTTCGGCGGCCAGTCGATCTCGACCAAGGTGGCGCTGTTCGCCATCGAGGATTATGGCGGACTGGTCGTGTCCGATCTATTCGGCGAGGACAGCTATTTTGCCGATGCCGACCTGTTTTGGCAAAGGCAGAACGAGGCGATTGCCGCCAGACGCGGCGCCTACATTGAAGCCGGTTGGCTCGAAGTGATCGTGCTCGAACCGGGGCAGTATTTCCACTCATGGGACTATGAAAAGACGCCGAAGAAGAAGGGCGGCAAGGTCATTGTCACCGTCTCGCACCGTGGCGCGGCCGAGTTTCATGAAGGCTACCTGTCGCGCAAGGAAGCCTGCCGCGCCCGCTCCGGCGGCGAGGATGGCGAGGATGTCGAAACGCCTGCCAAGCCGTCGCGTCCCGAACTCAGCGGGCCGATGCAGAACTATGTCGATCTGCATCGCCACGCCGCTGCGCGCACGACATTGTTGGACCATCCGGCTGTCGCCCTGCGCCTGATGCTGGCGCATGCCATTGCCGGTTCGAGCCTCTGGCAGGTTCGCCTTGAAGCGCAGCGCGCAGCCAACGAGGCAGTGGCGGCAAGCATCGCCGCAAGCAAGACCGAAGCGGCCTTCGCCGAGAAGCGGCGCGAGGTTTTGGCGCCGCTTGGGCAAGCTGACGATGACACCAGCATCGCCGGCGGCAACGGCGAGGACTTTACCACTACCAGCGTGTTCGCCCGGTTGCTTACGCTTGGCGATGACGATGTCGCGCGCGTTCTGGCCATCGTCATGGCCGAGACGCTCGCCGCCGGCAGCGCCATCGTCGAGGCGCTCGGCAATCATCTGAATGTCGATATGCGCAGCTGTTGGCAGCCGGACGATGCCTTCTTCGAGCTGCTGCGCGACCGCGAAGTCGCGAACGCCATGCTTGCCGACATTGCCGGCAAACAGGTCGCTGAGGGCAATGTTTCGGAGAAGGTGAAGACGCAAAAGAAGATCATGCGCGACGTCCTTGCAGGCGAAAACGGCAGGCAGAAAGTCGGCGATTGGCTGCCGCGCTGGATGACATTCCCGGTTGCGAGCTACACCGATCGCGGCGGTTTTCGCACTGTGGACCAGTGGTCGAAGGTCCAGTCCCTGTTCGTGTCTGAATGATCCTTGGGGCGTGGCGACGGCAGCGATTGGGCTGCCGCCGCTCGGCCGTCTGCCGGGAGGCAGTGGCGCTGAGCTTCTCCTCGCAGACCACTGCGCATCTCCGTTCCCGGTGCCATGTCCCCCGCGAAATGACTGCTGGCAGACAGGTCGATTTGTCCGTTTTAGGCGCGTACCGGATCGGAACGATGGCGCCGGCGCGGCGTCGAAGCGTCCGCATTTCGCTAACCGCCTGACCGACTTGGTGTCGCAGCGACCGCGTATATGGCCTGTCCTGAGGCGCTCTGCGAAGACCATTCCCCTGCCGCTGGCTTGATGACCTATGAGCGGATCCGTCCCGCCCGAAACCCTCGCCGTCAACTTTTTTCCCCGCCGCCTGCGGCGGCTTCCTCGCGCCGCTTCGCTTCAAAAAAGCCGTCCGCTCGGATCCTCCGCTGACGCTCCGGCCCAAGGGGGTTCGGGCGGGCCGGACGCGCCCATCACGGTCCGCCATCGCAGGGGAATGGTCCCCGGCGAGCACCAAAGGAGACTAGCATGACCGCGATCGGATACGTCACCAAGCAGGATAACGGCGGCTACAAGGGCCAGCTCAGGACACTCAGCGTCCGCGCCGACATCGACATCGTCCCCAACCAGGCCAAGAGCGCCGAAAATCACCCCGACTTCCGGGTGCTGACACAGGGCGTCGAGGTGGGCGCCGGCTGGGTCCGGATCGGCGAGGCCTCCGGCAAGGACTATGTCAGCCTGTCGATTGCCGCACCCGAGTTTGGGCCCCGCAAGCTCTACGCCAATCTCGGTCGCGCCGCCGGCCAGGATGACGACGACAGCTTCGCCATCATCTGGAACCCGGTCGACTGACCGGCCTCTGAAGCCCTCGCGCCGCCGGCGCGGGGGCTTCTTCCAACCCCAGCACCGTCTGCCCAGGGGGCGGCGAAAACTCCCAACCGACTCTTCGCCCGTCCCGCAAACGCCCTCGCTCGCCGATCCTCGCCGTCATCTTCAGTTGGCGAAACGAGGACCATCATGGACGACGAAAACGACCGCGCTGCCCGCGCCAAGAAGGGCAGTCCGTTCCTCAACACCGCGCAGGCAGCTTTCTATATCGGCCTCTCCCAGCGCACCCTCGAAAAGATGCGCACGCAGCGCCTCGGCCCGCAGTTCCGCAAGCACGGCCGCTATGTCCGCTACCACATCGACGAACTCGACGAGTGGTCGAAAGGGCGCCAGCAGGAAGCAGGCTCCAAGGATGGAGGCCGCTCATGAAGACGCTGGCATCCATCCATTTGATCGGCTCTCGCCTGCGGCGCATTCGGGCACGAAAGACAATCGCTGTCGCTGCAATCGGACTGGGCCTGATCGGTCACGGGCCTCGCCAATCCATCGCCCTGGCTGGTCTGGAACGCCTCGACCAGCGCGCCGGTCGGGCTCTACCGTGTCGCTGGAGGAGCCCCCGCACGCGGTGATCTGGTCCTCGTCCGCGCGCCCGATCCATCGCCGACCTTGCCGCCGAACGCGGCTACCTTCCCCGCAGCGTGCCGTTGGTGAAGCGCCTTGTCGCTCTTCCCGGCGAGCATGTCTGTGCCTTCAACGAGGCGATCATCATTGGCGGCGAGATCGTCGCGAGCCGGCTGGCGACCGATACGCAGGGCCGTGCATTGCCTTGGTGGAGCGGCTGCCGTGCGCTCTCGCAAAACGAATTCTTTTTGCTCAATCGCGAGGCCCCACGCTCCTTCGACAGCCGCTATTTCGGGCCGGTTCCGGCCAAAAACATCATCGGGAGGCTCGTGCCGCTATGGACCGAATGACCCTCCTGGTGCTGGGCATGGTCGCCATTGGCCCATGCGCCTGTTCCGCCTCGACCGGCGCTGAGCCGGTCGCCATCTCCCATAGTCCGCAGCTTCGAAAGTGGCAGGTGTTCGTCTCGGAAGCAAGCCGGCGCTTTCGTCTTCCTCAGACCTGGATCTACGCTGTCATCGATGCTGAAAGTCGTGGCAAAACCATGCTCGATGGCCGCCCGATCACCTCGCGCGCGGGCGCAATGGGCCTCATGCAGGTGATGGCCAAAACCTATGAGGAGATGCGGATCGAGCACGGTCTGGGCTTCGACCCATACGACCCGCGCGACAACATTCTGCCGGAACCGCCTATCTCCGCACCATGTATGACCGCTTCGGATATCCCGGCCTGTTCGCTGCCTTACAATGCTGGACCCGATCGCTACGACGACCATTTGCAGCGTGGACGGCCGTTGCCGACCGAGACGGTCGGCTATCTGGAAAAGCTCGATGCGGCCGGGATTTCAGCCGCCGACATGGAGCAGTTCGGGGGCAATCCCCCGGCCGCGAAGACTCCGAATCGCCTTCCGGACGGTCGCTGTTTTTCTTGAGAGATGGCGTTTCCGCCAGAAATCCGAACGGCGACATTCTGGTGCCGCTCGGTTCCGGACGGATCGGATCGACGGTGCCGGGCGCGAAGTGAAAGCGCTAGGCGTTCCTGGCTGCGCGGGGTGCTGATTTCTCGATCTGGAAGGGGCTGAGGATTGGGTCGGCGTAAGGCAAGATAAAGGTACCGCCTCCAGGAGGCGGTTAAATCTTTGTCTGCACATCGTTTTTCCGGGAGGCTGCCGCCGGTGCCAAGAGGGTTGGACGTGTAAGTGTCTGATTTTGCTTGATATGTCTGGGAGGCTCGCATTAAGGATGACGAGTTCAGGCCGAAGCTCGGCAAAATCGGGTCGCGCGGCTCGAAGGCCGGCAAACGCTATGCCGGCCAGG
>NZ_SRTD01000308.1:0-321 GCF_004792105.1 Mesorhizobium sp. M8A.F.Ca.ET.161.01.1.1 | reverse complement strand
GACGCGTCCAGCGCTTTGTAGAGCGCAATGGCTCGTTCCTTGCCAAGCCCCGCCTTGGCGGAAAGAGAGGAATGGGCAAGGCCGTTATTGAGGTGCCCGCCATTGCGGCCGGAAGCACCCCAGCCGACCCGCTGCCCTTCCAGAACAACGACGCGCGCGCCCGCTTTTGCGAGCTGGCGCGCAGCACCAAGACCGGTAAAGCCGCCGCCGATGACGGCTACATCATAGTGACCCTCTACAGGACCTTCCGCCGCCCCCGCGAAAGAGGGGGCAGTATCGTGCCAGTAGGAGACGAGCTTCATGGCCTGGTCCTTTCCTTAC
>NZ_SRTD01000307.1:0-321 GCF_004792105.1 Mesorhizobium sp. M8A.F.Ca.ET.161.01.1.1 | reverse complement strand
CGCAAGTGACGCATAGGTGGCGTTCGGCTGCATCGCCTTGTAATCGCTGCCCTCGGTGATCGATTTATAGGCCGGGATATGGCCGGCATCGGCCCAGCTGATGGCGTGTTTTTCCATCCAGCCGATTACCTTCATCACCGCGGCGCGTTTCTCGCCGGAAACGGTCTTGTCACCCTGATTGGGAATGGCAAAAGCGTGTGAATCCGCCCATGTGGCGCGTTTACCCATGAAGGGCGGAACCTCGACCGCGCTCCATTTGAAGCCCAGCTTGTTGTTCTTTTCCAGGTCCTTGTAGGTCGGCACTTCCCAGACGCCGTTCAG
>NZ_SRTD01000306.1:0-321 GCF_004792105.1 Mesorhizobium sp. M8A.F.Ca.ET.161.01.1.1 | reverse complement strand
GACTCGGCCTATGTCGTGGTCAGCGGCTTGATCGCGCTCTACCGCGAGCAGGGCGGCGAGCGCGTCCCGATCGGCACGGCCGGCCCGGGCGCCATGCTCAGCGAGCTCGCCCTGATCGCCGACACCAGACGTTTGACCAGCGCCTCTGCCGCGGCCGATTCGGAAGTCATCCGTCTCAGCCGCAAGATGTTCCGTCGCATCCTGGAGGAATATCCGGAACTGGCGGTGCAGCTGCATGAGCGCATCCTGGAAGAATTCCAGCAGATGATCGCCCGCATCGAGGAACTCGCGCCGCGCTTTACAGGGTGACGCGCGAGAGAC
>NZ_SRTD01000305.1:0-322 GCF_004792105.1 Mesorhizobium sp. M8A.F.Ca.ET.161.01.1.1 | reverse complement strand
CTGGCGGCAGGGCAGGCGGTCAACGACTACGCGCTGCGTGGGATGCGGGTGGCGGCATGACCTGCGACTGCGAATTCTTCAATTTCGGCGATCCGGTCCGCAACCGGCAAAATCCTCATCTCACTGGCGTCGTCATCGGCGATCGCAACTGGGGCAGCGAGTACCACGTGCGCCTTGCTGACGGCGCATCGACGATCTGGTGGCACGGCTTCGAGATCGAGCACGATCCGGATGGCGAGCCGCCGGCAAAGGAGGATGACGACACAAACGTCGTCAAGGTCGACTTCACACAACGGCGCGCGATGACGGTCGAGACAACAAC
>NZ_SRTD01000304.1:0-322 GCF_004792105.1 Mesorhizobium sp. M8A.F.Ca.ET.161.01.1.1 | reverse complement strand
TGGCGCTGCTGCCGGCGGATCGGCTGGATCGTTTCTGGCGCCGGCGCCTGCCGCTATTCAGCTTCAACGACGGCTCCCGCACCATCGTCAGCCTGAGCTCCTTTGCCGGCTTTGCAATTCTCATTGCCGCCGGCCTCCTCGGCAGCCGGGACCCGCTCTCCAACCCGCTGCCGCTGGTCATCTGGACGCTGCTCTGGGCCGTCGTCACCCTCCTGCAGGGCATGTTTGGCGATCTCTGGTCCTGGCTCAATCCGTGGTACGGACCATGGCGCCTCCTCTCGCGCCTGATTGGCATGAGCGAGGAAGCCTCCACGCGCCTTCC
>NZ_SRTD01000303.1:0-322 GCF_004792105.1 Mesorhizobium sp. M8A.F.Ca.ET.161.01.1.1 | reverse complement strand
GATCGGTCAGTCCGGTTATTTCCATGATGGCCATCGCGCGGTTGATGATTGCTTCGCGCTGCTGGAGGTGCTCGAGCAGAACCGGCCGGGCCAGGAAGGCATGACGCCCTTCATGGAGCTTCACGCGGCTAGCCGTAGATCGCGCGTCCGGATCTACGCGGAGAACAGCCCCTTCGATATGAAGGATCACCTGAAAAAGCGGGGTTATCGCTGGTCGGACGGTTCGGACGGCCGGCCGAAATCCTGGTGGGCGGAGCTGCCGGAAGAGATGCTGGCGGAGGAGCTGCATTTTCTGCGCACCGAAATCTATCGCTGGGACGCC
>NZ_SRTD01000302.1:0-322 GCF_004792105.1 Mesorhizobium sp. M8A.F.Ca.ET.161.01.1.1 | reverse complement strand
AAACGGATAAGCGCGGTCAGGTCCGGTGTGGACCAGTCGTTCTCAATGAAGCCTTCCGCAAAGCCAATATCACCATTGACGAACAGACGGCGGATTGCCCGCCAGTTATGCAGAACGAGAATGGCGTCGATGCCTTCCGATGTCCCCGATTTTTCGATGGTTCCGCCGCCGGGGAGGGTGATGCGAAGCCGGCCGCGGTGAATATTGTTCAGCAGCCGGGTGATGAGCCAAGTGCCGAGGCCCATACGGCCGCTGACGCGGGTGTTCTGCACCGGTAATTCCGAGAGATTGTCAAACGGGGTCATGAATTCTGGCCTCGATT
>NZ_SRTD01000301.1:0-323 GCF_004792105.1 Mesorhizobium sp. M8A.F.Ca.ET.161.01.1.1 | reverse complement strand
ATGAAACCGGGGACGACGATTTTGCCGGAAATATCGATTTCCCGGTAACCCTCATAGCTTTCACCGGTTCCCACGATCGTATCGCCACAAATGGCGATATCCGAGGCAAGGAGTTCTCCGGTGACGAGATCGAAGAAGCGGCCGTTCTTGAGAACCATGTCTGCCGGTTCACGGCCCGTACCCTGGTCGATGCGCTTTTCAAGTCTGGAATTCATGCGGCTTTCTTCGGCTCCTGATTTACGTCGTATGCGAGAATCTTCATCATTTACATTCGAGGGTTGTTTCTGGATCTATTCGAATTGATTCTTTGAGTTTTAAATATA
>NZ_SRTD01000300.1:0-324 GCF_004792105.1 Mesorhizobium sp. M8A.F.Ca.ET.161.01.1.1 | reverse complement strand
GGTGAGCCGGGTGCGCAAGGACGGCGGCCGGCCGGTCAGGCCGCTTGCCGGCAAGGTTGCCGGCCTGTGTTCGTCTTCCAGCGGAAAGTTCGCCGGGATACGCTGCATCAATCACCTGCGCGCCGTGCTGGTTCGCTGCCAGACGGAGGTGGTGACGCCGGAATGTTCGGTGCAGGAAGGCGGCAACGCCTTTGACGAAGGCGGGCATTTCAGGGATGAACGACTACGCCAATCGATGGAGCATCTATGCCGCACGCTGATCGAAACCTCGCGTATGCTGTCGACCCGGATCGGGGCATGACCCACTAGGACGATAGCATGCAG
>NZ_SRTD01000299.1:0-324 GCF_004792105.1 Mesorhizobium sp. M8A.F.Ca.ET.161.01.1.1 | reverse complement strand
TCCGTGCCACTTCACACATAACGACACCATCATAGGGAATCTTCCCACAAAAAATAGGGAAAGGTTCCGATGCGCGCCCTTGACGAGCGTGGTCAATGTCCAGCCGCGCTCAAGTCGAGCGTGGATCAATGGAAAAGGGAAACTTGATATGCCTCGCTATGTGGTTGAACGAACATTTCCTTCTGGCCTCAGCGTGCCGATGAACGATGCCGGCGCCGATGCGCTCGCTGGTGTCATCATGCGCAATGCGGAGAAAGGCGTCACCTGGGTGCAGTCCTTCGTGTCGCCCGACAGGAAGCAGAGCTTCTGCATCTATGACGCGCC
>NZ_SRTD01000002.1:0-759813 GCF_004792105.1 Mesorhizobium sp. M8A.F.Ca.ET.161.01.1.1 | reverse complement strand
TCTCTTCACCCGAAAGGCAATCCACAACAAACCGTAGCCGCTCGTCCATGATCCCAGTTTCTCGCCAAACCATCGCCGGTCCTCCCGGCGGACAAGAAAACTGTCACCCATGCTATCGGTCCATTCTGTTACCTATCTATCCGGTTCGGACACCGGGCACTTCTCCCCGTATAGTGACGGGGAGAAGGGGCGGTGTCGGGCGGTTTCGCCAATCTCCAACGTTGCAAAATGCGCCTGGCAGATGGGGGTGACCTGGTGCCATCGTCACACCTGAAGTATCGAGGAAACGAGCAATTGCGTGTAGGGCGCGCGCGGATCGTCGAGCACACGGTCGGTGAGGCCGCTTTCCACCACGCGGCCGTCCTTCATCACCATCATGCGCTGCGACAGAAGCCGCGCCACGGCAAGGTCGTGGGTGACGACGATCGCGGCAAGACCAAGGTCGGTGACCAGACCGCGCAGGAGATCAAGCAGGCGCGCCTGCACGGAAACATCGAGGCCGCCGGTCGGCTCGTCCATGAACACCAGCCGTGGCCCGGTGACGAGATTGCGGGCGATCTGCAGGCGCTGGCGCATGCCGCCGGAAAAGGCGCGGGGTTCGTCGTCGATGCGGTCTTCCTCGATCTCGACGCGCGACAGCCAGTCGACCGCAGTGGCGCGGATCTTGCCATAATGGCGGTCGCCGACCGCCATCAGACGCTCGCCGACATTGGCGCCGGCCGAAACCGTCATGCGCAGGCCATCGGCGGGGTTCTGATGGACAAAGCCCCAGTCGGTGCGCATCAGGAAGCGGCGCTCGGCCTCGCTCATGCGGTAGAGTTCGCGGAACTGGCCGTCACGCATGCGGTAGCTGGCGGTGCCGGAGGAAGGCAGCAGCCGCGTCGACAGGCAGTTGAGCAGCGTGGTCTTGCCGGAACCTGACTCGCCGACGACAGCCAGGACCTCGCCCGGCCACAGGTCGAAGGAGACGTTGTCGCAGCCGACACGCGAGCCGTAGAATTTCGACAGCGCCGAGACGCGCAGCAGCGGTTCGTCGGTCATTGTGCCGGCTCCATGTTTGCTGGCGCCAGATGGGTCTCGGGGGCAAGGTGGCCGCGATGGCCCTCTTCGCGCCTCTTCTCGCAGTGGTCGGTGTCGGAGCAGACGAACATGTGGCCTCCATGGTCGTCGAGGATGACCTCGTCGAGATAGACGTTCTCGGCCGCACACAGCGCACAGGGCTGGTCGAAGGTCTGCACCTCGAACGGATGGTCCTCGAAGTCGAGGCTCACCACATCGGTGAAGGGCGGCACCGCGTAGATGCGCTTTTCGCGGCCGGCGCCGAACAGCTGCAAGGCCGGCGAGCGGTGCATTTTGGGATTGTCGAACTTCGGCGTCGGCGAGGGGTCCATGACATAACGGCCCTCGACCTTGACCGGATAGGCATAGGTGGTGGCGATGCGGCCGTGCTTGGCGATGTCCTCATAGAGCTTGACATGCATGAGGCCATACTCCTCCAGCGCATGCATCTTGCGCGTTTCGGTCTCGCGCGGCTCGAGGAAGCGCAGCGGCTCGGGAATGGGTACCTGGTAGACCAGCACCTGGCCGGCGGTCAGCGGATGCTCGGGGATGCGGTGGCGGGTCTGGATGATGCTGGCGGTGGCGGTGTCGGTGGTGACGGCGACATTGGCGACCTTCTTGAAGAAGGCGCGGATCGACACCGCATTGGTGGTGTCGTCGGCGCCCTGGTCGATGACCTTCAGCACGTCGTCGGGGCCGATGATCGAGGCGGTGACCTGGACGCCGCCGGTGCCCCAACCGTAGGGCATCGGCATTTCGCGCGAGGCGAACGGCACCTGGTAGCCGGGAATGGCGATGCCCTTGAGGATCGCGCGGCGGATCATCCGCTTGGTCTGTTCGTCGAGATAGGCGAAGTTGTAGGTGGCGATGTCGGTCGGTTGCGCAGTCATTCCGCTGCCTCCTTCGTTTCTTCCACCTTCGCTGGATTTTCGCGGGCCTCATACTCGGCGCGCATGCGGCGCACGAGGTCGAGTTCGGCCTGGAAGTCGACATAGTGCGGCAGTTTCAAATGCTCGACAAAGCCGGTCGCCTGGACATTGTCGGAATGCGAAATGACGAACTCCTCGTCCTGCGCGGCGGCGACGACGTCCTCGCCCAACTCGGAGGCGCGTAGCGCCCGGTCGCAGAGCGCCATGGCCATCGCCTTGCGCTCGCTCTGGCCGAAGACGAGGCCATAGCCGCGGGTGAATTGCGGCGGCGCCTTGGCCGAACCCTTGAACTGGTTGACCATCTGGCATTCGGTGACCCGCACCGTGCCGAGCGGCACCGCGAAGGGCAGTTCGGGAACGTCGAGCTCCAACTCGACCTCGCCTATGCGGATCTCGCCGACAAAGGGATGGTTGCGGGCATAGCCGCGCTGCGTGGAATAGCCGAGCGCCAGCAGGAAACCCTCGTCGCCGCGTGACAGCGCCTGCAGGCGGATGTCGCGCGCCATCGGGAATTCCAGCGGCTCGCGGGTGATGTCGCCGGGGATGTGATCCTGCGGCATGTCGCCATCGGGCTCGATCAGGCCTTCGCGGGCGAGGATGGCCGAGACACGCGGCATGGGCTCGGCGCTGCCGGCGCGCTGCAGCGGTTCGGCGACATCGGCGCCGGCGGCAAGCTCGGGGTCGAGCAGGCGGTGCGTGTAATCGAAAGTCGGGCCAAGCAGCTGGCCGCCAGGCAGGTCCTTGTAGGTCGCCGAGACGCGCCGTTCGACCAGCATCGCGCTGGTGTCGATCGGTCTGGTGTAACCGAAGCGCGGCAACGTGGTGCGGTAGGCACGCACCAGGAAAATCGCTTCGATCATGTCGCCGCGCGCCTGGACGATGGCGAGTGCGGCGAGTTCACGGTCATAGAGCGAGCCTTCGCTCATCACCCGGTCGACGCCCAGCGCCAGCTGCTCGACGATCTGGTCGAGGCGGAGCGCGGGCACCGAGCGGTCACCGCGCCGGCGGTCGGCAAGCAGGCCGTGGGCGTTGGCAATGGCGGCTTCGCCACCTTTTACCGCGACATACATCTTCAAGCCTCCATCGTCTTGATGCGCGTCGTGCGCGGCAGGCAGGCTACGCCTTCCGATGTGGCGAGGACGATGTCGACGCCGCGCGGAAAGCGCTTGTTGTTTTGCTTCCACTGCTCGACGAAATGGCGCGGCATTTGTGCCGGCGCGATCGTGGCGCTGGTTTCGATGCCGGGGCCTTCGAGCAACAGCGGGGTTCCTGAAGTGAGATCGCCGACCTGCAGGATCAGCGTCGTCGATCGATCGGGATAATCCTGCGTGCCTTGTGAAAAACCGTCGAGCGCCATCATCTCGGCCGGTGTGGCAACAAACGCGAAATGCGCGTCGGCCGGTGTGTTGGCAAGCGGCGCACCGGTGTGGAAACCAAGCCAGGAGCCGATCGCTGCGGAGGCGTGCAAGGCCGGGTCGAGCCAGAGCGGCGTGTCGTTGTCGCAGAGCGCCAGTGCAATGGCGCCTGATGTTGCCGAAAGCGGCGCCGGCGGGCGGGCCAGGCCCGGCAAGGGCTGGACGCTGCCCGGCCGCGCCATGGCGTCCATGACTGCCCGAAACACGGTCTGTGCGTTGAAGACCGGATCGGCGAAACCGCCCTCGATCGATTGTGCCGCGATATCCATCAATCTTCTCCGCGAACCATGGTGAAGAAATCCACTTTCGTCGCCGCCGTCTCGGCACGGCGTTTTTCGTGGGCAACGGTCAGAGCCGAGCGCAAGGGCGCAATGAGCCTGGTCTCGACCTCGGCGCGGCGGGCAGGGTCCTGCCAGAGCGCGTCGGCGATGGCCGCCAGCTTCGCCTTCTGCTTGTCGCGGCCAAGCGCGTAGCAATGACCGACCTGTCCGGACGGCAGCCGGACCGTGGCGCGGGTAACGGTCGCTTCGCCGACATTGAAGGGCGCGCCGCCGCCGCCGATGCGGCCACACAGCGTGACCAGGCCGGTCTCGGGACCGCGCAGCAGCTCGGCTTGCGAAGGCAGGCCGGCCTCGTTCCAGAGCCGGACGATGTCGTCGCCGCTGGATTGCGCCAGCGTCGCCATGGCGGCTTTGCGCTCGGCCTGGTCGCGGGCTTCCTGTCCTCGCATCGGCAGCTTTCCTCTTCGCCAGATTTGTCTATTGATATAGACAACTATACAAATTATACATATTACCTAACGCGAGTCCATGACGGGTGCGTGACAAGGCGGGAGCAAAACATGATCGGGCAGCAAGCGGCCGACAGCATCGAGCGGCGCAGCGGTGTTTCACTATGGCGCCAGATCGCCGACAGGATCCTGCAAGCGATTGCCATTGGCGATGTCGCCGAAAATGCCGCGCTGCCGCCCGAAGTCGCGCTGGCCGAGCGCTACGGCGTCAACCGTCACACAGTACGCAGCGCCATATCGGCCCTCGTGCAGGAGGGCGTGCTGCGGGCCGAGCAAGGGCGCGGCACGTTCGTCTTGTCGCGCAAGCGGCTGTCCTATCCGATCGGCGCGCGTACGCGTTTCTCGGCGGGCCTGCAGGGACAGACGTCGGAACGACACATCGTGCTGCTCTCTTCATCGATCGAGCCGGCCAGCCAGCGTGTCGCCGAGGGTCTTGGCCTTGCCAGGGGCGCTGACGTGATGCGGCTGGAAACACGCGGCGAGGCCGACGGACGGTCCGTGTCGCGTGCTGCCAGCTGGTTCGATGCCAGACGCTTTGCCGGCATCGACGAGGCGATGGCGCAGACCGGTTCGATCACCGCGTCGCTCGCGCGTTTCGGCATCGACGATTATCTCAGGCAATCGACCGTGCTCTCGGCGCGCCATGCCGACGCCGCCGATCTTGCCGATCTCGATCTGCAGCCGGGCGCCATCGTGCTGGTGACGGTGGCGGTCAACGTCACGCCCGACGGCCAGCCGATCCAGTTTTCGGAGTCACGTTTTCCCGCGGAGCGGGTGGAGCTGAAGCTGTCGGCGCTGTAACGCCCGGCTATCCGATCTCGATCACGGCCTTGATCAGGCCCGACTTTTCATGGACCCAGCGTGCGAGATCCTCTGGCGTATCGGTCAGCGTGGTGCGGTGGGTGACGAGCTTGGCCAGCGGCACGGCGCCATTGCGGATCGAGGCGGCGACATGATCGAAATCGGCGCGCAGCGCATTGCGGCTGCCGACCAGCGTCATCTCGCGCTTGTGGAACTCGGGATCGGAAAAGACGATGTCGTCCTTGACGACGCTGACCAGCACAAGCGTGCCGCCATGCGCGACATGGGCGAAGGCCGATTGCACCGAGGAGGTGTTGCCGGTGGCGTCGAAGACCACGTCGAAGCCTTCGCCACCAGTCGCGTCGCGCACCAGATCGGACACGGATGCATGCGAGCCGTCAAGGACCGAGAAGCCGAGCTCGCTTGACGCGAAGCCCAGCCTTTCGCTGCTCATGTCGAGCAAGCTGACGTCGAGCCTGGCGATGCGGGCGAAGATGGCGGTGCCGAGGCCGATCGGACCGGCGCCGATGACCAGCGTGCGTGCACCGGGCTCGGAACGCGCGCGGCGCACGGCATGGGCGCCGATGGCCAGGAATTCGACGGCGGCGGCGTCGGCGAGCGACAGGCCGTTGGTGGGATAGAGGTTCTGCGTCGGCACCAGGATCTGTTCGCACATGGCGCCATCGCGATGCACGCCGAGCACTTCGATGCGCACACAGCAATTGGGCTTGCCGTGGCGGCAGGCGATGCATTTGCCGCAGGAGAGATAGGGGTTGATGATCACCGGTTCGCCGACCGCAAGACCGGCTCCTTCGCCGACTTCGACGACGGTGCCAGACACTTCGTGGCCCATGATGCGGGGGTAGGCGAGGAACGGGTGCTTGCCCTCGAAGATGTGATAGTCGGTGCCGCAGATGCCGACATGGCTGACCGCCACCAGTGCCCAGCCGGGAGGCGGCGAGCCGGGAGCGGGACGGTCTTCCAGAATGAGTTCGCCGGGCGAGCGGCAGACGACGGCTTTCATGGTTCGGTCCAATTTGGGTTTACGAAAACTCCGGCCCGTTTTGATACTGGGCCGGAGTTCGATTTTCGGTTCGTTGACTACTTGCCGCCGCGGCGGCGCAGGCCATCGAAATAGACGATGACGATGATCAGCACGCCGGTGATGACACGCTGCCAGAAGGCGTTGACGTTGAGCAGGTTGGCGCCGTTGTTGATGGTCGCCAGGATGAAGGCGCCGAGCAGTGGCCCGTGCACCGAGCCGACCGCGCCGAACAGTGAGGTGCCGCCGATCACCGACGAGGCGATCGCCTGCAGTTCCCACCCTTCGGCCTGGGTCGGGTTGCCGATGCCGATGCGCGAAGCCAAGAGCACGCCGACGAACGCCGCGCACAGACCCGACAGCGTGTAGGCCATGAAGATGGTGCGCTGGACGTTAACGCCGGACAGGCGCGAGGCCTCGGCGTTCGACCCAACCGAGAACAGATACCGGCCCCAGCGGCTGTGATGCAGGAAGACATAGGCGGGTATGCCGACCAGCAGGACCATCCAGAACAGATTGGGGACGCCGAGGAAGGAGTTGCGCGAGAATTCCTGGAAAGCATCATTGTTGATCGAAATCGAATTGCCGTTGGTCATCAAGAGGCCAATGCCGCGCAGCGACGTCAGGGTCGCCAGCGTGATGATGAAAGGCGGCAGGCCCATCTTGACGATGCCAAAACCATGGAAGAGGCCGATGGCGACGCCGACCAGCAAGGTGAGCAGGATGGCGAGGAAGACCGGGACGCCGGCATTGATCAACATCGCGGCGATGACGGTTGCGAAACCGACCACCGCGCCCACGGACAGATCGATGCCGCCGGTGATGATGACGAAGGTCTGGCCGACAGCCAAAATGGCGATCATCGAACCCTGGCGCAGCAGATTCGAGATGTTGTTGGCCGACGCGAAGCTCGATGTGGATAACGACAGGATGACCCACAGCAGCACCAGCAGCGCCAGCAGCGTCAGTCCGAACAGGGCGTTGTAATTGCGCTTCGGTTTTTCGGCAGGAATCGCCTCGGTGCTCATGTCTTTCCTCCCAACTTTTCTTGTTTCTCGGCGAGCGCCTGTGTGAGAATGTCCTCGTGATCGGCGGTGTGGAAGCCGTGCGTGGCCACCAGCTTGCCGCGGCGGAACACGTGCAGCGTGTCGGCCAGTTCATAGACTTCCGGCAAATAGGATGAGATCAGGATGATGCCGGCGCCCTTTGACAAGAGCGCGCTGAACAGGCGGTAGATTTCGGCCTTGGTGCCGACATCGACGCCAACCGTCGGCTCGTCGAAGATGAACAGCTTGGCGCCGTGGGCCAGCCATTTGCCGATGACGATCTTCTGCTGATTGCCGCCCGAAAGGCTGGAAGCCAACGCATGGCGCGTCGGCGTCTTGATCCTGAGGCCGGCGATTTGGCGGTCGGCCTCGGCCTTCTCTTTCGCGTTCGAGATCAACAGGTTGCGGGAGATGCGCTTGTAGATCGGCAAATTGAGGTTGAGGCCAACCGGCAGGTTGAGACAAAGGCCCTGGTCGCGGCGGCTTTCCGGCGCCAGCGCCATGCCGAGCTTGATCGCGTCATGCTCGGAGTTGATCTGGACATCCTTACCTTCCCACAGGACCTGGCCGGCCGACTTCTTGTGCCGGCCGTAGAGCGTGGTGACGAATTCGCTGCGTCCGGCGCCGATCAGGCCGTAGAGCCCGACGATCTCGCCGGCACGGACTGTCATCGACACGTTTTCGAAGCCCTTGCCCGAGAGGTTCCTGGCCTCGACGATCGCGGCACCCGGAGTGAAATGATCCTTGTGGTAGATTTGTTCGATCGAGCGGTTGATCATCAGCTTGACGAGTTCGGCGTCATTGGTCTCGCTGATGTTCCTGGTGCCGACCAGCGTGCCGTCGCGCAGCACCGAAACACGATCGGCGAGCTCGAACACTTCCTCCATGCGATGGCTGATATAGATGATCGTCACGCCCTCCGACTTCAGCCGGCGGATCAAGGTGAAGAGCTGGTCGGCCTCCTTGCGCGTCAGGTAGGCGGTCGGCTCGTCGAAGATCAGGAACTTGGTGCCGCGCACGGTGGCGCGGGCGGCCGCGATCAGCTGCTGCTGGCCGATGGTGAGGTCACCGAGCATGACATGCGCCGGTAGGTCGAAGCCGAGGCCGTTGATGATCCTCTGCGCGTCTTTGACCATGGCGCGCTGTTGCAGGAGGCCGAAGCGGGACTCCTCCTCGCCTAAGAACATGTTGGCGGCGACGGTGAGATGGCGGCACAGCACCACCTCCTGGTGGACGGCGTTAATGCCCAGCGCCATCGCCTCGTGCGGGGTGGCCAAAGCCGCCGGCTTGCCCTCCCAGATGACCTCGCCGGAGGTGCGCGGCATGACGCCGGTCAGAAGTTTTATGAGGGTCGATTTGCCGGCGCCGTTCTCGCCGACAATGGCGTGGATCTCGCCGGCTTTGAAGGCAAGGTGCACCGGCTTCAGCGCATGGGTGCCGGGGTAGCGCTTTTCGAGGCCGTTGAGTTCGAGGATCGTCCTGCCCGGCTGCAGCGTAGGGGCCGGGTGCAGTTCCTGCGCCGTCGACGTCATAACAATCCTCCCAGATTGGTCTCAATCGTTGGGTACGCAGCGATGCGTCTTGAACACGCATCTTGAAGGCGGAGCCTAAAGCACGCAGGCGAATTTCCAAATCGTCCGATGGATGTTTCCGGGGCGACGCCGCCCCGGAAACGATTGTCGCGACGCTGCTTATTTGAGCTTCGGGTTGAGCAGCGCGTCGATCTTGGGATCCTTCATATTGGCCTTGGTAACGAGGTTCGCGCCGGTGTCGACATTCGCCTCGACCTTCTCGCCCTTCGACGCGGCGAGTGCGGTCTTGATGCCGTCATAGCCCATCCGGTACGGGTCCTGGACGACGAGGCCGGAGATGACGCCATCATTCAAGAACTTGATCAGCTTCTCGTCGCTGTCGAAGCCGATCAGCCCGACCTTGCCGGCAAGGTTGTTCTCGGCGATCGCCTGGCCGACGCCCTGCGCCATGATCAGATTGGAGGCAAAGATGCCCTTGAGGTCGGGATTAGCGGTGATCAGGTCGGTGGCGATGTTGAGGCCGGTGGTGGCCTGACCGTCGGCGTATTTGTCGGCGATAAGCTCGAGGCCCGGATACTTGGCCTTGATCTGTTCGATGAAGCCTTGCTTGCGCTGCTCGAGCGAACCAGCGCCGGGAAGCGCCGTGATCAGCGCGACCTTGCCTTCGACCTTGCCCCCATTGGCGGCACCGATGGCGGCGGCGAGACCGTCAGCGGCGACGCGGCCGCCCTGGACGTTGTCGGTGGTCAGGAAGGAGGTGAAGGCCTTGGAGTCGGCGCCAGAGTCGATGCCGATGACCTTGACCTTGGAGGCCGCCTCGTCGATCGGCTTGCCGAGCGCCTTGAACTCGGTCGGCGAGATGACGACGGCGGCCGGGTTGCTGGCGACGGCGTTTTCGAGGATCGAGATCTGGCCGTTGACGTCTGTTTCGGCCTGGGCGCCAAGCTCCGGCACGTTGACCCCGAGATCCTTGCCGGCCTTGCGGGCGCCGGCCAGAACGATCTGCCAGTAGAAAGAGGTCGTATCCTTGACGATGATCGGAATGGTCACGTCGGCCGCCGAGGCGGGCGCGGAATGCATCGCGCCGGCAAGCATCGACGCTGCTGCCAGGGCCACGAAAGCGCGGCGGTTGAGAAGGCTGGTCACGAATTTCATTAGGTTCCTCCCTAAGTCGCCTGGTGAAGGTTTAGCTCCGTTCGGATAGGCGTGGCCCAAACGGAACTTTATCAATAAAAAACAGTTGCACTGTTTTGATAGTGCATCGATCCAGCCGATGCAAGCGGTGTTTCCAGTCAGTCCTCCAAAGGCCTGACAATGCCTCGCCTACCAGCGCGGCTCCTTCCCTTGTCGTAGTCAGGCGCTCCCGTTTCCGTTCCGAGAACGTATGGAATATTAATTCCATATGCCAGTCAATATGGAATGTTCGTTCTTTTCTGGATCGCGACATTGTGAAGTCGGCCCCTGACCCTATGGACATCGCGAAGTACGGGGCCTCAAGCCAGTTCCTGCACCACCGTGTAGGGACGATACTTGGCATATTCCGTCTCCGGCACGTCGATATCGAGCAGTTCGAGGTTGCGCGTCAGGTTCGCCAATTTTGCCGTGCCGGTCAGCACGGTGGCGACGGCTGGCTCGTGCAATGGAAACTGGAACGCGGCCGCCGGCAGCGGATAACCGCCTTCGCCGGCGATCTTCTCCATGGCGTCGACACGGTCGAGCACATCGTGGCTGGCGGGCTGATAGTCGAAATGGGCGCCTTGCACCGGCCCGGTCGCCAATATGCCCGAGTTGAAAACGCCACCGATCACCAGCGACGTCTGTTGCGCACGGCACAGCGGCAGCAGTTCGGCTTCCGCGCTGCGGTCGAGCAAGGAATAACGGCTGGCGAGCAGGATGCAGTCGAGCGGCGCCCGGCGCATCACGTCAAGGCAGATTGGGACTTCGTTGACGCCGAGCCCATAGGCGGAAATCGTACCGGCCCGCTTCAACTCCTCAAGCGCCTTGGGCCCGCCATCCATCAGCTGGCGGAAATGCAGCTTGGTCTTCTCGACACCATGCGTGTAGACGCCGATGTCGTGCACATACAGGATGTCTATCCTGTTTAGCCCGAGGCGCGCATAGCTGAAGTCTACCGACCGCATGATGCCGTCATAGGAATAGTCGTAATCCAGCGCGAAGGGCAGCGGATCGACATAGGAGTGGTCGGGAACCTGGTCTTCCGGCACCGGGCGGAACAGGCGGCCGACCTTGGTCGAAAGCACGTAGGAATCGCGTGGCTTGTAGCGCAGGAAGTCGCCGAAGCGACGCTCCGACAGGCCGAAGCCGTAGAAGGGCGCGGTGTCGAAATAGCGCAAGCCCGCCTCCCAGGCGCCTTGCAGCGTTTCCATCGCCGCCTCGCGCGAACAGGCGCGGTAGAGGCCGCCGATCGCGGCGCCGCCAAAGCTGATCTCTGTGACCTCCAGCGCTGTCTGGCCGATGCGGCGTCTTTCCATGCACAACCTCCCCGTTCCCGGCCGTTGTCCAGCCCGGCAAGTTTATCAGATATTGCTTGAATTTCAGAGTGTCGCGCCGAGATGCCAGGGCACGAACTCGTTGTCGCCATAGCCGAAATCCTCGCTCTTGGTCTTGCGGCCCGAAGCCGTCTCGACGATGAGTTCGAAGATCTCGCGGCCCATGCCGGCGATGGTCTTTTCGCCGGAGGCGATGACGCCGCAATTGACGTCCATGTCCTCTTCCATCTGGTGATACATGGTCGAGTTGGTGGCGACCTTGATCGAGGGTGTCGGCCGGCAGCCGAAGCAGGAGCCGCGGCCGGTGGTAAAGACGATGACATTGGCGCCGCCCGCGACCTGTCCCGTGGCCGAGACCGGGTCGTACCCGGGCGTGTCCATGAACACCAGCCCGTTGCCGGTGACCTTCTCGGCGTAGCCGAACACGCCGTTGAGCGGCGTCTGGCCGCCCTTGGCGACGGCACCGAGCGACTTTTCCAGGATGGTGGTGAGGCCGCCGCGCTTGTTGCCGGGCGAGGGGTTGTTGTCGATCGAGGCGCCATGCTTGGCGACGTGATCTTCCCACCATTTCACATAGCCATCGAGCTTCTTGGCGACCTCGGGCGTCGCCGCACGATAGGCGAGCAGATGCTCGGCGCCATAAATCTCCGTCGTCTCGGAGAGGATGCCGATGCCGCCGACGCCAGCGAGAATGTCGACCGCCGCGCCCAGCGCCGGATTGGCCGTGATGCCAGACATGCCGTCGGAGCCGCCGCATTGCAGGCCGACGACGATCTCGCTGACCGGAATCGGCTCGCGCTTCAACTGGCCGACTTCCTCTGATATCTCGGCCAGCACGCCCATCGCCTTTTCCACCGATTTGCGCGACCCGCCGGCATCCTGGATGTTGAAGTGGCGCTTGCCGGCGGCGGCACCCTTCTGGCCGTAGAGGGTGAGCTGGTTGACCTCGCAGCCGAGGCCGACCATCAGCACGCCGCCGAAATTCGGATGGCGGGCATAGCCGGCCAAGGTCCGGTGCAGCACCATCATGCCGTCGCCGGTACCGCTCATGCCACAACCCTGGCCATGGACGATCGGCACGAAGCCATCGATGCCGGGATATTTCGGCAGCAAGGTCCTGTTGGCCGTGTCGGCGATCGAATGGCAGACGGTGGCCGAACAATTGACGCTGGCGATGATGCCGATGAAGTTGCGCGTGCCGGCGCGGCCATCGGCTCGGCGATAGCCCATGAAAGTGCGGGCGCGGTCAGCTTCGGTTGCGTGCTCGGCTTCGCTCGGCGGCACCACCGGCAGCCGGCCGGCCTCGAAAACCAGATTGTGCGAATGGACGTGCTCGCCCGGCGCGATGTCCTGTGTGGCGCGGCCGATCGCCTGGGCGTATTTGACCACGGCTTCACCCGCGGCGATCGGCTTGATCGCCACCTTGTGGCCAGGCTCGATGACGGCGGCAGCGAGCGCGCCGCCCGGCAGCGTGGTGCCGATCTCGATACGGCCATTGGCAACGGCGACATTGTCGGCGGGAGATAGAAGAATGGTGTTCGAGGCGTTCACGGGCGTTTCCTGGGTGATCCTGGGATGCGCGGATTGACACGCGCCTGTTAAGAGATAATGTCTTTTATCGTGAAAAAACAGTTTTGCGTCAATTGTTTTTTCGCTCGGGTCGGCCCTTGGTGGCGCTGGAAACAATGAGCCTGGCCCAGTGAAAGCGATTCCTGCTTTCAGGGTCCTGGGAAGATCATATTGCGCTTCAAGCCGGCCGCCGCAAGCGCGGGGATGAATGGGTCAGGGATGTCGAAGAGCAACAACGTCTACAAGGATGCCTACAACCGGTGCCTCAGGCTGCTCGACGAGACGCGCAGCCTGCCGTCGGAACCCGAGCTGGGCGCGCTGCTCGGCGTCAGCCGCACGACCGTGCGCAGCATCCTGGCGCGTATGGAGGAAACCGGGCTGATCGCCTGGAACAAGCGCGCCAAGACGGTGCTGCGCGACCCGCATCCCGACGATTTCTTCCCCGAGGAAGAGACCGACACACTGGCCGAGATCATCGAGCGGTCGTTCATGCGGAGGCTGCTTGCCGGCGGCGCCGAGGCCGGCATGCAGATCAACGAGCTCGAACTGGCGCGTGAGATCGGTGTCGGCACCACCAGCGTGCGCGAGTTCCTGATCCGCTTCTCCCGTTTCGGCCTGATCGAGAAACGCCGCAACAGCCATTGGGTGCTGAAAGGTTTTACACGCGCCTTCGCGCTGGAACTGACCGAGATCCGCGAGATATTCGAATTGCGCTCGGCCGCCGCGTTCACCGCGCTGCCGCGGGATAGTCCGGTCTGGGGGGATCTCGACCGGCTGGAGGAGGAACACCGCGCTCTGGCGCGCGAGATTGCAACGCGCTTCAATGAGTTCTCGGAGCTGGACGAGCGCTTCCACCGGCTCATCCATCGCGCATCGCACAACCGCTTCATCGTTGATTTCTACGACGTCATCGCCATGATCTTCCATTACCATTACCAGTGGAACAAGGCGCAGGAACGCGAGCGCAACGAAGTCGCGATCGGCGAGCATCTATTCTATATCGAGGCACTCAAGTCGCGCGACCTCGGCAAGGTCGATGCAGCCTGCCGCAAGCATCTGAAGTCGGCACGCCAGACATTGCTGACCTCGATCCCGGAAAGCCGGCAACCCCAAAAGAGCTGATCCTGCCGCGTTGCCGCAGCAGCGAATTGGCGATTTTCGACCTGTCTCGGCCGTGCTAGGTATCGTCATCGATTGTTTGAAGAGGCAGATGGCTTGATCGGCCCGGGGAGACGGTGGAGCATTCCGGTCGCGCTTGTCGCGGCCTATTTGCTGTTGCTCCAGTCGACACTTGGTGCGTTCGCCTTCAGCACCGTGTCGAGTGCCGCGCAGCTCGACGCCTTCGGCAACGTCATCTGTACCCACGACGGCGCCTCCCAGCTTCCCGGCGGCGACCAGCATCCGTCCCACCTGCCGGCCTGCTGCACACTTGGCTGCAGCATGTTTTCGCCGGCCTATGCGCCGCCGCCCGATGCCGGGCTTGCACTTGCGTCCTTTTCCTTCGAGACCGTCGCCTTTGTCTTCCCGGCGGCCACGCATCTCGACTTCGCCCGCGAACGCTCCCCGTCGAACCCGCGCGCGCCGCCGCTGGCGGGTTGAGCCTGCTTGCTTGCGGTACCTTTCGCGAGCGTACTCATCCAAGATCAAAACCATTCGCGACCGGCGACGGCGCGATCATCACGTCATGGAGCAACCATGTCCCATTCTTTCCGTATAGCGGCGGGCACTTTGTTCAGCCGCATTCTGTCTCGCGTCCAGGAACGTTTCGGCGTTGCCGCCCTGGCTTTCGTGATCATGCTCGGCGGCGTCCAGACTGTCCTGGCGCATGAATTCAAACTCGGTGATCTCGAGATCGGGCATCCGTGGTCGCGTGCCACGCCGACCGGCGCCAAGGTGGCCGGCGGCTATTTCACCATCACCAACAATGGCAGCACGCCGGACCGGTTGCTGTCGATTACCTCCGACATCTCGGAAAAGGCCGAACTGCACGAGATGGGCGTCAAGGACGGCGTGATGACTATGCGGCCGGTCACCGGTGGTCTCGAAATTCCGGCCGGCGGCAAGGTCGTTTTGGGTCCCGGCAGCTATCATGTGATGTTCATGGATTTGAAGCAGCCACCCAAGCAAGGCGAGATGTTCGCCGCCACGCTGACCTTCGAAAAGGCCGGGACGGTGACGATCAAATTCGCCGTGCAAGCCATGGGCAGCGCGGCGCCTCAAGAAGACAATGATTGAACCGACCGTCGTACCGATCAGGATTCTAGAGGGACCATCATGATCAGATATCTTTTGGCGGCCGGCGCGTTTCTCGTGCTGGGGACAAATGCCGCCTTCCCGCACATCACGCTCGAGACCCAGGAGGCGGCGGTCGGCTCGACCTACAAGGCAGTGCTGCGCGGCCGCATGGTTGCGACGGCAAGGCGACGACCGCCGTACGCGTGCAGATTCCGGAAGGGGTGATCGCGGTCAAGCCGATGCCCAAGCCTGGCTGGACGCTGCAGACCAAGAAGGGCAAGTACGAGAAGTCGTACCAGCTCTACGGCCAGGCGGTGGCCGACGGGGTGAAGGAAATCGACTGGAGCGGCGGCAATCTGCCGGATGAATTCTACGACGAGTTCGTCTTCCGGGCGACGCTGACGGCGGATTTGCCCGCCGGCCAGAAACTCTACTTCCCGGTGGTGCAGGAATGCGGCGATGCCGCCGCCCGCTGGATAGAGGTTCCGGCGGCCGGACAGGATGAGGACGCGCTTGAGAACCCGGCGCCCGGCATCAAGCTCACGCCGAAGAAATGATTTTCTGGCGGCGCGCCTGTCGGCAAGGTGCGCCGCCAATTCCATGGCGACAGCATGAACGAGAGATCCCCACTTCAAAGGCCCGCAACGACCAGCAAGCGATTCGGCTGGCCCTGTGGGCTTTTCGCGATGGTCATCGCGTTCATCGTCATGGCCTCGACAAGCCAGGCCCTTGCCCATGCGGCGCTGATCAAGACCGACCCGGCCGACGGCGCCGTGCTGGCACAGGCGCCGGCGCGGTTCTCGCTGACCTTCAGCGAGCCGGTCTCGCCGCTGGTGCTGACGCTGGTGAGGCCCGACGGCACGCCGGTTGCGCTGACATCCTTCCGCCTCAGCGAGCAGACGGTCGAGATCGACAATCCGCGGGCGCTCAAATCGGGCACGCATGTGCTGAGCTGGCGTGTCATTTCCGCCGACGGCCATCCGGTCGGCGGCTCGCTCTTGTTTTCCATAGGTGCGCCAAGCGAGCCGCCGGCCGTCTCCGAAGCGATCGGCTGGCCGCTGCGGTCGGCGATCTGGATCGGCAAGGTCCTTCTCTATGCAGGTCTTTTCTTCGGCATTGGCGGCGCTTTCGCCCTTGCCTGGCTGGCCGGGGATGGCCGTGCCGGTCAGCGCTTTGTTGCCGGGACGATCCTGTGCGGACTGGTGGCGGCGCCGCTGTCGCTGGGCTTGCAAGGCCTCGATGCGCTCGGCGCGCCGCTCTCCCATCTGGCGCAGCCGGTCGTCTGGCGCACCGGTCTCGGCACCAGCTTCGGCTGGACGGTGCTGATCGCCCTCATCGCGCTGGGGCTTGGCCTGCTGTCGCTGGCCGCACCGCGCGCGGCGGCCAGGCCGCTTGCCCTTGCCGGGCTGGCGGGTGTGGGCGCGGCACTTGCCGCAAGCGGCCACGCAAGTGCGGCCGAGCCGCAATGGCTGACACGGCCGCTGGTTTTCGTGCATGGCGCCGGTATCGCGTTCTGGGCGGGCGCTCTGGTGCCGCTCGGTCTCGCGCTGAAGCGTCAAGCGGCCGGCGCCGTCGAATTCCTGCGTCGCTTCTCATGGGCCATCCTGCCCGTGGTCGCCTTGCTTGCCGCGGCGGGCATCGTGTTGGCCGTGATCCAGGTGCGGACGCCCTCGGCGCTGGTCGACACTGCCTATGGCCGGCTGCTGCTGGTCAAGCTCGCGCTGCTGGTCTTCCTGTTCACGCTGGCCGCCGTCAATCGCTGGAAGCTCACCGCTTCGGCCGAGGCGGGCGCGACCGAGGTGCAACGCAGGCTCACCCGCTCGGTCGGCGTCGAAGTGCTGATCGTGTTGGCGATCTTCGGTGTCGCCGCGGGCTGGCGCTTCACACCGCCGCCACGGGCGTTGGCGATCGCGGCGGCGCAACCGGTTTCGGTCCACATCCACGCGCTGCAGGCGATGGCCGATCTCAGCATCACGCCTGGCCATGCCGGGCCGGTTTCCGTCTCGATGATCATCATGACCGGGGATTTCGGACCGCTCGATGCCAAGGAAGTGACGCTGGTGCTGTCGAAGCGCGACTCCGGCATCGAGCCGCTGAAGCGCGCGGCAACCAAGCCAGGCGACGGCAGCTGGCGTGTCGGCAACCTCGTCATCCCGGTTCCCGGCCGCTGGACGGTGCGCATAGACATATTGGTCTCGGACTTCGACGTGGTGAAGATCGAGGCGCCGATCGACATCAGGCCGTAACTCACGGATGTGATACCATTGTCGAACGGGAAACGTCTGCGTACGGCTGTAACACAATTCGGCGAGGCGGTTGACGCGGCCCGAAACGCTCGTCAATCATCGCCCGCAAAACACGGCCTCAACAAAGCGATCCGAAAGCAGGGAAGAAACGATGGAAAAAGCCGAAATCGGCCTGATCGGCCTTGGCACGATGGGCTCCAACCTGGCGCTGAACATCGCCGAACACGGACACCGCATCGCCGTCTTCAACCGCACCAAAGCACGCACGGACGCCTTCGTCGAGAATGCCGGTGCGCTCAGGGACATGGTCGTCCCCTGTTACAGCCTGGAAGAGCTTGCCGCGGCGATCCGGCCACCCCGCCCGATCATCATCATGGTGCTGGCCGGCAAGCCGGTGGACGAGCAGATCGAAGCGCTGCGCGGCGTGCTGTCGGCCAACGACATCGTCATCGATGCCGGCAATGCCAATTTCCGCGACACGATGCGGCGCTTCTCCGAGCTCTCCGGCTCGGGTTTGACCTTTATCGGCATGGGCGTCTCGGGCGGCGAGGAAGGCGCGCGCCATGGGCCGTCGATCATGGTCGGCGGCACCGAAGACTCCTGGAAGCGTGTCGAGAAGGTGCTGACCGCCATCTCCGCCAAGTTCAAGGACGAGCCGTGTGCCGCCTGGCTCGGTACGGACGGCGCCGGGCATTTCGTCAAGACCATCCACAACGGCATTGAATATGCCGACATGCAGATGATTGCCGAGATCTACGGTATCCTGCGCGATGGCCTGGGCATGGGGCCGAAGGAGATCGGCACGGTATTTTCCAACTGGAACAAGGGCCGGCTCAATTCCTACCTGATCGAGATCACCGCCAAGGTGCTCGCCGCCGACGATCCGAAGACCGGCAAGCCGGTGGTCGACATCATCCTCGATCGCGCCGGCCAGAAGGGCACCGGCAAATGGTCCGTCATCGAGGCGCAGCAGCTCGGCATTCCGGCGACCGCGATCGAGGCGGCGGTGGCGGCGCGCGTGCTGTCGTCGATCAAGGACGAACGGCAGGCAGCCGAAAAGGCCTATGGCAATATCGGCGTGACGAAAATTTCTGGCGACAAGGATACGCTGCTGAAAGACCTCGAACTGGCGCTGTTCGCCGGCAAGATTGCTGCTTACGCGCAGGGCTTTGCCGTGATGGCCGGCGCCTCGAAGGAGTTCAACTGGAACCTGCCGATGCCGACCATCGCCAAGATCTGGCGCGCCGGCTGCATCATCCGCTCGCAAATGCTCGACACAATGGCCGAGGCCTTCAGCAGTGGCGGCGCTTCGACCAACCTGCTGATGGCGCCGGCTTTCATCAGCTTGATGCAGGAGGCGCATCCGTCGCTGCGGCGCATCGTGGCGAGGGCTTCCGAAGCCGGGACGCCGGTGCCGGCGCTGTCTTCGGCGCTTGCCTATTTCGACAGCTATCGCCAGGGCCGCGGCACCTCGAACCTGATCCAGGCGCAGCGCGACTTCTTCGGTGCGCATGGTTTCGAGCGCATCGGCGAGCAGGGTGCGTTCCACGGCCCTTGGGGCAGCGGCGCGGCGCGTTAGTCGCCTGAGCGCCGATAGGCCACAACGCCCTTCGGCTCGCTCAGGCTCTGCAGCGAGCCGGGCGCGGTGCCGCCGATCCAGCCGAGCACCGAGCGCGCAAGCTCGGAGCCGGCCAGCCGGAAATCTTCGTTGACGACCAGCAATTCATGCCGGAACAGATGCAGCAGATCCGACGACTGCTTCGACACCACGTCGACGTCGCGGCCGAGCTTGAAGCCGGCATCCTCTATACCGGCGACGATGGCGAGCGTCGCGGCGGCGGCGCTGCTGATAATGCCGTCCGGTCTGATATCGCGCCGCATCAGCTGCGCGGTCCTCATCCTGATCTGTTCGATCGAATGGTCGATCGAGATGGTGTTGAACGGCACCTCGCTGGCGCCGACTTCGCTCAGCGCGTCGGCAAAGCCGTCGACCGTATGGCGGTAGTAGCTCAAACCGGCCGGCGGCGTCACCAAAGCGAGCCGGCGGCGGCCCATGCCGGCGAGATGGCGCACGGCCTCGGCAGCGAAGGCGTAGTTGTCGAAATCATGGTAGGGATGAACCAGCCCCATATCTGTGCGGCCATGCGTGGCGAATGGTATGCCGCGCTCCAGCATGTAGCGGGCGCGGGGATCGTTCGGCTGCGTGCGCGAGATGATGACACCGTCGGCCGAACCGGTCTCCACGAGATAGCGCACCGGATCCAGCGGATCCTGCGAGCGCGAATAGGGTGTGACGATCAAGTGGTAGGGCGTGTCGGCGATGACTTCGGTTACGCCATAGATGATGTCGGAGACGAAGCTCATGATCTCCTGCTCGGTGTTGAGCACGAGGCTGATGACATTGGTCTTGCCGGTCCTGAGGCGCACGCCGGCCCGGTTGGGCCGGTAGCCGATCTGCTTGGCGATGAGCTGGACGCGACGCCTGGTCTCGGCGCCGATCTCCGGGGCATCCTTCAGGGCGCGCGATACGGTGGTGACGCCGAGCCCGGTCATGAAGGCAAGCGTCTTCAGCGTCGGCCGCTCTTGCGCCGACGCCTCTTCGGTTTTTTTCGTCCGCTGTTTGTCCATTCTTCCCGCCCGTCAGGCGCATAGCAGCCGCAGGCCAGGTCGGCAATCGCCGCAATCCGCAATCCGGCATGATTTCAGGCCTTGTGTGGTTGCAATATACTGAAACGTTACAGATTGCCAATCTCGGCTTGTCATGCGCCAGTATGGCTACCGATATCTGGCGGGCAGATTCCCCTGGGAATCCAAGGCGAAGGCTGTCTTAGCGGCGACTTTGCCGAGTTTTACAGGCAAATTGACCGTTTTGCACTGCAATCGCGGCGTGTTGCGATGCAGCACGCCCGTGAGCTCCAAGAATTTATTCGCGCTTCGAAAAAATGTAAGGTCACCCGCACGGCCGGGGTTGCACCATCGGCGCAATTGCCGTATCGAAAATCTGTAACGTTTCAGATTTCTGGGAGGAAGCCGAAATGCGATACAAATTCCTGACCGCTGCCTTTGCCGCGACAGTTGCGCTCAACGTTGCCGGGCCGGCGGCCGCGACCGATCTGGAAGTCACCCATTGGTGGACCTCCGGTGGCGAGGCGGCGGCGGTCGCCGAACTCGCCAAGGCATTCGACGCCACAGGCAATCACTGGGTCGACGGTGCCATCGCCGGGTCCGGCGGTACGGCGCGGCCGATCATGATCAGCCGCATCACGGGCGGCGATCCGATGGGAGCCACCCAATTTAATCATGGCCGGCAGGCGGAAGAACTGGTGCAGGCCGGCCTGATGCGCGACCTCACCGATGTCGCCACCAAGGGCAAATGGACGGAAGTGGTGCGGCCCAAGAGCCTGCTCGACAGTTGCACGATCGGCGGCAAGATCTATTGCGTGCCGGTCAACATCCATTCCTGGCAATGGCTGTGGCTGTCGAACGCGGCCTTCGAGAAGGCCGGCGTGCCGGTGCCGAAGAACTGGAATGAATATGTGGCCGCGGCCCCGGCGCTGGAGAAGGCAGGCATCGTGCCGCTCGCGGTCGGTGGGCAGGCCTGGCAGGCATCGGGCGCCTTCGACGTGCTGCTTGCAGCGGTCGGCGGAACCGACACCTTCCTCAAGGTCTACAAGGACAAGGACGCCAAGTTCGCCGCCGGTCCCGAAGTCGCCAAGGTCTTCAAGGCAGCCGACGATGCGCGCAAGATGGCCAAGAACACCAATGTGCAGGACTGGAACCAGGCCACCAACATGGTCATCACCGGCAAGGCCGGCGGCCAGATCATGGGCGACTGGGCGCAGGGCGAGTTCCAGGTCGCCGGCAAGACCGCCGGCAAGGACTATACCTGTCTTCCCGGCCTTGGCCTGAACGAGGTCATCGCCACGGGCGGCGACGCCTTCTATTTCCCGCTGCTCAAGGATGCCGACAAGGCCAAGGCGCAGGAAGTACTGGCCGAAACCCTGCTCGATCCCAAGACCCAGGTCGCCTTCAACCTCAAGAAGGGTTCGCTGCCGGTGCGCGGCGACGTCGACCTCGCCGCGGCCAATGACTGCATGAAGAAGGGCCTCGCCATCCTGGCCAAGGGCGCGGTCATCCCGTGGACGGACCAACTGCTCTCGCAGGACAGCCAGAAGCAGAAGGAGGACCTGTTCTCGGAGTTCTTCGCCAAGCCCGACATGACCCTCGAAGAGGCGCAGAAGCGCTTCGCCGACATCATCGCTTCCGCCGATTGATCTCAGGCGCCCCCGCCAGCTCCCGGCCCTTGTCCATCGAGGGTCGGGAGCGTGAGGCTCTTATTGTCCCAGCGAGGCTGCCGAGATGAGCAACAGCGAACGCCCCAACCGGCTTTTCCGCAATCTCAACGCGAAAATCGCCTCGATCCCGATGGTGCTCACCGCCGTGGTGGTGTTCGTCGGCGGCACGGCGTGGACGGTGCTTTATTCCTTCACCAATTCGAAGCTCCTGCCGCGGTTGAATTTCGTCGGGCTCGACCAGTATTACCGGCTTTGGGCGACGCCGCGCTGGCTGATCTCGATCGAGAATCTCTTGATCTACGGCGTGATCTCACTGGTGTTCTCGCTGGTGATCGGGTTTCTGCTGGCAGCCCTGCTCGACCAGAAGATCCGTTTCGAGGACACGTTCCGCACCATCTTCCTCTACCCCTTCGCACTCTCCTTCATCGTCACCGGCCTTGTCTGGCAGTGGCTGCTCAACCCGGATTTCGGCGTCCAGGGCGTGGTGCGAAGCCTCGGCTGGACCAGCTTCGACTTCAATCCGCTCTACAATTCCAGCATCGTCATCTACGGCATATCGATCGCCGCGCTTTGGCAAGGCACGGGACTGATCATGTGCCTGATGCTGGCGGGCCTGCGCGGCATCGACGAGGATATCTGGAAGGCCGCACGGGTGGACGGGATACCCATGTGGAAGACCTATCTCTTCATCATCATCCCGATGATGCGGCCGGTGTTCATCACCACGCTGGTGATCATCGCGTCCGGCATCGTCAAGGTCTACGACCTCGTCGTTGCGCAGACCAGCGGGGGTCCCGGCATCGCCTCCGAAGTGCCGGCAAAATATGTCTACGACTACATGTTCTTCGCTCAGAATCTCGGCCAGGGCTTTGCCGCTTCGACCATGATGCTGCTGTCGGTGATGATCGTCATCGTGCCATGGGCCTATCTCGAATTCGGAGGCCGCAAGCGTGTCTGACCACGTCCTCTCCTTGTCCGCCGCGTCGTCAAACCCGCAAGCCGGCGTCTCCGGACCGAGCGGACCGAAGCCGCGACACATGTTCTCGCGCCGCAACATTTTCCTCTACGGTACGCTCATCGTTGTGGCGCTCTACTACCTCCTGCCGCTCTATGTGATGGTCGTCACCTCGCTCAAGGGCATGCCGGAAATCCGCCTCGGCAACATCTTCTCGCCGCCGCTCGAGATCACCTTCGAGCCGTGGGTCAAGGCGTGGTCGCAGGCCTGCACCGGCCTCAATTGCGACGGGCTTTCGCGTGGTTTCTGGAACTCGGTGCGCATCACCGTTCCCTCGGTGATCCTGTCGATCGCCATAGCCTCGGTGAACGGCTACGCGCTGGCCAACTGGCGCTTCAAGGGCGCCGACACATTCTTCGTCATCCTGATCGTCGGCGCCTTCATTCCCTATCAGGTGATGATCTATCCGATCGTCATCATCCTGCGCGAGATCGGCCTCTATGGCAGCCTTACCGGCCTGGTGATCGTGCATTCCATTTTCGGCATGCCGATCCTGACGCTTCTGTTCCGCAATTATTTCACCTCGATGCCGGAGGAGCTGTTCCGGGCGGCGCGCGTCGACGGCGCCGGCTTCTGGGGCATCTACCTGCGCATCATGCTGCCGATGTCGCTGCCGATCTTCGTCGTCGCCATCATCCTGCAGGTGACCGGCATCTGGAACGACTTCCTGTTCGGCGTCGTCTACACCCGTCCCGACACCTATCCGATGACGGTGCAGCTCAACAACATCGTCAACTCGGTGCAGGGCGTGAAGGAATACAACGTCAACATGGCCGCCACCATCCTGACCGGCCTGGTGCCGCTGGTCGTCTATTTCATTTCCGGCAAATTGTTCGTGCGCGGCATTGCCGCCGGCGCGGTGAAAGGGTGATGGCGATGGCGGCGAACGGCACCAGCGTTTCGATCCAGGACTTGTCGCTGAACTTCGGCGCGGTCTCGGTGCTGCAGACGCTCAACCTCGATGTCGCCGAAGGCGAGTTCATCGTGCTGCTCGGACCTTCCGGCTGCGGCAAGTCGACCTTGCTCAACTGCATTGCCGGTCTGCTCGACATTTCGGAAGGCCGCATCTTCATCAAGGGCAAGAACGTCACCTGGGAAGAGCCCAAGGACCGCGGCATCGGCATGGTTTTCCAGTCCTATGCGCTCTATCCGCAGATGACGGTGGAGAAGAACCTGTCCTTCGGGCTGCGTGTCGCCGGCATCGCCAAGGACGAAATCGCCAAGCGCATCGCGCGTGCCGCCGAGATCCTGCAGATCGAGCCGCTTTTGCAGCGCAAGCCGGCGGCACTCTCGGGCGGCCAGCGCCAGCGCGTGGCGATCGGGCGGGCGCTGGTGCGCGATGTCGATGTCTTCCTGTTCGACGAACCGCTGTCCAATCTCGATGCCAAGCTGCGTTCGGAGCTGCGCGTCGAGATCAAGCTTCTGCACCGCAAGCTGCAGAACACGATGATCTACGTCACCCACGACCAGATCGAGGCGATGACGCTGGCCGATCGCATCGCGGTGATGAAGGGCGGTGTCATCCAGCAGCTCGACGCGCCGCAGACCATCTACAACCGTCCGGTCAACCGGTTCGTTGCAGGGTTCCTCGGCTCGCCGGCGATGAATTTCGTCGAGGGGCAGCTGGAGGCTGGCACGACGGCGGTGTTCAAGACCGGGAATTTGACCATACCGCTCGATCGCTACGGCTTCGACGGCGCCGGCAACAAGAGCGGGCCTTGCGTGTTCGGGATCCGGCCGGAGCACGTTGCCTTTGGCGAGGCCGCGAACTCCATGCCCTTCGCCACCGACGCCGCCGTCGAAATCGTCGAGCCGATGGGCTCCGACACGCTGGTGTGGACGAAGCTCGGCGACCGCAATTTCTCCTTCCGCGTCGAGGCGGAAAAGACGCTGCGCAATGGCGATCCGGTTCGGATCGGCTTTGACCCCGCCCGCGCCTCGCTGTTCGATATCCCATCCGGCAACCGCATGTAGCTCCCAAGAAGACCATCCTCCCAAAGACAATCCCCAAGCAGAACGGACAGAGACGATGAACTGGTCATTTCAACTTTACAGCGCCCGCAATTTCTTGCCTTGGACCGATGTGCTCGAAATGCTCGGCAAGCTCGGTTACGCCGAGGTCGAAGGCTTCGGCGGCGTCTATGACGATCCCAAGGCCTTCCGCGCCGAACTCGACAAGAACGGCCTTGCCATGCCGACCGGGCATTTTTCCATCGATGCGCTGGAGAAGGATTTCGACGGCGTGCGCCGGATCGCCGAAACGCTCGGCGTCAAGCTCTTGATCTGCCCCTATCTGATGGCGGAGGACAGGCCATCCGATACCGCCGGCTGGCGCGGCTTCGGCGAGCGCCTGGCCAAGGTCGGCGAGGTGGCCTCGAAGGCCGGCTATGGCTTTGCCTGGCACAACCATGATTTCGAGTTCAAGGCGCTCGCCGACGGTTCGCTGCCGCAGGATCATATCCTGTCGTCCGCCCCCGACATTGGCTGGGAAATGGACGTTGCCTGGGTGGTCCGCGGTGGCGCCGACCCGCTGCCCTGGATCGAAAAGCACGGCAAGCGCATCGTCGCCGTCCATGTCAAGGACATAGCGAAGCCGGGCGAGGGGCTGGATGAGGATGGCTGGTCGGATGTCGGCCACGGCACGATCGACTGGGCGGACCTGATCAAGGTGTTGCGGGCCAAGAGCGCGGCGAAATACTTTGTCATGGAACAGGACAATCCCAACGACATCGAGCGCTTCGCCCGCCGCTCGATCGCAACCGTCAAGAGCTACTAGGAACAACCACCATGGCAAAGAAACTGGGTATTGGCGTCATCGGCTGCGGCAACATCTCGAAGGCGTATTTCTCGCTGGCGCCGCTGTTTCGCGGCATCGAGATGCGCGCCTGCGCCGACATCAACATGGACGCGGCCAGGGCACGGGCGAAGGAATTCAAGCTCCGTGCCGAAACCGTCGAGGATCTGCTCAAGGCCGACGATATCGACATCATCGTCAACCTGACCATTCCGGCCGTGCACTACGAGGTGTCGAAGCAGGTGCTCGATGCCGGCAAGCACGTCTATTCGGAAAAGCCGTTCGTGCTGTCGCTCAAGGAGGGCCAGGACCTCAAGACGCGGGCCGAGAAGAAGGGGCTGCGCATCGGCTCGGCGCCGGACACGTTTCTCGGCGGCGCGCACCAGTTGGTGCGTGAGCTGATCGACGAGGGAAAGCTCGGCAGGATCACCAGCGGCACCTGCCATGTCATGGGCCATGGCATGGAACACTGGCACCCCAATCCGGACTTCTTCTTCCAGCCGGGTGCCGGGCCGGTGCTCGACATCGGACCGTACTACATCACCAATCTCATCCAGCTGATCGGGCCGGTGAAGCAGGTGGCGGCTTTCGCGACGACCCCCGCCAAGGAGCGGACCATCAGCTCCAAGCTGCGAGCGGGTGAAAAGATCCCGGTCAACACGCCGACCACCATTCACGGCCTGCTCGAATTCGAGAACGGCGCCGTGGTGACACTGAACACAAGCTGGGACGTCTGGGCTCATGGCCACGCGCCGATGGAGCTTTATGGCGAGGCCGGAACGGTGTTCGTGCCGGATCCGAACTTCTTCGGCGGCGACGTGCGCTTCACCGAAGAGGGCAAACCGGTCAAGAAGCAGCCGAAATGGAAGCATCCGCTGGGCATCCCCAATGAGATGCACGGCCAAGGCATGATGGCCAATTACCGCACGGCGGGCTTGGCCGACATGGCGCTGGCGATCGCCGAAGGGCGGCCGCACCGCTGCTCGATGGAACTCGCGCTGCATGCCGTCGATGTCATGACCGGCCTCCTGCGCTCCGGCGAAACCGGCAAGTTCGTCGCCATGCAGACCACATGCGAGCGTCCGGCCGCGCTTGGCGTCAAGCAAGCCAAGGATCTCCTGGCCAAGAAGAAGTAGTCGCGGAGATTATCGATAATTTTGCTTGCCCCCTCTCCCCGTTCCTCCGGGGAGGGGGTAAAGGATGGCGTACGGGCACGTTCATCGCCTCTGCGATGACGGTGCCCTGTCCGTTCAGATTCGAGGATTTCCCATGCCCTATATCGCCGCTGAAAACCGCTACGAAAACATGATCTACAACCGCTGCGGGCGGTCCGGCCTCAAGCTGCCGGCGATCTCGCTCGGGCTGTGGCACAATTTCGGCGACGACACGCCGCATCGGACCAAGCAGGCCATCGTCCGCAAGGCTTTCGACCTCGGCATCACCCATTTCGACCTCGCCAACAATTATGGTCCGCCGCCCGGCTCGGCGGAGACCGCTTTCGGCGAGATACTGCGCACCGATTTTTCCGCCTATCGCGACGAGCTGATCATCTCGACCAAGGCCGGCTACGAGATGTGGGCCGGTCCCTACGGCGAATGGGGCGGGCGCAAATACGTACTGGCCAGCCTCGACCAGAGCCTGAAGCGGATGGGGCTCGACTATGTCGACATCTTTTATTCGCACCGTTTCGATCCCGACACGCCGCTCGAAGAAACTATGGGCGCGCTCGACCATGCGGTGCGTTCGGGCAAGGCGCTCTATGCCGGCATCTCGTCCTACAATTCGCAGCGCACCCGCGAGGCCGCCGACATATTGAAGCAATTGGGCACGCCCTGTGTCATCCACCAGCCGAGCTATTCGATGTTGAACCGCTGGGTCGAGGAGGACGGGCTGCTCGACACGCTCGAAGGGCTCGGCGTCGGCTCCATCGTGTTTTCGCCGCTGGCGCAAGGCATGCTGACCGATAAATATCTCGGCGGCATTCCCGATGGCAGCCGGGCCTCCCAGGGCAAGTCGCTGAAGACGGCCTTCATCAACGACCGCACCATTGCCAACATCAAGTCGCTCAACGCGATCGCCGGCAAACGCGGCCAGACGCTGGCGCAGATGGCGCTGGCCTGGGTGTTGCGCAAGGGCAAGGTGACGTCGGCGCTGATCGGCGCCAGCCGGCCCGAGCAGGTCGAGGATTGCGTCGGCGCGCTCAAGGTGCTCGATTTCAGCGACGCCGAACTGGCCGAAATCGATACTTACGCGCGCGAGTCCGACATCAATCTGTGGGCGGCGTCCGCCGAGCGCAAAGGTCCGCCAAGGAAATAGGCTCGCTTGAAAGCCGGCAAATGAAAATGGCGGGATGTTCCCGCCGTTTCCATGGCAATCCGAAGCGGCCGGTTCAGGGCGACTTTGGCTTCTGGGCGGTGCCGAGTCCGGCCTTGGGCTTTTCCGGCGCCGGCGCGGAAGTCTTCATCTTGGCCTCGATCCAGCCGCTGTAGTTGGCCAGCCGCGTGTAGATGCCATAGGCGTCCTTGTGGCCGCAGGCAGCGCTGCCATCGGCCGGGCCTTCGCCCCAACTGACGACGCCGACCTGGATCGGGCCGCCGGCACCGGTCATGAACAGCGGTCCGCCGCTGTCGCCATTGCAGGCGTCACGCACGCCGCTCGTGGTGCCGGCGCAGATCATGTTGCTGGTCAGCGGGTCGGTCATGTCGGCGGCAATCGCGTTGGCCGCGGCATCGATGCCCTTTTCCGAATAGCGCATGCGGTGCGACAGGTCTCCGAGAGCCGCCTTCAGATCATGCGCATAGATGGCCTTGATGCCACTGTTGCAGGCGCCGTTTGGCTGCAGGTCGAGATCGGCGACCATCAGCGTGGTCGGGAAGGTGCCGTCCTGCATCTTGCCCCAGCCGGTGACGGTGGTCTTGCCGGTGTCGGGTGTCGCGTCATGGGTAAGCTTGATGGTCGGCGCATCGGCCGGGTCGGCGAGCCGGAGCAGGCCGAGATCGTTGTCGAGCGTCTGTTCGCTGTAGCCCTCGTTGACAATGACTTCGACAACCCTGTGCCGCTTGCCTTCGCTGAGATCCGTGGCACCGGTCAGCACGGTGACGGAATCGGGCGAGATCGGGCGGCCCTTGTCGTTGAGGCAGTGCGCCGCCGTCAGCACCCATCGCGGCGCGATCAGGCTGCCGCCGCAAAACTGCGCGTTGGCCTGAGAGGCCGGATTCTCGTCCAGCCTGGCGGTGGTGAGGAGTGCCACCTGGAAAGGATAGGCGCCCTTTTCAGCCTGATTGCCGCCATAGACGCGATCGGTGCCGTCAGGGTTCTCCGCCGCTGCCTTGGCCCTGGCATCGGTCACCCGCTGCATCGGCGAAACGGCCGCTTCCGGCCTGACGGCGGCCTCGTCCGCCTGGCCGGCGTTGATGAATGCAACGGCAGTGGCGATGCCAAGCAGCGATGCGGCAACGACCTGTCCGAACCGATTTGTGATGTGCACCTGAACCCCTCCTGAGACAATTCTCCCGCGCGGATCGACGCCGGGCATTGTGCAACCAGGGGCCGCCGGTTCGGCGATCGGACACGCACCGTATCGAACGGCGCGCGATCGGTCACAAAACCGAATTCCACTTTTGCTAACCGTGCCCGCGAGCAGAACCCGCACAAAACTCTATAGCCCCCACGGGCTACGTGGAAGCGATTTATCATTGCCAATCTTGGATTATTTTAGGCAGTATGTCGTGGCAGGGTCTTAGGCGGGGGCTTTAGATTGACCGAGGCAAACAACGATCCGGTACGTTCGCCGATAGCCTTTGCCGATTTTTCAACACCACCACGATCTCGACAATATTTCTGTATTTTGATCCAGTCCTTGCTGACTTTTGGGAGAGTCTCACCATGACAAAACTGACAAAGCTTATGATTGCGTCCGCATTGCTTTCCACCGCAATGTTGGCGGTCCCTGCTTTCGCCGCCGATCCTGGCTCCGCCAGTGCCGGCAATGGCGAAAGTATGCGGGACGTGACTTCGGGCGACTACAAGCCGGGGCGGGCCAAGCCGATCGCGCCGCCAACGCTGACTGACGAAGACAACCGGGCCGCGCCGATCACCGACGAGAAAGCGGCTGTCAAATCCTATGGCATCATCGGACGTTCCGCCGATGGCAAGGAGATCAAGATCGAACCGAGCGAAGCGCTGCGGGAGATCATCATCAAGGAACTGAATGCGCCGGCCAATGGCGCCGAGGGCGGCCCGCGCAAGACCGAGGACCCTGACCTTGGCGAAGGCGAAGCCGGACGTCAGGTTTTCGGCACCGACGATCGTGAGCAGGTCAAGAACACCAAAACCTATCCGTTCTCGGCGATCGGCTATCTCGAAGCCAAGTCGAAGACCGGCTATGGCAGCTGTTCGGCAACGCTGATCGGCCCGCGCACCGTGCTCACCGCCGCGCACTGTCTCTACAGCCACGAGGACAAGGACTGGCTCTCCGACTACCTGTTCGTGCCGGGCCTCAATGGCAGCACCGCCGATGACGCTCCGTTCGGCGCCTTCGAATACGAAAGCGCCTATGTGCTGCAGGGCTTCATCGACAACTACCAGGGCTATTACGGTTCGGTGATCCCGTGGGATCTCGGCATCATCACGCTGAAGCAGGATGTCGGCACCAATCTCGGCTGGCTGGGCTACGCCAACTATGACGATCTCGGCGACTTCACCGCCAACCTCGTCGGCTATCCCGGCGACAAGCCGATGGGTACGATGTGGAAGGCGAGCTGCGAAGTCCATGCCGAAAACATCGCTCCGGAGTATTTCCAGTATGACTGCGATACTTTCCCGGGGTCGAGCGGCAGCTCGGTCTATGCCTATGACACCAAGTCCAAGCAGCGCATCATTACCGGCGTCAACGTGGCGGAAAGCCCTGAGGCCAACACCGCCGTGCGCCTGAACGCCGCCAACGTCCAGTGGATCAACAGCCTCTACAAATGACGGCTGCCGACGGTCGCGGCGCGTGCCGCGACAGAGAAACAAAGAACCGGCGGCGGGACGTTCCCGCCGCCGGTTTTCTATGTGATGGCGTGCACGGTCGGAGCCGTCACTTGCGCCAGCCCACCGGCACGATTACGCTTGGTCATCCAAGGGGTTGGGCGTTGAGGGGTGGGATATGGCAAGGCCAGGAATCTTCGCAATGAGGGCAATGGCTGCCGCTCCCCTGCTGGCGGCGTTGATGTTGTCGGCATCTCTTACCGGACAGGCCTTCGCCAACGGAGGCAGTTCGCAGCCAGCCGGCGCCTGGGCGGAGCGCGTGCAGGTCCTCTATCAGAGCCGGACGCGTTCGGTGCTGCGCAGGATGGTGCGGGTGTGGGATTTCCAACCGGAAAAAAATCTCGACTTCACCTGGGAGCCGGCCGCTGGCCAGTCTCCCGATCGGACGATCGCCGAAGACGGCACCGTCAACGGCAAGGGCCGCCTGGTCTGGCGCGTGCGCGGCTCTGCGAACTATGACCCGAAGACCGTCTATTCCAGTTATTTTGGCTCCGTCAGGAACGGCCGGCTGGATGGGCAAGGGCGGCTCGAGCTTCGTTCGGGCGAGGTCTTCGACGGGCTGTGGCTTGAGGGAGAATTCAACGGAAAGGGCATCCATATCGATGCCGAGGGCAACCGCTATGAAGGCCAGTTCGTCGCTGGCGTCGCGAATGGCGAAGGCCGGCTCATGTCGAAGACCGGCGAAATATTCGCCGGCTCCTTTGTCGACGGATTGAAGAACGGCAAGGGTCGGACCCGGCTCGCCGGCGGCACGGTCTATCAATCGCAATGGGTGATGGGCAAGGAGGTCGGCAGCTCGCGTCCAGACGTGCTGGCCGATGCCCGGGTCGGCGGCCTTTTGAAGGCGCAGACCGGCGGCGGCGACGCCGACAAGGTCGAGATCGGGGTCGTGGTGGATCAACGTATGACGCAGCAATCCGACATGCAGTACCAGCACCTGGTGCGCGACGAGGACATCGCGATCTATCCGCAGGCGGATGAGGACAATGACAGCTGGAACGGCACCGGGCAGGTTACGACCAGCAATGTCTTTGGCCGCAAGGATTGGGACGAAGCGCCGGCCTTCGCCGAGGTCGACCTCAAAACGACGGACCAATCCAAAGTCAGGCTCGACCGCCTGGAAATGAAGGTCGCCTCGAGCGATGCCTACCGCAAGCCGATGCTGTCGATATCGGAGCATTTCGGCTGTGTCGGCTTCCGGCCGGATTTCTCGATCATCAACAATGGCTGGGGCGACGCCAAGGACATGAAAATGTCCATCCAGTTCACGACCGTGGACGAGGATGGCAATCCCAGCGGCCAGCCAAGCCGTATGTTCAGCAAGGACATTGGCAGTTTCGGCGAGGGCGTCGACGTGTCGATCAAGAGCGTGCTCACTGAAGCCGGCGTCGACACCGCCAGCCTGGAGACGGGGCGGTTTCCCTGTCCGTCGGTGGACAGTCTCAATGTCTGCCGCAGCCAGTTGGCCAACAAGATCAAGTTCGGCGAGGTCGCCGACTATCTCGGCAATATGCAGCAGGCGATGACACTGAATGCGATCGGCAAGCTCGATTATTCCTGGACAGATGACGAAGGTCATATCAATCAGAACAGCGAGCCGTTTCGCACCTCGGTGACCGTGGCGGTTTTCGAGACCCCGGAATCGATGGCCGAATGCGGCGATGGCGGTGGCGGCACACCGGAAGCGATGCGCTACCAGAACATCGAGTTTCCAATCGGCAAGCACGACTACACGATCGCCATGCCGGTGCGCGGCAACAAGAACATCAGCGCCTATACGGCGCGGCTGAAGATGTGGTCGTCGATGTCGTCCATCCACAACTTCAGCATCGCCGCGCATTTCGCCGATGGCAGCGTTCGCGAGAGCAAGCCGGTGACCTTCTTCTATTTCAAGCCAAAGCGGTCGCTGTTCGAGACCAAGACCGAGCCGGCGGCGTGTTATCTGCCACGCGACATGGTCGGCTGCAGCGGTTAGGACGTATCGATATTCAGGTGATGCCGGCCCGATCTTAAGCCTGGCGCATCCTGATCCAGGAACGGCTATTTGCGGCCCATCTCGAAATAGTTGGGCAGGGGAATGAGCCGGGCGAAGATCGTGCCCTGGGGAAAGACGCGCAGTTCCAGCATCGATCCGGACGAGCGTTCCGCCTTCTGGTCAAATAGGAAATTGCCGAGCGAATAGACTTCAGCCACATCGCCGCCGCCGAGCGGCACGATTGCCTCGCTCGACACATGCGGATGGCCGCCGACGATGGCCGACACACCGCGCAGCCGCATCTGGTCGGCGAGCATCTCTTCGCGCGCCGACGGCTCGGTCTTGTATTCGCGGCCCCAGTGGACGAAGGCGACCACCGGGCGTTCCGCATTTTCGTGCAGCAGGCGGTCGAGCAAGGCTGGGGTGAGCAGGTCGCTGTTCTTCGAGCCGTTGGTGTCGATGTCAGTCAGGCCGACCAGGTCGAGATCGGCGAGCGCCAGCGTCTCGCCCTGGGCGACATGGGGGATGCCGGCTTCGTCCAGCGCCTGCAGCGTCTCGGCATAGCCGGACGGGCCGAGATCGTAGGCATGGTTGTTGGCGAGGCTCACGCCGGCGACATGCAGCCGCTTCAGCATGTCGACAGCGAGGCCCTCCAGCATCGCCAGCGTCATATCGTCGATGGCCTCCGGCACGTTGGGCAGGATGACGCCTTCGAGATTGACGATCAGCGGCCGCGAGTTGGTCAGCGACAGGATGCTGTCGACGATGCGGTCGGCAACACCGTCGCGGACCAAAATCTTCTTCATGGCGCGGCCGAAATTCACGTCGCCGGCGAGATAATAGATTTTGTCCTTGGGCCGTGTGGGGTTGTTGAAGCCGGGGCCGAAAGCGCCGAACAGCGCCACCACATAGCTGGTGGTGCGCTCGACATAATCCGATGTGTGTTCCTGCGAGTTCTCATTGGCGACGACCAGCGGCAGGGCGCCGAACAATTCGCGCTGCAGCCTGGTCTGGATGTAGAGCGCGCCGACGGAATCGGCATGATCGGGCTGGCGCAGTGCCGCGATGCCGTCGAGCGAGCTGGCGGCCAGCATGTTGAGCGACTGCTGGTCGAAACGGCGTGCCTCATGCTGCGGCAGATAGTGCGAGAAGTCGGTGGATTCGACGATCAGCGTGTCGTGGTCGACAATTGTCTTAAGTGCCTCGGCAAGCCTGTCCCAGTCGCGGCGCCGCGCCTTCACCGACATCGCCACCGGCACGATTTTCGCCTCGGGGAAATAGTGGTGCAGGAAAGGCAGCATGGCACGTACGCCATGCTCCTTGTCGAACAGGCAGGACTCCTCGACCATGTCGCTGTTCTTCTCCAGAAGCCGCACGGCATCGGTGTCGGCTTCCACCGGACCAAGCACGGTGTCGAAGCCGCGCATGGAAGTGGCGTAGAGCTTGCGCGTCTTGTGGAAATGGTCCGGCGACAAGATGACGATGCGTTTGTAGCGGAAGCCCGAAGCGGCATGGAAACCCAGCGCCACCAGGTCGGCGGCCAGCAGATGATGCGGCACGGTGATGCCGGTCAGTCGCTGATTGGATGGCTGGACCTCGGCCGCGCTGGCGATGGCATTCTCGAACAGCTTGGCGTCGTCGTAGAAGGGCGGGAAATTCTCGGCGCCGGGCGGGCAGACGACAGGGGCGGCGAAGGCTGGGAGAGGGAGGAAGAACAGCATTGCCATAGCCGGCCAGATTCGCGCGAGGCGACCCCCCTCTGTCCTGCCGGACATCTCCCCCTCAAGGGGGGAGATTGAACGCTTCGGCCTTGGTACCAGTCTTGCTGCATTGAAGATTGGCGAAAGCAGCAATGTCAGCCAATCTCCCCCCTTGAGGGGGAGGTGTCCGGCAGGACAGAGGGGGGTCCCTTGGCGCCGACGTTTGATGGTCACGGCTCGGCCAGCACGATGTTTTCCACGCCGCCGACATAATAGAACGGCTTCTGCTTCGAAGCGGTCAGCCGCACCACTTCGCGCGAGATGAAATCGGCAAGCCCGAACAATGTGACGCCGCCATCCGAGGTTCTCGCCTTGCCGCGCAGGCCCTCGAGAATCGAATAGGTGAAGACGCCGTGGCCGAGTTCGGGCAATTCGGCGGCGGTGTTGTTGGCGGCGGTGGCCGAGAAAACGACGATGCGCGCGTCCTCAGCGTCCTTCTCCAGGCGCGGATTGAAGGCGTTGGCGGCGTGGCAGGTGTCGAGCAGCATGAAGCGCATGCCCTTGGCCCGCTCGACCGATTTCTGGATGTCGGACCAATCCACCAGCGAGGAGCGCTTCCAACGCTCGGCGTCCTGTTTGCGGCCATCGGTCGGGATGAAATAGTAATCCTCGTCGATGTTGATGCCGTGGCCGGCGACGAAGACGATGGTGGTGTCGTGCTCACCGGGTCTGTCGAGGAAATCCGCGAGCTGGTCGTCGATCGTGTGCGAATCCGGCTCCATGACGGTGTCGGCGCTGGCGACGGTGTAGGTCTGCCGCGCCTTGTCGGGGCTGAGCGCTTCGCGATTGACCAGCACCAGTGTCTCCATCGATGAGAACAGGGGCGCCGATTTTTGCGCAACCACCTTGAGGAATTCAGTGGCGTCGTCGACGGGGTAGCGCAGGTCGCAGGCATGGCCCGAACAGGCGTCGGTCAGGAACGGATATTTGTCGACACCGACGACCGCGACATAGAGCTTGCCCTTGGCTTGGGCCTTCTCGGCCTTCCTTGCCAGCGTCGTCACGCTGCGCTCGGTCAGATAGCCGTATTCATTGGTGCCGGTGATGCGAATGGTGTTTTGGCCATCCTCGACCGGAACCTCGACGATGGTGTTGTTGCCGTCCACCGAGCGGGCGGTGACGTCGCCGACATTGCGGCTGTTCGAAAGGATCGAGAAGCCGGCGGCATCAGCGCCGGCCTCCCTGGCGCCCGTGATTTCGACCGCGACGTAGCCGTCTCGCACCTTGCTCTGATCGCCGGCGAGGCGGATGCCGAACTCCGGCGGCTTGCGCTGGAGAAGCTTCTGCAACTCGTCGTCGACGCCGGGCCGCATCTCCTTGACCGCCTGCCTGGCGCTGCGCAGGATGATGGCGCGGCGCACCATTTCCGGGCTCCAGAGGTATTTCTTCAGCTGGCCGGCGCGGATGAAGCGGCCTTCATGGTCGCGACCCTGGTTGACGTGCCAGCCGATCAGCTTGTCGCCCTCGTCGGAGGAATAGTAATAGCCCTGCGGCATCCAGGCGATCCATTGCGACCCGGCAAAAAACATCGACACGATCAGTTCGTGCGTCTTCAGGTTCCAGAGCCGGAGCGTCTGGTCGGCACTGCCGGTGACCAGCAGGCTGGCCTTTTCGGAGGCGACCATAGCGTTGACCTCGCCGGTGTGGCCGGTGAATTCACCTGATACCCTGGCGGTCGCGGATTTGTACTCCAGCAGCGTGCCGTCATTGCCGCCGGTGATCAGGCCAAGCCCGTTGTCGATCAGCGTGAAGGCGGAATGGGCAAAGCCGTTGGTGGCGTCGTTCTCGATCGTGCGCACGACCTTACCGCCATTGGCGATTTCCAGCACTGCGTTTTCCAGCGCGTCCTTGCCGCCGACCGTGGCGTGCAGCGACCACTGGCCGCTGGTCAGTGTGGCGCGGGCAAACGAGTTTTGCTCCGTCAGCAGCTGGGGGTCGTCGAAGAACCGCTCGGCGGTCGGCAGTTCCAGCTTCTTTTCCAGCGCGCCCATTTGTTCCGGGCAGGCGACGCGCTCGGGGCAGGGGTTGGCATCGCCCCAGCCGATGATGCCGTTCGCCGCGTCGATGCCGACCGCGGTCACCGGCTCCCCCGATCCTTGCAGCAGGGCCTTGCGTTCACCCGTCGCCGGGTCCCAGACCTGGATGGCGTTGCGGGTACCGCCGGCCGTCGCCACCAGCGACCCGTCGGCATTGGCGGCGCTGGCGTAGACTGTGCCGTCATGGCCGGCATAGTCGAGCAGCTTGTCTCCAGTGTCGGTGTTCCAGACGATGGAGCGGTGCTTGTTGGCGCAGCGGTAGCCGCAGGAAGCGATCAGACGTGACCCCTTGGCGAAGTTCAGCGAACCGATGAGGAAATCCTGCTTCGGCATGGCGCGCACCAGAGTGCCATCAGCCGCACGCCAGATTTGGACCTGCCCGTCCTTGCTGCCGGTGCCAAACTGGCTGCCGTCCTGCGAAACGGCCAGCGCCATGACGCTGACGTCCCGCAGCTGCTCCGCTTCGGCGGGTAAGGCGATCTGCTCGCCCTTCGTGATGTCCCAGAGCCGGATGCCATTGTCCGTCGTTGTCGCCGCCAGTCGGGTTCCCACCGCGGCGAAAGCCAGTTTGTCGATATGCCAGGAATCGGCGTCGAGCTTTTTGTCCAGCGTCCATCCGGCCGTGGATTTGTCGTCCAGCCTCCAGAGATAGACGACGCCATCGGCGCCACCGCCGGCCAGCATCTTTCCATCGGGAGAGAAGGCAAGGTCATAGGTCGCGTAGTCGGCTGCCTTGAGTACGGCCTTCATCTTGCCGGTGGCGAAGTCGAACAGCCTAATGTCGCCATAGGGCGGCCTGTCGCCGAGACCAGCGCCGAAATAGCCGCCGGCGGCGATCGTCTTGCCGTCCGGCGAGACCGCGACCGCGAAGATCTTGCCGTCGTTGCCGTTGCCGAGATAGCCACGGATGGTGCGCAGGCTGACGCCGTTTTGCCAGTCCCAGATACGGATGGTCTTGTCGTCGGAGGCCGAGACGAGGTTCTCGCCATCGGGCGTGAAGGCGAGATCGGTGACCCGCGCGCTGTGGCCGCCAGTGTCGAGATCGAGGTGGAAATCCGGGGCGTCCTCGGCACGGGCGACCGACGCGGCGACCAAGGCTCCAGCCATGGCGAGCCAGCGGAAGGCACGCATGAGGCGGAGGCTCATCCTTGTCATCGTTATTTGGCTTCAGCCGACGGTCGCCCGCTGCGCACATAGGCTTCGATCGCCGTGGCGAAAGTGGGGGAGCCGGCCTTGCGCTGTTTGTCGACATAGCCGGCAAAGTAACTCCAGAAGGAGACGGCATAGTCGCGGAAATAGGCGTCGGTCACCTTGCGCGAACACAGGTCGCCATCGACGCAGAAGGAGAGCCGGTTGAGGAAATAGACGATGCGGTCGAAATTCTCGCTGAAGTCGGCGAGCGGCATGTCGCCGCCGGAAGCGCTCATCGCCTCGATGCCGATACGTTGCCGGAATACCTGCTCCTCGGTCGGCGAAGGGTTGGCGCTGAGCAGATTGTCGTATTTGGAATTGAGGGCCGCGAGGCGATCCTTGAGTGCCCGTTGCGCCTGCTGATAATCCTTGGTCTCCCAAAGCTCGACCAGCGACATGGTCTGCTCGACGCGCTTCTGCTCCTGGTTGGCCAGGAACTGATAGACCGAGAATGCCAAGGTGAAGATGATGGCGAAGCGCACCAGCATGCCCGACCAGGCATAGACCAGCATGCGCCAGTCGCGGTCGGTGAAGGGGTTGCTTTCCTTCTTGATCTCATGACTGCTCAGCCACGGGAAGCCTTCGGTGGTTTCCGGCAGCGCCTGCTTCGCAGCCGCCTCCTTTGCCGGTGTCACTGCTGCTGCCTGCTTCGTCGTGCCCCCCGGCTTCTTCATTTGCAGCTATCCAGTTCGATGGTGGCGGAGGGATCGAGCACCACGCCCGGCGCTTCGAGCTGCTTCTTCAGGCACGCCAGTTGCGGGCGCGAGACAATGAACTGCACGTCCGGTTCCGCCGGCGCCTTGTTCGGCGATGGCAAGGCTTCGACGATGCCGCGCGAGGCGCAGCCCGAGAGATCGACGACGATCGCGTCGCTGCTGGCCTTGGCGATCTGGTCGTACTGGTCGAGAAAGCAGGTCGCCAGTTCCGAATTGATGACCACCTGCTTGGCGCAGAGGCCGCAGGCGTCCTGCGCCGACGCGTCGGCAACCAGCAGCAGGCCGGCGACGATGCCGCCAACCGTGGCACTCCAGGAAAATAGGCTATAGCTCACGAACCACCCCATCCATTCCGCCGGCCGTGTCACGTCCCAACGCGTCGGCCAAAAGTTTTCACCCCATCGTGCCGGCAGTGCAAGGCCCGGCCATGAACACCCGCGCCTGAATTCTCAGGCGCGGGGCACCGTCTCCATCGGGAAGATCATCACCGCTCCCTTCGGGCCGCTCTTGTCGGCAAGCCGCATCACCGATCGCGTCGACGGCGCCATGCCGATATCGGCGAGCATGTCGGAGAAGCTGGCGGGACCTATCCCGCGCGTCATCGACGCGACACCGTCCTGCGCCAGGAAGCTCAGATCCTCCTTTTCGCTTTCCGGCGGCGCCTCGGTCAGCACCGCGATCATCCGCTCCATGCCGAAGCTGGTGTCGGTGAAGGCGAGCAACCCTTCCTCCAGCGTGGCCTGCGGGGCGAGGCGCTCGGCAACGATGTGGGTGATCGAATAATCGCTGCCGACGTAGAGCACATTGATGTCGACCAGCTGGTCCGAGCTGTTCTTTGCCAGCACATGCACTTCGTCGCCAGGTGAGACGCGTGGCACTACCGAGGCCTGCAACGGCTCCAGCCCGTCCTTGTCACGACGCTTGACCTGGAATTGCACGTCGACATCCTCGGGCTTGTAGTCGGAGGCCGCCGCCAGCCTGGAAAGCCCGGTGGCGCGGAAGATGGTGCGCAAATTCCTGGCCGTCGCATCGACAAGCTTCTGGCGGTCGTCGGGGTGGATGATGATCAGGGGCGGCCTCCCGCCATCCTTCAAGGTCACGTCGCCCGAAGCCGGCAGGAACCACAGGGCCGGCTTGCCGGTTGCGTTCCCGTCGGCGCCGGCAATGGCATTCTCGCGCATCACCGCGAAGCGAAGTTCGGCGCTCTTGCCCGGATCGACCAGTTCGATGTTGAAGCCCGTCTCCTTGGCCGCGGCCAATTCGTCGAGAACCGAGTTCACGAGTACCGTTTCCGTCTCCAGTCCCTTGGTCGGGGCCGGTCGTGCAACGGCGAGCTTGTAGTCGACGGCGATCTCCGCCACCCGGGCATAGGCATTGGAGGGGATATCAGCCACCTTGAGCGCGGGCTTCTTGTCGAACTCGACCGGCCTGACCCGGCTCTCCAGGTTCTTGGCTGACTCCACCTCGAGATAGCCGACGGCGTCGGATAGCGACGACAGCGCCGACGGCAGGATGGCGAGCTTGCTGCCGGGGGTGAGGCGGTGCAGCAGGCCGGCGCCGATCGACGCCTCGCCGTCCTTGATGGTAACGGGCCATTGCATGACCGCATCCGTCTTGTCGGTGCCGAACACGCGCGCATCGAGTTCGCCTTCGAACAGCGGCGTCGGCCGGGTACGGCTGTCGGCCGAATATTGCTGCAGCACGGCCTGGCCGAGCTGCCGGTAGGTGACGTTGGGGTTTTCGGCGAGCTTCGACAGGATGGTGAAAGTGAAGAGGCCGAAGCGTGGCGCATCGGCCGTGCCCTTGGGCAGCGGCATCTCCGGTGTCGTCTCGACCGTCTGCGCGGCATAGAAGGCGACCAACTTGCCCTTGGTGATCGGCTCGCCGCCAGTCGGCGACAGGTTGAAGGCCGGCTTGCGCTGGCCATTCTCGTCGAGGCCGCGCGATGCGCTTGCGACGGTGTTCTCATACGCCTTGATGGCTGCCGCCCTGGCCGCCTCGTCGCCACCGACCAGGTCGGCGAACTCGACCTTGCGATCCAGCTCGTCATCGACATCGACGGCGCGGGTGGCGGTGCCGGAATGGCAGCAGTCGAACACCGCCCAGACGAAGGCGCCCTTGTCGCGGATGGCATCGAGCGCGTCGCCGATCTCATTGTCGACCAGCGCATTCGGCACGCCGGCATCCCTGTTGATCCACTTCTCGATGTCGACGGGCAGGAAAATTTCGTCGAGTCCGTCGGTCTCGTCGCCCTTGACCCTCTCGGGCTGCTGGGCGCCGTGGCCGGACAGATGCAGGTAGACAAAGTCGTCGCGCTGAACCTTGGCGCCGAGGTCGGCCAGTGCCGTCATGATCGCGGCATGGGTCGGCAAGCCCTTGGCGCCGGGCACGTCCTTGGCCAGCAGCGTGACGTTTTCCGGCGCGAATCGCACCGGATCGGGCACGTTCTTCAGCAGGTATTCGTGCACCAGGGCGGCATCGTTCTTCGGCCCGATAAGCCAGTTTCTCTGGGGCAAGGCCGGATATTCGGTGCAGGCGACGAGCAGCGCATGGTAGGTGCGCGACGCGGCCAACGCCCGGAACGAAATCGTGCCGGCAGCCATCAGCGCGGACGTGCCGACAAGCAGCGTCCGGCGTGTCAATTTGATCATATTGCTTCCCCAAGCCCGATCGAATTTCCCAAGCGAGACTATCCTCGTCGAGGATTTTGGCAGTATTTTGAATGTCGCTCCGTCATCAAGCCTGCCATCACCAATGTGCCGGCATGTCATCGATCGGCTCGGGACAGCAACAGAAGAGTAGCAAAGAAGGCGGTTCGTCGCTATCTGAATGGGATCAGGCCGTTTGCGTCAGCAAACAGCCTTGGATGGCGCAGGGCAGGCTGGAACAGAACCATGGCGGCAAGGGATGTGCTGACGAAAAACCAGTTGTGCGTGCTCGAGAAACTCGAGACCGCCAGCGGGCCGCTCAGCGCCTACACCTTGCTCGATCAGCTGCGCGAGCGCGGTTTTCGGGCGCCGCTACAAGTCTATCGGGCGCTCGACACGCTGGTGAAATCAGGCTTCGTGCATCGGCTGGAGAGCATCAACTCCTTCGTCGCTTGCGCCGAGCCGCACGACCACAGCCACTCGATGACCGCCTTCGCCATTTGCGACAGCTGCGGGCAAGTGACCGAAATGTCCGATCACGACGTCGACCACCGGCTGAACGAATGGGTCAACTCGACCGGCTTCGCCGCCAGGAAGGCGGTGATCGAATTTCGCGGGACCTGCGCGAAATGCCGCGCTGAGGCCGCCTAACGCAGCCTCAATGCGCCTCGTCCCAGTTGTTGGCGGCCCGCGCATCGACATGCAGCGGCACCGACATCGAGACCGCGGGCATCGCTGCGTTTTCCATGACGTGGCGTACGACCGGGATCGTCGCCTCGACTTCCGCCTCGACCGTCTCGAAGATCAGTTCGTCATGCACCTGCAAGAGCATGCGGGCGGACAGCTTGGCCTTGTCCAAGGCTTCCTCCATGCGGATCATGGCGCGGCGGATGATGTCGGCGGCGGTGCCTTGCAGGCGGGCGTTGATCGAGGCGCGCTCGTTGAACGCGCGCAGCGACGGGTTCGACGACCTGATGTCGGGATAGTGGATGCGGCGGCCGAAGATCGTTTCGACAAAGCCGTGCTCGCGGGCATAGGCCTTGGTCTCCTCGATATAGTCGCGGATGCCGGGGAAGCGCTCGAAATATTTCTTGATATAGGCGCTCGCCTCCTCGCGCGGGATCGACAGCTGGTTGGCGAGGCCAAAGGCCGAGATGCCGTAGATAATGCCGAAATTGATCGCCTTGGCGCGGCGGCGCACTTCCGATGGCATGCCCTCCACGGGCACGTTGAACATTTCAGACGCGGTGATGGCATGGATGTCCGCGCCATCCGCAAAGGCCTGGCGCAATTGCGGGATTTCGGCGACGTGGGCGAGCACGCGCAGTTCGATCTGGCTGTAGTCGGCTGAAACCAGCCGGTGGCTCTTGTCGGTGATGAAGGCGGTCCTGATCTTGCGCCCTTCAGCCGTGCGCACCGGAATGTTCTGCAGGTTCGGGTCGGAGGACGACAGACGGCCGGTCGTCGTTGCGGCAAGCGCGTAGGAGGTGTGGACGCGCTTGGTGTCAGGATTGACGAAGCCGGGCAGCGCATCGGTGTAGGTCGATTTCAGCTTGGTCAGCTGGCGCCAGTCGACGATCTTGCGCGGCAGTTCGTGACCTTCGGCGGCGAGATCTTCGAGCAGCTGCGCCGAGGTCGACCACTGGCCGGTCTTGGTCTTGGAGCCGCCGGGCAGCCCCATGCGGCCGAACAGGATGTCGCCGAGCTGCTTGGGCGAGCCGATGTTGATGCGCTCGCCGATGAGCTGGTAGATTTCCTCTTCCAGCCGGGCCGCACCTTGCGCCAGTTCCCCCGACAGCCGGGACAGGATCTGCCGGTCGACCGAGATACCGCGCTGTTCCATGCGCGCCAGCACCGGCACCAGCGGCCGCTCCAGGCGTTCATAGACCGAGACCAGTCCCTTGGCGGCAAGCCGCGGCTTCAGCACCAGCCACAGCCGCAACGTCACGTCGGCATCCTCGGCGGCGTGAGCGGTCGCCCTGTCGATGTCGACCTGGTCGAAACCGACAGAGCTCTTGCCGGAACCGGTCACGTCCTTGAGTTGAAGGGGGGTATGGCCAAGCCATTTGTCGGCAAGGGCATCCATGCCGTGGCCATGGGGGGTGCCGGCGTCGAGCACGTAGGAGATCAGCATGGTGTCGTCGAAGGGTGCGACATCGACGCCGTAGCGGCTCATGATGACCAGGTCATATTTCAGGTTCTGTGCGATCTTGAGGACCGATCCGTCCTCAAGCAGTGGTTTGAGCACCGCCAGCGCCTCGCGAAGCGGGATCTGGTTTTCGAGCATGCCGCCGCCGAGCAGGTCGCCATTGCCGCTCTTGTGGGCGAAGGGGATGTAGGCGGCGCGGCCGGGCGCCGTGGCCATTGCCATGCCGATCAGTGAGGCCTGCATCGGATCGGTCGAGGTGGCCCTGACGTCGAAGGCCGCGATACCGGCCTCCCGCGCCTCGGCGACCCAGGCTTTCAGCGTCGCGATATCGCGGATGCACTGATAGGCCGAAGTATCGATCTTGGCGGTCGCCGCGCCCTCCAGCCGCAATGCGGCCAGGAGGGAAGGGGTGTCACCTTTTTTTGGCGTCTCCGTCTCGGCTTCAGCGGCCTGGCCCGGCTCGGTGGCCGCCCCGTTTCGGGCGACGGGCGGCGTTCCGGCCCCGACGTCGGGGCCATGTGCGTTGTCGGCGCGTTCGACGGTCACCGCGACGGCCTGGACGTCGCCGGCCTCGGTGCCGGTCGCTTCCGCCACGCGGCGGGTCAGCGAGGTGAATTCCATGGTCTTGAGGAAGCCGATCAGCTTCGGCCCGTCGGGAGCATGCAGCACGAAATCGTCCAGTCCCTCGGCCACCGGCACGTCGTTCTTCAGCGTCACCAACTGGCGCGAGATGCGTGCCTTGTCAGCGTTGGCGATGATCGATTCCCGCCTTTTCTCCTGCTTGATCTCGCCGGCTCGGGCGAGCAATCCATCGAGATCGCCGAACTGCTCGAGCAGTTGCGCCGCGGTCTTTGGCCCGATGCCGGGCACGCCAGGCACATTGTCGACGGAGTCGCCGGTCAGCGCCTGCATGTCGATCATCTTTTCGGGTGGCACCCCCCATTTCTCGATGACTTCGGGGATGCCGATCTGGCGATCCTTCATCGGGTCGTACATGCCCACCGTGTCGCCAACCAGTTGCATCAGGTCCTTGTCGGAGGAGATGATGGTGGTGTCGCCGCCGGCCTCGCAGGCCAGCCGGCAATAGGTGGCGATAAGATCGTCGGCCTCGAAGCCTTCCATCTCGACGCAAGGCAGGTTGAACGCCCTGGTTGCCTGGCGGATCAGGCCGAATTGCGGGATCAGATCCTCGGGCGGCGCCGAACGGTTGGCCTTGTATTCGGGATAGAGGTCGTTGCGGAAGGTTTTCGAGGAATAATCGAAGATGACTGCGAAATGCGTCGGCACAATGCCCACATCGGTGTTGCGGGCATCCTGCATCAGCTTCCACAGCATGTTGCAGAAGCCGGAAACGGCACCGACCGGCAGGCCGTCGGACTTGCGGGTCAGCGGCGGCAGTGCGTGATAGGCCCGGAAGATGTAGCCAGAGCCGTCAATGAGGAAGAGATGATCGCCTTTTTTCATGCCGGCAGGGATAGCGCGGCGCGATGGCTTGGTCCATGCCAAAGACATCGCCAGACATAGGTTCCGTCAACACCCTGACAGATCGGGAACCCTGACAGATCGGGGTTATACAGGGCCGCTCACGGGTACGTTACAAAAGTGTAACGTTAACGCCCTTGAATCGCCATGTTCAGAGACCCAAATACACGTCATCGGCAGTTTTCGCCGAAGTCCGGAGCAAGGCCCGTCCCCCGCCTATACCGGACAACTGCGGCAGCCTATCCCCCCTCTCCGGGCTGCCGCATCGTTTCGAGTACAAGACCGCCGTGGTTCCCCCTCCACCACGGCGGTCTTTTTTTGCCCGCGGCCGCCGGCGCGGGCCGTGGTCCAATTGTCCCGGGCTTTTCGTTTCGCCGCTCTGCCTTTACGGTTCCGGCACTGAATCGAAAGGCTATGCACATGTCCGCAGTTTCCCCTGTCCTCGACCGCCTCGACAAGAATCTCGATCAAAGCCTGGAACGGCTCTTCGGCCTGCTCGGGATCAAGTCGATCTCCACCGATCCAGCCTATGCCGCCGACTGCCGCAAGGCGGCGGAATGGCTGGTGGCGGAACTCAAGCTGATCGGCTTCGACGCCAGCGTGCGCGACACGCCTGGACACCCGATGGTGGTTGCGCATCATGACGGGCCGGCGGGCGCGCCGCATGTGCTGTTCTACGGCCATTATGACGTGCAGCCGGTCGACCCGATCGAACTGTGGGAAAACGACCCCTTCGCCCCCGCGATCAAGGAGATCGGACCTGGTCACAAGGTCATCACCGGGCGCGGCTCGGCCGACGACAAGGGCCAGCTGATGACCTTCGTCGAAGCCTGCCGTGCGTGGAAACAGGTGCACGGCAGTCTGCCGTGCCGCGTCACCATCCTGTTCGAAGGCGAGGAGGAATCCGGGTCGCCCTCGCTGAAGCCGTTCCTCGAGGCCAATGCCGAGGAACTCAAGGCCGACTTCGCGCTGGTCTGCGATACCAGCATGTGGGACCGAGACACGCCGTCGATCTGCGTCGGGCTGCGCGGTCTGGTCGGCGAGGAGATCACGGTGAAGGCCGCCGACCGCGACCTGCATTCGGGCCTCTATGGCGGGGCTGCAGCCAACCCGATCCGCATCCTGGCCAAGGTGTTGGCCGACATCCACGACAAGGACGGTCATATCACCATTCCGGGTTTTTATGACGGTGTCGAGGAAACGCCCTCGCAGGTGCTGAAATCATGGGAGACACTGGGCGAGACGGCCGAGACATTCCTCGGACCTGTCGGCCTGTCGATCCCGTCGGGCGAAAAAGGTCGCTCGGTGCTGGAACTGACCTGGGCACGGCCGACCGCCGAGTTCAACGGCATCATCGGCGGCTATACCGGCAAGGGGTTCAAGACTGTCATCGCGGCGGAAGCCTCGGCCAAGGTTTCGTTCCGCCTCGTTCACAAGCAGGATCCAAAGAAGATCCGCGCGGCTTTCCAGAAATTCGTCGAGGAGCGTATCCCGGCCGATTGTTCGGTCGAATTCCACGCCCATGGCGGTTCACCGGCAATCCAGCTTTCCTATGACTCGCCTTTCCTGGCCAAGGCCAAGATCGCGCTCTCGGACGAATGGCCAAAGCCCGCGGTGACGACCGGCAGCGGCGGCTCCATTCCGGTGGTGGGCGACTTCCAGACCTATCTCGGCATGGAATCGCTGCTGGTCGGCTTCGGCCTCGATGACGACCGCATCCATTCGCCCAACGAGAAATACGAGCTCAGCTCCTTCCACAAGGGGCAGCGCTCATGGGCGCGCATTCTGGATGCTCTGACACGGTAAGGCGGACAACCCTGGACAGCGGAAAAATCAACTTTCTGTTGATTTTTCCGCCGATCACGGCGAGGACGGGTCGACAGCGCAATGTGTTGGAGCGCGTGTGCGCTTCTTCGATGGAGGCGCGACGCCGAAGGCCGCGACCCGGAGAAGACGATGAGCGATATCCGCTTCCATAAAAACGATCTGCCTGACCTCTCCCACTACAATGTCGCGGCGGTGGCCATCGATACGGAAACGCTCGGCCTCAACCCGCACCGCGATCGGCTCTGCGTGGTGCAGATTTCGCCTGGCGACGGCAGCGCCGATGTCATCCAGATCGCGCCGGGCCAGAAGAAGGCGCCGAACCTTGTCAGCCTGTTGAGAAACCGCACCATCACCAAGCTGTTCCACTACGGTCGCTTCGATCTCGCCGTGCTCTACAATGCGTTTGGCGTAATGCCCGAGCCGGTTTTCTGCACCAAGATCGCCTCGCGGCTGACGCGCACCTACACCGACCGGCACGGGCTGAAGGACATCTGCTTCGAGCTTCTCGGCGTAGGCTTGTCCAAGGCGCAGCAATCGTCGGATTGGGCGGCCGAAACGCTGTCGCCCGAGCAACTCGAATACGCCGCCTCGGACGTCCTCTATCTGCATCGGTTGCGCGACGTGCTGGCCGGACGGCTGGCGCGCGAGGGGCGCACGAAGGAGGCGGACGCCTGTTTCCGCTTTCTGCCGACCCGGTCCAAGCTTGACCTGATGGGCTGGGCCGAAGAGGATATCTTCGCCCACAGCTGAAAAAGGGATGAGATGGCTGACAGAAAGCCGATATCGACCGCGCCGACCGACGGCTCCAAGGTCACCGTCACCTGGAAGGACAGCGACGGCGTCCTCAATGAATCCATAGCGCAATACCGCGACGGCGGCTGGTGGGTCTACACCGACAGCCACACCCAGAAGAAGGTCGAGCCGACCAGCTGGCGGCCCACTGCCGGCGACGACGACGACCAGTGAGCGCGCCGCTGGCTAGGCCGGGTGCTTTCGCATAGCCTGAAGCCGTTGATATCGGGGCCGATTCGGAGCCTTCCGCTCCGCGCTCGCCCTCTTGCTCGGAGGAAACCGCTATGGGTGTCGAAAGCCTTCTCGTCTTCATCATCATTGGTGCCATCGCCGGCTGGCTCGCCGGTCTCATCGTTTCGGGTTTCGGCTTCGGCCTGATCGGCAACATCATCATTGGCATCGTCGGCGCGTTCATCGCCGGCTGGCTGTTCCCACGGATCGGCTTCTCGATCGGCGGCGGCATCATCGCCTCCATCATCCACGCCACGATCGGCGCCATCATCCTTTTGGTTCTGGTCAAGGTCCTGAAACGAGCATGAGGCTCGGCACGACAAAGGGCGCGCCATGAAGCAGAACACACTCTATCTCATCATTGGCGCGCTCATCGTCGTGGTCGTCGCGCTGGGCGTCTACGTCTACCGCGAGCAGACCAGGCCGAAAGGCGTCGAACTCAAGATCGACGACAAGGGCATTTCGATCCAGCAGAACTGAGCCTGCCGCCGATTGGGCGGCGACATCAACCATATGGCGGATCGGGCACCAGCGTCAGCGCAAAGGCGGCGGATATCCAACCGTTATGGCCTGGAACCCCTGCATTGCGCTTGACCGTCGAGCGCGCGATCGGGCTTAGTCGGCGACATCAAAGCGGGGCAGACAGTCGTCAATGGACAGCGAGCAGTTGGACGGTTCTCGATCCCTTCCAGCGTTCGATCCGCTGGGCGGGTCGCAAATGATCCCGGGGATCGCTTTCAAGGCCAGCGCGGCGGTGAGGGCGGCGCTTTCGGCGATCGGACGTACGGAGGACCTGCGCTTTTCACCGGACAATCGATTGCTGGCAATCGCCGGCTATGCGCGCAAGCGCCTGCTGGTCCTGCGCATCGACGTCGAGGCCGGATCGGATGGTCCCGATGTCACGATCCATGGTTTCATGGAGCTGACATCAGGCGACATGGGCGAAATCCATGGCCTGGATTTCATCGATGACCGCACCCTGGCGATTGGCAACCGCGATGGACTGGTCGCCATATTCAACCTGCCTCGAGAGCAACCAGCCGGCCAGAGTCGCGAGATATCGGCCATTCGGCGGGTAAAGGGCCGGCGGCCTTGCAAACTGAATTCGCCGGGCTCGATTGCCGTCAGGCCGGAGTCGCGCGGCCGCGTCAGCCTGCTGGTCTGCAACAACTATACGCATCTGGTCACCCAGCATGTGGTCAACCGGTGGCTCGGCTATCGCACGACGAGCAACCAGCCGCTGCTCGAACGTGGTCTCGACATACCCGACGGCATTGCGCTCAGCCATGACGGAGGCTGGATCGCCGTCAGCAGCCACGGCACCCAGGATGTAAAACTCTACCGCATGTCCTCCTCGCTTGGGCCTGACAGCGAACCCGCCGGCGTCCTGCAGCACGCCGGCTATCCGCACGGCGTGCGCTTTACAGCGGATGATCGGCACATCCTCGTCGCCGACGCGGGCAGCCGTATGGTGCATGTCTATGGCGGCGACGGCGATTGGAGGGGCCAGCGAGCACCCGCGGCCTCGGTGACCGTGCTCGACGAGGAGACCTTCCTGCGGGGCAGGGCCAGTGTCGAGGAAGGTGGCCCGAAGGGTCTAGACATCGACCGCTCGAACAACGTCGTTGCGGTCACTTGCGAGGAGCAGGCGCTGGCCTTCTATCCGCTGGCGTCGATTGTCGGAACAACAAGGTCGGGGATCGAGCCGGGCGTGGCGCGCCGTTAAGCGCCTGATCGATCGGAACAACGCACCAGAAAATGGCCATGCTTACTTGCGTAGCCTGGCGGCAAAGGCCTTCATGCCCTTCTTGATTGCCCTGCGCGCTTCACCGGCATCCTGCCAGCCTTTGAACTTGATGGTTTTGCCGGTGCCAAGCACCGACGACAGAAAGAACTGTTCGATCTCGCGCCTGAGATGCTCGGGCACGCGGTCGGCGGCCACGGGCTCGTCCTCAGCGTCCTCCTTGTGAGGACAGAAGACGTAACGGTCGTTGCGCAGGGCCTCGCCGCCCTGATCCTTCTGCTTGACCCGCAGCGCACCCAAAAGGTTGCATTTGATGACGGTGCCGGGACCCGTGGCGGCCTGATGGATGACTAACCCATCCAATGGATCGCCGTCGTCCCCCAATGTGGAGGGAATGAAACCCCAATCGTAGGGGTAGGTCATTCCGACCGGTAAAGGGCGGACATAGCCGAATACCTGGATAGCCGGCTCATAGGCCACCTTGGCAGCGGCACCGCGCGGGGTTTCGATGACGACCCTGACAAGGCCCTTCGTCGTCGTCGGCAGCTTGAGGTAGTCGGGCATGAGGCGCCTCTGTCGCGTTCCGGGTTGATCCGGGATGGAACTCCAAGGCGCAATGAATGTTCCCAAGAGCAGGCCGAGGAGATTTCAGGGCATGACAAAAGCTTCTTTGCACTTGCTCAAGGGCGTGGGCTATCTGATCTCAACCCTGAGCGTTGTGCTGCTGGCCATCGTCAGTTGGTCGAGCGCTTCCAAAAGCCCGCTGCTGACCACATGTCTGCTTGTCGGCGCGGCGGCTTCGATTGCCGGCATGTTCTGCCGATGGCTGACCTATGAGATCGAAAAACGTAGGGAAGGCAAATAAGGCGCGCGTTGCGGCCAAGAGGTCCAGCAGAGGCTTCGCATCGCATAAGCCGGCTGTCATCCGGCCACCAAGACCGGCGGCAACAGGATTAACAAATTCCTAACGAAATTCAAAGGCTTGGCCGAAGGCCTGCTTAACCCGCCCTTAAGGGTAAGTACTTGTTTTATTTGCCACGCGTTACCGTGCATTCGCCCTAGATCATGGTCGAGGCGAGTCGAGACCGTGGGCACGGCGAGCCTCTTCGGGTTTTGACAGCAGCTGGCAGAGCGGCTTCTCTCCGGACAAATAATCTCCAAGCCGCTGCTCTTTGCGACGTAGAAATAGCTACCCAGACCTGCCGACGGGGTAGCATAGGAACGCTCCCAAACGACGGCTTTCGCTTTGGTAGTCGAAATGTCTCGATATAGCTGCCGAGTTGGCAAGCCAAGCAAAGCCAACGGCATCATCCCCATCTGCGAAGGCCTGGAAAGCATTGATGTCCTGTATCGGTGTTGCAAAGACCAGTGGGCGAGGGCAAATCTGACGCGAAAGTCGACGCCCGTCTCCATGACGCGAACGGCAGCTGTGCGCCTCATGTCGGCCATGTCGGCGGGCCATTCAGCCTGCCAGAAGCAGACGAAGCTGATTGCCGCCATTCATCTTGACCATTCCATCCGTGAGCCGTCGGGTCGTTCCGACGCAGTGGGAGGGCTGCCCGTTGACCGATCGGATTGGCGCCCGTCAGAGGAAGACTTTCCGCTTCTTCGAAGACCGGTCGACGTCATCCAGGCGCTTGCGCGCCTGACCGTTCATATTGTTGCACATGGCGTCGAGCAGCACGGACACGAGTGTGGCCGACGCCGCATAGGAGTCGAAAACCAACTTGCTGCTGACACGCGCCGCGATCAACTGGTCGGCAATCCCGTCATGATCGTTGAAGCTGGCATCCGTCACCAGGGCGATCTGCATGCCCGTCTGGCGGGCCAGTTCAATCGCCTTCAACGTCTCGCGCGGGTAGAGCGGCATCATGAACACGAGCATCGTGCGCGCGCCCGCAACGCGGCATTGCTCGATTTGATCCTCGATCAGCGATCCGCCGCCGGCAAGCAGCCTCACATCTGGATGCACCTTTGCGGCAAAGTAGGCAAATTGCGCGGCGAGGCCCGCCGAGGCGCGAAGACCGAGAACGGCGAGCGGGCGCGAGGCCGCAAGCGCCTGGCCGAAGCGATCGACGACGCTGCTGTCCGCCAGGGATAGAGCCAGTTCCGTCAAATTGCTGGCTTCCGCAAGGATCGCCGACTGATAGCGATTCGTCTCGCTTTCGCCGGTCGCTTCCTCAGCGGTCTGGACCGACCTGAGGAAACGGCGCATTTCGAGATAGCCGTCAAAGCCGAGCGCCATCGCAAACCGCGTCACCGACGGCTGGCTGACATTGGCAAGATCGGCAAGTTCCATGCTTGAAAGAAAACCCAACTGCGTGCTGTTCTCCATCATGCACTGGGCGATGCGCCGCTGGGCCGGCGTCAGCCTTTGTCCCGCGGTCCTGCTGTCGATCTCGGCCTGCAAGGCCCGCCTGTCGAGCGGCGTGTTCGAAGCATTGAGGCTTGTGCCCCGCGCCTGATCACCATTCGCCGTTTCGTTCATCCGGCCTCTCCGAACTCTTTTCCTGTATCAATATATTCACAGCACACTGGATCGACAAAGTCGCCACAAATGAAAAAGACCAGGCCCGCGTTTCGTGGGCCTGGTCCGCTGTCTGGGGAGTATCAGACACCTAGCCTGCGGCGACGATCCTGGAGAGTGCCTGGACTTCGCCGGGCTTGCGGTGGGGGAAGGCAACGCCGAGGTTCCAGGGGAAAATGAAGTGGACCCAGCGGTGCATGCGGATGACATAGGTCATCATGGCGCCGGTGAGCTCGACGAACTCTTCCTTGGTTTCCAGCTGATCCAGAGCGTCGGAGTACATTTGTCCGATCTGATGCATGTTCGTCATTCCGAGGTCGGTCATGAATTCGAAGACGTTGAACGTTCCCGTCAGGAATTCACGCGTCATCCGGTTGAGCGTTGGCAACTGCATGTCTTCGTATTTGGAGATTTTCAGCAACCGGTACATCACGTCGGCGCCCACGAGCATCAAATAGGCCTCGAGATGCACAAGCACCGAAAAGGACTGCTCGCCGCTGCCGGCACCGCTGTCGATAATGCCCCAGCGAACCTTCTGGATCTCGACCGGCTCGTCGAACCAGACGCGATCGATCTCTTTCTCGATGATCGACTTGGCCTGCCGCCAGTCGCCTTCGAATTTCTTGATGGCAGACATCAGGCAGCCCTCCGAACGTTGATTTCGATGATGTTGCGGCGCGGTTGCGCGACGGTCTGGTCGTAAACTAGCGTTCCCAGATGCCGGAGTTTGGGGAGATCTTCCTCGAACACCTCGGCAAACTTGTTGATGTTGGCGCTCTCGGTGATCTTGCCATAGGTCAGGCAGATCGTCTGGCCGGGCGCATAAAGGTAGACCGCGCCTGGATGGCGCAGGACCATATTGTTGCGGCCGAGATGCACGATCCGGGTCGGCATCCAGATCGCTTCGCCTGACACGACCACATGGCCAAGCACGCTTTTGAGCGGCAGCTGGCCCAGCACCTGGTCGACAACGTCCGGATTCTCCTTGGCGAGCAAGGTCGCCCTGAAAGACAGCCTAGCGCCCGGGGCGTCGAAGGTGAGAATATCGGGTGACGGCATAAAGCCTCCTCTTCCTAGTCGATGAATGGGAAATTTCGCGTGCCAATTTATGAATAATTACATACCTTATGTCAACGGTAGAAAATTTTCATTCATGATGAGGAAAGACCGGCAACGCAACCCCGCTCGCCAAGCGAGTGGCGTCGGCGGTAAGAGGTGCTGCGTAGGGAGATCTAGTGTCTGCGCCCTTGGCTAAGGCGCGTCGTCGCGTCGAGACGGATTCATGCGCCGCGCCCTGCTTTCATGCATGCCGGTGCTTGGGAACCGAAGTTCCTGCGGGCGGTATGCGTTGGATTGAACCGGAGGGTTGGGCGGTCGCGTCGTCAGGCTCGCGCCTGGGTCGTGGTCAGCAAGCTTCCCAGCGCATGCTTGCGAACCAATGCCTCGAGCGCCTGGCGATCCCCGGCCTGCAGAAGCTCGACCATCTGGAAGTGCTCCTGGGCCGACCGTTGAAGCATTGTGGTGTTGTATTTTTCCCGCTGCACATTGACGGGGATACGGTCCCTGAGGTCGAAAATCAGCTCGACCAGATCGCGGTTCGGGCAGGCGCGCAGCATTTCTTGATGAAAGGCTCGATTGGCGCGCTCCTGCTCGGGCGAGGTACCGTTGGCGACCGCATCGGAAAAATCTTCGGCGAAAGCCTTCATCTTGTAGATGCTGTCCTTGTCAACCTCACCCGCGACGAGGTCGGCGGCAGCCACCTCCAGAACCGCGCGGATGTTGATGATGTTGTTGAAGCGCTGCAGGTCGAATTCCTTCACGCGATATCCGCGGTTGGGCAGCAACTCGACATGGCCTCGCTCGGCCAGCCGCTCCAGGGCCTGACGAATTGCCAGCCGGGAGGCGCCATAGGTTCGCTCAAGGTCGATCTGCTTCAGCCAGGCGCCTGGGCTGAGGCGGCCAAGATTGATGTCGCGCTCGATCTGCAGCGCCAGATCCTTCACCCCGGATCCGTTCGGTGTCGCTCCGGTTTTGCCTGCGCTCTTCGCCACTGCTGCTCCTCGTGATTCACCCCTGGCGGGTTCAGTTGCAAGCTATCGCATCAGAAATCGGTTGACATCACCAAATTTAATAACCAAGATTGGCGCCAATCTTGGCACATACATTGGTTATGGATGGCGAGAAGAATGTCAAAGCCTTCGGCAACGCCCCATGCATACAGGTTCGGCGTCGATTCCGGCGGCACCTTCACGGACATCTGCGCGATGGACGAAAGGACGGGAGAGCTTTCGGTGTGGAAGGTTTCCAGCACGCCCGCCGACCCGTCCCTAGGCATTGTGGATGCTGCAAGAAGCATGCACTCGATTTTGCAGGAGCGTGACGAGACGGCCCCCGCGGTGGCTTTTTTCGGTCATGGCACGACGGTCGGCACCAACGCGCTGATCGAGCGTCGCGGCGCGCCCACCGCATTGATCACGACCCATGGCTTTCGCGATGTCCTGGAAATCGCGCGCCAGCGCCGGCCCGAACTCTACAGTCTCCAAACCGTGCGGCCCGAACCCCTGGTGCCGCGCGACTTGCGGTTCGAGGTGCGCGAAAGAATTCAGTTCGACGGCTCGGTTCTCGTTGCGCTGACCGAAGACGAGGTGATGCGGCTCGTCCCGGCTATCAAGATCTCCGGCGTCGGAGCAGTCGCGATATCGTTCCTGTTCAGCTTCCTGAACCCGGCGCACGAGCGGATGGTCAAGCAGATACTGGAGCGCGAGCTGCCGGATCTTTTTGTCTCCGCGTCTTCCGACATCGTGCCGGAGTTTCGCGAATATGAGCGCACCTCGACCGTGGTCATGAACTCCTATCTGGGGCCGATGATGCGCAGCTATATCGATCGGCTGCAGAGCGCCTTGGGCGAGATCGCGCCCTCGCAGATCATGATCACGCAAAGCAATGGCGGCCTCATCGGCGCCAACGTCGCCGCATCCCAGCCGGTTCGCACCGTGCTTTCGGGCCCATCCGCCGGCGTGATGGGCGCGCTTGAAATCTCAAGGCGCATCGATCGTCCAAACATCATCACCTTCGATATGGGCGGCACCTCGGCTGATGTGTCCGTGATCCGCGACTTCACCCCGCGCTACAAGCCGATGGCGGATGTCGACGGGTTTCCGATCAAGATACCGATGATCGACATCCATGCAGTCGGCGCCGGCGGCGGCTCGATCGCCCGCGACGACCACGGCCTGATGAAAGTCGGGCCGCGCAGCGCGGGGGCCAATCCGGGTCCGGTCTGCTATGGTCTGGGTAGTCTCGAGCCGACCGTGACGGACGCAAATGTCGCGATCGGTGTCCTCAACCAGAAACATCTCCTCAATGGCCGCATGGCGATCGACGCCGACGCCTCCCGAGCTGCCATTGCGCGCCTCGGCGAGACATTCGGGATTACCTGGGAGCGTGCGGCGTCGGGCATGTTGCGGGTGGTCAGCGCCAACATGGTCAACGCCATTCGGGCCATGACGGTCGAGCGCGGGCTCGATCCGCGTGACTTCTCGCTCTTCTCTTTCGGCGGCGCCGGTCCGCTGCACTCTGGATTTCTCGCGCGCGAACTCGAGATGTCCGAGATCATCATCCCTCCCTATCCCGGCGTCATGTGCGCGGTCGGACTGCTGACCAGCGGCATGCGCATGGATTTCGTGCGGACCCACTACAGGCCGCTGGATGCACAATCGCTTGGCGGGCTGCGCGAGCAATTCGGTGAGCTGGCGAAGCTTGCGAATGGCTGGTTCGACGAAGAGGGCGTGGCTGCCGGCCGCCGCAACGTGAGGTCGGCGATAGACCTTCGCTACGCCGGCCAGGCCTATGAGCTGACGATCCCGTTCCCGGACGAGACGGGTGAAGCTTCGCTCGACCAGCTTGTGGCCAATTTTACCGCTGCGCACCGCGATCGCTACGGCTACGTCGTAGACGGCGAAGACATCCAGATCACCGCGGTGCGCGCGGAGGCATTCGAGGAGCTGCGCTTCGACCCGCCCCGGGCGCAAAAGGTCGGGGCCGCCGGTTCTGTCACGCCAATCGACTACCGCGACGTTCTCGATATCTACGACGTCAAAGCGCATCGGACGCCGGTCTATTCGAAGAGCGGCCTGCCCAGCGAGATCGAGATCGCCGGTCCCTGCGTCATAGAGCAGATGGATACGACCATTCATGTCCTGCACGGACAGCGAGCGGTAATCGACAAGCACGCCAATGTCATCGTTGCGGCGGGCTGAGGGGGAATTCGCGATGCAGATCGATCCTATCACCACCGAAGTCGTCTCGAAGTATCTCCAGTCGGTCGTCGAGGAAATGGGCGGCGTGATCGTGCGCACTGCCTTCTCGCCCAACATCAAGGAGCGCGAGGATTGCAGCACCGCGATTCTGAACGAGGAGGGGGAGATCGTTTCGCTTGCCGAGCGTATTCCGATCCATCTCGGCTCTCTGTTGGGCGTCGGCAGCTATGTCCTCGATCACATCGACCTCGATGATCTCAGCGAGGGAGATGTCTTCATCGGCAACGATGCCTATCGTGGCGGCGGGACGCATCTCAACGACATCGTCCTGATGCAGCCGATCTTTGTGGGAGGCCGCTACTGCGGTTGGGCGACCAACCTCGCGCACCATGCCGATTTCGTGGATCGCAGCCACAAGCACATATACCAGGAGGGGTTGCGGATCCCTCCGGTCAGGCTCTGCCGGAAAGGCGAGGTTCAGCAGGACGTGCTCGACCTCATTCTCCTCAACTGCCAGGTGCCACGCGAGCGCAAGAATGACCTAGCCGCGCAGATGGCCGCCAATCGCCTGGCCGTGCGCAGATACCAATCCTTGTGCGAGCGCTACTCACTCGACCTCGTGAAGTCGGTCGAGAAGGAAATAATGAATTATGCCGAGCGCAAGGCTCGTGAATCCCTGTCGAAAATTCCGAACGGCGTCTACCGCTACAACTCCCGCTTCGACACCAATCTGATCGACCACATCCTCGATCTCAGGGTCGCGGTCGAGGTCAAGGACGGTCAGATCCATTTCGACCTCACCGGCAACCCGCCGCAGGTCCACGCGCCCATCAACATGGTGCTGACCGCCACGCTTGCTACGCTCTACTATGCCGTCAAGACACTGGTCGACGCGGACGTTCCGCCGAATGCCGGCTTTCACCGGGTCGTTTCCGTGAAGGCCGACCCCGGCTCCATCGTCAACGCGCTCGAACCGGCGGCAGTCTATAGCCGCACCGATGTCGCCCTTCGTCTCGTCGACATGATCCTGGCCGCGCTCGAACCTGCAGTGCCGGAAAAAATTATGGCTGCATCCACCGGCGGCGGCCTCGTCACCGTCAGCGGCATCAATCCCCGCAATGGCCGCTTCTACGTCTACAATGAGATGGTCGGCGGTGGAATGGGCGCCCGTTATGGCCTCGACGGGATGGACGGAACGCAGGTCCACACCACCAACACCGCCAATCTTCCGATCGAAGCATTGGAGCTTGAATTTCCTCTTCGCGTCGAGGAGTACGGGCTGGTGCGTGACTCCGGCGGGCCTGGACGAACCCGTGGCGGCATGTCGATCAGACGGACAGTTCGCACGCTCGGCCATGAGGCGGTGGTCAATGCCGGCGGCACGAATAGCATCCTGCCTCCATTCGGCATCGCGGCCGGCGAGCCGGGCCAGGTATGCCAGGTAGAACTGAGCAACGCCGAGGCCACACTTGAAGGGCGAGGCGGAGTGCTGATGGCCGGCGATACCGTCACGATGGTCACATCCTCCGGTGGCGGATATGGCCCGGCCGGCGAACGTGCCAAAGACAAGATCGAGAAAGACATCCGCGAGGGCCGTGTCTCCATCGAGGCGGCGAGGGCACGCTATCAGTACCAGGCGAGCTAGGCGCACCGCTGCAGGGATGAAAAATGGCATCGGTTGACATTTAGAATGAAAATTTACATAAACATAGGAACGACGTTTTTTCATTCACGATCGTCAAAGAGACTGAAACGTGTGAAGCCAAGCCGTCGAAACCAACGTCTCTCGTACCGATGCCTAGACCTCGAAAGATCGTAGTTCATGAACCAGCCCGGCTTCTTTGAATTGGTAGGGTTTGGCCCGGAGGGATGGGGACCTATTCTTGCGGCGGGCGCGGGCATGACGATCGTTGTCGCCCTTTGCGGATATGTCCTCGGCATCGTGATCGGCATCCTGGGCAGCTGGGCCAAGGTATCGGGCGGCCCGGTAGTGAAGAAAATAGCCGAGACCTACACGAACGTCCTGCGCGGTGTTCCCGATCTCCTGGTCATCTATCTCGTCTATTTCGGCGGCAGCGCGGCCCTGACCGGCCTTTCAGGCTCCTTTGGAGCGACTGGATTTGTCAGTTTTCCAGGCTTCCTTGCCGGCTCCATTGCTGTCGGCGTCACGTCCGGCGCCTTGAATATCGAAGTTCTGCGCGGTGGGCTTGGCGCGGTAAATCGCGGCGAAATCGAAGCCGCATACGCGTTTGGTATGTCGCGCTTCCTGCGTTTTCGCCGAATCGTCGCGCCCCTGGTCTTGCGGCACGCTCTGCCAGGTTTGGGAAATTCGTGGCTCAGCGTCCTGAAGGAATCTTCGCTGCTTTCCGTGACCGGGGTCGCCGAGCTCCTCCGTCAAGCTCAGGTTGCCGCCGGGTCGACTAACCGCCCCTTTGATTTCTACATTGCCGCCGCGGCTGTCTACGTCGTCCTGGCGGGTGTTTCAGGATTGTTCGTCCTCGTCGCCGAGCGCCACTTTTCGCGCGGAAAGAGGACGGCGTGATGGATCCAGTATTCATCGGAGCGACTTTCCTAAAGCTTCTTGCCGGCATTCCGCTCGCGCTCGAACTCGCCGCCGGTTCAATTGCGCTGGGCGCCCTGATCGGCATGGCGATTGCCTTGTTGCGCCTGTCCGGCGTAAGAGCCCTGGTCTTCCTCGCCTGGCTATACGTGCTCGTCATTCGAAGCGTGCCGCTGCTGGTCTTGTTGTTCTTGTTCTACTACGGCCTCGGCCAGTTCCGCTCGGTGCGCGCCAGCGTGTTTTGGCCATTCCTGCGTGAGCCGTTCTGCTGCGCGTTGCTCGCGCTCACCATCAACACCTCCGCCTACGCCGCCGAGATCATAAGGGGCGGTCTGCTTTCGGTTTCCGAGGGTGAGAAGGAAGCGGCGCGGGCCTGCGGAATGTCCCGGTTGCTGATGTTCCGCCGGATCGTACTACCGTTGGCGATCCGGCAAGCATTGCCGGCCTACAGCAACGAGATGATCGCCATGGTCAAGGCGACGTCGATCGCCTCGCTCGTTACGCTCATGGAAATCTCCGGCATCGCAACGACGATTGCCGCCGAGACCTACCGGCCGATCGAGGTCTACACCGCGGCCGGGATCATTTACCTCGGTATGACGCTCATCCTGACTCGGGCGGTGACCCTGCTCGAACATTGGCTCAACCCGCAACGCCGACCGGCCACACCTGCCGCTGAAGCCAGAGAAGGGATTTCCTGATGGCCCACATCGCAGCGGAACCAGCCATTCAGATTCGCGACCTGCACAAGAGTTTTGGCGCGGTCGAAGTTCTGAAAGGGATTTCGCTCGACGCGAACGAAGGCGACGTCGTTTCGATCCTCGGCTCTTCGGGGTCGGGAAAGTCGACCTTGCTGCGCTGTACAAACTTGCTCGAGGTCCCGAACTCCGGGTCCGTCACCGTCGGCGGCGAGACGATCCGCATGAGGTCGACAAAATATGGGCTGCGGCCGGCCGACCAGAAGCAGGTCGATCGCATCCGTTCCCGGCTCGGCATGGTGTTCCAGAGCTTCAATCTCTGGTCGCACAAGACCATACTGGAAAACGTCATCGAAGCGCCGATCCATGTTCAAGGTAGGGCGCGCAAGGAATGCGTCGGCGAGGCTGAAGCCCTGCTGGCCAAGGTCGGCATTGCCGACAAGCGCCACGCCTTCCCGTCCCATCTCTCGGGCGGCCAGCAGCAGCGCGCGGCCATAGCCCGCGCGCTCGCAATGCACCCCAAGGTGATGCTGTTCGACGAGCCCACTTCAGCGCTCGATCCCGAGCTTGTCGGCGAGGTGTTGCGCGTCATGCGCGCGCTGGCGCAGGAGGGGCGCACGATGCTCATCGTAACCCACGAGATGGGCTTCGCGCGTGATGTCTCCAGTCGCGTGGTCTTCCTGCACAAGGGCGTTGTGGAAGAGGACGGCCCCCCTGGCGACGTCTTCAGCATCAGCAAATCCGAACGGTTCCGGCAGTTCCTGGCCGGCTGAACAACAGGAACATCATAATAATGGAGAGGCGAACATGAAAAAGTACACGGCAATTTCCATTCTCGCTATCGGAGCCTGCGTGAGCGCCGGCGGCGCGACATACGCACAGGACAAGAAACGGGAGGAAGTGAGGATCGCCACGGAGGGCGGTTTCGTCCCCTGGAACTACACCAAGCCGGACGGCACATTGGCTGGGTTCGAAATCGATCTGGCCAAGGACCTTTGCGCGCGCATGAAGGTCAAGTGCACGATCTCCGCCGAGTCGTTCGACGGCATGATCCCGGCGCTGAATGCCGGAAAATATGACGCGCTGATCGACGACGTTGCTATTACGCCGAAGCGCGAGGAAGTGATCGCCTTTTCGGTGCCGTATGCCGCACTTTGCTACACCTTCGCCACACTGAAAGACAGCGATGTCGCCAAGGCATTGCCGGCTGACGACACCATCTACTCCCTCGACAAGGCAGGGGAGGCGGATAAGGCGATGGATGCGGTCAAGGCCGCGCTGAAAGACAAGACGATCGGCACTCTGTCCGCCGGCACGTCGGTGGCGTTTGCGGACACGTATCTGAAGGGCGTCGCACAGACCAAGCAGTACAAAACGCCTCAGGCTCGCGATCTCGACCTTATTGCGAACCGCGTCGATGCCGTCATCGGCGCAAAGGACACGCTTCTCGGCGCCGCCAAGAAACCCGGCAACGAGGACATGACGATCTCCGGCGCCTGCTTTGCCGGTGGCGTCGTGGGGAAAGGCGCCGGTGTCGGCCTTCGCAAGAGCGACCCGGAGCTGAAGGCACTGTTCGACAAGGCGATCAAGGAAGCCGTCGCAGATGGCACGATAGCCCGTCTGTCGAAGCCGGTTTTCGGCCTGGACGTAACCCCGCGCTGAGGTCTTCGTGGACGGTAAGTGGCCCAGTTACGGCGATCGGTCGCCGCAACTGGTTCCGTATGCGACGCCCGCAATTGCTTCAATTAGGTCGGGCGCTAGCCAATTGCCTTCGATCTTGATCCTGAGCAGCCGAGGAAGGACATGACGTTGCTTGAACCTCGATATGAACCTATCCCTTGGCCGAAAATCATTCGGCTGCTGGTTGCGACTTTCCTTGGACTTGCCGTGACAGCTGAACTCCTGCAGGTCGTCGGCAGGCCAGTGATCGATTGCTCGTACGGCTTTGTCTTGCGAAAGCAACTCGCTATGAACGCTGCGGCGGATCCAGGCGTGAATGTTGTGGCTATTGACGCAGGTCTGCATACAACCCCAGGCCTCGAAAATGACCTGGCACTTCCAGAAAATCGGTCAGCGCGCGCAACTGCCAAACGCGTTTCCACGAATGACGCAATCGCTTTTGCGTACACGACTGTCACTCCGCTCTCTTTTGGATTTTGAATGCGGCAGGGGCTGCCTGCGCTTAGCTAGCTGGTCAAACGCGCGGAGAAGCGTCCGCCAAATCGAAGTGGCTGGGCGGTATGAGCAGCCGGAGGCCTGTTTACTGACCCAGCCGTCCCGAAAACAGACAGTCCGCTTCGGCCCAAAGCGGATGCCGACCAGTTCCACAATTGAGGGCCATGGAAGTAGTGTCGCACGAGATCATGAGGCAATTGGCGGAGCCGATTCTGCGGCTTTGCTGATCTGGTCGACACGCAGTGCCGGGGGGCGCTCGTCGGAAGAGCGCTACCGCCTCTCCCCCCACTCGGAAACCCCGCGATATTTCCTACGATGTTGGGCGTTATGACCTGTATGGCGTTGCAAAGATCAGTGGGCAAGGTCTTCGTGACTCGAAGCCGATGCACGTCTCCATGACGCGAAAGGCAGCTATGCGCCCTCACGGCGGCGGTATAGGGAGGGCCTGTCGTTGCCCAAAGCACACAGCGTGCTTTCACCCCTGATGAGGCGGGAGCGAATTCTCTTTAGCCATTTCACGCCGATAGACCATTAACTCGTTCTCGCCTTCCTGTATGGCCCGTCCCTCATGATTGCGAACGACGAAATGCAGGCGAAGGATGGCGCGAGCCGGATTGTGAATGGTCCGCTTGTCGGCAACCGTCACCTCGGCTTTGATAGTGTCGCCGGCGAGCACGGGGGCCGAAAACCTCCAGGTCCAGCCGAGCGAGGCTACGGCCCGGAACCGAGCGGCGGCATTGTTTTTGAGACCATCGACAAGAGACTGCACAAGCAGGCCATGTGCGACACGCGCCGGGAAACCATGTCGAACTGCCGCCTCATCGCTCATGTGGATTTCGAACCGGTCACCGGTCATTTCCGCGAACGCTTCTATAATGGCCGCCGTTACGTTCGTGGAAGGCGTTTCAAAATGATCGCCGACCTCAACGTCTTCGTAGCTCAACCCGAGGCCCGCAAGCAATCTCCCTCGGGTGTCGGCGCTCATCCCGGCACCGGAGCATCTTCCCGCAGCAGTCCGTTCTTTTTCAGGTCTTGCCAGAACTCGCCGGGGATCTGGTAGCTGAACCAAGCCAGGTTCTGCTCGAGTTGCTGGACGGTACGGGTGCCGGCGCAGAAGGACGGGATGGCCGGGTGCGCCACCACGAACTGTAAGGCGGCAGCAGGCAGCGGCACGCCATGCGCGCGACAGACACCTTCAATCTTCGCCACTTTCTCCATGATGCTTTTTGGCGCTGGTGAATAGTTATACTTGGCCTCGGGAACGGCGCCTGTGGCCAGTATGCCGGAATTGAAGCCCCCGCCGACCAGCACAGCCGCGCCGCGTTCGACGCAGAGCGGCAGGAACTGATCAAGGGCCTCCTGTTCGAGCAGCGTGTAGCGGCCTGCCAGTAGGAAGCAGTCGAAGTCGCGCTGCTTCAGCGCCTCGTAGCAAACCTGCCACTCGTTGACTCCAACGCCGATCGCCTTCACAGCGCCTTCCGAGCGCAGTTTCTCCAATGCCCGCCAGCAGCCATCCATCGCCTGCCGAAAGACCTCCGGCTGCTCATCTCCACGGGTGAACCGATCGATGTCATGGATGAACAGCATGTCGATATGTTCGAGCGCCAGGCGCTGCAGCGAATCCTCGAACGACCGCATTGTGCCATCATAGGAGTAATCGAAAGTCATAGTATTAGGGGCAGCGTTCGACCACGGCGCGAAGTCGATCTCTGAGCGTTTTGCGGGCTTCAGCACCCGGCCCACCTTGCTAGCGACGACGAACTCGTCTCGCTTCTTCCAGCGAAGCGAATACCCAGCCCGCAATTCCGAAAGACCGTGTCCGTACATCGGCGCGGTGTCGTAGAAACGGATACCCGCTTCCCAGGCGGTCTGGATCATGGTGTCCGCGGTCTGCTCGTCTATGGGCTTCAGGAAATTGCCGATAGGAGCGGTCCCGAACGCGAAGGCCGTAACGTTGAGGCCACACCGGCCGAATAAGCGCTTGTCAGACGGCTTCATGATATCCTCCCTTAGTAACCATCTGGTTATTTCTATTCAAGTTCGCTCGGCGTCGCAAGTACTTGTAACGGCAACCAATCGCTGTGCGAAGTCCGCCCGCTTGACGCAGTCGACGATTTGAGCGTAGTAGTAACTAGATAGTTACATAGGGAGGTGATCGTGCCGCTGAGCGAAACGCAGCAGCAGGTGCGCGAGATGGCGCGCCAGTTTGCCGAGGATGTCATTCGTCCGGTTGCCGAGGCGCTTGATCGGGACGAGCGCTTTCCCGGCGAGATATATGAGCAGATGGGCGAACTCGGCCTCTTCGGTATCAGCGTTCCGGAGGCCATGGGCGGCCCAGGCTTCGACACACTTACCTATGCCCTGGTGATGGAAGAGCTATCGCGCGGCTATGCGTCCGTCGCCGATCAGTGCGGCCTCGTCGAGCTGATCAGCACCTTGCTTGTTCAGCATGGCACCGAGGCGCAACGGCAGCAGTGGCTGGGTCCGGCCATGCGCGCCGAGAAGAAGGTCGCCTACTGCATAACCGAGCCAGAAGCGGGCACCGATGTTTCCGGGATACGCACCACCGCGACCCGCGACGGGGACGGATGGCGATTGAATGGTGGCAAGATCTGGATCCACAACGCTCCGGTCGCCGACGTCGGTTTCGTGCTGGCGCGCACCGACAAGGATGCGGGTCATCGCGGCATGTCGATCTTCGTCGTCGACCTGCACTCCAGAGGAATAGAGCGCGGGCCGAAGGAACATAAGATGGGTCAGCGTGCCAGCCAGGTCGGCGCGCTCAATTTCAACGATGTCGTCCTGGGTTCTGAAGCGCTGCTGGGCGAAGAAGGCCGAGGTTTCCACATGATGATGAGCGTGCTGGACAAGGGCCGTGTCGGCATCGCGTCCCTGGCTGTCGGCATAGCGCAGGCGGGGCTCGAGGCAGCTGTCGACTATGCGCAGCAGCGACGCCAGTTCGGCAAGGCGATCGCCGATTTTCAGGGTGTGCAATGGCTGCTTGCCGACATGGCAAAGGATATCGAGGCGGCTCGCCTGCTCGTTCGCAGTGCCGCCGAGAAGATCGACGCTGGGGAAAATGCAACCAAGGCTTGCTCGATCGCCAAATGTTTTGCGGGAGACACAGCCGTGGCGCGCACCGCCGATGCCGTGCAGGTCTTCGGCGGCTCCGGCTACATACGCGGATTCGAGGTCGAGCGCCTCTATCGGGACGCCAAGATCACACAGATCTACGAAGGCACTAACCAGATCCAGCGCATGATCATCGCCCGCGAGCTCCTCAAGCATGGAGCTCGGGCGTGACCGCCATATCGCGTCATGCGGCTTTGGTCACCGGATCGAGCCGTGGCATCGGGCTGGCGGCGGCATTGGAGCTCGCCCGGCGTGGATTCGGCGTAGCGCTCAACGGTCCTGCCGACGACGATGAACTAAAATCCGCCGAAGCTGCGGTCGCCTCGCTCGGCGTTCCGGTCGCGCGCGTTGCAGGCGACGTTGCCGATCTGGGCGGCCACCAGGGTATGCTCGACGTAGCCGAGGCCGTCATTGGTCCCTTATCGACGCTGATCAACAATGCCGGCGTTTCGGTCATCTCGCGTGGCGACCCGCTCGACGTCTCGGAGGAGAGCTACGATCGCTGCCAGGCAATCAACACAAAGGCGCAGTTCTTCCTGTCGCAGTGCTGGGCCAGGCGGCTGCTTGCCCGCAAGCGCGATGACGGCCGCTTCTACAGCCTGATCAACGTCTCTTCCTCCAATGCCACGGCGGTCGCGGAGCCGCGCGCCGAGTATTGTGTGTCTAAGGCCGGGTCCGCAATGGTCAGCCAGGTCTTCGCCGTCCGCCTTGGCCGCGAGAGCATCGCCGTCTACGACATCAGGCCCGGTCTGATCGAGACGGCGATGACGAGGGCGGTCAGCGAGACTTACCAGCGCCGAATAGACCACGAAGGGCTGACATTGATCCGCCGCCTCGGCAGGCCGGAAGATGTCGGTCGCGTCATGGCGACGCTCGCCACGGGCGATCTGCCCTATACGACCGGCCATGTCATTGCCGTTGACGCGGGCATGCTGGTGCCGCGTTTCTAACTGCGGCACAGCGTCAGGGAGAACGCCATGATCATTCAACTGCCGGATAACACAGGCAGACTTCACGACTACCGGCTCCTGGGCAAAAAGATACCGGCCGCGCTATTGCCTTCCGATGGGCCACGCACGGTGCTATCGGCGGCCCACGTCGTTGCGGATCCTTTCAGCGCCAGCGACCCCAGCGGCCCGGCCGCCATCGACTGGAAGGCAACGATGGCATTCAGGCGTCACCTCGACGGGCTTGGCCTCGGCATTGCCGAGGCGATGGACACCGCGCAGCGTGGCATGGGCCTCGACTGGACTTCGGCTTGTGAGCTCATCCGCAGGACCAAGAGCGAATTGCCCGACGCGCTCGTTTTCAACGGCGCCGGCACCGACCAGCTCGAACCCGCCGATGCACGCACGCTCGACGATGTTCGCCGAGCCTATTTCGAGCAGATCGAGGCCATACAGAAGGTCGACGGCAGATTGATTGTCATGGCCAGCCGGGCGCTGGCCGCCGTGGCGCGTTCGCCCGACGATTATGTTTCGGTCTATGGCGACGTGCTTGCGTGCTGCGACAGGCCGGTGATCCTGCACTGGCTGGGAGAGATGTTCGATCCGGCCCTCAAGGGCTATTGGGGGGGCGACAGGTTCGAGGATGCGCTCGAGACGGTATTGGCGATTATCGGGAACAATACCGCCAGGGTGGACGGCATCAAGATTTCGCTCCTCGACAAGGAGAAGGAGATCGCGATGCGTCGCCGTTTGCCCGCCGGCGTGAAGATGTATACCGGCGACGACTTCAATTATCCGGAGCTGATCGCGGGCGACGAGCAGGGGTTCTCGCATGCCCTTCTCGGCATTTTCGATCCTTTGGCGCCTGCAGCCGCCCACGCCATCGATCGGCTCGGCCGGGGCGATATCCAAGGCTTCCACGCCACGCTGGATCCGACCGTGCCGCTCGCACGCCTGATCTTTCGAGCGCCCACCCGATACTACAAGACAGGGGTCGTGTTCCTCGCCTGGCTGAACGGGTTCCAGGATCATTTCATTATGTTGGGGGGCGCTCAGTCGACACGGCCGCTGCCCTATTTCGTGGAGGTGTTCAAGCTGGCGGACGAATGCGGCCTGTTGGCGGATCCCGAACTGGCTGGCGCGCGCATGCGCAAGCTCTTTGCCCTTTATGGTCTCCATTCAAGATAATGCGCGATTTTACAACAGATCATTCCGCGCTGGCGCTGAACACAGCAACACTCGGCCATAATCTCGACGGTCAGGGCGCCGGCTGGCCCGTCGAGCGGGTGCTCGATGCCTGCGCCGAACGTGGCATATCCGGCATTGTCCTGTGGCGTCGCGAAATCGGCGGCCGCGCCGTCGAGATCGGCGATCGGATTCGCGCTGCCGGCTTGAGGGTCGCCGGCCTGTGCCGCGCGCCTTATCTCACCGGCCCGCTGGCGCTGCCAAGCCGCGCGGCGATCATGGACGATTTCCGCTCCGCGATCGACATGACAGCCGGTCTCGGCGCGCCTGTCCTGACGATCGTTTGCGGCGGGGTCGAGCCGGGAACGAATGGCATCAGCGAAAGTCTCAAGCTGGTCGCGGATCGTGTCGCCGAAGCTGCCGCCTACGCGGCGGCCAGAAACGTTCGCCTGGCCCTCGAACCCCTGCATCCGGTTTACGGCGGCGACAGATCCTGCCTGGTGACGATGCGTGACGCGGTCGATCTTTGCCTTGCTATAGATGCCCCTAACCTTGGCATTGCGGTCGACGTCTACCACGTCTGGTGGGACCGCACGCTGGCCGACGAATTGCTGCGGGCCGGGCCGAAACGCATTTTCGGGTATCACCTGTGCGACTGGCTGGCACAGACACGAGACGTGCTGCTCGACCGCGGCATGATGGGAGACGGGGTAGCCGACCTGAGGACGATCCGCGCGGCGGTGGAAGCGGCCGGCTATGACGGACCGTGCGAGGTCGAGGTGTTCTCATCGCAAAACTGGTGGAGGCGAGAGCCCGGGCACGTGTTGGACATCTGCGTGGAGCGTTTCCGGTCCGTTTGTTGAACGCGGATGATGGACAGCCGCGATAGACCCTTGGAAGTACGTGGCGGGAATCCGTCCCTTGCGCAGAAGCCCAACATCAAGGATCGCCAAGGTCACCGGCGGCTGCGGTTTCCTATGCGTTGGCTAGGAGGGCGGGTTTGTGCGGGGCCCCAAGAAATCGTGCGCCAAGCTCGCTGAGGAGAGGGCTATCCGCAACTCGGCGAGTGTCTGGCTGCGCAGGGGACAAATCTCGGCTGCTTGGTACCGTCTCCACGTCATGATCGATCCGTTCTTCGCCCGACTTCGTTCGAAATCCAGGGCCCGCGCCTACAGGCCGGAATCTGAGGATCATCGAGAACGTGCATGGCAAAGCGGTATGTCCTAAGCCTCATGCCATTGACAGAACTCTCATAATAAAATAACTAGATAGTTACTAAGGGAGGGTGAGCAGGATAATGGGAGGACTACCTGTCAGGATCAGCGGCATCCAGCATATCGGTCTGACCGTGCCGGACATGGAGGAGGCTGTTGCTTTCTTCACCAGCATATTCGGCGCAGTCTGCGTGATGGAATGCGGCGGCGTCGACGTTGACGATGAATTCATGATCCGTCGCCTGGGCGTTCCATCCGGCCGCCGGATCAAGGACCAGCGCGTCATTCGTCTTGGCAATGGCGGCAATCTCGAACTCTTCGAGTACAGCGGCGAGCCCAGCCCGACCCCGGTCAAGCAAAACAGCGAGGTCGGCGCCTGCCACTTTGCCCTCGAGGTGAAGGACGCTGTGGAAGCTACCGAAAGGCTTAGGGCCGCGGGCGTGGATGTCCTGGACGGTCCGACCTTGATCACCTCCGGTCCGATGGAGGGCCTGACTTGGGTTTATCTGAGGTCACCGTGGGGCCAGTTCCTGGAACTGGTCAGCACCACCGGTCCGATGGGTTATGAAACATCCGACGGTCCGCGTATGTGGTCGCCATCCGAATAGCTAATTCCGGCCGGACGGGAAGGCAGCCCGATCCGAAGTCATTGAACAAGACGCCCGCAATTAGCTGCTTAAACGCATAATCAAGCTGCCGCAGCGAATGGAGGATGACGCATGATGCAGTGGAAGAAAACTATGTGGGCGGCCGGGGCCGTTCTCGCGATGACCGGAGCCGCTTGGGCGCAAGACAAACCCTTCGCCGGCGTGGAACTGAAGATGCTGGGTATCGGCGATACGTCGGTCACCCGCGTGGCGCCGATTGTCGGCGAGTTCGAGCAGGCGACGGGCATCAAGGTGCATATCGATCAGCTGCCTTACCCGGGCCTGATCGACAAGATCATCGTCGAATCAAGCTCGGACAGCCCAACTTACCAGCTCCTGTGGATCGACAGTCCCTGGGTCGGCATGCTTGGCGAGGCCGGGGCGTTAGAAGATCTCACCTCCCGAGCAAAGCGTGACGCGGGCGAGATCGGCCTCGACGATATTATCCCAGTCCAGCTTCAGGAAAACTCTTGGCAGGGCAAGCTATTGGCCTTCCCGGCTTCAGGTATGACCTGGCTGCAGCAATATCGGGCGGATCTCTTTGAAAACCCTGACGAGAAGTCCGCGTTCAAAGCGAAATATGGCTACGATCTCGCTCCCGCCAAGACATGGGCCCAGTATCGCGACATCGCCGAATTCTTTACCAGAAAAAAAGGCCAGCTTGCCGGTGGAAAGCCGCTGGAGAACGATCTTTATGGCGCCAGCCAGTCCTACAGCCGCGTGCAGGGCGCCATCACCCATGACTACTTCCCCTTCATGCGGTCATTTGGCGGAGATTACTGGGATCCGAAAACCGGCCTCTGCGCGATGACGGGCGAGGCGCATATCAAGGCGGCCGAGTACATGAAGTCGCTGATCCCATTCAATCCGCCGGACTATCTTGGCCTGATGTGGGACATCCAGTCGGGTTTCATGGAGCGCGGCGAAGCAGCGGAGGCGGCCTACTGGAGCGTTCGCTCGGTTCGACTTACGAACCCTGATGAAGCGGTCCTTGCCAAGATCGGCAAGGCGGGCTTCGCGGCCAATCCCGACTCCGATGCGGGTCCCCAGCCGACCTATACCGGGTCGCTCTCCTTTGCCATCAACGCCAAGGTTGATGAAAAGACCAAGGATGCGGCCTGGGAGTTCATCAAATGGGCAACCAGCGAGAAGCTGATGCGGCGCTTCGCCGACGAGGGCAAGGGGGTCAGCCAGTTCCGAAAGTCGATCCTCAGCGATCCTTCCCTGCAGGCGAAATATCCCTACTACAAGGTCCTGTTGGAATCGCAGAAAAGTGCCCGCCGCCGCATCTTCCATCCTTTCTATCAAACCGTGGAAGAGAATTTTGGCGTCGAGCTGAGCAAATACATGGCTGGCGAGACTGCCACCGCGAAGGAGGCACTTGAGACTGCCTGCAACGCCGTAAATTCTCAGCTCTCCATGTTCCCGGTCGAACAACGCCTCCGCTGGATCAACGACATCCCGGCGGAAGTCCTGGCGAAGTAACGACCGCGCCCGCCCCGGTCCACTCCCGCCGGGGCGGGTCCCACATCCCTAGAACGGTGTCCGGCCAATGAGCCATACGGCGAGCCGCAACAAGCGCATAGCTGCTGTCTTCCTGCTTCCGGCGGTAGTGGTCCTCTTCGCGACGACCATCTACCCGATGCTCTATGCGCTTTGGCTCAGCTTCCGGAATTACGATCTGGCCAAGCCCTTCATTCCGCGGATCTTCGTCGGTCTTGCCAACTACGCCGAGGTGTTCACCTCCAATGCGTTCTTCCATGCGCTTTTCACCACCTTTAAGCTTATGACGCTGACGCTGTCGGCGCAGCTGGTACTCGGCGTCGGCATCGCGCTGTTGGTCAGTCAGAAGCTTCCAGGCATGGCCCTAGCGCGCACGCTGCTTCTCGTTCCCATGATGATTTCGCCGGTTATTGTCGGCCTGGTTTGGCTGTTCCTGTATTTCCCGGAGTTGGGCTATCTCAACTATTTTCTCGGTCTCGTCGGCATCGGCCCCGTGGCCTGGATCACCAGCACCCGCTGGGCGCTCACCGCGATCGCGATAGGGGACGTCTGGCAGTGGACGCCGTTCATCATGATGGGAACGGCAGCCGCTCTGCAGAGCCTTTCGCCGGAGCCCTATGAGGCGGCTCGCATCGATGGCAACTCACGCTGGGACGTATTCCGCTATGTCACGCTGCCGCAATTGAAACCGGTGCTGATCAGCCTGCTTTTCCTGCGCGCGATCGATGCCTTCAAGATTTACGATATCATTTTCGTGCTCACCAAGGGCGGCCCGGCCGACGCGACGGAAGTCATATCCCTCTACATCTACAGACAAAGCTTCACCTTCTGGCGCATGGGCGTCGGCGCCGCCGCATCCTTCGTTTCGCTTATCATCATCTCGGTACTGATAACGTTGTTCTTCAAGCAGCTGCAACGTAGCCAAGCCGAACTGCTTCGTTAGGGAGGGCATTGGCATGACCCCAAGTATGCGCGAAAAATTCCTCACCTATATGCTGGTGATCATCGTTCTGGTGATCTTCATGACGCCGATCTACCTGATCCTGGTGTCGTCGCTGAAGCCGTCGCCGATCATGTTCTCGCGGCCGCCACGCTTCATCTTCACACCGACGCTGCAGCACTATTACGACCTGTTCACGATGCGGCCGTTCCATCTGCAGATCCTGAACAGCCTGATTGTCGCTCTCGGCTCAACCGCCTTCAGCCTCGCGATCGGCACCATGGCCGCCTACGCCATCTCCCGTATCAAGCATCGCCGCATAAACGACGTGGCCTTCTGGATCCTGTCCATGCGCATGTTTCCGCCCATCGCAGTGGTCGTTCCCTATTATATCATCTTCAAAACGTTGGGTCTGCTCGACACGCCCCTTGCGCTGATCATCGTCTATTCGACATTCAACATCCCGCTGACGGTCTGGTTGATGAAGGGCTTCTTCGATGAGGTCCCACAAGCCTTGGAGGAGGCGGCCCAGGTCGACGGACACGGCATCATGACTACCTTCTTTCGGGTTACACTACCGCTGACGGCTCCTGGCCTCGCGGTCTCGGCTGTGTTCTGCTTCATCTTCTCCTGGAACGAGTTCCTGTTCGCGCTGATGCTGACCGGGTCAAAGGCCCAGACGGTGACCGTGGCGGTTATGTCCTTCTGGTCGAGCGACGCCGTTCAGTGGGGCCGCATCATGGCCGGTTCTTTCGTGGTCCTCATCCCCGGCGTCGTCTTCGTGCTCACCTGCCAACGCTGGCTGGTGAAAGGTCTGACGATGGGGTCGGTCAAGGGATGAACGCCTTACAACTGTTTCGATTGGGAGGAGAGGGCCGATGTCATCAGTGACGTTGCGCAAGGTTATCAAGCGCTATGGTCAGATCGAGGTGGTTCACGGCATCGATCTTGCGGTCGAGGAGGGAGAGTTTGTCGTGCTGCTGGGACCGTCAGGCTGCGGCAAGACTACGACGCTGCGCATGGTTGCGGGGCTGGAGGACATTTCGGAAGGCCAACTGGAAATCGCAGGCCGGGTTGTCAACGACGTCGCGCCAAAAGATCGCCAGATCGCCATGGTCTTCCAGAACTACGCGCTCTATCCCCATATGACCGTGCGCCAGAACATGGAGTTCGCTCTGAAGCCGCAACGGCTCCCAGGAAGCGAGCTCTCCTCCCGGATCGCCGAAGCAGCCCGCATTCTTGGCCTGGAGCCGTTGCTTGAACGCAAACCCGCGCAGCTATCTGGCGGCCAAAGGCAGCGCGTGGCCATGGCCCGTGCCATGGTGCGCACACCCAAAGTGTTCCTATTCGACGAACCGCTCTCCAACCTCGATGCGAAGCTTCGCACGCAGGTGCGTGTCGAGATCGCAAAATTGCATAAGCGGCTCGGCACCACTGTTCTCTACGTTACGCACGATCAGGTCGAGGCGATGACACTTGCCGACAAGATCGTCATCATGAAGGACGGCCATATCGAACAGGTCGGTTCGCCCGAAGATGTGTTTGCCAAGCCGCGCAATCTTTTCGTAGCCACATTCATAGGCAGTCCGGGGATGAATCTGTTGCCGGGCAAGGTGGAGGCCGAAAACGGAGCGCCGGTGCTCGTCGCCGACGGTTTCCGCATGGCGCCTCCGGCATCGATCATCCCTGCGCTCAACCCTGGCGCAAGTATCACGGTCGGGATACGGCCGAGCGATATTCGCGTTGACGAACTCGGAGGCTACGAGGCCCTCATCGAGGTGGAGGAGTACCTCGGGACGGAGGCATTGCTCAACCTGCGCGCCGGAAATCATGAACTGGTGGCGCAGGTGGCCGCGGCAGCCCGGCCCGCGCCGGGCAGGCAGAGCGTGCGCATCGGGTTCGACACGGCGCGTCTGCATGTCTTCGACACAAAGAGCGGTGAAGCAATCCGCTAGCGCCACCACAAGCCGCAGTTGAACCGGGAGAGATCAGGCATGGGCAGCGAGATCGTTTTTACAGGCAGGCGGCAGTTCGAGCTGCAGGATTATCAAGACGCGCCGCTCGGATTGACAGAGGTGAGGGGACGTACGCTCGCGACCTTGATAAGCCCGGGCACCGAGCTGGCCTGGGCGGAGACCGGCAACTTTCCATTACGTCCAGGCTATGCGGCTGTCTACGAGGCCGAGGAACTTGGCCGCGACGTTCGGGGTGTCTCCCGCGGCGACAAGCTCCTTTCAATGGGAGCGCATCGCTCCACGCAGCAGTTCGACCAGCGTTATGTATTAAAATTGCCCGACGCCCTGGCGCCGGAGACGGCGGTTCTCGCTCGCCTCATGGGTGTTTCGATGACAACCTTGATGACAACTGCGGCCCGGCCAGGCGACACGGTCGTCATCACCGGCGCGGGGCCAGTCGGCTACCTTGCCGCGCATCTTTGCAGGATCGCTGGATATGAGGTCTCGGTCGTCGAGCCGGACCCGCAGCGCAATGCCCAGGCGCGGGATTCCGGACTATCGGTGCTGTCCAAAATGCCCGTGGACGATGCTGCCTTCGTGGAAAAGGTGGCGCTGGTCATCGACTGTTCCGGACATGAGGGCGCGGTTCTCGACGGCTGCAAGATCGTTCGCAAGAAGGGCGAGGTCGTGCTCGTCGGCGTCCCTTGGAAGGCCCATACCGGCATGTTGGCGCATGAGATCCTGCATGCGGTATTCTTCCGTTTTGTAAATTTGCGAAGCGGCTGGGAGTGGGAGGTGCCGGTGGTCGGCCGAGACTTTGTCTGGGAAGAACTTTATGAGGGCTATAACAACGCTCCGCACACCACCATGACGGGTCTGGCAAAAGCCCTGACGTGGCTGGCAAGGGGGCTTGTTCCGCTTGCCGGCCTTGTCAGGACGTTCTCGCCGGCTGATCCGACCGCGGTCTATGGAGGGCTGCTGGCGCGCGAAGTCGCAGAGCCATTTGCGGTGCTCGACTGGGCTGCCGCCGGCTTACGATGAAGGCCCGTTTGGGATGATGCTCCCACCAGGCAATCACCGGAAAGCGACGACAATCCTTCAAAGACCACGGCCCTTCGGCCGGATCGCTGTCACTGGACAGATGTCACTCGTCGGCCCTCGGCAGTTCCAGTCTCACGGGCGGCCCTTTTCCCGGAAGGCAGCCAGGCCTGCCCGGAGGTCGTCGCTCCCGGCAGCGATCCGTCCGGCAAACGCATCCAGAACACGTTCCCGTTCCTCGCCTTCGGCAGCGTTGATGAGCATCTTGGCCAGTTCGGTAGCGGTAGCGGACCGGCCTGCGACGATGGCGGCAAGTTCCTCGGCCGCCGCGAGGCCGCCACCCTTATTGACCACCTTGTCGACAAGCGACAATCTTAGGGCCTCGTCGGCGGAATAGACTTCGCCGAAAAGCGACATGCGCCGGACCAATTGGGGGCCGAAACGGCGAGCCGTGCGCTGGGTGCCCGACCAGCCCGGTATGGTCCCGAGGCTGGTTTCAGGCAGGCCGATGCGGGCGTGGCTCTCGGCGATCCGATAGTCGGCGCAGGCTGCAAGCTCCAGGCCTCCGCCAAGGCAATGGCCGTTAAGGACCGCAATAACCGGTTGCGAGAGCCTGGCAAGAGCGTCGAAGCCGGCATGGCCGTCGCGGATCCAGTGGCGCGCGAACTCCGCCGGATCGAGCGCGCTCCAGGCGGCGACGTCGCCGCCCGCGCAGAACGACTTCTCGCCCTCGCCGGTCAGGATCAGCACCTTCGCCGCGGAACGCTCCACCGCCCTGCACAGCGGCGCGAGCGCATCGACCATCGCGGCATCGAGCGCGTTGAGCTTCTCAGGCCGACGGATCGTCATACGCGCCACCGCCCCGTCGAAGCTGAGGTCGAGGCGGGGATCGCTCACAGCCGCAACCCCATTGGCTGGCCGAAGAACAGCGCCGCGTCCATCTGCTTCAGTCCCGGCGAGACCGCCAGAGGAGACGCCGCCTGCCGCAGGACGTCGCGCTCAAGGTCCAGCCCGGGGGCTATTTCGGTGACGACCAGGCCGTCGGCTGTCAGGCGGATGACGCATCTTTCCGTCACATAGGTGACGTCCTGGCCCTGGCTGACGGCGCGCGCGCCTGAGAAGCTGACCTGGTCCACCTTCGGGACGATCTTTGCGACCTTGCCTTCCTTATCGATGACCAGCTTGCCGTTCTCCAGCCGCATCTTCGCGCCGGCGTTGAAGTTGCCGGAGAACACGATCTTGCGCGCTCGCGAGGTGATGTCCACGAAGCCGCCGGCGCCGGCGGTGCGATGCGGCGTCGAGGAAAGACGCGAGACGTTGACAGATCCGTCGGAGCCGATCTCGAGGAACGACAGCAGGGAGCAGTCGAAGCCTCCGGCCTGGAAATAGGTGAAAAGGTGCGGGGAGGCGACGAAAGCCTCCGCGTTCGAGGCGCAGCCGAACTTGAAGTCGAGCAGTGGCACACCGCCCACCGGACCCTGTTCGATCACCCAGGTGACGGCGCCGTGCAGGCCTTCCTCGATCAGGATGCGGGGTACGTTGGCCGAGATGCCGAAGCCGATATTGACCGCCCAGCCCGCTCGAAGCTCCTGCGCGACGCGGCGCGCGATGACCTTGGAGACATTGTATTCTGGGGTGCGGAACGTGTGCAGCGGCCGGAACAGTTCTCCTGATATCGCCGGGTCATAAGCGGTCGCCGTGGTCTGCAGCTGGTCCGGCGCCTCGACGATGAAATCCACCAGGATACCGGGCACATGCACATCATGCGGCCGCAGCGTGCCCTGAGCCGCGACGCGCTTGACCTGGGCAATGACGATGCCGCCGCAGTTGCGCGCCGCAAGCGCCATTTCCATGGCACCGAGCGTTGCCCCTTCCTGCTCGAAGGTGAGGTTTCCCTTCTCGTCCGCCGTGGTCGCGCGGATGATCGCCACGTCCGGCCTGAGGGGAGGGAAGTGGAGCCAGGTCTCGCCGTTGAATTCTACGCGCCGCACGATCGGCGCCTTCCGGGCCGAAGCGTTCATGGCTCCGCCCTCGAGCATCGGATCGACAAATGTGTCCATGCCGACCTTGGTCAACACACCCGGACGCTGCGCCGCGCCCTCGCGCAGCATGTCGAACACGATTCCGGAAGGGAAGTTCCAGGCCGCTACGTCCTCGGCCAGGATACGCTGCCAGATCAGCGGCGGCTCGGCATTGGTCGGCCCTGAGGGATATGAGCCGCCGATGATGCGGCTGATCAGGCCCGGCAAGGCGATGTGGTCGACCCCCTTGGTGCCGAACATGTCGCCGGCGGCAATCGGATGGATGGTGGTGATGTTGCGCGGCGCTCCTTCGGCCGCGAAACGTTTGCCAAGGGCTTCAAGCACGGCGTCCGGACAAAGCAGGCCGGACGACGAATTGACCGCTACCACCGCTGCGTCGCCTATAGCGGCAACAGCCTCCGCTGCGGACCTGACCTTGCTCACGCTTCCTCTCCATAAGGCTTGGCAATAAGTAACTAGATAGTTATAAACGTGATATAGCCGCCTGCGGCTTGCAAGGCAAGCTCCGCGCCGACGGCAACCAGCGGGAGGATTTTTATGAACATCATGTTCCAGAAGACGAACCAGCGGATGTTTGGAACTTTCCCCCTTAAGGGGGATACGCTGCGCGCTGCGATCGCGGCTGCGATCGATGCAGGTTACCGCGCGTTCGACACGGCTCAGGCCTATGGCAATGAAGCCGACACGGGCCTGGCCTTGGCCGAGGGCGGCATATCCAGGGACGAGCTTTGCATCACGACAAAAGTCACCGTGGAGAACTTCTCGCCGGAACGGTTCATGCCGTCCGTCGAACAGTCCTTGCGGGATCTGAGGTTGGATCGTGTCGATATCCTTTTGCTTCACTGGCCGACGCCGGGAGGCGATATCAAGCTTTCCCTGGAACTGCTTCAGGAAGCGCAGGAGCGGGGTTTCGCCAGCACCATCGGCGTTTCGAACTACACAGCGGCGATGATGCGCCAGGCGAAGCAGATCACCGGGGTGCCGCTCGTGACCAATCAGGTGGAATTCCATCCGCTGCTTGACCAGCGCAAGCTGCTGGCGGCCGCGAGTGAAACGGGTATCCCTCTGTCGTCCTACTGTTCTGTCGCGCGCGGCGAGGTCTTCAAGCATCCGATTTTCGCCGACATCGGCGTCACATACGGCAAGTCGGCTGCCCAGGTGGTGCTGCGCTGGATCCTGCAGAAGGGTTTGCCGATCAACACGATGTCCACCAAGCCGGACAACATCCGCGCCAATTTCGACGTGATGGACTTCACCTTGTCGAGTATCGACATGGGCCGCATCGACGCCATGGGTGCCGTCGGTTATCGCGTTGTCGGAAAGCGGCTGATCCCATATGCGCCGGATTTCGACGCCTGAGGGCGCGAACACGACCATTAGCAGATCCGAGGTGATGGCAAAAGCTAGCGGTTGCCTCGGATCAGGTCCGACGCATGCTCGCCGATCATGATTGTCGCCGCATTGGTGTTTGATCCAACCAGAGACGGCATTGCCGAGCTGTCGCAGATGCGGATGCCATCCAATCCGTGCACTCGCAGTTGAGGGTCGACCACGGACATCGCATCCTTCCCCATCCGACAGGTGCAGGTCGGGTGATACGAGGTCCGGCCGTAACGTCGCGCATAGGCTTCATAGTCTGCCTGCGAACGCACATTTGTGTCAGGGAAACGGAGCTCCTTGATGAATTTTCGCAGCGAAGGCTGATTGAATATCTCCCGGCTGATCTTGATGCCTTCGACCGACACTCTGAGGTCGTCCGGGTCCGCGAGGAAATTGGGATCGACGACTGGATTGTCGCGCGGATCCGGCGAACGGAGCGTCACGCTCCCACGCGATTTCGGGCGCAGCGTGTAGCTGTTCAACGTGATGCCGGACGATCCCTTCGGCACGGACGGCACGCCCGCTTCCGCTCCTGCTCCCGCCAGGAAGTGGAACTGCAGATCGGGAACCGCTCCAGCATGGTTCCCCGAGGAATGCCAGAAGGCGCCACCCTCGACGACGTTCGACGTTATCGGTCCGGTCTTAAACAGCATGTACTGAATGCCGGCCCACAGCATCCACTGGGTCTTGTTGTACTTGTCGAGTGAATCATGGCCTTTCAATTCGGCCACTATGTCGATGCCGAAATGATCGTGCAGGTTCTGCCCGACGCCCGGGAGGTCCTGGATGGTCTCGATATCATGCCGGCGCAGGTGCTCGGCTGGGCCGATGCCGGACAGCATCATCAGCTTCGGCGTTCCTATCGCCCCCGAGGTGACCAGCACTTCGCTGTCCGCGTTTATGACCTTCAACGAGCCGCCGACCGAGCATTCGACGCCAACGGCCCGGCGACCCTTGAAAACGATGCGATGGACCAGCGCCTCGGTGATCAGCGTGAGGTTCGGGCGCGCCAGGGCAGGCTTGAGGTAGCCCACGGCGGCCGAGCAGCGGCGGGCGTTGCGGGTCGTGGTCTGGTATATGCCGGCGCCTTCCTGCTTCGCGCCGTTGAAGTCCGGATTATAGGGCAGCCCGTATTCTTGGCAGCCCTGGACGAATGCGCGAGATACGACGTTGGGATCTGGTATGTTCGACACGCCGAGCGGGCCGTCGGTGCCGTGGAGGCTGCCGGAGAATATGCTGTTGCCCTCGGAACGGAGGAAATATTTCCGCACGTCCTTGAATGCCCAGCCATCCGCGCCTTCCTCGTTCGCCCACCGGTCGTAGTCGGTCTCGTGGCCCCGGGTATATACCTCGGCATTGATTGACGAGCCGCCGCCCAGCACCTTTGCCTGCGCGTAGAGAATCTCGCGATTGTCGGCGTGCTTCTGAGGGGCCGTCACCAAGCCCCAGGTGAGCGGCCCTGTGGTCATTTTGGCGAAGCCGACTGGCATGTGGATCAACGGATGGCTGTCCTTACCCCCAGCCTCGATTATACAGACGCGGACTGCCGGGTTCTCGGACAGGCGGGCCGCGAGCACGCAGCCGGAAGAGCCTGCACCGACGATCACATAGTCGAAACCCGTCGTCATCACTTGATCCAGTGCGTACGCTTGCCGACCTCGATGTGGACGGATTTCACCTGTGTGTACTCCTCCACGCCGTACATTCCGGCCTCTCTTCCCCATCCGGACTGCTTGAATCCGCCGAGCGGCATTTCCGGCCCCCCGGCCATGATTGTGTTCACCCAGAACCGGCCGGCGCGTACGCGTCGCGTCACCACCAGCGCCTTGTCTATGTTCTTTGTCCACACGCTGGCAGCCAGGCCATACACAGTGTCGTTGGCAAGGGCGATGGCCTGCTCGAGCGTGTCAAAATGGAAAGACGAGAGGACGGGCCCGAAGATTTCGTCGCGGGCTATCGACATTTCGGCTGTAACTCCGGAAAACAGCGTCGGTGCGATATAGTGACCGCCGCCGATATCCAGGGCCTGCCCGCCGGCGACAAGCGTTGCCCCTTCGGCCTTGCCTTTGTCGATATAGCTCAGGATGGTCGAATTCTGCGCCCCGGTGGTGATGGCTCCCACCTGCGTCTTTGTCTGCAGCGGATCGCCGACCACTATCTTGGCCATCTTGGCGGCGAGGATTTCTTCGAATGCAGGAGCAACCGAGCGCTCCACGATGACGCGGCTCGACGACACACAGCACTGCCCCGTGTTGAAGCTTATGCCGAAAGCCGCGCCGTCCGCCGCATCCTCGAGATTGCTGTCCGCAAACACGATGATAGGATTCTTGCCGCCCAGTTCCAGCCCGAGTTTCTTGAAGTTCGAATCGGCCGCCGCATGGACGCATGAGCGTCCGACGGATGTCGATCCGGTAAAGGACAGCATGTCGACATCCGGGTGCTCGCTCAAAGCCTGGCCAATCGTGCGGCCCGATCCGGTGACGACGTTATAGACGCCGTCCGGCGCGCCGGCTTCGGAAAGGATCTCGCCAAGCAGCAGCGTGGTCGCCGACGTGACCTCCGAAGGCTTGACGACGACGGTGCATCCGCTGGCCAGGATGAAGGGAACGCGCTCGCACAGGATCAGGAACGGGAAGTTCCAGGGCGTGATGAGCCCGACCACGCCGACCGGCTCGCGCAGCACCATGCCGAAAAGGCCATCGCCGAGACTGTTGAAGCTGTCGCCATGCAACAGCCTTGCGGCACCCGCGCCGACCTCGAAGCAGGCTATGCAATGATCGATCTCGCCGCGCGCCTGGGAGATCGGCTTGCCGTTCTCGAGGACTTCCCAATAGGCGATCTCGTCGCGGCGGCGGCGCAAGATCTCGGCCGCCCTTAGCAGCACGCCGGCCCGGTCGGCGCCTGGCACTCCGGCCCACCGGCGATCCTCAAACGCGCGGCGCGCTGCTGCGACGGTGGCATTGAGGTCGTCGACCGTGCATCTTGGCGTGAGCGTCACAGGCACGCCGTGGCCCGGCGACCGGCGCTCGAACAAAGCGCCGCCCTTGCACCAGGATCCGTCCGACCAGAACCCAAATTCCCGTGGCGCATCCGGCAGGGCGGGGCGATCAGTGAAATCGAGCATGGAATGCCTCCGTTCTAGTGGTGCGCGGGCCCTGCGCAATCGCTTGCAAAGCAGATCGCGCCGGCTGTTAGTTCAAAATGATCTGCGTCTTGAGATCCTGGGGCCGCTCGGCCAGGGTCTCGAAGGCGCGCTGGATGTCCTCGAGCGGGAAGGTCGCGCGTGTGAAAGCCTCGGTCTGGAAGCGGCCATGCGACAAGAGCGTCAGTGCATCATGCATGTCTTCGCCCATGCCGGCGACGGAGCCCTTTAGACTGTTCTCCTCGAGGATGGTGCGCAGGATATCGACCGGCACCGTTTGGTGCGGCCCGGTAAGTCCGAAGAAAGCGACATGCCCGCCCTTGCGGATGAGCTCGAATGCGAGCGCATAGAGCCCCGCGGAGCCGACGCTCTCGATAACCAGGTCCGCCCCGCGTCCACCGGTTCTTTTCAGGACCTCTGCCTTAAGCTGGGCAGGATCGGTAATGGCTGCATCCGCACCGGCTTCAAGAGCAAGGCGGCAACGGTCTTCCGACAGGTCGGCGACGATGATTGGCGCGGCGCCGCACAGGCGCATCATCTGGACATGCAGATTGCCAATTGGTCCTGCTCCCAGGATTACGACGGACTGGCCGAAACTCGCGTTCGCCTTGCGTGCGGCCCGCACTACGCAGGACACCGGCTCCGTCAGGGCAAGCACCTGAACCGGCACATTGTCAGGCGCCGGTATGACAAGCCTGGCCGGCACGCATACATATTCGGCGAACGCGCCGTCGCGCCCTATACCCACTTGCGTCATCGACGGGCAGTTGAGGATCTCGTTGCGGCGACACCAATAGCATTGGCCGCAGCCGATATTGATGTCCGCGACGCAGGTCGTGCCTGGCTTGATATGCTTCACACCCTCGCCTGTTGCGGCAACGGTCCCGGCAAACTCGTGGCCGGGCACCAACGGCAGCCGATCAACGGCATAATGACCGTTGAACATATGGATGTCGGTGCCGCAAATGCCGGTCCGCTGGACTCGGATCAGGGCATCATCGGGCCCCACCTCCGGAACGGCGACCTCGCGCAGTTCGAAACGATGAGGAGCGGTCAGAACTGCGGCGCGCATTGTTGCCATGGCTTATCTCACTTCACCGTGCGAAGTTTGGAGCGGTCGATGGTCAAGGCGATGGCGACGATCAACACTAGGCCGAAGACCATCTGCTGCTGGGTCGCCGCGATGCCGAAATAAAGCATCGACGCGCGGATGACCGCCACGATCAGCGTGCCGATCGCTGTGTTGAGTACACCGCCGACGCCGCCCGTTAGCGGCGTTCCGCCGACAAGCACCGCGACGATGGCGGGCAGCAGGAAACCATTGGCTATCGTCGGCGCGCCGCCCGACAGCTTGACGGAGAACAACAGCCCGGCCACCGCGGCCAGCCCTCCAGATATAGCAAAGGCAAGGATTTTATAACGGGCAACGTCAAGCCCGGACGCGGCCGCGGCCAGTTCGCCGGCGCCTACCGCCTTCAGCGCACGGCCCAGGATCGTGCGCCGTTCTATGAGCAGGCAGATCGCCAGCAAGCCGATCGCGATAAAGAGTTCGTTCGGTACAATACCGGTTCGGCCGATCATCCACCCGAACGTCTCGTTACGCTGGGTGGCGTCCATGTTCAGGGCGCGGTTGCCGGAAAGCCATTGCGCTACCGAGAAGCAGATGCCGCCGACGGCCAGCGTGGAGATGAAGGACGGGACGTACATACGGGTGGTGAGATAGCCGGAGAGCGTTCCCAGCGTGAATCCGGCAAGGATGCAGAGCGCCGCAACCCAGATCCCCAGCGGCGCCAGATAAACCGAGGCGACGACGGTGATCATGTTAGCCATCGACTGTGCCGATAGATCGATGCCGCCGATGTAGATCGCGAATGTCAGTCCCAGCGCCATGATGAACAGCGGCACGATATCGCCTGCAAGGCTCAGCAGATTGACCGGCTTGAGAAAACTCGGATCGGCGAGGCCGACGATCGTGACCAGGACCAGAAGGGTGATCCAGGGAAAGTGCGGCTTCAGGCGTTGGATGTCCATGGAGGCCCTCAGATCATGTAGTGCAGAAGGTCGTAGGGCGTCGGCTTGGAACCGGGCACGCCGTCGAAGCGCTTCTGGATCTCGCCGTCCTTAATGACGACGATGGTGTGGGAGAGGCCGATCGCCTCTTCGAGCGTGTCGGCGACCAGGACAACGCCGGCCCCGTCGTCGCACATCTCTCTGATCATGTCGTAGACATCCTCCTTGGCGCCGATGTCCAGGCCTCGGGTCGGATGATCGAGCAGCATGATGTCGGAGCCACAAGACCGCCATTTGGCAAGCACGACCTTCTGCTGGTTGCCGCCCGAAAGGTTGCCGCAGTCGGCATATTCGGAGCTTGCCTTTATGGCGAGCTTCCCGATCCATTTCCTGGCAAGGGCCCGCTCATCGGCCACATCGAGCCAGCCCATCCGCGCGTAGTGCGGCATTTGCGAGAGCGTCATGTTCTCGTAGACATTCATGCCGGCCACGATGCCCTCGATTTTGCGCTCGCGCGGCACATAACCGACCCCACGCTCCACCGCTCCCCGGGCGGTCAGCCTGGAGACGGTCTCGCCCTTGATCTTCAGCGTGCCCCTGGTGGGCGTGCGCATGCCGTAGATTGTCCGCAGGATCGCTTCTCGGCCGGAGCCTTCGGTGCCGACCAGGCATAAGACCTCGCCGGCATGCAGCGTCAGAGAGATATCGTGAACCCGTCCCGCCAGGTCCACGCCCGACAGCTCCACCAGCGGCTTCGTCGCGTTGTAGGGCTTTTGCCGCTGTTCGCGATAGTATTCCTTGTCGACATGGCGGCCGACCATCTTATGCTGGATCGCCTCCGGCGTCGCCGCGCCGCGCGAGACGACGTCGACGACTTGCCCGTCCTTCATCACGTAGATGCGGTCCGAGAGCTCCATGACCTCATCCATGCGATGGGAAACAAAGATAAATGAAGCGCGCGTCGTCAGCTCCCGCACGAGCTTGAACAACAGCTTCACCTCTTCCTCGGCCAGCACCGAGGTTGGCTCGTCGAGCAGGACGACCAGATGACCCGACACCCGTTCCTCCAGGGTCAGCACCTTGGCCAATTCCACGAGCTGGCGCTGAGCGAAGGAAAGGCTCGAGGTGATCGTGCGCGGATCGATATCGAGTTTGACTTTTGCAAGCTGGTTCCCGGCGGATTTGGCCATCGCCTTCCAGTTGACCACGCCGAAGCGCGAGAACTGGTCTTCATAGCCCAGGAAGATGTTTTCCATCACGGACAGGTTGGTGATCAGCGATTGTTCCTGAAACACCATGCCGATGCCTCGTTCCATTGCGTCGCGCGGTCCGCCGAACCGGACAGGCTTGCCGTCGATAAGGATCTCCCCGCTGTCGGGCTGGTAGGCGCCGTAGATCACCTTCATAAGTGTGGATTTGCCGGCTCCATTCTCGCCCACCAGCCCGACGATCTCGCCGCGGCTGATGGAAAAGTCGACGGATTTCAGCGCCCGGACTCCCGGAAACTTCTTTTCGACAGCTTTCAATTCATACATTGCGGCCTCACTTGACGAACGCGACCGCGCGCCGGTCTGTCGACAGGATGACCGCGATGATGACCAGCAGCCCGAGAACGGCGGCCTGCAGGAAGTCGGGTAGGCCGATGACCACCATGCCGTTGTTGATGACGGCCACGATCAAGACGCCAACGAGCGTGTTCCACACGCCGCCGATGCCACCCCAGAGCGCGACGCCGCCAACCACCACCGAAGTGATGGACATGAACATAAAGTTGGATCCGGTGACAGATTCGGCCTGGCCGAGCTTCGCTACCTGAAGGATGGCCGCGATCGCGTAAAAGAAGCCCGCAAGCGAGAAGCCGGCCATCCTCACATGTTGCACCCGCACGCCCGAGGCGTGGGCGAGTTCCTCGCCTCCGCCGACCGCATAAAAGTAACGCCCAAGGCGGGTGTAGGACTGGATGAACCAGGCGAGAACCAGGCAGAGGCCCGCGACATAGACCATCAGCGGAAAGCCGAGGATGCGCCAAGTCAGCAGCGCGCGGAACATCGGGTCGTTGAATTTGACAATGTCGCCGCCGGTCAGCAGGATCGCGGCGCCTGTGCCGACGAATCCGAGCGCCAGGCTCGCCATGAAGGATGGAATCTTCAGCTTGACGTGGATGAACCCGTTCACCAGACCGATCGCGGCCCCGACGGCAAGAACGACCGGGATTGCGAGCCAGCCGCCCGACCCGAGCGTTCCACCCAGCGCCAGCATCAGAAAGCAAAAAAGAACTGCCGTCAGGGAAACGACGCCCTCCATGGACAGATCGATGGAACCCATCACGATGATGAAGGTCACGCCGACCGCCACCATGAGCGCAGGCGCCGCTGCGATCGCGATGCGCGCAAAGTTGCGTTGCGACAGGAACGATGGGTTTATCGCCGTGAACAGAATTATGAGCGCGAGAAGCACCATGAAGGGCGCCCAGCGGATCGCGTTCTCCCGCGTGAGGATGCGTGGCAAGTCCGGCCTCCCGTCCAAGCGTGCCGTGTAGGGAGAGCGGCCCGTTTTCAGGGCCGCTCGATCGAGCTTCGTATTACTTGTACTTGATCTGGCCGTTGCTCGGTCCCCAGAAATCCTTCCAATTGTAGGAAGGAACGGCGTCCAGATATTTGACCTTGAAGTCTGCGGCGTCCTTTTTGGTGACGAGAACTGTCGGGCCGTAGAATTCGCGGTGCTCCTTCGGTTCTTCCGAAGGTTTGAAGGCTCCGGTCGCGGCGTAATATGCCAGCGCCGCCGTGACGCCGCCGCCCCAGTGCGGATTGGTGAAGACGGTCGCCAGGAGCTTGCCGTCCATCACCAGCTTCACTGCTTCCGGATTTCCGTCATAGGCGACGATCGGCATATTCTCGATGCCTTCGGCGCGCAGGGCTTCGATGACACCGTAAGCGATGTTATCGTTGGCGCAGTGCACGCCGGTGATCTTATCTCCGAAACGAGTCAGGAAAGACGCCATCAACTCAGTGCCCTTGGTCGTGTCCCAGTCGGCGGGCTGAGCATCGAGAAGCTCGATATCGGGAAAGTCTTTCAATGCGTTCTTCAAGCCGTTCAGACGCTCGATGGCCGGGTTGTTGGCAGCAATGCCACCCAGATGCACGACGCCACCTTTGCCGCCCATGGCATCGAACAGTATCCGCGCCGTCTTCTCGGCCGGCTTCTCGTCCGACCAGGTCATGTGCGAGACGTAATTGTCGCCAATGTCCCACGGGTGCAGGTCGTCGGTCTTGTTCCAGATCGTGGAAATGTATCCGCCGGCGTCGCGCACAGCTTCAACCACCGGACGGGCGTTCGGGCTGTCATTGGCATCGCACGCGATAGCACACTTGCCGCCGGTCTTGGCAAGGAACGCCTTGATATCGGCCAGCGACTTTTCGGAGGACCCTTCGTTGATCAGGGAGACCAGGGAATCCTTGGGCTTGCCGAGGGACTCCACGAATGCCTCGCCGCCCGACACGATCGAGTTCCAGTAAGCCGAGGCGCGGTCGCGGTATGACCAGGCGATGGCCGGGTCACTGATCGCCGCCCGGGCAGTACTACCGCCGAAGGCGAATGGCGCCGCCATCGCCCCCATGCCGGCAGCCGTGGCGAGCAGGAAATTGCGCCGATTGATGGTCTCGCGCTCGATGAAATCCTTGATGAAAGTTGACATGCTACCTCCCATTTGGTGACGCCCGCACGGCGGGCCATCTATTGAGCGACCTCGAAAGCTGCCCGTCGAAGCCGCCCCGCCCTGCCGCTTAATGCACCATCTAGTTACTTCTTGAATGTGAGAGAGTCAAGCGGTGGCCGGGTGGGCGACCTGTTGACTTCTTAGATAATTGAAATGACTTTGAGGGTATGACCGATAGTCGACAGCACGCTGGAACTGGAATCAAGGGAGCGCCCAAAGTGGACGCCACGTCCGAAAAATCAGGCAATGGCGGCAGGAAGAAGCGGCTTCGGGATGCCGAAGCGACCAAGCTTCGTATTCTGGAAGCGGCGAAAAGTGATTTCGCAAAGAATGGCCTGGGCGGCGCGCGTGTCGATGTTATCGCGGCAAAGGCCAATGCCAACAAGAGAATGATTTACCATTACTTCGGCAGTAAGGATAACCTATTCCAGACAGTGATTGAGAATGCCTACCATGACATTCGAACGGCCGAGCAGAAACTTAATCTTGATGATTTGGAGCCCAAGGATGCTCTTGAGCGGCTTGTGCGGTTCACATGGCAATACTACTTGAAGAATCCGGAATTTATCACCTTGGTAAACAGCGAGAATCTTCATCGTGCCAAGCATGTGAAGAGATCTGAGATGATAAAGGCGGAGACCCGAAAATTTGTCGCCATGGTCTCCGGCATACTTGAAAGAGGCGTGAGCAGCGGAGATTTTCGCGCAGGCATCGACCCAGTGCAGTTGAACATCACGATCGCGGCGATCGGATACTATTATCTGACAAACCGATTCACCGGTTCGATTATTTTTGAGCGCGACCTGATGGAGAAGGATGCTCTGAATCAACGCCTGGAGTTCAATATCGACACCATTATGAGACTCGTGAGCACATGACGCCGCTTTGGCACGCTCACGACACCCCGGCCGTGTCACACGTATTTTGGGCCGGTCGCATCACCTTTTCCGTGACCTTGCTTGCATTAAGGCACGTTTGAAATTTAAGCCTCCATGTGTTGTCGCGAAATCGGACGCTCACGTTTGGGCACATCCATCAGCCCGCCTGAATGAGCTTGCACACCCTCAGGCAAGCATAATCCTTCACGCAGGTTTCAGCGATGCCCCCAGATCAGCCCGCCCGATCCGTTGAACTGAGTTGCTCACGCACCTTTAACGGTGGAGTTTCCCATGCGCCACGTCAGCAACCGGATTGATATTGCTCGCTGCTCACTCCCGGTGATAATGCAATCTTTTCCTCTAGGGTCAGTGCTGGAATGGGCAAATATCGGGAACACCGTCAGTCGCGGAGCCAAGGCTTCGAGAGCGAAAACCATCATGAGGGTTCGGAGCCGAGTTATTTCAGCCGCAGGCCAGCACCACCCCAGCTTTCGTCAGCGACGACCTTCTTACATGATGCTGAGGTACTCTGGTTAAACGCGGAGAAGGGTTTCGGCTTCTTGAGGCTCAGCGATGGTTCCGATGCCTTCATTCACTTCTCGAAGTTGCAGGCTGCGGGACATGACAGCCTTCCCGAAGGGGCACGCCTGAAGGTCCGAACCGAACCCGGCCAGAAAGGACCCCAAGTTGTCGAAGTTGTCTCTGTAAGCGTGGGAGACGGTGCGTTCTCCCCAAAGGTTGCGAAGCGATCCGCCGAAGCCTTGGTTCCTGTGCAGGAACACGAGGGGCAGGAAGCCGCTGGCGTCGTGAAGCGATACGATCTGAACAAGGGGTTCGGATTCATCGCGTTGGATGGCGGGGAGAAGGACGTGTTTGTCCATGCGACTACTTTGAACCGCAGCGGCGTGGCAAACCTCGAAGTCGGCCAGAAAGTGATCATCGCATACAGTCGAGGCCATAAGGGACTTGAGGCGCGAACAATTCGTCTGTGCTGACCGGACGCTGCATCCAGTACCGCATGTCAGTCGCCCTTCTTATTGTGCGGTGCAGCAACGATATTGCTGCGAGTGCGTTGCACACAGGGCGTCCAATAAAGGGCGTCAAAAAAAGGACGGCTCAATTGCGAAAAGTCTCCGATACGATCGCGCGCCTTGCAGCACTGCGCGGGCTACAAAACACAACCTCTTTCACATCCGCCGATCGCCTCTCCACCCTAGGAAATTTCGGCCCCAATCCTGGTGCGTTGCTGGCACGATACTATACGCCCGCTGATCTCCCGGACGAGGCGCCGCTGGTCGTTGTGCTGCACGGTTGCACCCAAAATGCTGCCAGCTACGACCATCACTCGGGATGGTCGCAACTCGCCGACGAGGCCGGTTTCGCGCTGCTCTACCCCGAGCAGCAACGCGCCAACAATCCGAACCTCTGCTTCAACTGGTTCCTGCCGGCAGACACTGCTCGCGATCGCGGCGAGGTCTTCTCGATCCGGCAGATGATCGAGACAATGGTTGTTGCCCACGGCCTGGACCGAAAGCAAATATTCGTCACCGGTCTTTCAGCCGGCGGCGCAATGGCCGCCGCGATGCTCGCTACTTATCCTGAGTTGTTCGCCGGGGGCGGCATCATTGCCGGGCTGCCGTTCGGCTGCGCGACAACCGTTCCGGAAGCTTTCGATCGGATGCGCGGCCACGGCGGTCCCTCCGAGCAAGAATTGCAGCGGTTAGTGCGCAAAGCTTCCAAGCACAATGGGCAGTGGCCCAAGATTTCGATCTGGCAGGGCTCCGGCGATCATACTGTGGCCTCTACAAACGCGGAGTCCATCGTGGCTCAGTGGCGCGGCGTGCACAAACTCGACACGGCGCCGACGCATTCGACGATTGAGCGCGGACGAAGCCGGCGGGTCTGGGCTGACGAAGCAGGCGAAGCGAAGATCGAGATCAATATGATTGCAGGCATGGGCCACGGTACGCCCATCGGCAACGGCCGCGGCACGGCCGGGCCTTACATGCTTGAGGTGGGTATCTCATCAACCCAGGAGATCGCGCGGTTCTGGGGTCTCGGCGATGCCGACGACGCGAGAGGGTCTGAGAGCGTCAGATCAGCTCCGCCAAGGACTGCGGCGGTCGAGACGAGACCGTCAATATCTCATATTCGGACAGCATCCGTGTCGTCAGCGAAGGCCATCCCTGCGGAACTGGCTCGAACTGACGGGGATTTTTCGCCGCGTGAATCGGTAAAAAAGGTGATCGAGGACGCGCTGCGCACCGCGGGCCTGATGCGGTAGGGAGCGCGCAAGCCTTCGAGGCTCAGTAGGCACGGCCAAATGCAGTAGAAGCTCCAACCCAAGGAACACGGCAAGCTTCGCAACCGTCGACTTCTGTCATCGAGTATAGCGACCGATCGTCGCCCGATTGATCTCTGCGAACAATATCAGATTATGAACGATGGTCTCGCAATTAGCTCCTTCTGGTCGTCTATCGGCAACCGCTGACGATGAGTGTCAGGAAAAATGCTCTTCCAGATAGATCCGGAATTCTCGCTCGAATTGTTCCTGCAGAAGTGAAGACAGATGCGTTCGGCTGCGCGTCAGATAGACGTGGCTGGGAACGTAGGGGAGGAATGGCTTGATGACGAGCGTGCCGCGCCAACGTTCGGCCGAGAACTTGTCGACGATGGACACGCCGAGACCTTCGGCTACCAAAGCGCAGGCGGAATCACTGAAATGTGCGTCGAAACGGGCTTCGACGCGAACTCCTGCATCGTCGAAGCTGCGCTCGACGGCCTGACGGGATCCGTCTTCGCGCCCTAGTTGGATAAAGCTTTCGTCGCGGATGTCGGAGGCTTCGATCGTGTGCTTGTCGCTCAGATGATGTCCTGCCGGCAGCACGCAGACAGAAGACGTCTCGAAGATCAGGTCGCAGGTGGTCGCCGGGTCGATCGCCGGCATAGTCATCAGGCCGATATCGAGTTGTTTGCTCGCCGCGAGTTCGGCGATCCGAACTGAGGATGATGGCATCAGTGCCAGCCGCAGCTTTGGATGACGCCGCGCGAACCCGCCGATGAACCTGGGCAGCACGATGCTCGACAGCGCTGGATAGGCGCCGATGATCAGACGGCCCGCCTGCAGCTGCTGGATGTCGGCCGCCAATCGCCGTAGGCGCGCCATGCCCTTGGCGACATGGCCGGCCTCTTCATGCAACAGATAGGCTTCAGCAGTCGGAGTCAGCCTGCCACCCTGACGCACGAACAACTGGATTTTCAAATTGTGTTCAAGGTTGGCGATGTGGGCGCTTACGGAGGGCTGCGAGATGTGGAGGAGGTCGGCTGCGCCGACCACGGTTCCTGCATCCATCACTGCTCGGAATGCCTGTAGCTGCCTGTAGTTCATCATGGGCGAGAGCCTGACCTCTATAGGAAAAAACTATAGAGAATGAAGCTTTTCATATTTGTCAATCGCCATCGGTTTCGCTTTACTCAACAGGCGCCAGGACTGGCCATCACGGCGCTGGAAATCACCACTGCGCAGAGACTGTAATTGCTCCGATCGAAGGATCGAGGTGACGTTCGCGCGCGCAGCCAACACTCAGAGGGTAACAATGAAAATGGGACTGTTACGTTGGATGGGCCTTACTGCCAGCGTCTTGATCTCGCTTACCGGTGCTGTGCGCGCCGACGACGCTGGCCAATGGTCGAAAATTCGCATTGCGACCGAGGGCGCCTATGCGCCTTGGAATTATATGTCTCCTGACGGCAAACTAGTGGGCTACGAGATCGATCTCGCCCAGGAACTGTGCCGCCGCATGAAGACCGAGTGCGAGATCGTCGCACAGGACTGGGACGGCATGCTGCCGGCGCTCAATGCCGGAAAGTTCGACGCTATCATCGCGTCCATGTCGGTCACGCCCGAGCGGCAGAAGGTTGCCTCCTTCTCGGTCCCTTACGCAAAGGCGCCCAACGCCTTCATGATGATGAAGGACAGCCCGCTCGTCGCCGCACTTGGGCCAAGGGTCGACTACAGCCTGAAGAAGGACCCAGACGGCGCTAAAAGGGCTATCGAGGCGATGGCCCCGGCGCTCAAGGGCAAGGTGCTAGCCGTCCAAGGGTCCTCGACGGCAGCCACATTCGCCACCGCCGAACTCAAGGACAAGGTTGAGATCCGCGAGTACAAAACCACGGAAGAGCACAATCTCGATCTTGTCGCCGGTCGCGTCGACCTGGTCATGGGCAATATCACCATGCTGAAAGCTGCGATGAAGCAGCCTGATCTCGCCAACGCCACGCTTGCCGGACCTACTTTCATTGAGGGTGTTTTGGGAAGTGGCACCGCTAATGTGGCCATGCGCAAGGACGATACCGCACTCAAGGCCAAGTTCGACGCGGCCATCCACGAGGTCAATGCGGACGGATTCAACAACAAGCTGACCGAGAAGTGGTTCGGGGTCGACATCACGCCCAAGGACTGAACTCCCCCCGGGCAGGTGCAACCCTGCTCCTGCCCATTTTACCATCGGAAAAACTGATAGCATGACCCAATTTGTCGTAGTGGGAGCTGGTCTCCTCGGCTCGTCGATCGCCTATCGCCTTGCCGAAAAAGGACATCCGGTAACGATTGTTGAGCGCGATCATCCAGGCGCCGGCACGAGCGGCGCAAGTTTCGCCTGGACCAACTCGAACGAGAAGACACCTTACAGCTACCACCTTATCAATGCGCTGGGGATGCGCGCGCACCGAGAACTCGAAAACGAGTTTGGCGCCCGTCCCTGGTTTCATGGCGGCGGTGCTGTCGAATGGCGCTCGGATGCGAATGAGGCGCGGGAACTCGAGGAGCGCGTCGAACGCCTTACAGGCTGGAAATATGCCGCCGAATGGATCTCCGCGGACAGGCTGCAGAGGCTGGAACCAGCTCTGGCCCGCGGAGCGTCGGGCGATGCGAAGGTCGCCTATTTTGCCGATGAAGGTTGGGTGGACCCCAGCGTCTATATCGAATTCTTTCTCGGCAAAGCCCCTGCCCTTGGTGTGGAATTGCGCCGCGAAACCGTCACCGGCATCGACTTGAAAGGCGATAGGGTGGGGGGCGTCAAGACGGCATCGGGGCAGACACTCGGCGCCGACGTGGTCGTAAACTGCACGGGCCGCTGGGCAAACGATCTTGGGCAGGACATCTGCTTGACGTTTCCGCTGGCTCCGACGCTCGGCCTCCTCGTGGTGACAGCTCCCGCAGCATCGGGTGTTCGGCGTGTAATCCGAACGAGCGAGGTAAACTTCCGCCCCGACGGTGCCGGCCGGATCATGCTGCACAGTGAGCATGACGAAAAGCGCTTCGCGTTCGAAAGCAGCCGAGACGAGACAATGCCGGTGGCCGCATCGATGATTGAGAGAGCGGCAAAGTTCTATCCTGAACTTGCAAGCACCAAGCCGGAGGCGATCCGCCTTTCTTACCGAGCCATTCCCGGCGACGAAGTGTCGGCCGTCGGTCCGGTCCCGGGCATCAGCGGCTATTATGTAGCCGTCACCCACAGCGGGGCTACGCTGGCACCCTGGCTGGGGCAGGTGGCTGCTGCCGAACTGGCGGGAGGCGAGCCCGAAGAGGCGCTCCAGGATTTCCGGCCCGCGCGGTTCTTCTGACAACCAAGGACACTCAAGCCCGATTTCAGAAAGGCCAGCATGTTTCGACGGCTTCGGACAGATGATTTGTCGACCACCATCCTGTTCGACGGACGGGCAATCCAATGCCGGGCCGATGACAGTGTCGCCGCAGCATTGCTTGCGGCAGGCATCGAGCGATTCCGCACGACGCCTGCCAGCGGTGCCGATCGCATGCCCCACTGCATGATAGGCAACTGCTTCGACTGCCTGGTCGAGATCGACGGTCAGCCCGACCGCCAGGCCTGCCTGGTGCCGGTTGCTGAAGGAATGAAAGTCCGCTTCCAGCCAGGCACGGGAAGGTTCGACACCATATGACTGCTGCGGTACGCACGAATTGGGAACTGGCGGTGGTGGGTGGCGGCCCTGCAGGCCTGGCCGCCGCTTCGCTCGCCGCGAAACTCGGTGTGGAAACGGTGCTGTTCGACGAGCAGCCCACTCTGGGCGGTCAGGTCTATCGCAACATCGAAGCAAACAGCCGCACGGACGACAGGTTGCGCGCTATTCTGGGCAGGGACTACTTCAAGGGACTTGCGCTCGCGGAGAGCTTTCGCAGGAGCGGCGCTGCCCACGAGCCACTGAGCTCGGTCTGGCAGGTTTCGGCCGCCGGCAAACTCGGCATCTCTCAGAACGGCAAATCCTACCTGACCAAGGCGCGCAGGGTCATTCTGGCGACCGGCGCGATGGAAAGATCCGTTCCAATCCCGGGATGGACACTGCCAGGGGTCATGGGCGCAGGGGCGGCACAGACGCTGATGAAGGCGTCCGGCGTGGTGCCTGACCGACCGACTGTTATCGCCGGCTCGGGGCCACTCATCTATCTGATGGCGTTCCAGCTCATGAAGGCCGGGGCACCCCTGCATGGCTTCATCGAGACGTCTCAAATGGGCCTGTTCGAGATGGGCCTCGCCGCATTGCCCCTGCTGCCTGGCTTCGCCGGCGACTTGCTCAAGGGGGTGTCCTGGATCGCCGCGCTCAGGAAGACGGGCGTTCCTTTCTACAAGGGAAGGAATCTGACGGTCGAAGGCGCTTCGCGTTTGGAGGGCGTCAGTTTCGAAAACGGTGGCCGGCGCCGGACGCTGCGGGCGTCCCTCCTGTTTTTGCACGAAGGCGTCATTCCCAACAACCAGATCACAGCGAGCCTGCGCTGCAAACATCTGTGGGACATCGCGCAGATGGCATGGCGTCCCCAGACGGACGAATGGGGCTCGACGACCGTGGATCTCGTCGCCGTCGCAGGGGACGGCGCTGGCATCGGCGGCGCAAGGGCGGCGGTGCATCGAGGGCGCCTGGCCGCGCTCGACGCGGCCTGCCGAATGGGCCGCATTTCGAGGACAGAGCGCGACGAACGTGCCCAGCCTGAGCGTCAGGCCCTAAGGAGAGAGACCCGTTTCCGTGCATTCCTCGATCGCGTTTACCGTCCGGCCGAAGCCATATCCAGACTGAGTGACGACGCGATTGCCTGCCGCTGCGAGGAAGTGACGGCCGGCAAGCTGCGCGCGCTCATCAACGAGGGCTTCACCGACCTCAACCAGCTCAAGTCCTTTTCCAGGTGCGGAATGGGCCAATGCCAGGGCCGAATGTGCGGAGGCACGGTCGCGCGCATACTGTCGGAAAGCCTGGGCACCGACATGGAGTCGGTCGGCTATTACCGACTGCGCTTGCCGGTCAAGCCGTTGCCTGTCGCCCAGCTTGCAGACCTCGGCAACGCCGAGCGCGAAGCGCCGCTCCCGGTCGTGGCGGGCGATCCGAGCCAGCGTATCTGAGCGGCATAGGCGGGAGCGACATGACGACATCGATTGGGAAGTTAATATGACCGCTACGGACGCAATCGTGATCGGGGGCGGTATCCATGGCTGCTGCACGGCGATCCACCTCGCGCTGCGGGGCATGCGCCCAATCGTGCTGGAGAAGAACACTGTCGGCCGCCACGCCTCGGGCGTCAATGCGGGCGGCGTGCGCCAACTGATGCGCCATGAAGCCGAATTGCCGTTATCCATGGCGGCAATGGATGGTTGGGAGCGTCTGGACGACCTGCTTGGCCCGGAATTGGCAAAAAACTGCGAATTCATCGGCGGGGTCGGACAGATAGGAATCGCCGAGAGCCAAGGCGAGATGGAATGGTGCCGGAAGCGCGTCGCTGAAATGCGCTCCCTTGGCTACGACTTCGAGGAAGTGATCGACGCTGTCGAACTCCGGCGTCTGGTCCCCTCCGTCTCCGATAGCTGCCGCGGCGGCATTATCTCACGGCGGGATGGTCATGCGAATCCGTTCCGCACGACGCAGTCCTTCCGCGCGCGCGCCGAACAGCTTGGTGCTCGCATTTTGGAGCGGACGCGTGTGACCGGGCTTTCGCAGGGCGACGACGGCTGGACGGTGACGACTGACAACGGCGCCGTCAAAGCCGACTTGGTGGTCAACTGCGGTGGCGCCTGGGCCTGGCAGATCGCGGCGATGGTCGGCGAGCATTTGCCCAAGACGCATTTCGCATCGACGCTGATGGTAACGTCCCGCATGCCTCGTTTCATCGATCCCGTGGTGATCGGCATCGATCGGGTGCTCTCCTTCAAGCAAACCGAAGCAGGCACAGTCGTCATCGGCGGTGGTGTCCTCGGCGATCCCGATCTGGACGCCGAAACAGCCGACACGATTGCTGATCGGATGGTGGTCAGCGCCCAAACGGTCTGTGAGTTTTTCCCGATACTGCGCCGAGCCACCATCGTACGGAGCTGGGCAGGGCTTGAGGCGCTGATGCCGGATGTCATTCCGGTCATCAGCCCAAGCCAGATTGCGCCCAATCTCTGGCATGCATTCGGCTTTTCCGGCCATGGGTTCCAACTGGGTCCAATCGTTGGCGCCGTCATTGCCGATCTCGTCGCGGACGGCAAAAGTGCAATTCCGATAGCCTCGTTCGGCGCGGCTCGCTTTTCGCCACGCGCAGCGTCGATCGCTCGATGTCCTGACCGCAGTGTCACGCAGGTGATCCCATGAATGATTTCGGTCTGATGACCGTCTTCAGTCTTGGCCCCGGTGGCTGGGGTGCCGCCATGTCCGCGGCAACCGTCATGACGATCGCCGTGGCGGTGACAGGGTTTGTCGCCGGTGCGATAATAGGAGCCTTCGGCGCGTGGGCGAAGATTTCTGGGGGCCACATCGTCCGAGCGGTCGCTGATGGCTACACAACAATCCTGCGCGGGATCCCGGACCTGCTGGTCATTTATCTCTTCTATTTCGGCTCCAGCGCCATCCTGACGCCCATTGGCCGGTTCTTGGGGGCCAACGGCTTCCTAAGTCTGCCCGCCTTCTTCGCTGGTGCCTTGGCGATCGCCATTGTTTCGGGCGCCTATCATACTGAAGTCTTCCGCGGCGCCTACCAGGTTGTCTCACGCGGGGAGATCGACGCGGCTTATGCGACGGGTATGTCGCACGCGCTCGCCTTCCGCCGCATTATCGCGCCGCTCACGCTGCGTTTTGCCTTGCCCGGCCTCTCGAACATCTGGCAGCTCGTCCTCAAGGAGTCGTCACTGGTCTCGGTGACAGGCTTGGTGGAAATTCTGCGCCAAGCGCAGATCGGCGCGGGCTCGACCAGGCAGCCCTTCACGTTCTTCTTGGCGGCAGCAATCCTCTACCTGCTCATCTCTTGCGCATCTGGGTGGGCACTGCAACACGCCGAAAGGCATTTCACCCGCGGTCTCAGGAGAGGGTGATGGATTTTTCCTTTTTCCTTGATGCCTTGATGCGCCTGGTCCCCGGCGTTCCACTGACGCTGCAACTGGCGTTCATCTCAGTTGGGCTCGGAATGCTCCTCGCCCTGATGCTGGCGCTGCTGCGGCTTTCGGGCAGTCTTGTCCTGCAATGGATCGCACGCGCCTACATCTTCGCGTTCCGCTCGACACCGCTGCTCGTGCAGATCTTTCTGCTTTATTACGGTCTCGGCCAGTTTGAGGCAATTCGGTACAGCGTACTCTGGCCCATCCTGCGTCAGCCCTATTGGTGCGCCATCATCGCGCTTGCACTGAACACGGCTGCCTACGGGAGCGAGATAATCCGAGGCGGCTTGCAATCGGTGCCAGAGGGGCAGATCGAGGCGGCCCGAGCCTGCGGCATGGGCCGCCTGCTGGTATTTCGCCGCATCATTCTGCCCCTCGCCATCCGTCAGGCCCTGCCGGCATACGGCAATGAAGTCATCCTGATGGTGAAGGCGACTGCATTGGCGTCGGTGATCACCATGATGGAAATTACTGGTCTTGCCGCCAAGCTGATTTCTGAAAGCTACCGCGCCGTCGAAGTCTTCATTGTCGCGGGAAGCATCTACCTGGCCATCAACTATGTCATCACGCGCATCATTCACTTGCTGGAATACCGGCTGACGCCGCATCTCACATCCGCAGCGCCAGCCGTCATCGAAAGAGAGGACGCGACATGAGCATGCAACCTCACAAAGATCCGATTGCCAGTGCGACTGTTCCGGCTGTGCGAATTCGCGATCTGCGAAAAGCCTATGGCGCTTTCGATGTGCTGAAGGGCGTTTCGCTCGACGCCTATGACGGGGAGGTTGTCTCAATTCTTGGGTCGTCGGGCTCTGGCAAGTCGACGATGCTGCGCTGCATCAATATGCTTGAGACGCCGACCGGCGGCGCGATCTCGATCGGCGGCGAGACGATCCGGATGAAAAAGGCGAAGACGGGCCAGCAGCCTGCCGACAGAACCCAGGTCGATCGCCTGCGAATGCGCGTCGGCATGGTTTTTCAGAGCTTTAACCTGTGGTCGCATAAGACCGTCCTAGAGAATGTCATCGAAGCACCTATCCACGTCCAAGGTCGCCCTCGAGGCGAATGCATCGAAGAGGCGAAGGAGCTCCTTGCCAAAGTCGGCATCGCCGACAAGCTCTATCACTATCCGATACATCTTTCCGGCGGTCAGCAGCAGCGCGCCGCGATCGCGCGAGCGCTCGGCCAACGTCCTCGCGTCATGCTGTTCGACGAACCGACATCCGCTCTCGATCCCGAACTTGTCGGGGAAGTTCTAAAAGTGATGCGCTCGCTGGCGGAGAAGGCCGGACGATGCTGGTCGTCACGCACGAGATGGCCTTCGCGCGGGATGTGTCGAGCAAGGTCGTCTTTTTGCACAAGGGAGTTGTCGAAGAGGAGGGACCACCTGAGGAGATCTTCAGCGCCAGTCGATCGGAACGCTTCCGTCAGTTCCTAGCTAGGTGATGCATCAGTTTCGCCAAAACCCAAGACCGCGACCTCGTCGTTGAGCCATTCGCTCTCAAGTCGACGCAGAGCCTTTACCTTATCCTATTGGAGCATTCCAAAGTGATAGCGATCGTTGGGCGCCTCCAATAACACGAAGGCGAGACCGGCATAGCTACAGTCTTCCGGAAGAGAAAACATAGGCGCTACATCTCGCTAACGCGTCTGGTTATTGCTCAGTATCCGAATACCGATTTCATCGCAGGATGCTTACCTGCGGAAAGCCATCAGGGTTCACCCTTGGGAGGCGTGACAAAATCGCATCCCTTGGTCCGTAGATATTTCCGCTTTCGTTCCGTCAGCAGGCAAGATCGAGCGCCGCCGCGTACTCCGCAAAACCCTATGCCGCTCCAACTCATCGCCTTCACCTGCATGGCGCACAACGCTTGCAACGCGACTTTGATCAAAACGGCCTCCTTGACCCTCATCAGTTAAGTGATGGCGCCTGCGCGCTTGAGGGCGCGCACCGGGTGCTCGTGAACCGAGCCCGCTTGTCTTCGACCGGCTCAGGCGGTCTCGGCCCTACGGCTTCGCCCCCTGGCGCGGGCAGCCCTTCGGGCTGTGACGGTCGCCGCCTTTGGGCGGCGAAGTCCTTTTGAGTGGCCTTCCCGGCGGAGCGGTGTGGGCGGCTCTCCCTTCTAGGCCCGCCGCGGCGGCCCGCAACCCTTCGCGTTCCGCTCAGGGTCCTCCACTCGCGTTTCGGTCCTGCGGATGCCGGCCACCTCTGACGGCGGGCCTTTCCGGTCGTTTTCGCCGCCCACCCCGCTTTCCGGGGAGGGCGTAGCGAAGATTGGCGAGCGGAGATTTGATCATGCGCAAGACCGGCAAACACAGTGCCCGTGGAGACGTTGGCGGCAAGAAGGGCGAGCAGCAAAGGGCCAGCCTTTATTCAGAGATCACAGATCGCATCATCGCCGATCTGGAGCGGGGCGCGGTACCTTGGGTCAAGCCTTGGGGAAGCGCGAAGGCTGGCCTTGGGCTGCCCAAGAACGCCGCCACCGGGCGCGGTTATTCCGGCATCAACATCCTGATCCTGTGGGGCGCGGTCATCGATCGCGGCTATTCCGGCCAGAGCTGGCTCACCTTCCGGCAGGCGCTTGCGCTTGGCGGCAATGTCAGGAAAGGCGAGCACGGCACCACCATCGTTCATGCCGATCGCTTTGTGCCGAAGGACGAGAAGGAACGCGCCAAGGCCGAGGACGTGGAGCCGCAGGCGGTGGCCTATCTCAAGCGCTTCACCGTCTTCAATGTCGCGCAATGCGAGGGATTGCCGGAGCAGCTTTACAGCCAGCCCGAGCCGTTGCCGGAACGGGAGATCATCCCGCAGGCCGAAGCTTTCATCCGGGCGAGCGGTGCCGATATCCGCATCGGTGGTGACCGCGCCTTCTACATGCCGAGCGCCGATTTCGTGCAACTGCCGCCGCAGCCCGCGTTCTTCGAACAGGTCAATTACTACCGCACGGCTCTGCACGAGCTAGGCCACTGGACCGGACATCCGGCCCGGCTTGCCCGTGACTTCTCAGGCTCCTTCGGCACCAAAACCTATGCCCGCGAGGAGCTGGTTGCCGAGCTTACCGCCGCCTTCACCTGCACCAGTCTCGGCATCGAGCCGACCGTGCGCCATGCCGACTATATCGCCTCATGGCTTGCCGTGCTGCGCGAGGACAACCGCGCCATTTTCCGCGCCGCCAGCCTTGCTTCCAAGGCCGCCGATTTCCTTTGCGCCTTTCAAGGCGGAGCGGCACCCGACGCAGAGGAAGAGATCGCGGCGTGAGCCGGCGCGATGCCAAACGCAATCAACTCGACCTGTTTCGACAAGGAGCTTTGCCATGATCCTGATCAACGCTGACCTTACCGCGCGCCTGCTCGCCAATGGCGCAGCAGAGACGGAAACCGACCATGTGCCAGTGGTAAAATTATTCAATCCGATTGGTGCGGCGACCTGGCTTTTGACCGAACTCGACGCCGACGGCGACACGCTGTTTGGCCTTTGCGATCTCGGTTTCGGCTTCCCCGAACTCGGCAGCGTCAGCCTTGCCGAGCTTCAGACCGTCAAGGGACCACTTGGCCTAGGCGTCGAGCGCGATCTCTCCTTCAGGGCGCGCTTTGCGCTCTCGGTCTACACCGAGGCCGCGCGGATTGCCGGCCATATCACCGAGGATGAGCCGCTTTTGCGGCAGGCCGCCGCGCGTCTCAAAACGCCAACGCCCGAGCTTCCGCCCGATCCGGCGGAACGACCGCGCCGCTAGGCGCAAAACCAGCCCGTCGCTCGGCCTGCGGCCTCGCGGACAGGGCAACACCAACCAGAGCCAAAGGAGAAAGACCATGCAACTTGCCCATGTTTGCCTCGACCAGTTAAGCGTTTCCGCCATCAACATGCGTCATTCCAGACGCGCGCCCGATATCTCCGATATCCTGCCGTCGGTGCGGGCGCGCGGTGTGCTGGTGCCGCTGCTTGTGCGGCAGAACGGTTCGCCCGACAGTTTCGAGATTGTCGCCGGACGACGGCGCTATTTTGCTGCAAAGACCGTCGCCGCCGAGCGCGGCGAGGCCGATCCGCTGCCCTGCGCCATCATGGAGGACGGCGACGATGCCGACGCGCTCGAAGCCTCGCTCATCGAAAACATCGCCCGCCTCGATCCCGACCAGGTCTCGCAATGGGAGACCTTTGCGCGGCTCATCAGGCAAGGCCGCAGCATCGCCGATATCGCCATGACCTTTGGCCTCAGCGAGCCTCAGGTGAAGCGCATTCTGGCGCTGGGTGACCTCTTGCCGAAGATCCGCGAAGCCTATCGCCGCGAGGACATCGACACCGAGACCGTGCGCCATTTGACCATGGCTTCGAAAGCGCAGCAGAAGGATTGGCTGGCGCTCTATGCCGATCCCGACAACCGCGCGCCGCGCGGCTGGCAGCTGAAACAATGGCTGTTCGGCGGCCAGTCGATCTCGACCAAGGTGGCGCTGTTTTCCATCGAGGATTATTCTGGCCTGATCGTCTCCGATCTGTTCGGCGAGGACAGTTTTTTCGCCGATGCCGACCTGTTCTGGCAAAAGCAGAACGAGGCCGTCGCCGCCAAGCGGGATGCCTATCTTGAAGCCGGATGGGCGCAAGTCGTGGTGCACGAACCCGGTCAGTATTTCCACCCGTGGGATTACGAGAAGACGCCCAGGAAGAAGGGCGGCAAGGTCTTCATGACAGTCTCGCAGCGCGGCGAGGTCGAGGCGCATGAGGGGTATCTGTCGCGGAAAGAGGCCCGCCGCCCTCGTTCGAATGGCGAGGTCGGCAACGAGGCCGAACAGCTCGCAAAACCCTCGCGCCCCGAGCTCAGCGGGCCGATGCAGAACTATGTCGATCTGCATCGTCACGCCGCCGTGCGGCTCAGCCTGCTCGATCATTCCGGTGTCGCGCTGCGCCTGATGGTGGCGCACGCAATTGTCGGTACGAGCCTGTGGCAGGTGCGTCCCGATCCGCAACGCGCCGCCAACGAGGCGGTGGCGGCCAGCATCGCGGCTTCAAAGACCGAAGCGGCATTTGCCGGGAAGCGGCGCGAGGTTCTGGCCCTGCTTGGGCAGGCCGAAGAGGATGGTCCGGTCGCCGGCGGCAATGGCGATGACGTCGCGCTGGCCAGTGTCTTTGCCCGTCTGCTGACGCTTCCGGACAACGAAGTCGAGCATGTTCTGGCTCTCATCATGGCCGAGACGCTTGGCCTCGGCAGCGCCATCATCGAGGCGCTCGGCAATCATCTTGGCCTCGACATGCGCGCCCATTGGCAAGCCGACGACGCCTTCTTCGAGCTGTTGCGCGACAGGCAAGTCGCCAACGCAATGCTCGCCGATGTCGGCGGCAGTGACGTCGCCGATGGCAATGCATCGCAGAAGCTGAAGACGCAAAAGAAGATCATTTGCGACTTCCTTGCCGGGGAAAACGGCCGGCAAAAGTTCGACGGCTGGCTGCCGCGCTGGATGAAGTTCCCGGTCGAGTCCTACACCAACCGTGGCGGCTTCCGCACTGCTGATCAGTGGTCGAAGGTCCAGTCGCTGTTCGTGTCTGACTGATCGTTTGTGCAGGCGGGCGGCGACGTTTGGAACGTCGCCGCTTGTCCGCTTGAGACGCTGCATCGACAGCTCGGCATGCCATGCGACAGCGCTGCTCCGCTCCGGTGTTCAGCAGGTCGCACTCTCTGTTGACCTGCGATCAGCACCACCGCCGGGAGCAACAGCGCTTGCTGGTTGAGCATGATTGCGCTGGCTCGGCACCGAAGCGTCCGCAATCCCTATTATCGCCTTCACCACCTGGCTGGCTGCAGCGACCGCGTCTCGCAAGCTTCTCTTTTTGCTGTCGCCCGGCACCATTCCCCTGCCGCTGGCTTGATGACCTATGGGCGATCCTGCCCGCCCGAAACCCTCGGCCGACAGCTTTTTTCCCCGCCGCCTGCGGCGGCTCCTCGCGCCCGCTCGCGCTTCAAAAAAGCCGTCCGCTCGGGTCCTCCGCTGGCGCTGCGGCCTTTTGAGGTTCGGGCGGGCCGGACGCGCCCATCACGGTTCGCCATCGCAGGGGAATGGTCCCCGGCGACAGCAAAAAAGGAAACGTCGAAATGACCGCGATCGGATACGTCACCAAGCAGGAAGACGGCAGCTACAAGGGCCAGCTCAAGACGCTCAGCGTCCGCGCCGAGATCGCCATCTTGCCCAACCAGGCCAAGAGCGCCGAAAGCCATCCCGACTTCCGGGTGCTGACCCAGGGGATCGAAGTCGGCGCCGGCTGGATCCGCACCGGCGAGGCCTCCGGCAAGGACTATGTCAGCCTGTCGATCGCCGCACCCGAGTTCGGACCGCGAAAACTCTACGCCAATCTCGGCCGCGCCGCCGGCCAGGACGATGACGACACCTACGCCATCATCTGGAACCCGGCCGACTGATCGGCCAGTCGCGAAAGCCCCCGCACCGATCGGTGCGGGGGCTCTTTCAGAGAGCCTTGCACGTTTCGTCCATCGGGCTGAGAGCCGCCTGGATATTGGCTTGTTTTGAACCGCGCTCCGCCCACTTGGCCGCAACCAGCGTGCCCCTCCGGCTCATCGCCCGCGGGCCGGAGTGCAACGACTGCAGCAACTTTTTTAACTGAGGCACCCCGACGTTTTGGTGTGCGCCAGAGATGGATTTATGGCGTCGTGGATTCCGAAGGTAGTGGGCCGAGGTTGCGCTACTGAAGCCGTTCACGTCGTGGGTCGGGGGCATTTGGCGTCATGCATTCAATGCCGCTCGCAACTCTAGGAACCTGCTGCGTTGATCATATCTGGGAGCGGATTCGTATGGTTCGCGCCACGACGTTTGGGTGCGCGCAGCATATCTGCGTGCCGATATAGCCGTTCCAAAATCCCAGCCTCCGTTCGCTGTCTAGGACGCCGGACCAGCGCGCTAGCTGCTCACCTCTTGGCAGATGAATGGCTTTGCTGCGGATGAAGGTCTGGCATTCGAACAGCTCAAAAAGGCGCGATTTTTCTCGCCGCCAAGCACCCGTCCGTGAGCAAATTTCATCGCGAGAAAGCATTCAAAATCTCACTCCAGGCGCGCGGTGTTTTCTTCAACGACTGCCTTTTCGAAAGCAATTCGAGCAGCGGGATTGTGCGCCACTCGACCGCCAGCCAGCGGGATCTGTGATGCGGGTTGGCCGGGGAGGGGAGGTGTTTCTTGCCGGCCGGAAGGGGTGAGGAGACCGGGGTTGGGCTGGGTTGCGGAAGGCTCTCCTAATCGGACGTCATGCGGCAAACCGTGGATTGTTGTGCGGGTTGCCATGTTCGGGAGCCGAATGTGACGGAGGATTCCGACCGTCAACTGATTCGGAGGAGAAGCATGATGGTCCTTTATGTCGGTCTCGATGTCTCCCTTGAAGAGACGCATTTCTGTGTCCACGATCAGGCCGGGAAACGCTTGAAAGAAGGCAAGGCGCCCACCGATCCCGCGGCCGTTGCGGAGGTGCTCGCCCCGTTCAAAAGCGAGTTGGATCGCGTCGGCTCGAGGCCTCCTCGATCGCTTGTTGGCTCGCTGCCGAGCTCAAGGAAATTGGCTTTCCAGCCGTTGTCGTGGAGGCCAGGCCGATGCGCGCAGCACTCAACGCGCAGCGCAACAAAACCGATCGAAATGACGCGCGCGGCATCGCCGAGATGATACGTCTGGGATGGTACCGCGCCGTTCATGTGAAGAGCTCGGACAGCCAGCGGCTGCGCCTCCTCTTGTCGAACCGGCGGCTCTTGAAGCGCAAGCTGATCGACGTCGAGAACCACATTCGTGGCACACTGCGCGCCTTCGGCCTGTTCATGGGGACGGTCTCGCGCGGTAAGTTCGAAGGCAGGGTTCGCGAGCTCCTGGAGGGCATTGGCGATGGCCGCAACGACTTCATCGAGACCATGCTCGCCGTTCGCCAGGGCATGCTTGCCGGCTACAATGCGCTGCACCGGTTGTTGGTGCGGATCGTGGCGCAGGATCCGGTCTGCCGCCGCCTCATGACGGTGCCGGGCGTTGGCCCGATCACCGCGTTGTCCTTCAAGTCGGGCGTCGACGACCCGTTGCGGTTCCGGCGCTCCAGAACCGTCGGCGCGCACTTTGGACTGACGCCAAGACGGTGGCAGTCGGGCTCGATCGACATTGAGGGACACATCACAAAACAGGGTGATCGCGAGGTGCGAACAGCGCTTTGCGAGGCCGCCGCGAGCCTGCTTCTGCGCGTGCGATCTTGGTCTGCTTTGAAGGCTATGCGGATTGCCAAGCGTACCAGCATGATGAATGCCATCGTGGCGGTGGCCCGCAAGCTCGCCGCGATCCTGCACAGGGTGTGGCTGGACGATGCCGAATTCAAGGTCGGGCGTGGCGCAAAGATGAAGCGGAGGTTGCCGCAGTTGGCAGCGCCAGCAGCATGAAAACGACGATCATCCAGGAGTAAACGCAGCCATCGAACACGGGAGTCTGATGCCATTCCACGCGCGTGGAAGAGCCCCTGGCGGGGCCGCTGAACAGGGTATGTCCGCTATCTTGCCTGCTTTGTATCCGTCGCGATCTGCTTGCGATGAGAGCGCTGTGAACGCTTGGAATGCCCTGTTTTGTAGATCTGACGAAGAGCATGAGCCGGCCGAGCTGACCCTTTGGAACCAGTCAATCGCCGAGCTCGAAGTAGCGCATGGACCGCCAGAGGCAACGATCCGCCCGCAAGCTTGGCTTTCGTACGACTGAAGTGTATCATGCCCGCCTTTACTACGATGGAGTACGATTTGAGCGGTTGATATTGATGAATTATTACCGGTAGATAGCTGTCCGATTAGTAGGGCAAGATAAAGGCATCGCCTCCAAGGGGCGGCGAAGTCCTTGTCTGCACATCGTTTTTCCAGGAGGCTGCCTCCGGCGCCAGGAGGCTGGGGCGCCCAAGCAGCTGATTTTGCTGTGGTTATGCGGGAGGCTGGGGTGACAGACGAAGAGTTCAGGCCGAAGCTTGGCAAAATCGGGTCGCGGGGCTCAAAGGCAGGGAAGCGGTTCACCAGTCAGCTTCGGGCCGCGATCAACCGGGCCGGTGGCAAGTCCCGACGCAGCAGCCATTTCACTGGAAGCCGCGTTGGGCGCGGCGGGGCCGCCGCGGCGCTGCTCAAGTCACGCGACCGATATGCTGCGTTCCGGCAGCGTCGAGCGATCGTCAAGGCACGGGTCGTGAAGCTGGCTGGCAAGGCTGCTGACGGGGCGCGGGCGCATCTGCGGTATCTCCAGCGCGACGGCGTCACCCGCGAAGGCGAGCCTGGCGAGCTCTACGGCGCCGACACCGACCGCGTCGACGCAAGAGCTTTCCTCGATCGCGCGGACGGCGACCGTCATCAGTTCCGCTTCATCGTCGCGGCCGAAGACGGCATTGAGTATGACGACCTCAAGCCGCTCACCCGTCGTCTCATGGCGCAGATGGAGGGAGACCTCGGCACCAGGCTCGACTGGGTTGCCGTCGACCACTTCAACACCGGCCATCCGCACACTCACATCATCATTCGGGGCAAGGACGACCGCGGCGAGAACCTGGTCATCGCACGCGGATACATTTCGAGTGGAATCCGCGAGCGGGCGGCCGAGCTGGTCAGCCTCGATCTCGGTCCTCGCACAGATCACGAGATCGAGCAGCGGCTCCGCCAGAAATGGAGCAGGAGCGCTTCACCAGCATCGACCGCCGACTGCTCAGCATGCGCGATGATGAAGGGCTTGTCTCGCCGGACGGTCGCGACGCCTTTCGCCAAACGTTGCACCAAGGCCGCCTGCGCAAGCTCGAGCGCATGGGTCTGGCGGAGGAAGTCGGCGCTGACTCCTGGCGTCTCGATGATGAGCTCGAAACGACGCTGCGCCGTATCGGCGAGCGCGGCGACATCATCAAGACCATGCATCGTGAGCTGGCGGGCCAAGGGCTCGCCCGCAGTGCTGCTGACTGTCTGATTCACGATCGAACCGGCGAGCCACCCCAGCCTGTCGTTGGCCGCGTTGTTGCGCGCGGCTGGGCGACGAAATCAACGACCGGCATTACCTTATCGTCGATGGCCTTGACGGCAAAAGCCACTACATCGATATCGGCAAGGGCGAAGCCACCGAGCCGACGCCTCATGGCTGCATCATCCGTATCTCGCCGGGAACACCGAGCCGAGGCAGGTCGACCGCACGACCGCCGCGATCGCCGCTGCTCACGGCGGTCGCTACAGCATCGATATTCATCTGAGGCACGACCTGTCCTCCACCGAACGCTTTGCCGAAACGCACGCGCGTCGACTGGAGGCGATTCGTCGCGCCACCGGTGGCGTAGAACACGACCCCGACGGCACTTGGATCATCGCGCCAGACCATCTCGACCGGGCCGCGGATTACGAACGCCAGCGTGCCAGGTTTGAACCTGTCATGGTCGACAAGCTCTCGTCGATGCTCCTGGAGCAGCAGGTCGGTTTTGACGGCGCGACCTGGATCGACCGGGAGCTCGTTTCCGATGCACCTGAGGCCTTGAGCAAATCCGGCTTCGGCCGTGAGATGCGGGAGGCACAAGCTGGCTGGCGGCAGTGGCTAATTGCCCAAGGCCTGCCGCATGAAGAGCAAGACCGGATCGTTTATCGCGTCAACATGATTTCGATCCTGCGCCAGCGCGAGCTGAACCGGGTTGCCGGGCAGCTGTCGGAGGGGCTTGGACTGTCTTATGTCGAAGCCCGGTCTGGAGAACGAGTAGAGGGTAGGCTCCGCCGCTCCGTCGAGCTTGCCAGCGGAAAATATGCCATCGTTGAAAAGTCGCGCGAGTTCACCCTAGTGCCTTGGCGGCCGGTGCTCGAGCGGCACATCGGCAAGGAGGTATCCGGGATCGTGAGCGGAGAGGGGATTTCATGGACGATAGGTCGGCAGAGGAGTGGACCAAGCGTGTCATAGTGGCGCCCTCATCACGCGCACAAGCCGTCGGCCCTGGGATCGGAGATATCCGCGTCTCGTTAGGCGGCGGAGACATCGCTTGGCTGTTCCACGCTCTTGCCGTATTTGCGCCTGTAAGCGGCGATGAAATCTTCGTCGCTACAGATGCAGCGGCCGCTGGAATCTTTGGCCTTGGGATCGTGCAAGTGGGAGCCGAGGGGGCGCAGAAGATTCACCCGAGTGCTCGTCGTCGGGCTCACGGGAAAACCCGCACTATGTTTGACCAGCTCCGCCGCAAGCATAATCCCGGCAAGCGCTGACTGAAAGGCCATTGGAACCAGGGTTCGTACGCGGCGACTTCCATCACTGAGCTGGAACACCAAACCGCCGCAGACAGCCTGCTGATAAAAGGAGCGCAGGGGCTGGCCAACAAACGGAGCGAGCGGCTCAAAGGGGACCGCCATCGCTGTGGCCACTCGAGCTACAAAGTCGTCAGCAACTCCGGCATTGGTCTGGAGCAGCGTTTTCACGTGCTCGTGTGCATCCGGTATTCCGAGTTCCTCGGCAATCAGCTGGTGCTCGTCCTTGGATTTCCCAGACGGCATGTACATGCAACAAAGGCAAGCTTGGCCGTCATCGAACCCGTGCCGCGAGATGCCGAGGTCGTGCTCCTGCGTCCAGGCATTCGCGATCCATCGGGGCAGTGCACCTTGGACCGCCAGACGGTCGGCGGCGGTGTCGAGCGCCACACCCACTCGGTCGAAGCCCCAGTCGCCGCGGTGCGCAACATATTCTGCCCACTTCAGCGGATGCGCCTCGACCTTGAGCGCGGTCGATCGAAGAGCGGTGGTTGCAAGAACCGCCTTGGACATGCCGACCTCTGCCTGGCCGGCCAACACGTAGCGCTGCAGGTTTGAGAGCTCGATCGTTTCGTGATCGACTACATGCAGCCGACCCGAAAGGCCGGGTTGCTTCGCCAGGGTCCAAAGCGAGCCATGGCCTATCGCGCCCAGCCCAACGAAGTGCATTTCGCCAAGGTCGACACTAAACTTGGTCGGGCCTGCTCCGCCTGCTTTGGTCTTGTTATAGCTGTATAAGGAGAGGTCGATATTTTCGTCCAACTCGGCGCCGGTCAGCTGGGCCGCGAAGATCATTCGAAAGACGTTGGCGGCGGCGAAGCAACTGGCGGCGCCGGCTCCATAGGGCAGCAAACTCGAGCCGGAGCCCACCGGGTCCGTATGCGACAGCTTTGCTGCCCAGCCGTCCGAACCAATGAAGAAGGTTGGGCACCGAAGTGATGGGCGCATCGCCCCTGCAACGATGCCGACCGTCGCGAACTTGCCGGAACGCCGGATGCCGATTCTTGGATTGATCGACTTTGCCAGGCGCTCTAGCGCTTGGGCTTGAGAACTCGCTGCGCTGTCCAAGGGGAGTATCGCCAGAACCGGATAGAGTCTGGCGAGCAACCTCACCACAAGATCCAGCGTCGCCTGGCCTTCGGCGCACGAGGCCGCCTGATTGTCGAAAGCGATGGCCACGACCTGCTTTTCGAGAACTGCCTTAAAGTCACCCAGATGAAAGTCTGTCAGGACCTGAGATGCTGCCGTAGCAGCGCGGTCGATGAAATTAGCAAGGGTCATCGTCAGCTCGTTATCGTGATCATTCGCATCAGGACTGCGGACGCGACCTCATTCCAGTTCGCCTTCGCGTCAAGTCGATAGGCAGCGACCCGAGCAAGATCGAAAGGATCGCGCGCGAAATTGGGCACCACCAGCGACAGACACCCCACCGTGGTTGCTATCGCGTAGGCGTCATCGGTCGTCGAATGGTAGGCCCGGCCCGGATGGCTATGGATCTGCGCCAGGAGCGTCAGGCCACGTCTGTAGAGCCAAACATTGAGCCGGTGCAGTTCTTCGGCAGGAACCATCACGCATACGCCGTCGCTCGTGCGGATGTGACGTTGCGCCGGGATAACCGTTTCCGTTACGGCAAAGTGCTGTTCTTGCTGAACGCCGACCCAGAGCGCCATGCCCTCATGGCCCTGCTGTCCAACCGAGCGCAGATGCGCCTGTACAGCGGACACACAGTCTCGGGGGAGGTCAACTGTCCTGACGGCCTCCAGAGCGGTCATTCCGGGATGGCTGGCAGAGGTGCTGCCAGCCCCACCACTGAAATTTGGAGCTGAAGCTGCTCTACTGGAGTGAGTCCGTATTTGATTATTTGGTACAGGATGAAGGCCAAACAGCCTTCTCCAGAACCCCGGTGGAGAAGCCATGAATCACCTGAATGGGCTGGATTGTCGTGGTATTCTCGCACGCCTGCCATGCACAGGAAGGGCGCGTGTTCCATACTATTGGCCTGGATGAAGTCCGTCAGCTGCACGGTGTTCTGCGGCAGGACCGGTACAATCTCCGTTGGGGGTCCGGGTAGCGGCGACCGTCTCAGCATCTTAAGCTGTAGATCCTTGCGGGCAATCGGCTGGCGCTTAAATGGGTCGACGAAGACCACCGACGGAGGTCGGAGATCGTAATTGGAAAAGTCGATCTCGACAGCTGCGCCGATTACCTGTGGCTTTAACTTCGGCGGCGCAAAGATGAAGAAGGCGCGTGGGAAGATCGCCTCGATCAGGAAGCATCCCTGCGCCCGATAAACACCCGCTTGTCCAAGGAACCAGCCGATCTCCCGATCGAATTTCGCTCGGGAGACCACAGGATCGACAGTTTGGGGTTCAGGCACCTGCGACGCCTGCCTTCAGGCTGAGGTACAAGGTCACGGGATTTGCAAAACCGAAATCGCCAACTTTCTTGTCGACGTCGAGCAAGTTGCCAGCCTCATCCTTGAATTCCCAATTCTCGGCCGGTTGGGCGACGTTCTGCGTGTTTTCAAGGGCTTTGGTACGAACAACGTGCAGCGGCTGGTTGGGATTGGCTTCGACCTGCGTGGGCTGGCCGTTCACCACCACTGTAATCTCGATCTTGCCTGGCCCGCCGCCGTGATTATCGCCCTTACCCGAATCCTTCGACATCGTCCTACTCCTGTGGCTTGCCAACCGGCCCCAGGCCCTTATGCCCACCTGCTAGTGAGACCGGCGATCTTCAATCGTCCACCGGCGCCACGGGCCGCGAGTACGCGAAAGACAGGGGATAAGCTACCGAATCGGTGCTACCTTCTTTTACGTGTGACTTAAGCGGCAAGTAAACGGGCTGAAATCGCTCTTCACAACTATAATCGATTAGAGCAATGCGAAAATATTGGCGCCACTCCTATTCATGTGCTCTTTCACGCGCTGCTCCACTGGCCGCGCGAAAAATTGACGCGCCCCGCGCAAGTCCGCCGACCAGTATGATTTCAGGTTCGATTGGGCGGGCGCTGTATGATTTGGCTGGGGGCGGCTTCTGGCCGCTGCAATCTTGACGGAGGGTTCATAGAATAGGCAATCACGCGGAATCTAGAGTTGGTGATCCGGGCTCGATCTCTTCGAAAGGTGTCTCGGAAGCAGGTCGCCGTGACTAACTCGGGGTACCGCGATAGTCGCGACGAGAAGACGGGCGACGTGAGTGGCTGCACCGAAGACGGAATGGAGCTAAATGATTGATAATGCAACATTATCATTCGTTTTCTCTCTCCGACAAGCTGTGCGTTTTTGGCCGAAATTGATGGCGCAAAGCGCACCGGCATTTTACCCTCGAAATCATGATTCGCCTCGATCCCGCGACCGCCAGCCTCGCCGCGCCGCCCGCCGTTCCGGCTTGGGCGCTCGCAAGCGCCGGCGCGCCGGGCGACTTTGACGCCGCCTTCCAGGCCGGCGCCGCCTTGGGCGCCCTCGACACGCTCGCCCGGGCGCAGCCTGCCTGGGCCGGCGCCTGGCGCCAGCGGCTGGCGCTCAAATGCGCGGCCGCCAGCGTGCGGCTGGCCGGCCGCGCTGAGGATGAGGCCGCCCTGCGCGATGCCTGGCAGCTTTGCCCGGCCGGCGCCGCTCCCGGTCCCGCCGGCGCCATTTTTGGCGCCTGGCGCCAGCTGGCGCTGCAGCCGCCCGTCTTCAGCGCCCATCGGCTGGCAAAAGGGACCGAGATGCTCGGGCTCGCCTGGGACGATGAGGCGCTCGCCGACCTTTGCACGGAGATCGAAGACGTGGCGGGCTCGCAGCGGCCGGCGCCGTTCGCCGCGGCGGCGATCGCCGCCCGCGTCGTCGCCATGCGCCCCGATGCCGAGCTCTTTGGCTGGTGGCTCGCCGACCTGGTGCTGGCGCAGCGCCTGCGCTGGCCGCGGCCGCTGCCGCTGCTGATGGCGCAGGCTTTTGGCCCGGCCTTCCGCGCCGAGGGCGGCGGCGGCAAGCGCATCCGACCCGGGCAAAAAGGTTTCGAGCGTGCGGTCTGCCTGGCGCTGGTTCAGGCAGCGGCCGAGGCCTGCCGGCTGGCCGCTGAACTGTCGCGCCGCGCCGAAAAACTCCTCGCAGTGGCGCCAAAACTGCGCGCCAAGGGCGCCGGCGATGTGATTTTTTTGCTGCTGAATGAAGACGCCGTTTCGGGCTCGCTGACGACGAAGAATTTCTCACGCTTTGCGGCGCGACGGCTGTTCGAACGGCTGCAACAGCTCGAGGCTGTGCGGGAACTCTCCGGCCGTCCGACCTTCCGGCTGTTTGGGCTGTAGCGATGAGCCAAGCCTCCGTTCGCCGCAAGATAAACGAGCAGCCGGCACTGCTGGACACCGAGCTCGAGCACCTGCCGCCGGAGCTGCGCTGGCGCGAGTGGATGGGCCGCGTCGAAGCGGTGATCTTTGCCGCCAGCGAGCCTGTGTCGCGCGATGTGCTGGCGCGGGTGGTGGGAAGAAACTGCAATCTCGATCTGGTCATCGACGACATCCGCGCCGAGCTCGCCGGTCGCCCCTACGAACTGGTCGCGGTCGCCGGTGGCTGGCAGCACCGGACCAAAAGGGTTTTTGGCGACGCCATCCACGCCGCCTTCGGCACGCCGGCGGGGCAGGGGACAAAAGAGCTGACGCAATCGGAGGCGCTCGTGCTGATGTGCATCGCCTATTTCCAGCCGATCACCCGTGGCGAGCTGTCATCCTTCTTCGGCAAGGAGGTGTCGCGCGATCTGATCGGCGTGCTGCGCGCGCAGGAGCTGATCGCCTCGGGGCCGCGCAGCCCACAGCCGGGCGCGCCCTACACCTATGTGACGACCAAGAACTTCCTTTCGCAGTTCGGGCTCGACACGCTGCGCCAGCTGCCGGATTTCGAGGCGCTCGAGGACGCTGGGCTGCTGTCGAAGGAGAAGCTGATGGCGGGCGATATTCCAGCCGGGTTAGCTGACGAGGGGGGCTAGGCCGATATTCTTGTAGGCCCAGTACCGTGAGCGGGCTTCCTCGGGTTGCGGCGATTAAGACGCCACGAGCGTGCTGACCCGTGGCCGGCTCAGTTGGCGCCCTGAGGTCCCGGATTGCTGGCCAATCCGCGCAACATGGACTTCAGCGTGGTCTAGGGTCCGCTGCGCCACTACTTTGTATATCTGCGTTATTTCGGCCGTATAGCTGCCTTGGCTCACCTGCAAACAACTTGCACGCTAGGGATTCGCTTCCTACATCTGTCCTATTCTGTTTTGAGGGCTCCATGTCAGGCAAATACGAATTTCGCTACGGCGACACCAAAGTCGATTCCGATCTGGAATTTATGACCGGCGCACAGATCAAGGCTGCGATAAAATCGCTGGTGCCGGCTTTCGACCCTAGCCAGGATCTCGTGCTCGAGGGTCGGGGGAACGATGCCGATCAGGTCATAACCGATGACCAGTCGGTCGACCTCTCCCACAAGCATGGCGGTCCCAAGCAATTCTTTTCACGCCCCCCGACGAATTTCGGCGGCCGCGCTTGATTTCCCCGATCACGCTCAAGGAGATCGAACGTGTAAGGGAGCGCTTTCCGGAGGCAGCCTACCAAGAGCTGCCATCCGCGGCGATCCTCGTCACGCTACCGAATGTCCCGCTCGCGGACGGGTGGTCGCATGGCGAGACAACGATATGGTTTGTGATTCCGGTTGGATATCCCGGCCCATGTCCGGATTGCTTTTGGGTCGAGGGCAAGCTGCGACTGGCCAGCGGTGCCGTTCCCCAAGCAGCGCAGATGCAGACAATTCCTGAAACGCCAATCGAAGCCTTGTGGTTCTCATGGCACGTGACGGATGCCCAAAAGCAGTGGAATCCGGCGCGTGACAAACTGGCCACATATGTTTCAATCATCCTCGACAGGCTTGGGAAGGTTGTATGATTTCGCTTGCCTTCGCAGCACCGGCTTTATCTGACCTACGTGCGGCGCTTGATGATGCAACGCTGGAGAGCGCGGCGATCCTGCTATGCGAGCCTGTCTTGGAGGGTGCACAGGCGCGCATCCTTGTCAAAAAAGCCTATGTTGCGTCTGATCAGGACTATCTGGAACGGTCGGCTGCGCGGGTCAGCCTGGATCCGAAATTCTGCCTGCCGATCGAGAAGGCAGCAAAGCAAAGTGGGCTTTCTCTGGTCTATGTCCACACGCATCCGACGGCTGGGCATCCTGACTTTTCCTTCGAAGATGATGCAACAGAGGCCAAGCTCGCCGAATATCTAGGCTGGCGATGCCCAGGTGTTCCTCACATGGCGCTCCTCTTTCCAAAGGATGCACCGCCACGCTGCCGCGTACTCGGCTCGGCCCAGCCGGTGCGCGTGCTTGAAATTGGCGCAAACCTTGTCTCGGCAACGGAAGATTCCCAGCAACCCGACACCGATCGTTTCGATCGTCAGATTCGGGCCTTTGGGAAAGATGGTCAGCAACGGATCGCTGCCTTGCAGGTCGGCATTGTCGGGCTTGGAGGCACCGGCTCGATTGTAGCTCAGCAACTGGCCCACTTGGGCATTCAAAGGTTTCTGCTCATTGACCCTGACGAAATAGAAATCAGCAACCTGAACAGGGTGGTTGGAGCAACGCCAGCGGATGTGGGGCAGACAAAGGTAGCAATTGCTGGACGTATGATACGGCATATCCGCTCGGACGCGGACGTTGTGGCCATTGTTGGTGATGTCACGACGCGGTCGGTGGCCCGACGGCTTTCGCGTACCGATTTCATTTTTTGCTGCACGGACACGCACGCCAGCCGCCACACAATAAATCAGCTTGCTTACCAGTATCTCATTCCAGCCATTGACCTCGGCGTTGCCATCGGCGCCTCGGGGGATCAAACTACGATCGGCTCTCATGTGCAGATGCTGGCACCCAATCTCCCTTGCCTATGGTGCTCCAACCATTTGAATGCGCATCGCATTCGCGAGGAACTTATGACGGAAGAGCAGCGTACCGCCGATCCCTATTTTGAAAATGGAACCGGCGTTGAACAACCTGCCGTCATTAGCCTCAATGGCACGACCGCTTCATTGGCAATCACTATGTTTCTATCGACAGTCGCTGGTATCCCCTCGCGTCCACGATATCTTGCCTATGATGCCGTGCGCGGCCGCATGAATGCACTGGCGGTAACTGCGAACCCTGACTGCCCCTTCTGTGGTTCGGATTCGACCTTGGGAGTGGGTGATAGGGCTCCATTGCCTGGCCGACCAGAATGACGCGCGCCCGCAAATTAAGGCTACTCGGCGAAGCTGAGGGACATAATCAAGCTCAGAGTCTTTTGGAAAAACCCGGAGATGTTGTCGTCGATCGACGCGGCGTTGAGCGCGCGTTGGTTATGGCCTGTCCGGACGGGTGTGGCGATGTGCTGACGATCAATCTCGACGGCCGGTCCGGCAAGGCCTGGCGATTGGATCGTCGTCACGGCAACCTCACTGTATATCCATCGGTCTGGCGCGATAGCGGGTGTCGTGCGCATTTCATAGTTTGGCGCGGTCAGATTCTGTGGTGCGATTGGCGTGAGGGGCCAGATCCGGCGGATCAAGCCCTTACGAACCGCGTTCTCGGCCATTTGCTAGAACACTCGGGGCTTTTTGTACACTATGAGCAAGTGGCAGAAGCGCTTGATGAAAATCCATGGGATGTCGCGTGGGCGTGTCGTGTCCTCGCCTCCAACGGCAAGGCGATCCAGAAGGATTTTGTTCTCTATTGCGCCGGTGCGAAGCAGCCGGGCGAAGGGCATTTTGAATGGGAGTGAGTGAGCGTCCGAAACGTACCGTCGTGATCAATGGGCGGGTTTTTGAGGTCGCTCTCGCCGAGCTTTCGCAGTTGCAGATCCGCACGCTAGCGAACCTGTCGCCAGAAGATGATCTGATTTTGGAGGTAAGTGGTGGCGCCGACCGCGTGCTTGGGCCTGATGAGCGGGTAGAACTCTCCTCTGACGTCCCCCATATCTTCAGTCGCCCGCAGACCTCGTTCGGGTGAAGTTGCGATGCGAAACAGGATCATTTGGGTTGGTGACGGTCCGACGCCTGAGATCGAACGCCAGCTCACTGAACGGTGGTTGCAACTTGACAAACGCTGCGCCGAAACGGCCGTCGAAGCGCTGGCTAACGGACGTGTCCTCGTCATTTCCTGCGCTTCGGCCGGTGATCCTGTCCTTCCCATAGCCAAAGAGCGCCTAATCGACCAGGCCCTGCGACATGGCTTAATGGTAAGGGTGATTGCCCCGCTTGAAAATCTTGGCGAGGTGCAGCCTGCGGTGAAAACGCAATTCTTCCGCGCCGAAAAGCTCGATGCGGCCGAGCACCTCAGCGAGTTCTGCGAATCTTGTGCGCGGTTTGAACCTGGCCCAGACTTTTCACATTTGGTTGCCATTGAGGGGGCACAAACCCTCAACAGCGAGCAGATCATCTTGCTGAGGCGCGCCTTTTTCGATTGCACCCGCGTCCATCTGAAACGCCTGGAGGGCGGCCGCAGCGCGACCGTCTTTCTGGCGCACGCCGAGCTCGCCGATTCGCGAGCCGGTGCTTACCCTTTGCCATTCTTTGCCAAACTGGATCGACGCACCAAGATTGAACGCGAACTCAAGAACTATCGTGAGTGCACGACCCTTTTTGTCCCATTCTACGCGCGGCCGAACATTGACGAGGCACGCTGCGTGCTGGGGGCTGAATATGGACTGATTGTGGGCAACTTTGTCGAGCAATCGGAGCCGCTCTCGGCTGTTGTGGAGACTGGTCGAGGCCAGTCGGCTATAAATTCCCTGTTTGAGGATGCACTGCGAGGCTGGCGATGGCAGGCGCATCATGGAGGCTATGGGATGATGGTACAACGCCCTATCAGCCAATCCATGGGTGGGGCTCTTTACAACAAACCTGCCAATAGAAGGCTAATCGGGTACGCGACGGAGGCGGCTAAGATCGGGCCGGTTGCAACGCCAGATGCGATCGCCCAGATGCTGGACAACTTGCCTGCCACCCCCCATATGGTTGCACTCTCCCATGGCGATCTCCATGGCAACAACGTTCGGGTTAGGCTAGGTGGCCAGGCCATTCTCATCGATTTTGCCTCTGTCACTACGGCTCCGCTGGTATCAGACCCTTCGCATCTAGAGGTGTCTTTGGCCTTCCATGCGATGGCGGCCGAAAAGGACTGGCAGGAAACCATGACCGCGCTCTACGCGCCCGATGCTTTGTCCTCCGTCCCGGCGCCTAGAACACCCACAAGCCCTCTAAGTGAGCTATGGGATACGGTGCGGCAGATCCGCCGGGTTGGGCTCGGGGACGAGAAGACGCAGGGCGAGTATATGAGCGCGATCGCTGTGGTGCTGCTGCGGAAGGCGTCTCATGAGCGCGATGAAAATGAACATGGGTCAAGACGTCCCTATCTCGTGTGGCTGGCTGATCGAATAACCAACCACCTAAAGGCTCGACAGCCGGGCAAAGCGACAGATAGAGGCAGTAGGGACTGATCGGCTAAGCACACGGGATTGAAGGCACCAGCATTTTGGTCAAGATCCGGGGCTCGATGGTCCTAATGGCCACCATTATAGCGGTTGCCGATCACCCTCACGGCGCATTCTGGAAATGCCCCGCATTTTGATTTGGCTGCGCAGCCTGAATTCTGCGGATAAGCTGTCCTGCATATGTATTGAGCGAGGCACAGATGGCTGAGAAAACGAAACCGCCGCAGATCGCAATCCTGGCCTGGGGATCGCTGATCTGGGATGACCGCTGGCCTTCCTTTGATGACCAGCGCGAGGACTGGCTTGAAGACGGCCCTGTTCTGCCGCTCGAATTCTCCCGCGTTTCCAAGACCCGCAAGGGAGCGCTGACGCTCGTCATCGACCGGGACAACGGCAGCGAATGCAAAGTGATGTATGCGATCAGCCGGCGAAAGAATCCTGCCGACGCGATTGCCGACCTGCGTGACCGTGAGGGCACCATCATGGATCACATGGGGTTTTACTATGCGAAAGAGCCTGAGCGAAAGTGCGTGCCGGCCATACCGGCCGCCATTCGCGCATGGGCCAAGAAGAAGAAATTTGACGTCGTCGTCTGGGCCGGCATGCCCTCGAACTTTTCCGCCAAGAATGCCGTAAAAAGAGGCGAGGCGTTCTCGATTGATACCGCCGTCGCGCACCTGCAAAAGATCACGCCAGAAGGCAAAGCGGCTGCGGCCACCTATGTATGGCGCGCACCCGGACTGGTCGTCACCAAGCTGCGCACAAGACTTCAGGCAGAGCCATGGTTTCCCGCGCCGAAGGACATCGCATAGCGCGCAGCCGGCCGGACCGACTCGACTACCAGCGGCCTTTCCAGCGGCGATAGCAGGAGACCAACTGCCGGCCAATTCCTGCTGCAATACTCCAGGTGCGGGCAAAAAGGCCCGGGCGCTGGGGGATGTGCTTGGCGGCGTCGCGGCGATCGCGCGCCTGAACGCCCGCGATGACTTCAGGCGCCATGCCTGGTGCCCATGAAACCCGGTTGCCGCTGATCCAGTAATGCGACTGGCAGGGAAAACTCCAGTTGCCCACGGACGGGGTCAGCGACACCCTCCCGTCTTTTTCAACAAGTCGCCACTTCGCGGGATTGAGCGGCGTCACGACCTCGCGCCCGCATCCGCAGCAGCACCGGTGCAAGGCGGTTGAATAGCGGCGGGAAATATAGATGACGCCCTCCTCCAGCTCATCGGGAATGAACTCGACGAAGGAGGGCGTCAGGAGATTTGTTCCGCTCATGCGGCACTCTCGTGCACGAACTCGCCTGAACCGATGGAATAGCCGGTGTAAAAATGCGGCCGGGACTGCCTGTAGATCCCGAAGTGCTGCTTCCAGGCCATCACGGCGATCACCGCATTCAGCGAATTCAGCTCCGCGATCTGGATGTTGGTGGCGTATTCGTTCGCACCGCCGTCATCGTCCGCATAGGAGATATGCGGTGCGGCCGCTTCCCTTGTATCGGGTGTGCTCGTCGTCAGCCGGACGATCCCGCCAAGCTGGCCTTCGTGAATAACGACGCCCATGCCGACTTCGGCAAACGGTGTGCCGTTCGCGATAAGCCGGTCGATGACGACCCGCTTCACCGGCCCCCTGTCGATGCAGATGAACACGAAATCGAGTCCGTCAAGGAGCGCGACGTTCGTCTCATCAAGGTAGACGTCATGGGGGACGATACCTTTATGCATGTTCGAATAGAGGTCGGCGAAATACGTCACCTTCTGTGGCTTGATTTCGAGGTCTTCGAGCGATGGGGCGCCCGGCGCGCGGAAGGCGTTGTGCTGGGAGAACACGTCGCCGTCGAAGATATGGATTTGCGCCGCAGCCGTTTTCGTCACGAGGTCGAATACATAGGCGCCGGTGCCGCCCATACCGAGGATACCGACTTTCTGGCCGGCAACCTTGGCGTTCACCGCCCCGATCCCGGCGCGGCTGGTGGCGGTGTCGACATACTTGTACACGCACGATTTGTCGTCCGCCGGGATTGCCGGATAGGTGCGGGCTGTCGCGAGAGGATCGACCTTGGCAGCTTCGCCGGCGATGCGGCCGATATAGGTCGTCATCTTGTGATGGTAGTCGCGGTAATCCGCCTTGGCGGAAAACGTATGATCCGCCTTGACCCCGTCCCCGAAATCCTGGGGCGCTGAGGAGTTCTGGATCGCCGTGATCTTGCTGCCGTCACTGTGGCAGGGGTGCTCCCCGGTCCAGTAGGCGACATGATCGGTGGGCTTCACGGTCTTGTCGCCGGACAGCTCGAGTTTCGAGATCAGGATGCCGAGACGGACGGTTCCCGACGTATCGACATACGGAACGTTCCTGACGAGCAGGTAGCCGCCCCGTATTTCGAGGTCGTAACCCTCGTTCTGCATCCGGAGAAGGTCCGGACTAAGAGCGATTAGTCGACGTGACATCGAATTCCATCCCTTCCTTGATTTTCACCGACTGGCCCTCGACCAGCGTGCCCGACGGCTTGTGGCCGGGACCGCGGGTGTACTGGACGGTGTACTGGATGCCGTCCCCGGTCGGGGGATTATCGAAAGCGAGGGCAACGACCTCTTCAAAGGTCAGCTCTTCTTTCTTCGGGAGTGTCTTTTTGCGGCCGTTGACGATGATGGTCACCGTCTTCGGCCGCTCTTCGTGGTTGAGGTCATTCATCGGTACATATCTTTCTGGCGCGTCGCGCCGTTTGAGGAGGATTGCGATTTCGCAATCAATTCGATATTATAATCTCAGGGATCAAATTGCAAGTTCGCAATTGATTTAATTTTCGCAATTGGAGAGACAATGACCGACCACTTCGACAGCGAAGCCTTCTATGCGGCGCTCAATGCCGCGCGTCTTGGTCGCCAGATGACGTGGAAGGAGGTCGCCGAGGAGGCAGGGGTCAACGCATCGACCCTGTCCAGGATCGGACAGGGTGCCAAGCCTGACGTCAACGGATTAGCGGCCCTGCTGACATGGTCGAATCTTAAGGCCGAGATGTTTATCCCAGGCGCAGGTCGGCAAGAAGCTGAACCGATCGCGCGTATCACCGCCTTGCTGCGCGCCGATCCGAAGCTGTCCGGCGATAAGGCGAAGCTCATGGAGGATATCGTCATCAGTACCTACAAGAAGCTGCGGGATGACTGAAATTGAAGTTCACGCACGGATTTAAGGCAGAGGCCAAACGTATCGCCGCCCGGGTCCGGGAAAAGGTCGGCCTGACGCCGATCTGTCCTATCGACCCCGTGCAAGTCTGCGCCCGCTTTGACATCCGTCTGCTCAAGCTGAGCGAGGTCGAGCCGGACTCCCCTTTTCTGCATGGCGAAAACCGGAAGTTCTTCTCGGCCGTGACCGTGCCGCGTGGCGGCCAGACAGCCATTCTGCACAACGACAAGCATCATGAGCACCGGCAGCGCAGCAACATCTGCCATGAACTCGCGCACTGCTTTCTCGGCCACGGCTTCACACCGCCGCTGACGATCGACGGCGAACGGACGCATGATCGCGGTATCGAGGCCGAAGCAGACTTCCTCGCCGGCGTGTTGCTGCTGACGGACGAGGGCGCGATGCATGTGCTGCGCCAGAGGCTTACGGATGAAGCGCAACATCTCTACGGCGTAAGCGAGCAGATGCTGCAGCTTCGGCTGAACATGAGCGGTGCCTACATCCGCATGCGCCGCGCCGCCGTTTATTCGTAGCAGATTCAGGTTCTGATCGGTATTTCCACGACGGGCCGCAGCGGCTCCAGCTGGGTTGCGTACTTGCGTACAACCTGGTCGTAGAAATCCGCAATGCCTTTTGCCCACACCGTCACGGCCAGAGCATAGGGCAGCTTTTCAGCGGGCGTAAAGTTCCGGCCTTCGAGCCGAGAATTGTAGTGGATGTCAAAGCACGGATTGCGCAGGCTTGACCCCCGGAAGATTCGGCTGGCGTGCAGGCAGTTTTCCCATTTCCAAGCATCGCGCCGTAACTCCTCTTCCTCCCCGCCCGAACGGATGCTGGAGAAGAAGCTTTTTGAATCGGGGTGAAGCTGGTCGTCCGTCTTGAACTTGCCGTCATGCGGCCGGAACGTCACCTCCAGCCCGGCTCTCGTGTAGTTGCCAGGGTGGTGCGGATCGGTCAGGCACTTGTAGGCGAGCGTCGCCATGATCTCGGCGTTGCCGGCAATGCCGCCGTCCGGCAGCGGGATCGGGGCTCGAATGTATTTGGTCGGCGAAATGTCGCCCTGGTAGATCACGCGGATCGTGTCGTCGTCGCACACTACTATGTCTTCCAGCGTGCGCGCGACGCGTCCCCAGCCGACCTCCCGGTAGGGGTGCTCCGAATCCTCGGTCGAGTGCACAAGCAGGGCCCGGACCGCAAGGAGTCCGATGCTGCCGCCGAAATGGGCCTTGATCCCGGCCCCGAGCCGCAATGTGCTGGGCGCCGCGAAGGACGTCCCGCCGGTTGCTTCAAGGCCCGGCTTGCTGCTGCCGCCGATGACTAGGAACGGCCTTTGCAGCGATCCGCCGAACTCGACAAGGTCGGGTTTCATAAGCCCGGGGCTCCTGCCCGGCCCGACTGAACTGTAAGGAGCACGCGCCCATTTTTCGCCGGGCGAGTCGGCCGCACCGACCGCCAGAGCGTTCACGCAGTCGGACGGGACCTGCACGCGGTTAAGACTCAGTTCTTCGTCGCCTTCACCATTGTTGCCGACAGCCACCGCGGCAAGGGTATCGGAACGGGCGAAGCGCTCGTCGAGTACAGCGGTCCAGGCGTGGACATCGTCATCCTCGATGGTGAGAGACGGTCCGATGCTCAAATTCACAAAATCGTAGTGCTTGCGGTCGAGCACGTTCTTGATGCGTCCGAGCACTTCATAGAGTTCATGCAGGTTCTGGCTGGGATCACCATCAAGGACGCGGTAGTGATCGACATTCGCGTAGGGTTGCGGCAGCGGCTGCGAGGGGTCGATCGCGCCGAAAAGAAACGCAGACGTCACCCCCGTCCCGTGCACGAGGAATTCATCGATGGGCGCGCCCGTGCCGGCTATCTCGCGCGCCTGTGCCCATTTCCCAAGCGGATGGGATTTCGGCAGGCCGCCATCGAAGATGGCGGCGGCAATGGAAGGATCGACTGCCGCCTCAGGCGGCAACGAGATCGAAGCCGACGGGATGGCAGACGTACGGATGGCGGGCTGCAGGACGCGCAGCTCCGGCATCTGCCGGACCGCGCGGACGATCGAGAACTGGGCGATAGGCTCGGCGAGCGCGGCCGGGGCCTCGACTTCGACGAAGCAAAGGCCTCCGGCATAGAACCGGTGGTCAAGGCTCGCTTCAACACCAAGGCCCGCAAGGTATCGCCGGAACGCGGGCAGCATGGCCTGCTCGCCCTGAAGGCCTTCCGTGTGCAGCACAACTTCGAACACAGTCTTGCCGCGCTTTGGCAGCGTACCTTTGATCTTGTCGTCAACGCTCTGTGCTTCGATCGCTTCGAGCGTCATCAGGTCCTTAGCAACCTGCGTGCCTTCGACGACCCTTCCCATCGACGCTTGCCAGTTCGCAAAATCCTCTTTGCTCCCCATGACGAAGAGCTCGGTCGTCAGGGCCTCCTCCGGTGGGCGCCCTTTTGAGCGCTGCGCCGGCGTAATCCGGCGCGGCTTGCTGCCGACCGGCGTCAGGCCAGTCTGACGAAACAGCTCTGTTGGAAAATAGGACTTGGCGATGAACTCGGGATTGAGGACGACGGCCGCAACGGCCTGACCCTGCGGGCACGCTTCATCAGGAAGTGACCTGATCTGCTTCACCGTGTCGGCCAGCATCGGCGCAAGGCGGCTGCGCGCCTGCGCAAACGTATACGGCGTCGCCTTGGGGCCGCCGCCGGACCGCACAACAACGGCCTGGGTCAGTCGTTCGCCCTTGCCGAGAAGAAAGTTCGTCTTAGCCATCGTGACCTCGGCCATTGCTCTTCACAGGCTTTTTCTTGGTCCGCGCGCGGATCGTCTCCCGGGCAACCCCGGTTACCTCGTGCGCGGCGCGTTGTGACAGCACGCCCGCATTCACGAGTTCGGCGGCGATGGCGATACGGTCCGCCTTGCTGCCAGCTTGTCCATTGAGAAGCCCTATAAGCTGGTCATCGAGCGGCTCGCCGGAGAGCGCCGCTTTGCGGCGTACCGCACGGAGTTCGCGATCGATGTCGCTGAACGACTGCCCTTCAAGCGGGATCGTCAGAATCTGCGCCCAGTTCTGCGCATGGCTACTGATGGGAGCGAGCGCGTCCGCAAGGTAGGCATGAATAGCTTCACGGTCCGGAATCGGGAAATCGAGCGTTGTGTCAAAGCGCCGCCAGATCGCAGGGTCGAGCAGGTCTGGGTGATTGGTCGCGGCGACGAGCAAACCACGCGACGGCCAGTCGTCGATTTGCTGGATCAGGACGGTGACCAGTCTTTTGAGTTCGCCAATTTCCCCGCGGTCGTCACGACGCTTGGCGATCGCGTCGAGCTCATCAAGGAGCAGCACGCAGTCGAGCGTCTTTGCATAGTCGAGAACGTGCCGCAGATTGGTCCCCGTGCGGCCAAGGTAGCTGCTCATAACGGCCGCGAGATCGAGGATCAGAAGGGGCCGGTTCAGTTCACGGGCAAGCCACCTTGCCCCGAGGGTCTTGCCGACGCCGGGGGCGCCGGTGAACAGGACTGTGCGTGTGGGCTCCAACCCTGCTTTGTGCAAATTCTCTATGCCCTTGCGCTCCGCCACAAGCGTATCGAGAGCGCCTTTCACGACCCTCGAATAGACCGGCTCATGGTCGAGAACCGGATGCTCTTCTATCCGCAGAAGGTGAAAACGGGTATCGCCATCGACGGGAAGGACCGCCTCGGTCTGGCGGCGAAGCGGCGAAGCCCGCGTTGGGGCTTCTCGCAAAAGATCGGCAAGGGAACGCGCCATGGCCGGCGCATTATCGCGATACCCCTTCGCAAAGCGGTGCAGCAGGGTCATAACATCCTGCGGGCGGCCCGACAGCGCTACGCGCGCCAAGTGCACCATGTCTTTTTCAAGCTTGCTGTCGACAGTTGCCACCGAAAATCTTCCTCGTTTAGGCTAGACCCCATTGTAGGCCATGGTGGAAGATTTTTCAATGGAGAAATCTTCCACTCTTCCACAGAAACATCAATATGCTGTTTTATCTATATTTTTATGCGGAAGACTGCATACGCGTGGCTGTTGCTGAGCCAGTTGCTGAAAGCATTTTGGCAAACAGCTTCAAGCCTTCAAGAAGGGCGGCGGAATCGAATGGCGACTCGTCAAGAAGTTGGCCCGAGAGCGGACAGTTGGCTGCCGGCCCCGTTCCAGCCATTGCTATTGATCACCGGGACCGATCGAATGGGTAGGCCTATTGACGTCAAACACGCGACGCCCTTTCAATGTTCGCCTTTTGTGCTTAAAAAGTCGCATAAAGGGCAGTCTGGAACGTATCCGAGGCCGACGAGCCCGACAATAAGCTTCAAAGGACCGTTATCTTCGAGTAGCGGACTACAATTTTATCCTGCCGAAAGCGGCGCTCTAGATCGCTGCGTCGACGCTGCCATTCCGAAGCCTCCACCTTCGGCGTCATCACCTCGAAGACAACGATATCGTCCCGGTCTGTTTCTCCGCCGTCCTTCCAAAGACCCTCCGCAGGCGCCTGAAGGTAGGCGGTCACGCCATCGAAGCGGGCCGTCAGTTCTTCTTTCACGCGGTCGAAATCCGTTCGGGGGAAGGGTTCACCCTGGTTGTCTGAGCGGGGCAACAGTATTTGGACAAGATACATAGTAAGACCGCCACGCTGCGGATCTCAGCGGACCACTTCCAAGGAGCACGCTCGGCGGCTAGCTCGAGGGAAAAGGAAACGGGCAACGCTCGCCCGTTTTTTCACGGTTAGCAATCTCAGATCCAAAATATACCGTCGGTCACGTGCTTGGACCTTTTCCGGCCGCTGCCTTTTTCAACTTCCTGAGGCGTCGCTTACTCCCTCGCGGGAGTTACAATGCGGAATACCGGCCAATGCGCTATCGCGTCGCGCAATTTGCTGAAAATCTTGCCTTGCTTGTCAATGGCAGATCGGACTTGAACTGCGGCCCATCCGGCTTTCATCGTCCCGCCGACGTGGCAATGGCAAACTATAGCGTGCAACTGCCAATCCGCTAGGTCGAAGAAACGCTTCGCTTCGCCATACGTATCGTTCTTCAATCCTTGCGCGCTCAACATCGGATCGGCGAAAGCGATGCTGATCGCGGAGCCGAGGGACTGAGCTTTGTCGCGCACACCCAAGGTCATATATTCCGTCCCGGGGAAGGCGGCGAGACACCGCTCGGGATTTCGTTCGAGCAGCATGGCCCAATGTTCCAAACGCTGACGCCGCGTCATGGCCGGGAAGGATGCTTCGATTTCCGCGACCTCATGCAGTTCTTCAAGTGTCTGATGTTTCATGGCCGTCTCCTGTTGGCGAGGCGCTTGCCTGCAGATTGCACAGGCCGGAATGGGCCTCAGTCGTCCCTATGCGAGCGAACCCGCAATCGCTCGGGAAGTTCCATTGCCCAGAAAATTTGCAGTGCCCCTGCCTTGTTTCCCCTGTCTCGGTAGCCTTGGAAGTAAGTGACCTTGTGCGGCGCCATAGGCTGCTTTTTGAGGACGGCCAAGTAGACAGGGTCATTGGCTGCGCGAGCGCCGCCGGCCACCGTGTGTTGCAAAGCGCCTCATGAGAGGCTTCCGCAGCCTTCTCGGTCTGACTACCTGCGGGTAGATGAGCGTCTCGACCTCGAAAAGGCGCACAAGGCGTTCCTCGCCATCGATGAGTACGCAGCGTTATTCGGGCACCGTACGCCCACCGGACAGCAACGACCGGCCGACGTGATTTAATGCCGCGCTTTTTGTCGGTCGCGATCATTCTTCTCTGGGATAATAGAGGCGCAGGGGTTCTTCGCCGAGCGGCCGAGGAGTCGTGCAGGGAGGTTGCCTACTGCTTTGTGAAAAGCGTAGGTGACCGCCTCGCAACCCCGCGTCCAGGGTGCGCTTTTCTCCGATAGAGGTACAAAAATGGGCGACAAATATCCGAATGTCCGAGAACATTTCTTCGCGGCGGTCCGTGCGCTAGCAGCCTCTGCGGACAGCATCCAGGCGAGGCTTATCGAAGCGAATTCAAGCATTCTGAATGTCACGATCGACGAATTCGACGGCGACCTCGAACTCAAAATAAAATTTGCCAAATTGCTGGACCTTCTGGCGACCGATCATGACGATCTAGAAACGGTCTCTGTTGAAAATGCGGCGCATATGACTGACTTCGAGGCCATCAAGATCGCCGATCTGATGTGCGATTTCTTCTACGAGATCACTTAGCTGCGGTGCGGACGGGCCGAACCTCGGCATTCCGGTCACTGTGGACGTCGATTACGTAGCACTGAAGCAAACCTACAGCGCTCCGCGGCGTCGCTTAGACGGCCCCCTCCCGGTACGGCCCGGCCTCCACCAACGCCAAGGGAGCACTGAGCTGCCACAGGATTTCGCCGTTGTCGTAGTGCAACTCGCCCACGCCGCCGAGCGCCTGCGGGGCGACCCGTTTGAGCACAACGCTGCCGAACCCGGCCTTTCCGAGTGTCTTGACCCCAGGCCCGTCGCGCTCGCGCCATGCCAGCGTGAAAACACGGTCGTCCCCGTTGGTGTGAACGTCCCAGGTGACGTGCAAGGACCCCTTGTGGCCGGACAGCACGCCATACTTGGCTGAATTGGTGCACAGCTCATGAAAGGCGATGCCCAGATACTGCACCGCATTAGGGCTCAGCGTCAGACCGGGGCCTGCTATCGCTATCAGGTCGCCGCGCGGAAACGGTTTGGCCTGCTCCTCGATAAGGTCCCGCAGGGTCGCACCCTTCCAGTCGGCTGAGACAAGCAGATCGTGCGAGCGCGACAAGGCCATGATCCGCTCGCGAACCTGCGCCTCAAACTCGGCGGGATTATCGGAACGATTGTTGGTTTCGCGGATCATTGACAGGATCACGGCGTACTGGTTCTTGACGCGGTGGTTGACCTCGCGCATCAGCATGCGGATGCGTTGCTCACTCTCCCTGGCGGCGGTGATGTCACGGGCTATCTTCGAGGCGCCGACGATCCTGCCGGACGCATTGCGGACCGGTGAAATGGTCAGCGACACGGGGAACAGGTCTCCATTCTTGCGCTTCCGGATGGTTTCGTAACTCTCGACGCGATCACCTGCCCTGATGCGCGCGATGATCTGAGGCTCCTCGTCCTGCAGATGCGCCGGAATCAGGAAGGTCACGTTCTGCCCAATGGCCTCCTCCGGGGTGTACCCGAACAGCTGCTCGGCGCCGCGGTTCCAGGTCTTGATGACGCCGTTGAGGTCCTTGCTGACAATGGCGTCGAAGGACGACTCGACGATCGCCGACAGGCGTTGCGCCGCCTCCTCGCCGCTCTTGCGGTCGGTCAGGTCAAGCAGCATGTTGACACCGCCTATGAGGCGGCCCTGGTCGTCCCGCAGGGGCGTCGGAAAGGGCAGGAACGGAAAGAGCGAGCCATCCGGGCGCTGGCCGATGGCCTCGACGTTGCGCACTGGGCGGTTTTCCTTGAGCGCGACGGACATCGGGCATTGGTCATGGGGCAACGGCTCGCCCTCGATAGTAAACAGGCGCCAGGTCACGCACCATTCGTCCACGCCTACCACCGGCTCGCGCCCCGCCAGCTCGGCGGCCGCACGATTGAAATACGTGACTTTGCCGCCGGCATCGGTGGTGTAGATGGCGACCGGTAAGGCGTCCAGGATCTGGTTGAACCGGGCTTCGTCGCGGACTTTCGCCGCCTCCGCAGCCTTGAACCGCGTCACGTCCACGGTGAAACACCGCGTGTGAATCAGGCAACCATCTTCAAAATGACCGCTGGAACTGACTTCCACATGGCGCAACGAGCCGTCGCGGGCGCGCATGGCGACCGGATATTTTTCGACCGCTTCACCGTTCCGGAGGCGGTGCAGAATATCCTCGATGACGCCTGCGTCGGCGTAGTGGTCGGCGATATTTGAGCCGACATACTTGTCGGCCGCGTAGCCGAGGAGATTGAGCTCGGCCTTGTTGGCGTGAAGGAGGCGGCCGGTCGCATCGACGACATGAAGGCCGACGCCGCCGTTCTCGAAAAAATCCTCATAGTTGATGGAGGGTCGGGGATCGTGAGGAGCTCGGCCTGCCATGGAAAGGATATGCTCCTGCAGCGGAATCAATCGGCTGAAATGTGCAACAGGCCAAAGGTCCCGCGCCGTCGCGCTTACTAAGGCCCAATGCGAGTTGAAGGGCAGGGGGCTCCGGCGAGCCGGAACCCCTTGAACGTTCAGGCCGCCTTCTGCTCGGCGGCGCGATCGTTGACGCCGGTCTCGCCAAGATCGGTCAGCGCCACGTCGGTGGCCTTTTCCTCTTCAAGGGTGGCGCTAAGCAGGCCGACGATGTCCTTCTTGCCGAGCGAGGTGCCCCATGCGATCAGGGTGCCGTAGCGGGCGATCTCGTAGTGTTCGACCGCCTGGGCGGCGCCGACCAGGCCGGCGTCCAGGGACGGCGAGCCCTTGTACTCCTCAAGGATTTCGGATCCTTCCTCTAGAATGCCGTCGATCGCCGGGCAGGTCTTGCCGCGTGCCGGCACGCCCAGGATGTCGAAGATCTCCTCAAGCCGTTCCACTTGGCCCTCGGTTTCGGCGCGGTGCTTTTCGAAGGCCGCGGTGACCTCCTCCTGGTCGGCGCCCCTGGCCATCTTGGGCAGAGCTTTCAGGATTTTCTTTTCAGCGTAGTAGATGTCCTTCAGGCCGTCGAGAAACAGGTCCTCAAGCCCTTTTGCAGTCGCCGTCGTTTTCTTCGTGGCTGCCATCGTAGTCTCCCTTCTTATTGGATTAACCCTGGTGGGGGTGATCCTTAACTCCACGGACAAGGGGTGGTTCCGACGCGATTGCCCTAATCGCAACGCTCGATGGGGCCCTTTGTAGCAAGCGCCAGGTGACGAGCGCTCGACCGCGCATACAGATTGCGCGATCTCGTCGAACAGGATTGGTTGACACCGAAACGACAGATTCCATGCCGGCCAGCGCGCGGGGTGCCATCAGCCGCTGACGCGCACCAACGCTTGCTCGATCGCCCGCTTGAGCTCGTGAGGTTCATAAGGCTTCTGAAGGGTAAGTTCGTTCTCGAATTCACCCTCCAGGCCTTGGGAACCGTAGCCGGTGGCAAACACGAAAGGTATTCCGCGCCGACGCAGGATTTCGGCCACGGGAAAGGACTTTGCGCCGCCCAGGTTGATGTCGAGGATCGCGAAATCGATATCCACCTGACCGGCGAGTTCCATGGCCTTGCCTATCCAAGCAACCGATCCAATGACCTCGTGTCCCATCTCGACCAGAAGGTCTTCCAAAAGCATGGCGACGAGGGGCTCATCCTCCAGGATCAGTACCCGTTTTGCCCCCTGTCCCATCACGCTGCGCTCCAAGCAAATTCTCGTCGGCTCCCAACGGGGCAATTAGCGTGCACATAACGCCGGCCGACGCGTAATCAACGCTCACTTCGCCCCCCAGTTCCGCCGCCAGGGCCCGCTCGATAAGGCGGGAACCGAAGCCCTTGCGGCTCGGTTTGGCAACCGGCGGGCCGTCACTCTCCTGCCAGCCTAGGACGAGCCGGCGGCCCGCGCCTTCACTTTCGATCCGCCACACGATTTCGACGTAACCGTTCTCCGTGGTAAGCGCGCCGTATTTCGCGGCATTCGTGCTCAACTCGTGCAGGGCCATGGCGATCGCCAGCGCAACGTTTGGGGTAAGTCGGATGTCGGGTCCCTCGATGCGGAAGCGGCCTTGTCGGCCCCCATGCGGCTTGGTCGTGTCAGCGACGATGTCGGCCAGGTTCGCGCTCTGCCAGCTTTCGCGCGTCAGCACGTCATGGGCCTTCGCCAAGTTGATCAGCCGTGCGCTGAATGTGTCCCGCGCCTCGTCAAGCGTCGATGCATGGCCAAGCGTCTGGGAGGCGATGGACTGGATGACCGCCATCGTATTCTTGACGCGGTGGTTGAGCTCCCCCATCATGATTTTTCGATGTTCGTCCGCCCGCCGGCGCTCGGTCATGTCGCGCGCTATGGTGGACGCCCCGATGGGCCTGCCTTGGGCATCGCCCAGCGGCGATAAGGTCAAGGAGACCCAGACCATGGTTCCGTCCTTGCGCCGACGGCGTGTTTCATAGTGCTGGATGTGCTCGCCCTGTCGGACGCGCCCAAGGATGTTCTTTTCCTCATCTTGGCGATCCGGCGGCACCAGGATCATGATGGACTGGCCGACGATCTCGTCGGAGCAATAGCCGAACAGTCGCTCGGCTGCGATATTCCAGCTCGTGATGGTGCCATCCAGGGTTTTGCTTATGATCGCGTCATCCGATGACGCGACGATCGCTGCGAGGCGCTCGGCAAGCTCTTCGGCGCGCTTTCGCTCGGTAATGTCGACCAGCATGTTCACCGCGCCGGTGACCTTGCCCGCGGCATCCCGCAAGGGTGTGGGATAGGCGAGGAAGGGCACCCGGACACCGTCGGGTCGCTCGGCCACCGCTTCCGCACCCTGTAGCGGCCTGTTTTCCTTCAGCGCGATGGCCATCGGACATTCGTCGTGCGGCAATGGCGTGCCGTCTGGTCGATAAATGCGCCACGACCCGCACCATTCATCCGTGCCCAATTCCGGACGACGACCCCATAATTCCACGGCCGCGGGATTGTAAGACGTTAGGCGGCCTTTGGCGTCGGTCGTGTAGACCGCGCCCGGCAAAGCCGCGATCAGGTCTTTCAGGCGCTGCTCACTGGCGCGGACCGCGCTCTCGCCTTGCCTGCGCTCGGTGATGTCGATGAAAGTGATGACAACGCCGGCGATCCGGTTGTCGCGCGTCCGGTAGGGAAGCATACGCCGTAAATACCAGCGCCCCGCGTCGCTTGGCACTTCGGCCTCGATGGTGGTGAGCTTCTTCAGCACTGTCTCGGTGTCCGACAAAAGCCTGTCGTCGGAGAATTTCCGGGCGAAATGAGCGATCGGCCGGCCGATATCGGACGTTACGAGGTCGAAGAGTTCTTTCGTCGCCGGCGCGAACCAGTTTATTGCCAGCTTGTCGTCCAGGAACAGGGTTGCCGTCTCCGACCCTGCCAACAGATTGTTCAAGTCGTTGGTGGTCCGTTCCTGCTCGGCGATCTTGTGCTGAAGCTGGCTGTTGACGGTATTCAGTTCCTCATTGAAGGACTGCAACTCCTCCTTGGAGGTTTCCAACTCCTCATTGGTGGATTGAAGCTCCTCGTTCATCGAAGTCGCTTCCTCGTTCGAAGCCTTCAATTCCTCGTTGGCGGTCTCCAGATGTTCGATAGTGGTGCGCAACTCGACGCGCATCGAGACCAGCTCATCCTCAAGCGCGCGCCCGCCCGAGGATGTGTCGCCGGCATCTTCGCGAATGGGCGGCAGCTTGGACTCGCCAATTGGCGCGCCTGGCGCGAAGGTCACTAAGGCGAATTTGCCGGTGTGCGGTTGCGAGGGGAGCGGCATCACCGTTATGGCGACGTTCCGCGACGACCCGCGCCGATGCAGGCGGCCCTGGACCGTGACGCTCTTGTTGCCTTTCAATGCTTCGCCTATCGCGCCGCGAAGCTTTAGGCCCAGCCCGCCCCGCGCCATCGCCAGGATGTCCCTGGTAGGCTCGCCCGATGGCTGCTCCAGATAGTCGCGCGTCGTTCCGTGGAAATAGACGACGCGCCCCTTCTGGTCGATCATCACCGAGGCAGGGGCATACCGTTCTAGCAAGGCGCGGCGCGCGATGTCGGCGAGAGGCGCGGAGATTGTCTCCGATGGCGTGGACGATGGCTCGCCCGCTCCAACGGTTGCGACCGATCCGCGCGGCGGCCGATAGTCGATAAGGTCGTGTCGGGTTGGCCCGATCCGGCGGTATATCCGCCATTTCTTCGAAACGGTTTCGAAGAGATCGTCATGCCGTCCAATTGTCTCGGCATTGCCCAGAAACAGATGCCCGTCCGGGCGCAGAGCAAAATGGCACATGACGATTATGCGTTGCTGCGCCTCAGGCTCCAGATAGATCAGGAAATTGCGGCACGAAACGATGTCCAATCGTGAAAACGGTGGATCCCGCAGCAGGTTCTGCGACGCGAACACCACCATGTCACGGAGCTCCTTTCCCACCTGAAAGGAGCCATCGAGCTTTTCGAAGAAGCGGCGGATTCGCTCGGGTGGAAAGTCGGCGAGCGCGGCGGCCGGGTAGATGCCGTCGCGCGCCTTGCGCAGATTGACTTCCTGGGCGTCCGTGGCGAACACCTTCAGGTCGAAACGCTTCCCGCAAGCCTCGGCATATTCGGTGATCGCCATGGCGATCGAATAGGCTTCTTCCCCGGTCGCGCACGCGGGGACCCACACCCGCACCGATCCGCCACTCTCGCGCTCAGTGACGAGAGGTGCGATCACCAGCTCGCCAAGCGTCTTCCATGCCTCGGCGTCGCGGAAGAATGCGGTGACACTGATCATCAGGTCAGCGACCAGCATGGTCACCTCTGGGGAATTGGTGCGCAGGTCGTCGAGATAATCGGCGAGCGTCGCGATGTTCCGCAGCCCCATGCGACGATGGACCCGCCGCCTGAGCGTGTTGCGCTTGTAGCTGCCGAAATCGTGTCCGTCGCGAGCGCGCACGACCTCCAGGACATCCTCGATCGTCGCCTCACCCTTCGGCACGACCGCCTCGACCTCGGCCGGGGCGGAGACGTAGCCATGATGGACATAGGCGAGCAGCGCCTCCGGCATCTTTTCCGGGGCCAGCACGTGGTCAGCTAGACCTGCCGAAATCGCGCTCCGCGGCATGCCGTCGAACTTGGCCGTGCCCGGCGCCTGGACCATGCTCATGCCGCCTTCGGCCCTGATCTCCTTCAGGCCCTCGGTGCCGTTACTCCCCGTGCCGGAGAGCACGATGGCGACGGACCGCTCCCGTCGCTCCCTCGCGATCGAGGCAAACAGCACATCAACCGGATGGCGGTGACCGCGCGGCTCAGACGGCCGCGACACCTCTAACCTGTCCTCTACCAGCTTGAGGTCGGTATCCGGGGCGATCACATAAACATGGTCGGGCGCAAGCTTCATGCCGTCCTCGACCTGCAGCACGGGCATGCGGGTACGGGTGCCTAGAATGCGGGCCATCTCGCTTTCCCGCTTTGGGTCAAGGTGCAGCACGACGACGAACGCGCAGCCGCTGTCAGCCGGCATGACGTCGAAGAAACTGCCCAGCGCCTCGATCCCGCCTGCCGAGGCTCCGATACCTACAACCGGAATAGCCGCGTTCGGAGGGCCAACGGTGCCGTCCTCGGCAGCCTGCCTTCGGTTCGCGCTCGTGTCGCGTCCCAAGCGGCCCTCGTTTTTGCTTGATTTTTTGGCCATGGCGCCTGTTCAATGATACACGGCCGGCGATTAGACAGCGAGGACCCCTACGCGTTTCCCGGCATGTGTGAATCTTGCACAAATGCGGTGCAACCGCAAATAAAAGCGCTGCCGTACCTATGGTCCAAAGAGGCATTCCGGCTGTGTACGAACTGTCAGGAAACGATGGTTACGCCGTCTGAATCGCTGACGGAAATCGGCCTCGACTCGGGCTACTTAAGCTCTATCCATGCCGGCGCGTGATCGCTCGGCTTCTCCCACCCACGGGTCTCAACATCCACCCCGGCATCGCCAAGCCGGGGCGACAGCGAGGGACTGACCAGCAGATGGTCCATTCGCAGGCCCGAACTCCTGTCATAGCCGCCGCCATAGGAGTGATTCCAATAAGTATAGACACCCTTCTGCGGATGGATGCGCCGGACCGCATCGATCCAGCCATCCTCAAGCATCCCGGCATAGGCTTGCCGACTCTCGGGAAAGTACACTGCATCCCCAAGCCATCGTCGCGGCACCACGGCATCAATCGGGGTTGGAACGACATTGTAGTCGCCGCACAGCACGGTCGGCGCTCGCTCTTGGAGAAGAGCTTGGCCGTAGCTGATCAGACGGTCGAACCAACGCAGCTTGTAGTCAAACTTGGGGCCAGGGGCGGGATTTCCGTTCGGCAGGTAAAGACAGCCGACAACGAGGCCGCTGACCTCCGCCTCGATATAGCGGCTATGGCTGTCGTCAGGGTCGCCGGGAAGCCCGCGTCGGCGCTCGATCGGGTCTGCTCCGCGAGCCAGGATAGCAACGCCATTATAGGATTTCTGACCATGCCAGATCGCGCCGTATCCCGTCTCTCGGATCGCCTCAACCGGAAACTTCTCGTCGGATGTCTTGAGTTCTTGAAGACAGACGATGTCATAGTGCGTGGCTTTGAGCCATGCGAGGAGGACCGGTAGCCGACCATTGACGCCGTTTACATTGAACGTGGCGACACGGATCATCGCTGCGCGGCCCAGCTATTTTTTAGCTTGTCCTCGACCTTTTTGCGGCTGTTGCCAACCGATTTCACGGCCGACTTGACCTCGGCCTTGCTGGCTCCGGTCTTGCCCACCTCATACTTCACTTCATGATCCTGCCCGCCAGCGACCTTCGCGCGGTCCTGGCTGCGGCCGCGAGTTGTTTGAGTAGTGGCCATTTTCTTACTCCAAGGTTTGCGTTCCAGTTCCCAACAACGCAGCCGGACTCTTCCGGTTCAATTCAACGACGCGCGTGCGGAACAAAATCCCAGGGCACAGGATTGAATCGCACCATGAATTCGAGTTCGGCATGTCGGCCGTAGAGGTCGCCCTCAACAAAAAGCGCACACGGCGCAGGGACTCAGACTCTACCCCGCGATACCCCCTCCCCACGTTTCGGCCGTTTCAGCTCTGCACGCTGACCGACGACATTCCGGCGGGCGCCGATTGGCTCTTCGAGATGAAGTTCGACGGCTATCGGGTGCAGGTCGCCATCTCCGGATCGGAAGTCGTCGTTTACACCCGCAACGGCCACGACTGGACCCGCCAGTTCAAGGTGGTACTCCCACCGCTACGGAGACTCACCAACGGCTCGGCGCTGATCGACGGTGAAATCGTCGCAATTGACAGCCAGGGCCGCACGAATTTCTCCATGCTCAAAACTGGCATTGCTGCCGGCATGCCACTGAAATTCTACGCCTTCGACCTGCTGGAACTGAACGGCGGCAATCTCGCGGACCAACCGCTCCTCGAGCGCAAGGAGCGGCTGGCGGAGCTTTTGGGCGAACGCGACCCGGATGACGCATTGCAGTTTTCCAGCCATATCGCCGATCATGGAGAGAAAATCTTCGAGACCATGTGCGCCGGGGGTCACGAGGGCGTCATCGCCAAGCGCGCGGACAGCCGCTATGTCGGCGACCGACCTGCCACCTGGCTCAAGATCAAGTGCACGAAACGACAGGAATTCGTGGTCGGCGGTTACCGCCCGAGCGACACTGGGCGCGGTATGGCATCGCTGATCCTGGGCACATACGAGAATGGCAAGCTGGTGTACCGGGGACGTGTTGGCACCGGGTTCACCGAGGCGATGCGCAACAAGATCCTGGCCCAGCTTGAACGGCGCCGGATCGAAAAACCGGCTTTTGCCTCTGTGCCGCGGGACATCGCGCGTAGCGCCCGCTGGGTGAAGCCCGAACTCGTTGCCGAGGTGACCTATTCAGAGGTGACACCAGACGGCAGTCTGCGGCATCCCAGCTTCGAGGGGATGCGCGAAGACAAGCGAGCCGATCAGGTCGTCATGGAAATGGCGAAGACTTCTGGTTCCGGCGATCTCGATCCGGCGATCGGCAAGGAGATCGCCGCTGCGGTCGGCGTCAAGCTCACGCATCCGGACAAGGTCATGTACCCCGGAACCAAGGTGACAAAGGCGATGCTCGCCGCGTACTACGCAGCGGTTGCCGAGAAGATGCTACCGCACATCCAGGATCGGCCCCTTTCGCTGGTGCGCGACACTGACGGCGACCTGCAGCAGAGCTTCTTTCAGAAGCACAAGTTGCCTGGCATGCCGAAGGCCATCCATGACGGCCAGCTGGAGAAGATGTCCGGCAAGGAAAGCCGCATCCTCTGGGTCGACGACCTGGCCGGGCTGATAGCCGGCGTCCAGATGAACGTGCTCGAATTCCACGTCTGGGGCAGCCTGCGGCAGCAGCCGAGTCTGCCACATCGCATGATCTTCGACATCGATCCCGACGAGGGCCTAAGCTTCGATGATGTCAAGCAGGCAGCCCTGGATATCCGAAGCATTCTGGAAGCGCTCGGCCTGCGCTCGTGGCCGTTGCTATCCGGCGGCAAGGGCGTTCACGTCGTCGTTCCGATTGTCCCCGAAGCAAACTGGCAGAAGGTCAAAAGCTTCTGCCAGGACTTCGCTGAACTGCTGGCTCGCACGGACCCTTCGCGTTTCGTCGCTAACATGAGCAAGGCGAAGCGCAAGGGCCGCATGTTTCTTGACTACTTGCGCAACGGACAAGGCGCGACGGCAATCTGTCCCTGGTCGACCCGTGCGCGGCCCGGTGCCTCCTGCGCCATACCGGTCGCCTGGGACGAGTTGCCGACTTTCAAAAGTGCCACCATGTTCGACGTTGTTGCCGCTGCCGCGCGGGCTCAACAGCCCGACGCCTGGCAGGGTTACTTCGATGCTGAGCAAACGCTGACTGACCGCATTCGCCAAGCAATTCGATAACGATGCTGCGTCTTGCATAGTCAGAGACATCTGCCGACCTGGCCCGGATCGAGTTTCGCGCATTGAAGGTCAGGCTCAGCGGCCAGAATGGAGCGGCGGCGCTCCAGCGTGAGCGCTAGGCGGGGCTGTTGAGGCCCTGCTCTATCTTTTGCGCCGATGCCATAATGTCATCGAGGCCGGCGGAGTGCCGAAGATCATAGCCGTCGTATTGGCGTAGTCGTGCACAAGTGATTCGACCATCTGGGGCATCCGCCCGATCGCGAAGTTCCCCGGTACTGCTGAAGCGAGATCATAGTCGGTCGATGGAAAAGCATGCGCGCGTGACGCACCCAATCTGCGCCGAGATCCGAGGTCGGCGAGCGCGGCTCTACCGGTTTCCGACTGCATGAGGCAGTGCAAGTCGTAGTAATGTCGCGAGACCCGCTCCCCTTCCGACCGTAGTTCACTGCGCCGCTCAACCAGCGGCAGCCCATGAGCGATCACTGCCTTGTCCCAGAAAGTCCGCGACGCCTTGATCGTGGTGAGCTCCGGTACGGCGAGATCAACACCGGTTGCTTCCTCGGCGACATGAGTCGTGAGGGGCGCGTGGGGATCGAGCGCCGATTTCGCCCCGATCCTGACGTGTCGCCGGTCAAACATAGGCGCCATCGCGCGCCTCTAAAAGGGAAGTGCGAACTGCGGTTGGTAGGCGTCGTGCTTGAAAAGTACGTTTGATTAAGCGCTTTTGATTTGAGCCTAGTGATCACCGATCATCGGCAGGCCTTGCCAAACGGACGCCAGGACCGCCGCCATTTCCAGGAATGAATTCGATGCCTGCGCGCGTTAATGCGCGGACCATCTTCATGACCGTATCGGTACGGCCACCAAGCGGTCCATCCTCAGCCTCAAGCCGAGCTATCGTCGGTTCTGAAACAGCAGAATGCGTCGCTAAGTCTCCTTGGGACCACCCAAGCAGGGCCCTGGCAGCCTTCACTTGCCGAGTTGTGACAGCTGAAGAGCGATTTGATAGATTTTCTATTGACATTTGCACCAATCGAATTGATATTTTTTCTATCAATATCTAATGCTCGGCTTCGCTTAAGCGAGCCGTGCTACAGAGCGGCAGACCAAGGTGCGGGAACACCTTGGTCAGCCTGACCACACCAAGCTAAAGGGAGCTCGGATCATGGCTGATTCTGAGATTAGCACGACTCTGCCTTTCGTCACTCGGAGGCATTTGCTTATGGGAACGGCTGCGCTCGCGGCGACGCTCAAATTTCAAGAGAATGCGGCGGCAGCCGGGGCGCTCGCCAGCACTGTCGTCGACCCAGCTCTGGCGCTGTGGCACGACTGGCAATCCGCCTATGAAAGAACTGCCGTGCTCTGCCGTAAGCAGCAGAACCTTGAGACCCAGCTAATCGAAGCCATCGGGTTCCCAAGAGCGGAGGTCCACCTGACCGACGAGAATGTAACTGTCACCGTCTCCTGCGCAGGCGATTTGGAAGAGCTGTTCGGGGATGATGAACGTTTTGCCGACCTCCGTGCTCTTGCGGAGGCCGACCTGGCTGCCCATCGGGCGCGTTGGGATGCCGAAGACCGGCAGATCGGCTATTCCGCTGCCAAAAGGGCACAGCTGCTCGCCACCGACAGAGAACAAGAGCTGGCAGATGCCCTAATGTCAGCGCCTGCCACGACGCTTTCCGGTGTGGCAGGCAAGCTCGATGCAATCCTATGCGAAGGCGAAAGCGCGGAAGACTGCACGGACTTTCCCTGGCCGGAGCTGCGCGCCGCGCTCGTCGATCTGATGCGCATGGTCCATGCCCAAAAGCCGAGCGGGTCAATCCCCGGCAGCGCCCAAAAAACGCCTTACCCGCGAAAGCGCCGTGAGGACGTCTGCATGTCAGTGATGATGTACCAGCGCGGAGATCGAGTGACATGAAAAGACCATCCATCATAACGCCGCCGTTTCCGAGATCAGCCGTGCATCAAAAAGAGGCCGGTACGGCCAAATGCGACATCGCGCTTGCTGCATCCTCGGTCTCAAAGCACGATGGCAAGCTGTGGACCCGTAGCACTCCGGAGGCGATTGCCAAGACGGCGCGCTGCCTGTTCGGCACTGATGCTGCCCAAGCAATCGAATGGTGCGCGCTTTCGGCGCGCAATTCGCATCGGGAAGCGGATTTGCGATTTTGGCGGGGCGTGCTGGCCTTGCTGGGCGAGCCTGCCGCGGATGGGGAACTATGATCCTCGTCGGTCTGGCCTCGGTTGAAGGGTGAGCCAAGCCACAACCTCGAGAAGCCGAGCGTCCTTGATTTTTCGCACCGCTGCGGCGCGTGAAGGCTCGTCGTCCAAAATGTACCGGACGATAATATTTTCGGGAGTGATCCGAGGAGGAAAGGGACGCAGGGGCGTACTGAAGCGCCATACGCCAATGGAGAGATTTCGACGACGCTGGCCCGACGTCACTGGACGTCCCAATGCGGGCATGAGCGATGACAAAAAGTCAGAGAAATATCTTTCGGCAGGCCGATTCCACTCAGTTTGCTACCATCGAGGCGACACCACTGCGGCTTGAAGACTTACCTCTGTTCGCAACCGATCAGCAAATCGCGCAGGCGATCGTCGGGCGCGATAGAGCGGAAAGATGGATGCGCGAGCGGCTGCCGACACTTTCTGGCAGGGCAGGTTTCCCGGCAGTTGACGATTTCCACGGCGGTCGGCCTGTCGCTCTCATACGCCGTTTCTACGAAGGTTATCTTGGCACCGCCCAATCCCCAGCAGCGGCGCCTGGCAGAGCGGACGCAAGCCAATGGAAGGCGAAACGCAGATCAAGGCACCCGGGCTGAAGTGGATCAAGCGCACGAGGGGTAGAACTCCGTTTTGGGTGGCCAACGAAGTAGACGTAAGCAACGGCTATAGCCCGAAGACCGTAAACCTCTACTACCTCGCTGACCAACCTGACATGCTGAAGGCGAAGTGCGATTCGTTGCAGGCGGAAATGCTTCTGTGGCGCACCGGCTATCGTGCCGATCCGCTGAAGTTTGACGGCTCGATCAAGTCGCTCCTGTCGATTTATGAGACGCACCCGCGCAGCACCTATCGTAAGCTGCGACCTGGGTCGCTCCGGCCTTACAACCACTACCTGAAGAATCTAAAGGCCCATATAGGCAGCGTGCGGATTGACGATACCACTGGCGTCGATTTGATGGATTGGCACGATGTTTGGTCAGAGAACGGCCGATATCTCGCGGCAGCAACCACGGCACGTGCAGTTCTGTTCGCGGCCGTTAGCTTCGGTATCATGATGCGCCTTCAGGGTTGCGGAGCATTAGCCGCAGTGATGCGCGAAACGGCCAAGACGTTGCCACACCCGAAACCGCGTAACCAGTCGGCTACGGCTCAGCAAATTGTAGCGGCGCGAGCAGCCGCTCATAAGAATGGCCGACCGTCGTCGGCGTTAGCCTATGCCCTTTGCTTCGAGACGGTTTTGCGGCTGTGGGATGCGATTGGCCAATGGTGGCCGGTGAATATGGGCGGCATTTCGGAAGTTTTCGACGCCGATCGGGACATGAAATGGTTCGGTTTGCGATGGGAAGACATCAATGCTGACATGGTGCTCCACTACACCCCGTCTAAAACCGCCGATAGCTCGGGAGCGATAATTTCCTATTCGCTGCAGAAAGCGCCGATGGTGATGGATGAGCTGAAGCATTGGCCGGTTGAAAACCGCACCGGCCCCATGATCGTTTCCGAAGAAAACGGTCTGCCTTGGCGTGCCTCAATCTTCGCGCAACGCTGGACGGTCGACAGGAAGGCGGCGGGCTTGCCGACGACCTTGTGGGCTCGCGATCTGCGCGCCTCTGGGATCACCGAAGGCAGGGCGTCGGGCGCCAGGTTGGACGATGCCAGCAAGGTTGCCGGACATACCGCCACCAAAACCACCGAGAAATATGACCGGGCCGTCTTAGAAGCCGCCGATCGCTTTGCCGAGGCCCGGCTCAAGCGCCGTGAACAGAGCGGTAACAGCAGCGGTAACGCGCGGTAACCCGTTAACAAATTCGTAAGTAATTTCAAATGGATGGTCGCCCAACAGTTTAACCCGCCTTTAAAGGTAAGTGGTTGTTTTCATTGCGCCGCGTTACCGACGAATGATTAGAGGCCCTAGTAGGCTCCCACCCTGCAGCGTTTATATTCTCCGGCGTCAAGATGGGGGCGGAGATCGTGACTATGATCAACCGGATTGGAGCCTGGCCGACTTCGAGGCCGTCGCCAAAGCGGCACTCCCAGAATCGCTGACGCTCAAATTTAGGGATGATTTCGAAGCCGGCGTCGATTGATGTCAGATAATGCGCCCCCTACAGGTCCTGTAGCCATCCCTTAGTCTGGTAGTTTTATTCACTCTTCGTTCACTATATGAGCGCAGCCTAACGTTAGGTCATGCAGGTATCGCGTACATGCCCAACAGCCCTAGCGCCGACCCCTTAGCGCTAGGGCTTTATTTTCGCACAATCCATTCGAGCATGTCTGGGTCGAGATCCTCTATCCCCGTCAGGGTGTGGATTAGACCCTTGGCGCGTTCCTGCCATTCGTGCTCTGGAATTTTGTCTTCGATAACCCACGATCGGAACGCCTCTCGAATGACGTCGCAATCGAAGGCCGAGATGGAATTGTGCGAATGGGCCTTTGCCACTTAAATCCTCCCGCGCGTGCATTGGGGGGAGCACCTGATTTGGCTACCAAGCGCCCGTTTGCCTCTAAGGGTGCGGGCGACAAGTCACATTACGCCCTGCGTGGCGTTTAGCGAGTCAATTCCCTTTGCTGGTTCCTATTCCGCTACGGCTAAGAGTTGCCGTCTTGAGCCTTTGGCCTACGGAACCAATCCTCCTTGTGATTGGCAGGGATTGGGACACTAACAAATGAGTGTCAGTGCGATAGAAGCTTTCGATTAAAGACCCGCACAAGTTCGCCGCACTTCTAACGGACATCCGCCTGGCCCCGGAAAATCAGGATAGGAATTAGCCAAGCGCGTAAGGAGAGCCAAGCCAACTCTTCCGATTGTCTACATAAGCCGCGACAGCGCTCCTCATTGGGCCTACGAGGGGGTCCCTGAGAGCGTCATGAACCGTAGGTCATATTCATGTTTCGATTTGGGTTTGTCACCACAATCGTTGCTCAAGCTCCGTGAACAGAGCGGTAACAGCTGCGGTAACGCGCGGTAACGGGCCGCCGCCAAGCGATTGATTATTAATCGCTTTGAATTTTTCGGATTTAACCCGCCCTTAAATCGCCGCATCTACTCTTCAACCCGAGCGCCATTGGCACCGGGGACATCAGCGCAGCGCATGGCGAACCGCAGAGACAGCCGCATCGAGCCCAGCTTCGAGGGACCGCCACGGGCGAAATCCCAGACGGGTCTTTCGGTGAGCGAGGAGGACCGCGTCGTGCCGAGCAACCGCAAAGCCTCCGCCAAACGCAAATCATCGAAGGGGAAATCGTCGCGGGGGAGGCGCGGTGGAAGCGGGCGTGGCCTGTTCGGCGTGCTCGGCCGGCTGGTCTACTGGTGCTTCGTGCTCGCCATATGGGGCGGCATCGCGGTCGCGGGCGTCGTTATCTACTACGGCGCCAAGATGCCCGCGGCCACGACCTGGTCGATCCCGGACCGCGCGCCCAACATCAAGATCGTCTCTGCCGACGGGCAATTGCTGGCCAATCGTGGCATGAGTGGTGGCGAAGCGGTCGGCCTGCATGAAATGTCGCCCTATATTCCCGAGGCGGTGATCGCCATCGAGGACCGCCGTTTCTATTCGCATTTCGGCGTCGATCCGATCGGCCTGTCGCGCGCCATGGTCACCAATCTCGCCGGCGGGCACTTCTCGCAAGGTGGTTCGACGCTAACGCAGCAATTGGCCAAGAACCTATTCCTGAAGCCCGACCGCACGCTGGAACGCAAGGTGCAGGAAGTGCTGCTGGCGCTGTGGTTGGAGCATAAGCACACCAAGGACCAGATCCTCGAAATGTACCTCAACCGGGTCTATTTCGGCTCCGGCGCCTATGGTGTCGAGGCGGCCTCGCGGCGTTATTTCGGCAAGAGCGCGCGCGACGTCACCCTGTCGGAAGCCGCACTCCTGGCTGGCCTGCTGAAGGCGCCCTCGCGGCTGTCGCCGGCGCGCGATCCCAAGGCCGCCGAGGAGCGCTCGCAACTGGTGCTCGCCGCCATGCGCGAGGAGGGCAAGATCAGCGAGAAGGAGCTGAAGACGGCGCTGAGCGCGCCGGCGACGCGCTCGCCGTCCTACTGGACCGGCTCGGAAAACTATGTCGCCGACACCATCATGGAAGAACTGCCCGACCTGATCGGCGACGTGCGCGGCGATATCGTCATCGACTCCACCGTCGACCTGAACCTGCAGAAGCTTGCCGAACAGTCGATCCGCCGGCTGATCGACGACAGCGGCAAGAAGCTCAACGTCACCCAGGGCGCGCTGGTATCGATCGACGATTCCGGCGCGGTGCGCGCCATGGTCGGCGGCTATGACTATTCGACCAGCCAGTTCGACCGCGCCTCCGAGGCGCGCCGGCAGCCTGGCTCGGCGTTCAAGCCGTTCGTCTACATGGCGGCGCTCGAGGCCGGCCGTACGCCCGACAGCGTGCGCAACGACGCGCCGATCAAGATCGGCAACTGGACGCCCGACAATTACGGCGGCAAGTACTTTGGCAAAGTCACCTTGGCGACGGCGCTGGCCAAGTCGCTGAACTCGGTTGCCGCGCAGCTGACCATGGAGGTCGGGCCGAACGCGGTGGTGGAAGCCGCGCACCGCATGGGCATCCAGTCCGATCTGCTGGCCAACACCTCGATCGCGCTTGGCACCTCGGAAGTGACGCCGCTGGAGCTGACCTCGGCCTATGTGCCCTTCGCCAATGGCGGCTACAAGCCCGACATCCACTTCATCCGCCGCGTGACGACAGCCGACGGCAAGGTGCTCTATGACAGCGCCGGCGGCAGCGCGCCGCGTGTGATCAAGCCCGAGATCGTCGGCATGATGAACTCGATGATGACCGGTACGGTCGAGGTCGGCACCGCCAAGAAGGCGGCCTTCGCCTGGCCGTCGGCCGGCAAGACCGGCACCAGCCAGAATTCGCGCGACGCCTGGTTCGTCGGCTACACCGCCAATCTCACCACCGGCGTGTGGTTCGGCAATGATGACGGCACGGCGATGAAGAAGGTCACCGGCGGCGCGCTGCCGGCGCAGGCCTGGCACGAATTCATGGTCGCGGCGCATGAGGGCGTGCCGGTGCGGCCGCTGCCCGGCACCTGGAAGTCGACGCCGCCGGATACCATTGTGCCCGACGACATTCCCTCGGCCGACAACAACCAGCCGGCACCGGTTCCGTCGGCTTCGGTCGGACAGCAAGCGCCGATCGCGCAGGCGACGGCACCGGCGAGGCCAGCACCGGTCCGCGCGGCGCGGCCTGCCCAGACCGTCGATGCCGATGGTTTTGACATGCCGGCTGACAATGGCACGACCGCCTCGGTCGGGCATCCGGTCCCTCCGGGCAGCGTTGGCGGTCCGTTGAAGAAGAAGCGGACCTCGATCCTCGACATTCTCGGTGGCGGCTGAGCGTCAATCCGCCTCTCGCCAGCGCCACGGTGTTCGGCTACACCTCCGGCCGGAGACCGCGACATGGCTGAACTCGACACCAGAAAAACCATCGTGCTGACCGGCGCCAGCCGGGGCATCGGCCATGCCACGGTCAAGCGCTTTTCGCGCGAGGGCTGGCGCGTCATCACCTGCTCGCGCCAGGCCTTCGCCGAGGATTGCCCGTGGCCTGCCGGTCCCGAGGACCACATCAAGGTCGATCTCGCCGATCAGGAAGATGTCGGTATTGCCGTGTCGGAGATCCGTCATCGGCTCGAAGCGCATGGCGGCCAGCTCAATGCGCTGGTCAACAATGCCGGGATTTCGCCCAAGCTCAGGGATGGCAACAGCCGCATGAACTCGATCGACACGCCGATGCATGTCTGGCGCGACGTGTTCCAGGTCAATTTCTTCGCGCCGATCATGCTCGCGCGGGGGCTGTTCAAAGAGTTAGCCGCGGCCAAGGGCTCGATCGTCAACGTCACCTCGATCGCCGGCACCCGCGTGCATCCCTTCGCCGGCACCGCCTACGCGACGTCGAAGGCCGCACTTGGCTCGCTGACGCGCGAGATGGCGCATGATTTCGGCCCGCACGGCATCCGCGTCAACGCCATCGCACCGGGCGAGATCGACACGGCGATCCTGTCGCCGGGCACGGACAAGATCGTCGAGACCATCCCGCTGCGGCGCCTGGGCACCACTGCGGAGGTCGCCGACATCATCTTCTTCCTGTGCTCGGCCCAGTCGTCCTATGTGTCCGGCTCGGAAATCCACATCAATGGCGGCCAGCACGTTTGAACTGGTCGAGCCAAGGTCTGCTCATCCGGCCAAGGTGAGAACGGCCTTGCCGCTGAAGCTGCGCTGGCGCAGTGCGTCCAGGGCTTGTCCGATCTCCGTCCACGGCACGGTCATAGCCACACGGGTTTCCAGCCGTCCGGCAGCGACCAGGGCGAGCAGCGTGGCGATGTCAGCGCCGATGGCGGAACCGGACGTGTAGTAGGCGAATGTCTGAAGCCTTGCCCCTTCGTGACCCGGAACGAACTGGCGGAATCCAACCGGCGTGAGTTCGCCGCTGCTCGAACCGAAGATGACGATTGTCCCACCGGGCGCGACGCGTTCGATCGCATGTGCGAGGCTTTTGCCGCCGACCGACTCGGTGATCAGCGAAAACGGCCCCTCGGCCTGCTCGATCGACTCGACGATCTGCTCGGCTCCCAGCCCACGCAGATCCTCGTGGTGCCGGCCGGCGGCGATGGCGGTCACTGAAGCACCCTGCTCGCGGGCGATCTGGATTTGGACGCGGCCGACGGCACCGCTTGCACCGGTGATCAAGACCTTTAGGCCGGCCAGGTCACCGCCATGGCGCAAAGTCCTGAGCGCCGTCGTGCCCGCCACGGGGAGCGTGGCTGCCGAGACGAAGCCGACCTCATCCGGCAGGACGGCGAGACGGTCGGTTGAAACGGCGACCCGTTCGGCCCAGCCGGCCTGGTCGACCAAGGCCGCGACCCGGGTGCCCGCAGCCGGCCCGGAGCCATCGGCGGCCGCGCGTTCGACAATTCCAACGATGTCCTGGCCGGGTCTCCAGCCGTTCGGACGGATGGTGAGCAGGCGCAGTTCACCCCGGTTCAACGAGGTTGCGTGGACGGAGACGAGCGCTTCGTCCGCGAGGGGCCGAGGTTCTTCCACCTCGGCCAGCCTGAGCCGCGTGGCGCTGTCGGAAGATATGATTAAGGCGAGCATGGCTACGCACCCTTCTTGCTGGACGCCGGACCTTACCGGCTTCGCAGCTCGAGGAATTTAGCTATCATGGCATTTAATCGCTAAAAGCAGTCGATCATGAGACAGCCTCTTCGCTACCCATGGCTCAATTTCAATGTCGATGACGTGCTGGCGCCAGCCATCGCCGTTCGTGTCGACGTCACCGAAACCAGTGCAGAGGTTCCCGCTCATTGGCATCGCAAGGGCCAGCTCGTCTTTGCGCTCGGAGGCGGCGTCACATGCCGCGTTCCGAGCGGCCTGTGGATGGTGCCGCCGCATTGCGGGGTATGGATCCCCGGTTCCATGGAGCACAGCAACATCGCGACGGCCAATGCCCGGATCTTCTTCGTCTATATCGAGCCGGGAGCCGCCGAATTGCCGGACCGGTGCTGCACGCTTTCAATTTCGCCGCTGCTGCGCGAACTGATCGTCGAGCTGTCCGACAGCGTGCAGGACGACAAGGCAAGGGATGACCTCCTGACCAGGACCCTGCTTGCCGAACTGCCGCGCATGCCTGTCCAGCAACTGCATCTGCCGATTTCAGCCGAGCCGCGATTGAGGCGGATCGCCGAGGCGTTAGCGCAGGACCCCGCCGATCGCAGCACGCTGGCACAATGGGCCAGCCGCGTTGCGCTCAGCGAAAGCAGTCTGGCGCGTCTCGTCGTCAAGGAGACTGGCTTGAGCTTCGGGCGCTGGCGCCAGCAATTGCACCTGATCGTCGCCATTCGGGAGCTGGCCTCGGGTGCGAGTGTGCAGCAGGTCTCGGGCGATCTCGGCTATGGCTCGGTCACCGCCTTCATCACCATGTTCAAGAAGGCGCTTGGCAAGCCTCCGGCAAAATACCTCGGCAGCGTCGCGCAAAACGGCGGTTCGGCATTCGTGGCTTGAATACCGCGCCTGTGGTGCGGTTGGCTCAGGCCGCCGTTGGTTCGGCCGCGCCCGGCTTGGAACCGAGTACCTCTTCGACGATGCCGCGAGCGATCTCGCGTTCGCCCATGATCACCGTGTCGGCGCCTAATCCCTTCAGATGCTCGACCTCGGCATCGGAATGGGCGCGGGCGACGACGTTGATGTTGGGATTGGCGGTGCGTGCCCGCAGCACGATCTGGCCGGCCTCGAAGGCATTGGGGATGGCAAGGATCAGCCGCTTTGCGCCCTCCGGATTGGCGGCGGCGAACACTTCGGCATTGGCGGCATTGCCGGCGATGGTTTCGATGCCATCTGCTTTCAGCTTCGCCAGCGTCTTGTCGGCATCCTCGATGACGAGGAAAGGCAGTGCCGCTTCCTTCAGCGCGGCACCGACGAGCCCACCGACCCGACCATAGCCGATCAGGATGGTATGACCGGCAAGTGTCGTCCTCGGCGGCGGCCCGTCTTCCTTGCTGGACGTTGCGGCGACGGAGGCCACCTGGCCCGGTGCCGTCGCCGGACCGACCGGCTTGGCGTCCACCGGCGGCGTCGTCCTGGCGGCGCGGGCCTCCAGCCAAGGCTTCATCCAGTCGATGACCAGGAACATCAGCGGGTTGAGCACGATCGACAGGATGGCGCCGGCCAGGATCAGATCGCGGCCTTGCTCGGGCAGGAGTTTCAGCCCGACGCCGAGTTCGGCCAGAATGAAGGAGAATTCGCCGATCTGGGCAAGGCTGGCCGAAATCATCAAGGCCGTGGCCAGGGGATAGCCGAAGGCGACGACGATGACGAACGCCGCCAGCGACTTGCCGATGACGATGATGGCCAGCGTCGCCAGGATCGGCAGGCCGTTGCTGATCAGGCTGAACGGGTCGAACAGCATGCCGACGGAGACGAAGAACAGCACCGAGAAGGCATCGCGCAGCGGCAGCGATTCTTCCGCCGCTCGGTGGCTGAGCTCGGATTCGCTCATGATCATGCCGGCGAAGAAGGCGCCCAGCGCCAGCGAGACGCCGAACAATTTTGCCGCGCCGAAGGCGACGCCGAGCGCAATGGCGAGCACCGAGAGACGGAACAGTTCGCGCGACCCGGTATGGGCGACGTAGTGCAGGATCCAGGGAATGACCCGGCGGCCGACCACCAGCATGACGACGACGAAGGCGGCGACCTTGGCCAGCGTGATGCCGACCACGCCCCAGATGCCGTAACTGGCCGGCAGCGACAGCAGGCCGCTCGAATGGGCATCGGCCTGTTCCTGGCCGCCGAGCACACCGGCAAGCGCCGGCAGCAGCACCAGCGCCAGCACCATGGCCAGGTCCTCGACGATCAGCCAGCCGACGGCGATGCGGCCGCGCTCGGTCTCGATCAGGCGGCGTTCCTGAAGTGCGCGCAGCAGCACCACGGTCGATGCGACCGACAACGCCAGGCCGAACACCAGGCCCGCGCCCATCGACCAGCCGAGCATCCAGGACAGCCCGGCGCCGAGTGCGGTGGCAAAGCCGATCTGGACGATGGCGCCAGGCACGGCGATGGCGCGGACCGACAGCAGGTCCTTGAGCGAAAAATGCAGGCCAACGCCGAACATCAGCAGGATGACGCCGATTTCGGCCAATTCGTTGGCAAGCCCGGCGTCGGCGACGAAACCGGGCGTGTTCGGCCCGACCAGCACGCCGGCTACGAGATAGCCGACCAATGGCGGAATGCGGAAGCGGTTGGCGAGAGCGCCGAAGACGAAAGCCAGCCCCAGACCGGCGACGATGGTGGCGATAAGGGGCGTGTCATGCGGCATTGTCTATGGAGCGCCTTTCAAGCTAGCGATGTCGGATATGCGCCGCCCGAAGCCGTCGCCTGTCTTGCAATATGGTGGAAGCGGTAACGATGATGCAACCCGCAAGGGTGCGAAAAGCGACCCCGCGGCGACAAAATGCTGGACCGGCGAACGGATGCCGCCGATTTGTTCCAGCTCGCGATGGTATTCGTCCTGTTGCCGGCGATCAGGCTGCTTGCAACAAGGCCTCGATCTCGGAAATGTCGTGGTTGGTCATGGTCTTCGGGATCTCGGCCGTCACCTTGTCACCAACCTCCTTATGCAGCTTCTTGCGCATGGCACCGAGCACCACCGGTGGGGCGACAAGCACGATGCTGTCGAACTCGCCGTCATGGGCAAGCTTGTAGAGCCGGGCGGCAATCTCCTGGGCGAAGCGTTCCTTGCCGATACGGTGCCAGTCGGTCTCCTCGACCGCGCTGCGGTGTACGGATGGGCCATCATTGTATCGGCCCGGGCTGTCGCTTCCCTGTTCGCGGGTGGGCGGGTTTTCCTGTTCCATCACCTGCACGACTTCAAGGTTGGGAAATTTGGTGTCGCCGGCATTCTTGAGCAGGAGCGCCTTTTCACCGTCGGCCACCAGAACCCAAATGCCATGCTTCAAATTGATCGTGTTCATGAAAACGCTCCTTGTTGAGTGGTGGCTATTCCGGGAACGCTTTCTGGCCGGTCACGTTCCAACTGAAACGGCGGACCGAGCGGTCGCGAAGACGGGCGGCGAACATGAAATCGCCTCTGCACGACTTTAATCTACTGAATTGGTAGAATTTAGAAAAAACTATTTTGCGAGATAAGTCGCCGGCAGCTAAAAGTGCCTGAAATCAAGGCCTGTTTCGACGGCCCTGGTGTGCTCAGGACATGGGCGTGGAATATTTTTCTCCTGCTCTTCGCGGTTGCGAAAAAGCGATTGCCTGCCATCACCGGATGAGCGAGTGCTTTGCTTCTGCTTTTTTATGCCTGGGCGTAAAACTGCGAAACTGTTCCCGGATTGCTTTTCTGATGCCGCAAGCCACCACCAAGCTCAATGCCTTTCCCGTCTTCGTGCGGGTCGAGGGCGAAGCCGTGGCCATTGTCGGCGGCGGCGAGCAGGCGCTGGCCAAGGCGCGGCTGATCGCCCAGTCGAGCGCGGTTCTGTACATCATCGCCGCAAATGCCGAACCGGAGCTGTTGGCCTTCATCGCCGAGACCGGCGCGAACCATGTGGCCGCCGGGTATGACGCCTCACGGCTCGAAGGCGCCGTGATGGTGTTTGCCGCCAGCGGCGACGAGACGCTCGATCGTCGCGTGGCCGCCGACGCGCGCCGGCTGGGCATTCCGGTCAATGCGGTCGATCGGCCGGACCTCTGCGATTTCTTCACGCCTGCGCTGGTCAACCGCGCGCCGGTCGCCATTGCCATCGGCACCGAAGGCGCAGGCCCGGTGCTGGCGCAGATGCTGCGCGGCCGCATCGACCGCATGCTGTCGCCGTCGCTTGGCGCGCTGGCGGCGCTTGCCGCCTCGTTCCGCAATGCCGCCGAGAGATTGCCCAGGGGCAATATACGTCGCCGTTTCTGGAGCGACTTCTTCGGTGGAGCGCCGGCGCGCGCGGTCGAGGCTGGCGAATTTTCGCGGGCGCGCGAAGCCGCCGCCGATCTGCTGACGTCCGACGCGCCCGTTCGCGGCCACATCGCCCTGGTGGGCGCCGGTCCCGGCGCCGAGGATCTCCTGACCCTGCGGGCGCATCGTCTCCTGATGGAAGCCGACGTCATCGTCCATGACGCGCTGGTGCCGGAGGCGGTCGTCGCCATGGGGCGCCGCGATGCCGAGCGTCTGCCGGTGGGAAAGCGCAAGGGTTGCCACACCAAGAGCCAGGCCGAAATCAATGCATTGCTGGTGGAGCTCGGCCGTGCGGGCAAGCGCGTCGTGCGGCTGAAGTCGGGTGATCCGCTGGTGTTCGGGCGCGCCGGCGAGGAGATGGCGGCGCTGCGCGATGCCGGCATCGCCTATGAGGTGGTTCCGGGTGTCACCGCGGCCTTCGCCGCTGCCGCCGATTTCGAGCTGCCGCTGACGCTGCGCGGCGTTTCCTCCTCGATGGTGTTCACCACCGGCCACGATCTCAAGGGCAATTCATTGCCAGACTGGGCCAAGCTCGCCATTTCCGGTGCTACCGTCGCCGTCTATATGGGCCGCTCGGTCGCGGCCGAAGTTGCCGGCCGGCTGATCGAGGCCGGCCTGTCGCCGGACACGGCGGTCGCCGTGGTCGAGAATGCCAGCCTGACCAATCGCCGACGCTTTCACGGCACACTCGCCGACCTGCCGTCGCTGGAAGCGCGCGCGGATCTGTCGGGACCGGTCATGACCATCATCGGCGACGCTGTCGCCGGGGCCAATTTCGAGCGGTCCGAGCCGCTCGCGGCTCACAGGCATGCGCCCGTAGCGGCCACCGAGGGAGTTCAGCCATGAAGATACTGACCGCCAATCGCCTCGGCGACGGCATCGCCGTCTGGTACGCCGATGGCGGCTGGGCCGAGACGGTGGACAATGCAGACCTTGCCCATGACAAGGCGGCCGAGGATCGGCTGGAGGCGATCGGCGCCAAGGCCTATGCCGACAATGAAGTGGTCGACGTCAATCTGATCGACGCGGAAGTCGTCGACGGCGTCGTCGAGCCGGTGCGGTTGCGCGAGAAGATCCGAGCCGCCGGTCCCACTATTCGCGGCGATCTCGGCAAGCAGGCTATACGGGCGGCGTAAGCCAGACTGAAAGTGAAAGTGGGCGGACGCGCCCTGAAAGACGAAGCATGTACCGTTACGATGAGTTCGACCACGATTTTGTCCAGGCCCGCGTCGCCGAGTTCAGCGACCAGGTCCAGCGCCGGCTGTCCGGCGAGATCACCGAGGACCAGTTCCGGCCGCTCAGGCTGATGAACGGCGTTTACCTGCAGCTGCACGCCTATATGCTTCGCATCGCCGTGCCCTACGGCACGCTGAACGGCAAGCAGTTGCGCATGCTCGGCCACATCGCCCGCAAATACGACAAGGGCTACGGCCATTTCACCACGCGCCAGAACATCCAGTTCAACTGGCCGGCGCTGTCGGACATTCCGGCGATCCTGGCGGACCTGGCCAGCGTCGAGATGCACGCCATCCAGACCAGCGGCAACTGCATCCGCAATGTCACCGCGGACCATTTTGCCGGCGCTGCCGCCGACGAGGTCGCCGATCCGCGCCCCTATGCGGAAATCCTGCGGCAGTGGTCGTCGGTGCATCCGGAATTCTCGTTCCTGCCGCGTAAGTTCAAGATCGCGGTGACGGGAGCCGAGCGTGACCGCGCCGCCATCCAGACGCATGACATCGGCCTGCACCTGAAGAAGAACGCCGCCGGCGAACTCGGCTTCGCCGTCTATGTCGGCGGTGGCCAGGGCCGCACGCCGATGGTGGCGCGCAAGATCCGCGACTTCCTTCCGGAAGCCGATCTTCTGTCCTACTGCACGGCGATCCTGCGCGTTTACAACCTCTATGGCCGCCGGGACAACAAGTACAAGGCGCGCATCAAGATCCTGGTGCACGAGACCGGCGCCGAGGAAATCACCCGCCAGGTCGAGGCCGAGTGGCAGGAGTTGAAGGACGCGGAGCTGAAGCTGCCTGAGGCGGACATCCGCGCCATCGAGGCCTATTTCGCGCCGCCGGCGCTGGCCGGACGTCCGGAAGGCGACGAGGCCGTCAAGCTCGCGCGGTTGGATTCCAAGGGCTTCTCGGACTGGCTCGACCAGAACGTGGTGACGCACCGCCATCCCGATTATGCCGCGGTGACGATTTCGCTCAAGGGCATCGGCGAGGTACCGGGCGACGCATCGGACAGCCAGATGGAAGCCGTCGCCGATATCGCCGAAAGATACGCCTTCGACGAGTTGCGCGTCAGCCACGAGCAGAACCTGATCCTGCCGCATGTGGCGCGCGCCGACCTGAAGGCCGTCTATGACGCGCTGGTCGACATCGGGCTGGCAACGGCCAATTCCAACCTGATCTCGGACATCATCTCGTGCCCGGGCCTCGATTATTGCGCGCTGGCGACGGCGCGTTCGATCCCGATCGCGCAGGAAATCTCGCAACGCTTCGCCTCGCTGGAGCGGCAGCGCGAGATCGGCGAATTGAAGCTCAAGATCTCCGGCTGCATCAATGCCTGCGGCCACCACCATGTCGGCCATATCGGCATCCTCGGTGTCGAGAAGAAAGGCTCCGAGCTCTACCAGGTGACGCTCGGCGGTTCGGCCGACGAAAACACCTCCGTCGGCGAGATCATCGGCCGCGGCTTCTCGTCGGAAGAGATCACCGACGCCATCGAGACGATCGTCGATACCTATCTCGGCCTTCGGCTCAACCCACAGGAAATATTCATCGACGCCTACCGCCGTTTCGGTCCCGCGCCGTTCAAGGAGGCGCTCTATGCTGGCGAAGCCAAGGCCGCTTGACCGTATTGCCGACGTCGAGGACGGCGCCGCCGCCAAGGCGGCGGGCCTCGATGCGCTCTATGGCCATTTGAAGCCGCTTGAGATCATCGAACGTGCGGCCAGGGACCTGTTCCACGACGAGATCGCCGCCGTGTCTTCGTTCGGCGCGGATTCGGCGGTGCTGCTGCACATGATCGCGGAGATCGACCGCACGCTACCGGTCATCTTCCTCGATACCGGCAAGCATTTCGAGGAGACGCTCGGCTATCGCGACGCGCTGGTCGCCGATTTCGGGCTGACCAACATCCGGGTGATCAAGCCCGACGAGGCGGCGCTCGAACGGATCGACCCGACCGGCAATCTGCATCAGAACAACACCGATGCCTGCTGCGACGTGCGCAAGGTCGAGCCGCTGGCACGTGGCGTCGCCCCCTTCCGTGCCTGGTTCACAGGTCGCAAGCGCTTCCAGGCCTCGACACGGGCCGCACTTCCGGTGTTCGAGGCGGTCGGCCCGCGCATCCGCATCAATCCGCTGGCGCACTGGACGACGTCGAATCAGGCCGACTACATGCGTTCGCATGCGCTGCGCGAAAATCCACTGGTCGCCTATGGCTATCTGTCGATCGGCTGCTTTCCGTGCACGCAGCCGGTGCAGCCGGGCGAGGACGCGCGTAGCGGCCGCTGGGCCGGTCACGCCAAGACCGAGTGCGGCATTCACCTGTCGGGACTGGAAGTGTCGCTGACCGACGCATCACTATAGGGTATGTTGCAATTCAGGTGAGGCCGGCCTGCAAACGGCAGCTTCCTGCGCTTCCGGGGCTCACGTACTTCAAGTACGCTCCGCTCCGGTTCTCGGAAGCAGCCGTTTTCGAAGCGGCCTGACCTGAATTTCAGCACACCCTTGAGCTCTTTGAATTTTTAGGAATTTTGATGACTGAACCGACGACACCGGAGACCCGGCTCTGGACCCCTGAAGGGTTTCGCGAGGACGAGTGGACCCATGCCGAAAGCGCCGACGCGCTGGCAGGCAATGGCCGCTTCATCCTGCCGTTGCAGGCATTCCTCGATCTTGACCCGGAGGTGCGCCGCTCGGCGAAGGAGCGGCTCGGCGTCGTGCTGCAGCCCGGCGATCAGCTCGAGAAGATCGCCGACCTGCTTGACCAGCTGTCGCTGGTGGCGCTGGCCTTCCCGGCCTTCGGCGACGGCCGTTCTTTCTCCAAGGGCGAACTGCTGCGCAACCGCTATCATTTCACGGGCGCGCTGCGTGCCACCGGGCAGATCCTGGTCGACCCGTTGCCGCATATGCTGCGGCTTGGTTTCGACGAGTTCGAGATCTCGAATCCGGTGCTGTTGAAGCGGCTGGAGGAAGGCCGGACCGGCGGCCTGGGGCTTTACTACCAGCCGGCCGCCATATCGGAGCCCAAGGGTCCGAGATATTCCTGGCGGCGGGCTCGCGGCAACTGACGCGGCGGTAGGTCCACGCGTCTTTACATCGCCCGCGATCGGGCCTTCTCTGATCGTCCGGATAGAAATATCCGCCTGACGATCTGGGAGGGGTCTCATGCGCTACGACTATGTCATCGCCGGTGGCGGGTCCGCCGGCTGCACGCTTGCCGCGCGGCTCTCCGAAGATACCTCGAAAACAGTTTGCCTGATCGAGGCGGGAGGAGCCGGCAAGGATCTGCTGATCCGCGCACCCGCCGGCGTCATCGCGCTGCTGCCGGGCCGGCCGAAGATCAACAACTGGGCGTTCGAGACGGTGCCGCAGCCTGGGCTTGGCGGCCGCAAGGGTTACCAGCCGCGCGGCAAGACGCTCGGCGGCTCCAGTGCCATCAACGCCATGCTTTACACGCGCGGGCACCTTGGCGACTATGACGAATGGGCCGATCTCGGCTGCCAGGGCTGGTCGTGGGACGACGTGCTGCCCTATTTCCGGCGCGCCGAAGGCAATCAGCGCGGTGCAGACGCACTACATGGCAGCGAAGGACCGCTGCGGGTCGGCGAACAGCAGGAGCCGCGTGCGCTCTCAAGGGCCTTTGTCGAGGCCTGCGGCGAAAACCAGATACGCCGCAACGACGATTTCAACGGACCGGAGCAGGAAGGGGCGGGGCTCTATCAGGTGACGCAATTCTGGGACGAGCGCCGCAATGGCGAACGATGCTCGGCGGCTGCCGCATATCTGCATCCGGTCATGAGCCGGCCCAACCTTACCGTCATCACCGGAGCACAAGCCACGGGCATCGTGCTTGACGGCAACCGGTCGACCGGCGTTCGCTATCGCAAGGGCAACAGCGAAGCGATTGCACAAGCCGGGCGCGAGGTCATTGTCTGCGGCGGCGCTTTCGGTTCGCCGCAACTGCTGTTGCTATCGGGCATTGGCCCCGCCGCCGAACTTGCCGTGCACGGTATTCCGGTTGCTCACGAACTGCCCGGAGTGGGCAAGAACCTGCAGGATCATCTCGATTTCATCCTGGGCTGGACGTCGAAGGACGCCGACATGATGGGCATCGGTGTGCGCGGTCTGCCTGGCCTGCTGCGGCATATGCTGCGCTGGCGCAGGGATGGCGGCGGCATGATCGCTACGCCCTACGCGGAAGGCGGCGCCTTCCTCAAATCCGACCCAGCGATCGACCGGCCCGACCTGCAACTGCATTTCTGCATCGCCATCGTCGACGATCACGGCCGCAAGCTGCATATGGGTTACGGCTTTTCCTGCCACGTCTGCGTGCTGCGGCCATATTCGCGGGGCGAGGTCGGGCTGTCGAGCGCGGATCCGCTGGCGGCACCGCGCATCGACCCGCGCTTTCTATCGGACGAACGCGACGGCGAGCTTCTGCTGAGGGGTGTTCGAATGATGCGCGGTGTCCTGGAGGCGCCGGCACTGGCCAAATACCGCCACAAGGAAATCTACACGGCCGGCGTGTCGAGCGACGCGGAGCTGATGTCCCATATCCGTGCCCGCGCCGACACGATTTATCACCCGGCCGGCACCTGCAAGATGGGCATCGACGATATGGCGGTGGTTGATCCGGAACTGCGAGTCCACGGCATGCAAGCCTTGCGCGTCGTCGACGCCTCGGTGATGCCGAGGCTGATCGGCGGCAACACCAATGCGCCGACCATCATGATCGCCGAGAAGGCCGCGGACATGATCAAGGCGGTTGCCTGACCGTAGTCTGGTCGAACCAATGGCCCCTTTTTGGTCTTTTTTCCGACTCGATTTGTAGGCGATCGCGGTATTGTGGCGCAAACGCCACAGCGGGTGGCTGGCATGATGGTGCGCTGCATTTTCCTAATCTCTATCAGCGTCGTTATGACGGTCGCATTTGGCCATGGCCGTGCGGAAGCCCTGTTTGCCCAAAGCGGTGCTTGCGTGGCAGAAGTTGGTCCAATGCGGGCGGCCGAAGCTATCGGTGTAGTTAATGTGCCCATAGACATAGAGGCGCAGATCACCGTTCTCTAAGGCCGCCAATTCGGCGGGAGTCATCGGGCGACCACTGCCCGTGTGATAATGAGCCATCCCGTCAGGCGGTATGACACTTCGCGTGACGGGGTGGTCCTTGATAATCGGCCCCTCGAAAGTAAAATCGTCCCGCAAGGGCCATTTTTCCAAAGCGACCCAACTAATGCCAATGACGTCGTGGGCCGGAGTCAGACCCAAGTTTTTGACGTGAATTTCAATCTCGACAGTATGGGAAATGGACGGGTAGCGGACAAATGTCATCTCTTTTTGGGGGTCGAGAAACACGTAGGGCCGCAACTGTCGTCTAGCGGTGTCCTCAGCCCCCAAAACCAGCCGTCTGGTAGCTCTCCAAAGGAAGACTGTCGAGAAGCCAAGGATGGCCGTGAAGACAGCTATAATGATGGTGCCGAACGCCACCCAAAACTTGTCATGGGTTTCGAAGAGACCGATGAACCGATCCGTCCGGGAAATTCCTGGCTTATCGTCGGTCTGGACTTTCTCTTCCTTCCCGTCGGCGCTGTTATCGTCGGCGGTCTGAGTAGAAACAGACTTATCCTTTGATTTTGCGTTGGTGCTCTCGCTTGCTGGTTTTTTAGCGTTTTCATTGTACTGACCGGCGCTTTCGGGTGGATGCTGTGACCAAGCAGCATTGGCACCAATTAAAAAGCATACGATCATCGCCGAAAGCGACCGATACGATATACGTGCCCAAATGGTTTGCATGGCTATTCGGGAAGCTCTGCACTGTTGCCATAGTTATGATACCGGGCCTTGTCTGCGCTGATGAAAGCGCGGCTTTTGTTCGGCCTGCTATCCGGCTTAACGCTGCGATCCCGACTAGCTGTTGCATACCGATGGCAGAATTTCGTGAAGCACTGCTCCCCATACCCATTGTCGTATTTGACGATACCGTAGACGTAGACATTGTAGTCCGGAACACAGAGGTCAGAAATTGGGAGAGTAGGCCGTTCGTTTCCTTGTCGCATTTCTCCGCCAGGCTGGATAACGCGATCTGAATTGATTGCTACTTTGGGAATGTCGAAAATCTGTCTGCGAAAGAACGAGTCCACCTCTGGACCGTGCGACAACTCCATCTTGACGAGCAGGGTGACATTGCGCGCTGGCAGTCTGCCGACATTTTTCAACACGACATGTCCCATAGCGTCGGGTTCACCGATCAATTGGTTGATCCCATCGGGAACGACCGTGAGATAAGCACGAAGCTCCTTTTTGGCGTTGCCCTCGATCAACCTCATCTGATCGTCGCCAGCCTCCCAAAGCTTGTTAGTAGAAGCCCAAAGCCCAATCGTAGAGAACGCCAAGACGATTGTGAAAATGGCTATTACGGCGTCGCTGTTGCCGGTCAGAAATCGCCCGGAGCAATTGACATATTGACGGACTGTGAAAGGGAGGTAGGAGAAACCTTCTGCAAGGGCATATTTGGCGTAGTAGTAGTCTGCATACTTTATGCAGGAATGAAACGACTGTGAGCTTGTTACAAGCCAAGCGAACACTACGACAGGAATGGCAAAAAGAATCCACCCTCGCCAATCCTTCAGCGCCTTAAGCATCGTCTACCGCCACTGAACCCCTAGATATCTCTAGAGTTACCCTCTCCCTGCCAGTGGCGGCAAGTGCGGCCAAGAAGAAATGCGCGGACATCGTTGCCCGCCCCAGTTTGTTGGCTATGCTTGCCTTCGTCTCGTTGAAGCCGTGCGCCCCCCCTGCGCTCCGCCAGCTCGTCATAAGTCAAATCGGCTCGCTTAGCTCGACTTTCAAATACCGAGCTGCCCGCTCGGAAGCCTTCGCTTGATTTCACCGGCTACTGGCAGCGCCGCAAGGCGGCGTGATCGGCCCCTTGACTTTTTATGCCAGAACTAGCATATTGTCGTCGCTGACGAGCAGGTGGCAACGTGTCGCCTGAAGGGCACTTGGAGGTATTTTTATGGCAAGACGCACTGGCATGTCGGAGAGGAATAATGAAAAGAAAACTTATTTTCATCGGCTCTAGTCTGGATGACCTCCAGGATTTTCCGAAAGAAGTAAAAAGTGAAATTGGGTTTTCCCTTTATATGGCCGAGATGGGCGGCAAGGCGCTGAACGCGGTACCTCTGACAGGGTTCGGGAACGCATCGGTGCCGGAAGTCATTGTAGACCATGACGGCGACACCTACCGTGCTGTTTACACGGTTCGGTTCGCTCAAGCCGTCTATGTCTTGCACGCCTTCAAAAAGAAGGCGGTGAAGGGCTCAGAGACGCCTCTGAAAGAAATGGCGTTGGTGCGGAGTAGGCTCAAGTCAGCCGAAGCGCACTATGAACTAAACTTTGGTAAAACCGTGAGGAAGAGAAATGCCGACCAAAAGGAGCGATAGCGACAAGATCGTTGAAAGCTCTGGTAACGTTTTCCGCGATCTTGGGATCGAACTGACGCCCGAAGAGGCTGTCAAGGTGGATATTGCGCGCGCAATCACAAGGGTCATTGCGGCGCGAGATTATACCCAAAAAGACGTAGCCGTGATTCTTGGAACAGATCAGGCGAAAGTGTCAAATATCGTAAGGGGTCGTTTGGAGGCATTCTCCATGGAACGCCTTATACGATATTTGCTTGCGCTTGGTATCAATGTCGATGTCCATCTGTCGCAGACAAAAGACCGTAGAAAGGTGTTGCCAATAGGCAAGGACCAGCCCGTACGCCCCGATGAGGGCCGAGTGAAGGTTCACACTAGCGTGGCTGCTTGCGGTTAAAACGACTTAGGCCCCGTTCGCGCGGGGCCTCTTTTACTGACCGGCCCTGCTTTAGCTTGTCCTGTGTCCGGTTTTGTTTGAGCTATGATCCGCTCCAGCGTCGCAATCATCCTGAGATTTCCGCTTCCCCTTTCATCGTCCTGCCCTTAGGATAAGTCAATTATTTCGTCATCCGAAATAAATGGCCACAAAGGGAGGAACCGGGAATGGCTGGTAAGAAAATATTGATGCTCGTTGGCGAGTTCAGCGAGGAATATGAGATTTTCGTCTTTGAGCAGGCCATGCATGCCGTCGGCCACACCGTGCATGTCGTGTGCCCGGACAAGAAGGCGGGCGATGTGCTGAAGACATCGCTGCACGATTTCGAGGGCCACCAGACCTACACCGAAAAGCTCGGCCACGATTACATCCTCAACAAGACGTTTTCCGAAGTGGATCCGGGCCAGTACGATGCCGTCTACGCGGCGGGCGGGCGCGGTCCCGAATACATCCGCATCGACAAGCGCGTGCAGGCGCTGGTGCGGCACTTCCATGAGACCGGCAAGCCGATCTTCACCATCTGCCACGGCGTGCAGATCCTGATCGCGGTCGACGGCGTGGTGCGGGGCAGGGAAGTGGCGGCGCTTCACTATTGCGAGCCGGAAGTGACGCTGGCCGGCGGTATCTATATCGACGTCGCGCCGAACGGAGCCCATGTCGACGGCAATCTCGTATCTGCCAAGGGCTGGCCGGGCCTGTCCAATTTCATTCGCGAATGCCTGAAGGTGCTGGGCACGGAGATCCGCCATGGCGAGATCCTGATGCGCGACGAGCGGCAGGCGGCCTGAGGCTCTGAGAACCGGCTGCTCTTCTACGCTTTCAACTCAGGTTGGAAAGCTTTGCGCTGCTTCCTCATGCGGCCCTTGGGCATTGTTCGAAAAGCCAGGCAATTGGCTTTTCGTCCGCTGCGCGGACCGCACTTCACCTCTCCGTTGATGGGAAGCAAGACAAGCGCTACAGCGCCGCGTGTGCCTCTCGGAACGATATCAGCTTGCTGCGGCTTTCGTCCCACAAGGCCAGTTTGACGCAGCGCAGGCTGTCGAGCAGCGTGACGCGGCCGATACCGCGCAGTTCCGGATAGTCTCGCAGCACTTCCTGCAACCGGTAGCCGGGCACCTTGGCGGAGAGGTGGTGGACGTGGTGGACGCCGATATTGCCGGTGAACCAGTTCAGAACCGGCGGCAGGTCGTAGTAGGACGAGCCGTGCAGGGCGGCATGCTGGAACTGCCATTCCTCGTCCTTCGCCCATTCGGTCTCCTCGAACTGATGCTGGACGTAGAACAACCAGATGCCGGCCGAACCGGCGAGAATGACGATCGGCAGATGGACGATCAGGAACGCGCGGGGACCGACGGCCCAGATAAGCAATGCCGCCGCAAGCGCAATGGCGAGATTGGTGGTCATCGACGACACCCAGGGCGTAAAGCCGCCGCGCATCATGCCGATGGGCAGCCTTTGCGAGAAGATGAACAACCAGATCGGCCCGAGCCCGAACATCACCAGCGGATGGCGATAGAGGCGATAGGCCAGGCGCCCGCGCCAGGACAGGCGCCGGTACTCGGCGACGGTCAACGTCCTGATGTCACCCATGCCGCGCTCATCGAGATTGCCGGCGCTGGCATGATGCACGGCGTGGGCACGCCGCCAGCAATCGTAGGGCGTCAGCGTCAGGACACCGAGCGCTCGGCCGATCCAGTCGTCGGCAATGCGATTGGCGAAGAACGAGCCATGGCCGCAATCGTGCTGGATCATGAAGATCCGCACCAGGAACCCGGCCGCGGGCAGGATGAGGATCAGCCCCCACCAATGGCCGTAGGCATAGGCGGCGGAAGACAGAGCCCACAGCGAGGCGAAAGGAATGAGGGTAATGGCGAGTTCGAGTGCGCTGCGCCGCCTGTCGGGCTTCTTGTAGCGTGCCAGAATCTTGAGCCAGGCGCGCTTGCTACTGGCCGCCATTTCGGGGGAAATCATGTTCATCAGGAAGCATAGGCAGGGTGCGCCGCCGCCGCAAGCCGGCCTTCACGTAAAGTTACTGTGCGTAATTGTCGCGTAAGGCCGGACGAGGCGCCTACTGCCGCCGCCAGGCGTCGCCATTCTCGACCCGGTCAAGGCGGTCGAGCAATTGCCTGAAACGATCGGGGATGTCGGTCTCCGTGTGGAAGGCTGGCAAGGTGCGCAGAAAGCGCGCCATCGTCTCGGCGCCGAGCTGGCGCCGGACCTCCGCGGCGAGCCTTTCGCCCTTTTCAAGCTTTTTGCGGGTCATCATCTCAAAAATCCTGCGTCGGCTCCGAAACTCCTCCAGCAAGGGAATGGTTCCCCCATCACGCCCCTGAGGCAAGCAAAGCCGGCAAGTACGGTAAAATTTGAATTAAAATCGCAGCATCGTCCTGGCGTCTTCAAAGGGCCTTGCGGTTGCTTTCCCCTTGATTTTTGGCCTGCGAACCTCGATATCGGGCACAAAATCCACACCATTCAAGATGACGGGAAACGGCGATGAGCGACCAGGCAAAAGACGAACGCGCGCCCAGTGAAGCCGAGGCGGCCGAGGCCAATGCCGAGCGCACGGAAGGCAGCATCGATGGCGACTATGAAGCGCTTGTACGACTGCTGAAGGAAAACGAAGAACTGAAGGACCGCGCGCTGCGCGTCGCGGCCGAGATGGAGAACCTGCGCCGCCGCACCGCGCGCGACGTGCATGACGCGCGAACCTATGCGGTGGCGAATTTCGCCCGCGACATGCTGTCGGTGTCGGACAATCTGCGCCGCGCGCTGGATGCCATTCCCGCCGAGGCCAAGGCGTCGGGGGACGCCGGCTTCAAGGCACTGATCGAAGGCGTCGACCTGACCGAGCGCGCCATGCTGTCGGCGCTGGAACGGCACGGGGTCAAGAAACTCGCGCCGGAAGGCGAAAAGTTCGATCCCAATTTCCACCAGGCAATGTTCGAAGTGCCCAATCCCGATGTGCCGGCCAACACCGTGGTCCAGGTCGTGCAGCCGGGCTATTCGATCGGCGAGCGGGTGCTGCGCCCGGCCATGGTCGGCGTCGCCAAGGGCGGCCCGAAAATTGCCGCCGACGCGCCGGTCGAGCCAGGGCCGGTCAATGAGCAGGCCGAAAAGGATGCGTGATTAGGGAATAGGGGAGTAGGGCAGGAAAACAGGAAGCCGTATGAATCATGCGGCTTCGTGCTAAACATGCTCCCCTACTCCCCTACTCCCCTGCTCCCCTGCTCCCTTAACCGCATAATTCATGAACCCCATCGCCCTCCTCGACTATGCCGGCGTTGCCGTCTTCGCGGCGACGGGGGCGTTGGCGGCGTCGCGCAAGCAGCTCGACATTATCGGCTTTCTGTTCCTGGCCAGCGTCACCGGTATCGGCGGCGGCACGCTTCGCGACGTTATCCTCAATCTGCCGGTTTTCTGGGTCGCCAACTCCAGCTATGTGCTGATCTGCGCGGCGGTTGCGGTGCTGGTGTTCTTTGGTGCGCACCGTGTCGAATCCCGCTGGAAATGGCTGCTCTGGCTCGACGCCATCGGGTTGGCCGCTTTTTCGGTGATGGGGGCGGCCAAGGGGCTGGCCATTACCGGTTCGCCGGTCGTCTCCGTCATCACCGGCGTGCTCACCGCCACGTCAGGCGGCATCCTGCGTGATCTGCTGGCCGGCGAGCCCTCGGTGCTGCTGAGGCCGGAAATCTACGTTACGGCCGCTCTCGCAGGTGCTGCAATCTTCACGGCTGGCGACGTCACAGGATTGCCGCCGATCGTTTCAGAACTGGCCGGCTTCGCCGCGGCGTTCGCGGTGCGCGGCGGTGCGCTCCGTTTCGGCTGGACGTTTCCAGCCTACAAAAGCCGGCCCGGCCGGCGGCCTGAAGACATTCCCTGAAGAGAGGGAGTAGGGAGTAGGGAAATTGTCAGTAGTCGCCGAAGCGTGAATCGTGGCGTCTTCACCACTGCCTACTGCCTACTGCCTACTGCCTACTCGCTCACGCCGCGAAGCGCTGCGCTTCGCCGCCATAATAGTTGACGTAGCGGGCCCCGATCTCCTTGACCGGCATCACCACGAAAATGTCGACGGTCGAGAATTCGCGGTCGATGACGCAACCATCGCCGATGCGGGCGCCGACCCGCAGATAGCCCTTGACCAGTGGTGGCATCGCCGCGATCGCCGCCTTGGTGTTGACCGCCTCGATCGGCATCAGGTCCATGGAGCAATAGCGTCCGGACACAGCGCGCACGTCCCAGGCCGAGTTGGTGCGGCAGTGATGGGCGAGATAGGTGAGCGCCTCGGCGTGCGCGGCCGGCACGGTGCCGTGGAAGGAGGCACAGCCGGTCATCACGCCGATCTCGTAGTGATTGATGTAAGCCCAGATGCCTTGCCACAGCGCCTCGATGGTGCGCTTCGAACGGTATTCCGGCAACACACAGGAGCGGCCGAGTTCCAGGAAACGCTGGCCGGGATGACGGGCGATGAGCTTGGTCAGCTCGAATTCGCCTTCGGAATAGAAGCCTCCGGCGGTTGCCGCGATTTCTTGCCGCAGCAAGCGATAGGTGCCGACGATGCGGCGGTGCTCAGGGCCGGAAAGCGATGTATCGAGGACGAGGAGATGGTCGCAGAGCGGGTCGAAGCGATCGGCGTCGCGGCGGTCCTGCGCCTGGAACAGATCCTTCCTGGCGCCAAGCTCGTCATAAAATACACGGTAGCGCACTTCCTGCGCGGCCGCGATCTCGGCCTCGTTGCGGGCGAGCCGCACTTCGAGATTGCCGATACGGCCGAGCGCTGCGCCTTTTATGACGGAATCGACATTACGTCCGGCGAGCAAGGCGCTGCTGGCGTTCGGCCGAGTGTCACATTCCGGCATAACTGTATGCACGAGTGATTCTCCTTCGAGCCATCCCTCTTGGCACGGGGATACGGTGTAGGTGCAACAGGATTGTGACAGTACCGTGATACAGCGTCTCGGGCAATACTTCGTCGGCTGGCGAAAACGGTCAACCGGCTATGTTGCGGCACAAGAGCCTACGCGCGTTGGCTTCGCGGGCGCCCGAAACCGGGCTGCTTTTTTTGGCGGGCTTCGTCAGCCATGCACCGGGAAAAGGCGGCTCAAGCGGCGACCTGGCCCTCGACGGCGCTGACCAGCGCGTCGGGGTCGAGCGGCTTGGTGACGAAGCCGCTGGCGCCGTGGGCGAGCACCGCATGGCGGGTCTTTTCCTGGCTGTCGGCCGACAGCACCATGATCGGCACCGGCGGTACGGAGGCTTCCTCCTCGTGGCGGCGGATCGCGGCAATGGCGTCCAATCCGTCCATGACCGGCATATGCAGATCCATCAGCACCACGTCGAAGCGGTGCTTGTGCCCGCCGGCGGTGACCGCCTCGACGGCAGCCTTGCCGTTGCCGACCACCTTGACGCGATGCCCGGCCTTCAACAGCGTTGCGCGGGCCAGCATGGCATTGATGTCGTTGTCCTCGGCGATCAGCACGGACAGGCCCTGTTGGCGTTCGCCTGAGGCACGAAGCGCCGGTGCGCGGCGTTTTTCCGGCCGCGGCGGGGCGAGGACCGGCGTCTGGCTGCTCAAAAGGACACGCAAAAGTGTTCCTCCGCGCACCGGCCGGGCAAGGAATGTCGCGTAGCCGCTGGCACGAAACTCGCCAAGCATGCCGCGGTCGGTGGGTGCGATCAGCGTGACGGCTTCGCAATCGGTGAACCCATGCTGGCGAAGCCGCTTGAGCAGCTTCCCGTCACTCTCTTCCAGGGCCGCGTCGACCAGAAGCACGTCACAGCCGTCGGCAAAGGATGCGGCCTGGGCCACGGTGGTGGCGATGCCGGCCGCGCCGCCATTGGCGCGGATGGTGCGGGCGATGGCGTCGGCCTCGACGGTGTTCTTGGACAGGATCACGGCGCGTCGGCCGGCAAGCGCGTTCAGCCGGCCCTGCGGCGGCTCGGTAGCCGATATGGCCGGAATCTCGAAGACGAATTCCGATCCCTGGCCGAGCCGGCTGGATACCGAAATCGTGCCGCCCATGGCGGTGACCAGACGCTTGGAGATGGCAAGCCCCAGTCCGGCACCGCCATGCGTGCGCGTCGAGGTGCCGTCGGCCTGCTCGAACTCCTCGAAGATCCGCTCCATGTCCTCGTCGCGCAGGCCGGGGCCGGTATCGGCGATGGTGAAGCAGATGCGGTCGCTGGTCTCGGTGCGGGCGCGCGCGACGCTGACCAGCACGCCGCCGCTGTCGGTGAACTTGATGGCGTTGCCGATGAGGTTGAGCAGCACCTGCCTGACCCGGCCCGGATCGGCGGTGATCAATTGCGGCACATCCGGTTCGACATGGCAGCCGAGGCCGATATTCTTGGCGAAGGCGCGCGCGGCCATCAATTCGATGATGTTGTCGGCGATCTCGCGCACGGACATGGGCTGCGGTTCGGGATCGAAGCGTCCGGCCTCGATCTTGGAATAGTCGAGCAGATCCTCGATCAGGGCAAGCAAGGCGCTGGCCGAGGTCGAGATGGCGCCGACATAGGTCTGCTGTTCCGGCGACAGGCTGGTGTCGGCGAGCAGCTTGGCCATGCCCATGATGCCGTTCATCGGCGTGCGGATCTCATGGCTGACAGTGGCGAGGAAACGCGACTTGGCCTGGCTTGCGAACTCGGCCCGCTCGCGCGCCGTGATCATGGACGATTCGGCGCGCTTGCGGGCGGTGATGTCGCGCGCGATGGCGCGATGCGAGACGGCATCGCTGTCCTTGTCGCGCACGGACAGCTCGATCCAGGAGAACCAGCGCGGCCCGGATGGCGTGCGGATGGCGACGTCGGTGGAACTCAGGCATTCATGGTCGGAGAAAGCGGCATCGGGAACGATGCCGACCTCGATGCCGAGTTCGGCCAGCGTCTTGCCGGCAAGGTCGCGCTGATCGGTTTCGACAAGGTCGGCGAACACCTTGTTGGCATAGACGATGTAACCGTCGCGGTCGCGATGGATGACGAGATCGCCGAGCGCGTCGATGAGACCGCGAAAGCGCTCCTCGCTTTCCTGCATCTCCCACATGCGGTCGGCCAGCGTCTCGATCTCGGCGCGGTTGCGGGCGGTGGTTTCGTCGAGCAGGACCGTACTGCGGCGTACGCTGCGCCTGGCGTGCAGGTGCATGGCCAGGCCGGCAAGGCCTGTTGCCAGCAACGCAAGGCTGATGAAGACCGGCGCTCCGGTCAGGTAGGAGAGGCCGGCCAGAACCATGACAACGAAGGTCAGGATCGGCAGGCCTTCGCGCTTGGCCGGTTGCTGATCGGGCACCAGCGGCGGCGCGGCGATAAACCGCCGCGCCATTGCCGGCGCTTGCGCCGGTGCCGCAACGATGTCGTCGCCAGGGTCGGCCCGTTGGCTGTCGGATTCCGCGATCATGCGAAATCCTTGCCAGACAGACATTATGGAAAATTGCGGGGGATCGTTCGAATTTTAGCGGATCGGGGTTTTTGCCCCGGCGAAGACCGATTTGCCGCCCGATGTGGCAATTCCGTCCGGCCTGCGATCCCTCAGTCCGGTCACATGTCGACGACGACGCGACCGCGGATCTTGCCATCGACGATGTCGTGTGCCGCACCGATGATGCCGTCGAAGCCGATGGTCGTGGACAGGCTGGCGAGCTTGTCCACATCGAGATCGGAGCCGATGCGCCGCCAGGCTTCGAGGCGCACGGCCTTCGGCGCCATCACTGAATCGATGCCGAGCAGGGAGACGCCGCGCAGGATGAAGGGCGCCACGCTCGATGGCAGATCCATGCCACCGGCGAGGCCGCAGGCCGCGACCGCCCCGCCATAGGAGGTCATTGACAGCACGTTGGCCAATGTGTGGCTGCCGACCGAATCGATACCACCGGCCCAGCGCTCCTTGGCCAGCGGCTTGGCGGGCTGGTTGAGCTCGTCGCGCGATATCACTTCGGCCGCGCCAAGATTGATCAGATAAGGGCTTTCGGCATTGCGGCCGGTCGAGGCGACGACATGGTAGCCGAGGCTGGACAGGATGGAGACCGCGACCGAACCGACGCCGCCGGCAGCGCCCGTCACCACGACAGGGCCGCGATCAGGCAGGATGCCGTGCCGTTCCAATGCCATGACGCAGAGCATGGCCGTGTAGCCGGCGGTGCCGACAGCCATGGCATCATGCGCGCTCATGCCCTCCGGCAACGGCACCAGCCAGTCGCCCTTCACGCGGGCGCGCCCGGCATAGGCGCCGAAATGGGTTTCGCCAACGCCCCAGCCGTTCAGGATGACCTTGTCACCCTTGCGCCAGTCGGGATTGGAAGAGGAGATGACAGTGCCGGCAAGGTCGATGCCCGGCACCAGCGGCCATCGGCGGATCACCGGCGCCTTGCCCGATATGGCCAGTCCATCCTTGTAGTTCACCGTCGTCGCCTCGACCGCGATGGTGACGTCGCCCTCCATCAGATCGGCGTCGGTGAGATCAGTCACGGCGACCGACTGTTTTTTCTCGGCGTCGCGCGAAACGAGGATGGCTTTGAACGTTTCGGTCATCTTTCTCTCCGCGAACTTGCTTGGCGTCTGACTGTGCGGCGATGGCCGCGCGGGGTCAATCTTTGGAAGGCTTGGCGTTCGAAGGTTTGGGTTCACGCCGCCAGCCGATGAGTTCGTCGAACACGACCAGTGCCGCACCCACGGAAATGAAGGCGTCCGCAAGGTTGAAGACGGCGAAGGACCAGACCGGCGTGTGGAACAGGATGTAGTCGATGACGTGGCCGTAGACGGCACGGTCGATCAAATTGCCCAGAGCGCCGCCGATGATCAGGGCAAAGCCGGTACGGGCGATGACATGGCCCGATGGCGTGCGCGTGGCGAGGTAAAGCACGAAAGCGACGACCAGCACGGCGATGACCACGAGGCCGGTGTCGCCGAAGGAGGAGAACATCGAGAAGGCGATGCCGGTGTTGTAGGTGCGAAACAGCGCCAGGAAGGGCAGCAGGTCGAGCTTCTCCTGAAAGGGCAGGCTGGCCTCGACAACTGACTTTATCCATTGGTCGAGCGCGATGGCCACGATGACGAGCAGCGCGTAGGGAGACCATGATTTCACGATTGGACAACCTTCATTGCTGGTCCGGGATTGGTTCGAGTTTCAGCGCGCCGCGCCTGATCTCGAACAGCATGATGCCGGTGGCGACCGCGAGATTGAGCGAATCGGCACGGCCTGCCTGCGGAATCCTGAGCAGCCTGTCGCAGCTCGCCGCCAGGCTTTCGGGCAGTCCCTGCTGCTCGTTGCCCATCATCAGCAGCACCGGCCCGCGGGAAAAATCAACCGAGCGGTAGTCGACCGCGCCTTTCAGATGGGTGCCGGCGACGAGACCTGAAAAGCCACCGCGCCAGGTAAGGAATGCCTCGGTCGTTGCCTTCGCCACCGGCACGGCGAAAATGGAACCCATGGTGGCGCGCACCGTTTCCACCGAAAACGGATCGGTGGTGTCGCCGACCAGAATGACGCCCTTGGCGCCGACGGCATCGACGGTGCGGATGACGGTGCCGAGATTGCCGGGATCGCGCACCCGGTCGAGCGCGACCCAGACATCGCCATTGTCGGCACTGATGTCCTTCAGGGCCAGGAATTTCTGCGAGAAGACGCCGACCACCATTTGCGGATTGTCACGGCGGGTGATGGCGACAAGCACTTTTTCCGATACTTCGAGCACGGTGCCGCCGGCGGCAACCGTGCGCGCCGCGACCTTTTCCACGGCCGCGTTGCCGCGTCCGGCCTTGGCGAAAACAAGCGTCCTGATCTGCCAGCCCAGATCGAGCGCATCGATGACCAGCTTCAGCCCTTCGGCCATGAAGGCGTTCTGCTGGTCGCGGAATTTCTTCAAGGCGAGTGCCTTGATGTCCTTGACCAGCGGATTGGCAAGACTGGTGACTTCCTTCACCTGGCCGGGTGCGCCGGCGTGCCGTTCGTTCATGTCAGGCCACCCAGCGCGAAAACAGTGAAGTCGAAAGCGCCCGGCCGGCGGACTTTTCACGGATGATCAACTCGCCCGATTCAACCTTGCCGCCCATGCCGGCGAAGGTGTCGCGCATCAGGGCGTGGATGGCGTAGAAGGAGGCACGGATCGAATAGGCGGTCAGCACCACGGCGAGCGGTTTTGGGGTCAGGATCGAGCGACAGAGGTCCGTCAAATCAGGCAGGTCCTCGAACAATTGCCAGACCTCGCCCTTGGGGCCGCGGCCATAGGCCGGCGGATCGAACAGGATGATGTCGTAGCGGCTGCCGCGACGCTCCTCGCGCTCGGCGAACTTCACCGCGTCATCGACGATCCAGCGGATCGGCTTGCCGCCAAGGCCGGCCATCTCCTGGTTTTCGCGCGCCCAGCCGATCGCCTTCTTCGAGGCGTCGACATGGGTGACCTCGGCGCCCGCGCGCGCCGCCACCAGCGAGGCAAGGCCGGTATAACCGAACAGGTTGAGCACCTTGACGGGGCGCCTGGCCGCCGCGATCAGCCCTGCCATATGATCCCAGTGCGAAGCCTGCTCGGGAAAGACGCCGACATGGCGAAACGAGGTGAAACGGCCGAGATAGTCGATGCCGTCATGCTTCATCGGCCAGGTTTCGCCGAGCGGCGTCTTGGGGAAGCGCCAGCGGCCGATGCCTTCCTCGTCGGTGTCGCCGGTGAAGATGGCGTCGGCGCGCTCCCAGTCCCTTGCCGGCAGGGCCTTCTGCCAGATCGCCTGGCCCTCGGGCCGGACGATGCGGTAGGGACCGTATTGTTCGAGTTTTTGTCCCGCGCCGCTGTCGAGCAACGCATAATCGGCATTCGGCGCCACTTCGAGAACCAACGGCAAATGTTCTGCGGGCAGGGCGCCTTCGCGACGGGCGAGGTTGCGCGGCGCGGATTTCGGCGCGGGCTGGCTGTCCGCTTTCACATTGTGCTGTTCGCGCGGCCTGGCATCTGGCTTGACCGCGGAACGATTCTCGGGCGGGCGCGGCTGTCCGGCCCCGCTCTTCGCTGGGTGTGGGCGGCCGTCGCGGCGTTTGTCGCGAAAAGACTTCAAGAGGCAGCTTCTCCGGCGGTTCGGCCCGCTTCTGCCACAGCTATGCCCTCCGGCGCAACAAACCCGCGCGACATTGCGATTGCCGATGGCTCAGCCGCGCCCGATCGAAAGCAGGGCGACAACCAACGAAACGAAGCCGGCAGCCTTGGCGGCCGTGACAGCCATGTGGCCGGTCTCCCAGCGCAGCCGCATGGCTTCGAAATCGTCCGGAATCGGGCCTGGCATCCAGGTGGCGAGAACATTGTTGGCCGGTTTGACGAGAACGAACCAAAGCACCAGGGATAGCGCATAGAGCAAGGTGGCGGCGAGTGCGAACCAGAACGCCGGCCGATCCTCGCGCAACAGCCATGCCAGCAGTCCCGGGCAGGCGACCGCGGCGACATCCAGCGGCGCGCCAATGATTGCGAAGAGCAGGAACTGGCCGTTGAAAACGGTGGCCTCGCGCCAAAGCGCCGGGGACCATCGGATGAGCCGGGGCACCGATTCCAGGACATGAGCGAAGGACGGTCCGAGGCTGAGCGCAGCGATCGTGGCGGTCAAGACAGACCAGAATAGCAGGAGGCCGTATATTCGCATGACGCAACAACGGTTCCGAACCGAAGCCGTTCCGAACAGGCGCGCCACTTGCCGTTGCCGCAGCCTTGACCCTATCGTCTACCACTCCCGGATAATCATCCATGTCCCGCTCCGAATGCCTGCTCGACCTCATCCAGTTGCTGCGCCGGCTCCACCGGCCGGTCAGAGGGCAAGCATTGGCCGATGGAGAACAGGCCAATGGGGAACAGAAATGAGCGCGTATTGGATCGCGGTGGCGTCGGCGCAGCATGTCCGGCGCGGCCGGCAGGGCGGCTTCATGCAGGTTAACCACGGCAAGGCTGCACCTCTGCGCCGCGTCAGGCCCGGCGACGGCATCGTCTATTACTCGCCAACCACCGTTTCGGGGGAGAAAGACGGTCTGCAGGCGTTCACGGCGATCGGCACGGTGCGGGAAGGAGAACCTTATCAAGGCGAGATGGGCGGCGGCTTCACGCCGTTCCGCCGTGATGTCGGCTGGGCGCAGGCCGGGGAAACGCCGATCAAGCCATTGCTTGAGAGGCTGGAATTCACCGCAGGCAAATCGAACTGGGGTTACCAGCTGCGCTTTGGCCTGTTTCCGATCAGCGCGGCCGATTTCGCCCTGATCGCACGGGCAATGGGCGCCAAACTGGCTTCGACTAGCCCCTGAGTGCCTTGTAGACGGCAATGCCGGCGGCAAGATCCTCGAGTGCTGCGCCAACCGATTTGAAAAGCGTAATCTCGTCGGGGCTGCCGCGGCCTTGCTTCTGGCCGCGCGCCAGTTCGTGCAGGTCGGCGACGATGGCTTCCGGCTTCAGCACGCCGGAGGCCAGTGGCTGGACGATGTCGCCGGCCTCCTTGGTGGCGCCGGCGCGGGTGTCGACATAGACGCGGGCGCGCATGATCGCGTCGTCATCGCTTTCGCGCATCGTCGGGGTGAAGCCGCCAACCAGATCGACATGGGTTCCCGGCCGCAGCAGCGTACCCTTGACCAGCGGCTTGGTGGTGATTGTCGCCGAGGAGACGATGTCGGCCTGGCCAAGCTCGGCATCGAGATCGGTCGCGGCGCTGGCCGCGAAGCCCTCGGCGCACAGATCGGCCGCGACTTTCTCGGCGTTGGCCGGGGTACGGTTCCAGATGCGGATTGTCTTGATTGGCCGCACGGCGCTGTGCGCCTTGGCGAGGAAGGGTGAGAGCGCGCCGGCGCCGACCACCAGCAGCCGCGAGGCGTCGTCGCGGGCGAGATAGGACGCCGCGAGCGCCGAGGCGCAGGCCGTTCGCCACTGCGTCAGCCGCTGGCCGTCGATCAGGGCTTCCGGTTCGCCGGTGCCGCCATCGAGCAGGAGATAGAGCCCCATCACGGCTGGCTTGCCGATGGCGTTGTTGTCGGGCGAGACGGTGACGATCTTGACGCCGATATGGCCGCCGGCCGAACCGCCGGCGGCGTGAAAATCGGTCCAGGCCGGCATCAGAAGCAGGGTCGACGCCGCGCCATCAGGCCTCTCGACCGCGTGATGATGCCTGACTGGCTGCACCGCGCCCTCGCGAAAAGCAGTGCGCAGCGTCTCGACCAGTCCAGGAAAGGTCAGCGCACGATCGACCTCCGCGGCCGAAATGGTCAGCATGAAAAGCTCCGTGAAAAGAAATGCGCCGGCCTGCGGTTCAAGTGGTTGGCTTCGGCAATACCGATCCTTGGGCCGGTCCTTGGGCTGATCCTTGAACCGGCCCTTGCGGCACTGAGGGCGCGCGGCTGACCGCCTGGCGCAGGTTTTCCGCCTCGGCGCCGCGCTGGCGCGCCAGCTTGCGGTAGCGGCCTTGCTTTACCCAGGTCGCCAGGCTGCCGACGATCATGCCGATGGCAAGCGCCAGGAACAGGAAGATGAACAGCGGCAAGGTCAGCGTCAGCTTGGGATTGCCGGGATTGAATGGATCCAGCGTGAAGGCGACGAGTTCGCGGTTTGCAACGGCCAAGGCGATCAGGATGATCGCCAGGGGCACGAAGACCACGATGAGCATGAAGCGATTGAGCATAATGTTTTCCGTTGCAAGCGGCCGGACAAGGCAGTCCGGCTACTTGCCGCCGTTCAGCCTTTCACGCAGTTCCTTGCCGGTCTTGAAGAACGGCACCCATTTCTCCTCGACCTCGACGGACTCGCCGGTGCGCGGGTTGCGGCCGGTGCGGGCGGGTCGATTCTTCACCGAAAAAGCGCCGAAGCCGCGCAATTCGACCCGGTTGCCCTCGGCAAGCGCGTCGGTGATTTCATCGAAGATCGCGCCGACGATGTTTTCGACGTCGCGCAGGAAAAGATGCGGATTGCGCGTGGCAATAATCTGCACAAGCTCGGACTTGATCATCAGACGGGTCCCCGTGAAAGCAGTTCGGCCAAAATTATCAGGATGATTTTATTTGCTTTTTCAGCTGTCCCAACGCGTCTCAAGGGTGCCAGACGGAAACGAGACCGTCAAGAAACAAGCGGTTGGCGCCAAGTTCATGGATGACGTCGCCGCCGGAATCCGGCAAGCCGAGCGCGCCGGCGATCGTGCGTGCCATCGCCTTCGAGAACAGGAAGCCGCCGCGCCGTTCCGTGTCCTTCCATTCGACCACCTTGAGCTTGGCATCGACACCCTTGGTCGCCAGCCAGTCGATGGCCACGGACTCGCCGCCGACGGCGTCGATCAACCCGTTGGCAACACCCTGGCGGCCGGTGAAGATCGAACCGTCGGCGAGCGCCAGTGCTTGTTCGTGCGTCATCTTGCGGCGTTCCGCGACGATGCCGACGAACCAGTCGTAGCTGTCGAGGATGAGCTTGCGGACCATGGCGCGTTCGTCGTCATTGGTCGGCTTGAAGGGCGAGGGCGAGGCTTTCAGAGGCGAGGATTTCACCTCCTCCAGCTTGACGCCGAGCTTGTCCATCAGGCCGCTGACGTCAGGATACTGGATCAGCACGCCGATGGAGCCGACGATCGAGGTCTTGCGGGCGACAATATGGTCGGCGGCGCTTGCGATCATGTAGCCCGCCGACGCGGCGAGCGTGCCGACCTCGGCCACGACCGGCTTGTCGGCGGCGAGCTTGCGCACCTCCTCGTAGATCGATTCCCCGCCGACGGTGGTGCCGCCGGGAGAATCGATCACTAGGATCACGCCTTTTACTTTCGACGACTGGCGGATGGTCTCCAGCCGCTTGATCAGTTCGTCGTCCTCGGTGATGGTGCCTTCGATCCTGACCTTGGCGATGTGGTCGACGGTGGAGCCGCCGAAATCGTCGCCATAGAACCAGGCCGACAGCGCAATCACCCCGAGCGCCACGATGCCAAAGGCCGCGACACGCCAGAAAGTCAGCTTGCGCCGCAAGCGGCGGCGGTCGATCAGGTCGTCGGCTCTCAATGCCATCGTCAGCCTCACAGTCAGCGGGAAGAGACGCTTTTAGACCATGATGTCTCCATCGGGAAGCAGTTCCATCCCGCACATGGCGCGGCAATCCGCGCGCGACGGTCCTTATGCTGTCTGTTTTGTGACTGGTCTGTGCGGGGGACGCAAGGTAAGTGGGAAGAACTTCGGTGATGAAAAAAGACGCAAGGGCGACTATTTCTGCTATGAAGCACTGGCTATTGCGCTGACCCGGGTTTCGTTTGTGCAATGGCAGCTGTCACATTTTTGCGGTTTTCGTCGGCTTGTGCTTGCGTGAGGACGCTGGCGTCCCACCTATAGGCGGTGCTCCCCGGGGGCGGGTTTTAGAAGAAAGCAGTCATGTTAGCGCGACCGAATGAACCGGCCAGCCCGGAGACGGAGTTGGCTCCCCCGGAGGATGGCTGGACGCGGGACGAGGCCTTCGACCGCGCTCAGCGTCACTCGCGCCGCGTGCGCGTGCTCAAATTCGCCGTGCCCTTGGCCGCGGCGCTGATCGCCGTCGCCTTCCCGATCTATTCGTATCTCGCCGCCCCCGTTTCCGTCGCGGTGCAGGCGGAAGGCACCGCCTTCTCCAACGGCAAGCTGGTGATGGCCAATCCCAAACTCAATGGCTTCACCAAGCAGAAGCAGCCCTACTCGATGACGGCGCTGCGGGCGATACAGGATGTGAGCACGCAAGGCATCATCGAGCTCGAGGGCATCGACGCCAAGGTGCCGATCGCTCCCGACAATGTCGCGGCGGTAAAAGCCTCGCGTGGCACCTATGATCGCGACGGCAATACGATGAAACTGGACAGCGACGTCACCATCACCACGACCGACGGCATGCAGGCCAAGTTCAAATCGGTCTTCCTCGACATGGGCAAAGGCACTATGAAGACGGATGATCCCGTCGATGTCAGCCGTGGCGGGTCGCAGATCACAGCGAATTCCCTGTCGGTCCAGGACAATGGCAAGATCCTGGTGTTCGAGAATAGGGTGCGCGTCAACATTGATGCCGCCAGTCTGAAGGCGGCTGAGGCAAAGGGCGAAGAAGCGAATGTGGCTCAATAGTTCGACACGGCTTGCGGCCGCAACTTCGGCGCTGCTCCTGCTCAGCCTGGCGCCGTCGCTGGCGCAGTCGTCTGCCGCCAGTCAGGTGTCAGGCCTCAAACTGGCCGGTGACAAGCCGATCCAGATCGAAAGCGACAAGCTGGAAGTGCGTCAAGCCGAGAATGTCGCCATCTTCACGGGCAATGTCACCGTCGTCCAGGGGCCGACGCTGATGAAGGCCGGCAAGATGATGGTCTATTACATCAAGGATGCCAATGCCGCGGCCAAGGGCACGGAAGCCGCGGGCGCTGCGATGACCGGCTCGGCCAACATCGACCATCTCGAAATCTCCGACAAGGTGTACATCAAGTCGGATCAGCAGGTCGCTACCGGCGATCAGGGCAGTTTCGACATGAAGAGCCAGGTGCTGGTGCTTTCGGGCAAAAAGGTCGTCCTGTCGCAAAACGACAATGTGCTGGTCGGCTGCAAGCTTACCGTGCAGATGAAAAGCGGACTGGCCCAGGTCGATCCATGCGCTGGGCAGCGCGTGCAGATGTCGATCACGCCGCCGCCGAAATCGGATGCGTCGAAATCGGGAGCGACGAACCCCTGATGGCCAGCCTGTCGTCGCTGACGGCGCGTCTTCCGGGACGGGCCGCAGGCAAGCTTTCGGCTCCGGCCACGGTCACCGCCGACAAGGCGAAGTTCAAGGGAACCTTGATCGCCAAGGGCCTGACCAAGAGCTACAAGGGCCGCAAGGTCGTCAGCGGCGTCACGCTGGGCGTACGCGCCGGCGAGGCCGTCGGGCTGCTCGGCCCCAACGGCGCCGGCAAGACGACCTGCTTCTACATGGTTACCGGCCTGGTGCCGGTGGATGAAGGCACGATCGAGATCGACGGCTTCGACGTCACCTCGATGCCGATGTATCGCCGCGCGCGCCTCGGCATCGGCTATCTGCCCCAGGAGGCCTCGATCTTCCGCGGCCTCAATGTCGAACAGAACATCCGCGCCGTGCTCGAAGTGGTGGAAAAAGACCGCAAGGTCCGCGAGCGCAACCTCGACGAACTGCTCGAGGAATTCCACATCAGCCATCTGCGCAAGGCGCCGTCCATGTCGCTCTCGGGCGGCGAAAGGCGGCGCCTGGAAATCGCGCGCGCGCTGGCGACGCGTCCGGCCTACATGTTGCTCGACGAACCCTTCGCCGGCATCGATCCGATCGCGGTCGCCGACATCCAGCAATTGGTGCGTCACCTGACGGCGCGCGGCATCGGTGTCCTCATCACCGACCACAATGTGCGTGAGACGCTCGGCCTGATCGACCGTGCCTATATCATCCACGCCGGCCAGGTGCTGACCCATGGCCGCGCCGACGAAGTGGTGGCAAATCCCGACGTGCGGCGGCTTTATCTCGGCGAGGGTTTTACCCTCTGAGCAATTCCTTGTCCTACACGCCGCTTCGCTGCGTCTGTTTTTACGAAGTTCCGGCCAGGAAGCTGTTTTTTCCCCGGCTCTTGGAATTGCTCTGAGCGTGAAATTTGTTTCCTGACACGATTTTTCGGGCGGTGCGGCCTGTTTTTTCGCGGTTTTGCCGCGGGATAACGCTCCGGTAATCGGGTTTCGCTAGGCTTTGCCTTGACAAGCAAAAGCCGGGCCAGTTTCTATGCCCGCCGTGAAATTCATTCCGGAAGTCCGGACGCGTTCAGGAGGCGTTTGAAACCGAGCCATGGCGTTGGCGGCGAAACTACAGCTCCGACAGTCGCAGTCGCTGGTGATGACGCCGCAGCTGATGCAGTCGATTCGGCTGCTGCAGTTCACCCATGCCGAGCTTGAGCATTTCATCGACGAGGAGATCGAGCGCAATCCGCTCCTGGAGCGCGCCGAGCCGCAGGACGATGCCGCGAGCGATCAGGCGCAGAAGCTCGAGGCCGAGCCGCAAGCCGCCCCCGACGGCGACTGGTTCGAGAACGAAACGGCATGGAGCGCCGAGGCGATCTCGGAAAAGCTCGATACGTCCCTGGAAAACCTGTTTCCCGATGATCCCGGCACCAGCGAACGGCTCGGGCCCGACCTGACGGCGCAATGGAAATCGGCTTCGGGCAGCGGCGGCGGCTCCTCGTCCGAGGGGCTCGATGCCGGCGACATGGCGGCGAGCGCGATCACGCTGCGCGACCATGTCGGCGAGCAGATCGCACTTGCCTTCACCGATCCCGTAGCGCGGCTGATCGCCGGAGAACTTTCCGATGGGCTCGACGAGACCGGCTATGTCAGGGCCGATCTGGCGGAGATCGCCGCGCGGCTCGGCATCGACAGCCTGGCGGTGGGCAAGGTGCTGGCCGTATGCCAGACCTTCGAGCCGGCCGGCCTGTTCGCCCGCGATCTCGCGGAATGCCTTTCCCTGCAGCTTGCCGTGCGTGACCGGCTCGATCCGGCGATGAAGGCCCTGGTCGCCAATCTCGAACTGCTGGCACGGCGCGATTTCCAGACGCTGAAGCGGGTCTGCGGCGTCGACGAGGAGGATTTGCTCGACATGCTGGCCGAAATCCGGGCGCTCGACCCGCGGCCCGGCATGGCTTTTTCGGGCGGCGCCAGCGACGCCATCGTCGCCGATGTCGAGGTGCGGGCGGCCAATGACGGCAGCTGGACCGTCGAACTCAATGCCGAAACGCTGCCGCGCGTGCTGGTCGACCATATTTATTTCGCCCAGGTGTCGCCGCACGCGAAGAACCAGGCGGAGAAGGACTTCCTGGCCGAGTGTCTGCAGAACGCCAATTGGCTGACGCGCAGCCTCGACCAGCGGGCAAAGACGATCCTCAAAGTGGCCTCGGAAATCGTGCGCCAGCAGGACGCCTTCCTCGTCCATGGCGTACGCCATCTGAAGCCGCTCAACCTGCGCACGGTGGCCGACGCCATCGGCATGCACGAATCGACGGTCAGCCGGGTCACAGCGAACAAATACATGCTGACCCCGCGCGGCGTGTTCGAGCTGCGCTATTTCTTCACCGCCTCGATCGCGGCATCGGGCGGTGGCGAAGCGCATTCCTCCGAAGCGGTGCGTGATCGCATCAAGCAAATGATCGACGAGGAGAAGCCCGTCGATGTGCTGTCGGACGATGCTATCGTCGACATGCTCAGGGAAAGCGGCGTCGATATCGCCCGGCGCACGGTCGCCAAATACCGGGAAGGCATGAATATTCCCTCGTCGGTGCAGCGCCGGCGCGAGAAACGGGCGCTCGCCAGCGCCGGCCGCTAGGGCAAGTCCAGGAAAAGTGTGAAGCGGTTTCCCGGGAAGGCGCATGGCGCTTTCCCTTGGCAATTGCGCCAAGGCAAAGAGATGGAGCGGCGTTTCCGTGAAATGATGGACAGCTCCATGCGCTCACGATTTCCACAGTTTTCGAGTTTCATTGACAAGCCACGGTGAAGTGGCTAGAAGCCCGCCCGCATGAGACGGGCCTGATGCCCGCTAGCGGATGGTCCGTCACGACATGACCCCGGGACGGTCAAGAAGGCGGCTTGTGATCAACCGGAAAGTTCGGATTTAAATCGGCGCGAGTGACGCCGCAAAGCTTGTGCGCACGGATCACGAGTATAAACTCGGGCCAGTTTGAAGCCTGAGCAAGGAAGGTCAGTTTTCAGATGAATCTGCGCATATCGGGAAAGCATATGGATATCGGCGATGCGTTCCGCACACGCATCAACGATCGGGTCGGTGAAGCGATCGGCAAATATTTCGATCGCGGCTTCGCGGGACACGTCACCGTCATCAAATCGGGTTCGCGCTATTCGGCGGATTGCGTGATCCGGCTGGATTCAGGCGCCTCGCTGCAAGCCACCGGCGATGCCCAGGATCCGACGCTGGCCTTCGAGGCCGCCGCCGATCGGCTGGAGACCCGGCTTCGGCGCTACAAGCGCCGTCTGAAATCGCACAATTCGGGCAATGGCAATGGCGAATTGACCGACATTGCCTATACCGTGATGGCACCGCTTGCCGATGACGATGAGGAAATCCCGGAGGATTTCGCACCGGCCATCGTCGCCGAATCAACCATGACGCTGAAGACCATGTCGGTGGCCTCGGCCGTCATCGAGCTCGATACCAAGGACAGTCCGGTGGTTGTTTTCCGCAATGCCGGAACCGACCATCTCAACATCGTCTATCGCCGGCCCGACGGAAACATCGGCTGGATCGATCCGTCCACGACCAAAGTCGCACAGGGATAAAAGCCAGCCGCACGAGGGGTGGGGACTGGCGCGGCAGGCGAACAAGGATTTTCAAGTATGGATCTGAGCGATCTTATCAGCGTTCCGGCGATTTTGCCGGCGTTGAAGGCGAACTCCAAGAAGCAGCTTCTGCAATTGCTGTCCGAGCGGGCGGCGGCGATTTCGGGCATTCCGGAACGGGAGGTGTTCGACACCATCCTGCAGCGTGAGCGCCTGGGTTCGACCGGCGTCGGCAACGGCATCGCCATCCCGCACGGCAAGCTTGCCGGCGTGAAGCGCATCGCCGGCGTTTTCGCCCGGCTGGAAACGCCCGTCGATTTCGAATCGCTGGATGACCAACCGGTCGATCTGGTGTTTCTGCTGCTGGCGCCTGAAGGGGCGGGTGCCGATCACCTCAAGGCGCTGTCGCGCATCGCGCGCGTGCTGCGCGATGCCGACACGGTGGCCAAGATCAGGGGAACGCGTGACGCCACGGCGATCCATGCGCTTTTGTCGGACACGCAGGCCTCGCACGCGGCCTGAAGTCATCTTCTTTAAGATATCACCCCAAGGGCCGCCGTGAGCGGCCCTTTCGTTTCCGTCCCGCCTTAATGAATGGCGACGGTGGTCAAATCGTTTTCCATGGCGCCGGCCAGAGCACGGTCACGCGCATCGGAAAGCAGGATCGGCTGGCCGTTGGCGCCAAACAGGGCCCACAGCTCCATGCCGGGCGCGATTTCACCGATGTTGGGGAAGCGGCCGAGCAGTTCATCGCTCGAGACCTTGCGCAGATAGGCGACCGAGCCTTCGCCGAGATGGGCGAACTCGCCGCTGGTCATGGTGATGATTTCGTCAGTTCTGGTCATTTCAAGCCTCCTTGGCGCGAGGACGCCGCTCAAGGCCATCCCGCATGAGAGCCATCAGTGAAGATCAGTCTTTCACCGATATATTTATTTTCCGTACCAGCCGTTCGGACTCCGGCCGATCGAGGTCGATCGACAAAAGGCCGTTCTTCAGTTCCGCCGCGATCACCCGCATGCCGTCGGCCAGCACGAAACAGCGCTGGAACTGGCGCGCGGCAATGCCGCGATGAAGGAATTCGCGCTCGGTGTCGTCGGTTTGACGGCCGCGCACGACCAGCTGGTTTTCCTCCGTTGTCACATCGAGATCGCTTTCGGCGAAACCGGCGACGGCGAGTGTAATGCGCAGCCTTTCGGCCTTGCCGTCGGCACCGCTGAGGCGCTCGATATTGTAGGGAGGGTAGCTGTCGCCGGACTTCGCCAGGCGCTCCAGCGTCTTTTCCATGGCGTCGAAACCCAGGAGAAGCGGGCTGGAGAAAGGCGTCATTCGGCTCATGTTACACTGTCCTCTCAAGAGCGACATAAACTGGAAAAACCCGGATGGCATTTTTCCCGATGGTCTTGATATGGTCCGCCCCGCGGCCAAGTTCAAGCCACCAAAAGACCCGCCCAAAAAGACCAGGTCGTGGACTCACAGGAATAATCGCCATGGCGCTTGAAACGACGCGCGGATGCAACGAGAAGCGCGCAGGCCGGGACCGTTCCCCGTCAAGCGGCTCGGCAGCTTGCCGCCGGTTGGCGTCTTTCGGGCGCACGATCGGCCGGTGAGTTGATGGCCAGCTAAACAAGGAATTCAAATGCCCCAACCACGCAAGATCATCATCGACACCGATCCCGGCCAGGATGATGCCGTCGCCATTCTGCTGGCGCTCGGCAGTAGCGAACTGGACATCGTCGGCGTCACCGCCGTTGCCGGCAACGTCCCGCTGAAACTGACCGAAAAGAACGCCCGCAAGATCTGCGAACTGGCCGGTCGGCCGGACGTCAAGGTCTATGCCGGCGCCATCCGTCCGTTGGCGCGCGAACTGGTCACCGCCGAGGAAGTGCATGGCAAGACCGGCCTCAACGGGCCGCAGCTGCCCGAACCGACGATGCAACTGCAGGCGCAGTATGCCGTCCATTTCATCGTCGAGACGCTGATGCGGGAAGAGAGCGGCACCATCACGCTCTGCCCGCTCGGGCCGCTCACCAACATAGCGCTGGCATTGATCCGCGAACCGCGCATCGCACCGCGCATCAAGGAAATCGTGCTGATGGGCGGCGGCTTCTTCGAGGGCGGCAACGTTACGCCCGCGGCCGAATTCAACATCTATGTCGATCCGCAGGCCGCCGACCTGGTGTTCAAGTCCGGCATCCCGATCGTGATGATGCCGCTCGACGTCACCCACAAGGCGCTGACCACCACCAAGCGCATACAGGCTTTTCGCGCACTGGGCACCAAGGTCGGCACCGCGACCGCCGAGATGCTGGAGTTCTTCGAACGCTACGACGAGGGCAAATACGGCACTGACGGCGGGCCGCTGCACGACCCCTGCGTCATCGCCTATCTCTTGAAGCCGGAGCTGTTCAAGGGCCGCCACTGCAACGTCAGCGTGGAGACCGCCTCGGAACTGACCATGGGCATGACCGTGGTCGACTGGTGGGGTGTCACCAAGCGGGAAAAGAACGCCATGGTCATGCGCGACATCGACCATGATGGGTTTTTCGCGCTGCTGGTGGAGAGGTTGGGGCGGCTTTAAGGCCCCATTTCTCGGCGATTGAGCAGTCTGACCTGATAGTTCATGGCGTGTCGGCACACGACGAACAGCCCCTCAATCGGCAAACCGGTAGAAGACGGAGCCATTGTCGCGGGTAACGCGCTCAATTTTGACACGGGAGCCAATCAGGCGGGGTCGATCGTCGTCAACGAAAACCAGAGCGTTGTTCTCCAGGAACAATCCATATTGAGACGTGCTGGTCCAGTGCCAGTAAACGCCTTCGATCGTCGCGTTGATCGGGTCAGTTGATCGAATCGGCGTTGCGTCATTCTCCCACTTACTCTGGGCCAATATGAACATTATCGCAAAAAAACCGGAGAAGAAGACCACGCTGGGCGCGTTCCTCTTCAAACCCTCATAAGTCGACGGTGAAAACATGAATCCCTCAATGTCGATTCATGTGGTAGCTGGAAAGTAGACTTTCAATCAGCCGCCGACGCAGCTTTAACGCGGCGCCGGCCTCGGCTGCCGTTACTTCGACCTCGAAAACGCCAGCCACAGGCCGCCGCCGACCATGAAGCTGCCGCTGATCCTCGACAGGAGCTTGATGCGGCTGGCCGAGAGCATGCGCCCGGCGCGGCCGGCGGCCAGCGCATAGGTCGAATCCGACATGGCGGCGAAGATCATGGCGGTGAGGCCCATGATGACGATCTGCAGCGGGTAGTTGCCGGCGGGAGAGATGAACTGCGGAAAGAAGGCGCCGAAGAAGACCAGCGTCTTTGGATTGCTGAGCGCCACAGCCAAGCCCTGCAGGAAGAAGCCACCGCGGGGTTTCCGAGCGGTTCCGTCGGCGTTCAGCGTGCCCTTTGAGCGGAACATCTGCACGCCCATCCAGATCAGATAGGCCGCACCGATCAGCCTGACCCATTCGAACCAGTGGCCCATGCCCGCGATCAGCGTGTTGAGCCCAATGCCGACGATGGCGATCATGACGGCAAGGCCGGCCTGCGTGCCGGCGACGTTGGCGAGGCCGGCACGGGAACCATGGCGGACGCTGTTGGCGATGATCAGCGTGACCGTCGGCCCAGGCACCAGGATGATGACGATGCAAGCAAGAACATAGGCGGCGTAGAGTTCCAGCGACATGATTTTTCCTCGCAATGCCGCTGTCGCGGCCTGTCAGGCGACAATCAATGCATGACGGCGAGGGCGAAGCAAGCTGGCGCGCGTCGTACGTGGCTCAGGCGCCGGCCGGCCAGGGCAGGGTCGTCTCATAGGCGACCGCGGCCTTCAGCACGGCGAGGTCGCCGCGTGGCCGGCCGATCAACTGCATGCCCATGGGCCGGGCCCTGTCGTCGAAGCCGACCGGGACATTGACCGCCGGGCAACCGCCCAAGGTGGCGAAGGCCGAAACCTGCATCCAGCGATGGTAGCTGTCCATTGCCCGCCCGGCGACCTCGCGCGGCCAATGGGTGCCGACATCGAAGGGAAAGACCTGCGCGGTCGGCAGCGCGATGAGGTCGAAGCGTTCGAAGATCGATAGTAGCATCCGGTGCCAGGACGTGCGCATGACCGAGGCCGCGCGAATCTGCGGCGCCGTCAGCCGCATGGCGTTTTCCACCTCCCAGACGGCTTCCGGCTTCAGCAGCCTGCGCCTAGCGGGATCGTCATAATGCACTTTCAGCGCGCAGCCGCTGCTGGCCTGGCGCAGCGTCACGAAGGCCTGCCAGAGTGCCTCGAAATCGAAATCCGGACGCAAGGGCTCGGTCCGGAAGGATGCATCCGTGAACCGTGCCAGCGCTGCCTCGCACAGGTCGAGGATGCCGGGCTCGACCGGCAGATGGCCGCCGAGATCGCCGAGCCAGGCGACGCGGCCGCCGGTCGCCGGTGGCGCGAGCCCTTCGAGGAAGGATCCCGGCTTTTCATAGGAGAGAGGCGCTTGCGGATGGTAACCGGCCTGCACGTCGAGCAACAGCGCCATGTCGGCGACGTTGCGGCCCATCGGCCCCTCGACGCCCATCTGCGCGTGAAAAACCTCGAAGTCGGGACCGCCGGGCACGAGCCCCTGCGATGGCCGAAAGCCGTAGACATTGTTCCAGGCAGCCGGGTTGCGCAGCGAACCGCCGAAATCGCTGCCATCGGCGACCGGCACCATGTCCAGCGCCAGCGCCACCGCCGCGCCGCCGCTCGAGCCGCCGGCGGTCAGCGCCGGATCGAAGGCGTTCAGCGTTGGCCCGAAGACGTTGTTGTAGGTGTTGGAGCCGAGCCCGAATTCGGGAACATTGGTCTTGCCGATGATGATGGCGCCAGCGTCGCGGATGCGTTCGACGAAGAAATCGTCTTCCTGCGGCACGAAATCGGCGAAGATCGGCGAGCCGAACGAGGTTCTGAGGCCCGTTGTGGAGGCAAGGTCCTTGATGGCGATGGGAAGGCCAAAGAGCGCGCCGGTTCCATCCGTCCGCCTGACATCGGCGGCGTCGGCCTCGCGCAGGATATCGGCGCGGTCTCGCAGCGAGACGATGGCGTTGACCTGCGGGTTGACCGCATCGATGCGGTCCAGGAAAGCCGTCACCACCTCGCGCACGGAGAGTTTCTTTCGGCGGATCGCGTCGACGAGTTCGACAGCCGACAGGCGACAGATGTCGCTGGCCGCGGGTACGGCATGCTTCGTGCGGGGGCGCATCATCTCAACGGGCCTCTTGCAAGGCCTGCTCGACGTCTTTCGCCAGCGGGATCGCCGGCTGGGCGCCGGGCTTGAGGCAAGCGAGCGAGCCGGCAGCGCCGGCACGCGCAAGTGCCTGTTCGAGCGTGAGGCCCGACGACAGGCCGGCGGCGAAATAGCCGCAGAACGTGTCGCCGGCCCCAACCGTGTCGACCGGCGTGATCTTCAGCGCGGGAACAGTCAGGAAATCGCTCGGTGTCGCCGCCATCACGCCATCGCCGCCGAGGGTGACGACGATGGTGCGTCCGGTTTTCCCGGCAAAATCGCGCATGCGTGCAGCACGATCGCGACCCTTCAAGGCCAGCGCTTCACCATAGAGGTCGAACTCGGTCTCATTGGCGACCGCGTAGTCGGCCTTGCCGAGGAAGGCGGCTGCCTCGCCATGAAAAGGAGCGGTGTTGAGGACAGTGACCGCGCCGGCCGTCCTTGCCTGGTCGAGTGCCGCATCGATCGTCGCGAGCGGAATCTCATGCTGCAGCAGCACGACGTCGCCCTTCTTCAGAAAAGCCTTGGAGAGGTCGCCGGGCACCACGGAAGCATTGGCGCCGGGCACCACGGCGATGATGTTCTCGCCGTCGTCGCCGACCATGATCAGCGCCGTGCCGGTCGAGGCAAAGGTCTCTCCCACGCCAGACAGGTCGACCTTGGCCTCGCGCAGCAACGCCAGTGCTTCGGGTGCGAAATTGTCCTTGCCAACGGCGCCGACCATGCGCACCTGAGCGCCGGCACGCGCGGCGGCCAATGCCTGGTTGGCCCCTTTGCCGCCAGGCGCCGTCGAGAAACTGGAACCGCTTACCGTCTCACCGGGGCTCGGCAAGCGGTCGACGTTGGCGATAAGGTCGAGGTTGATCGAGCCGACAACGACTATCAAGAAAGTGCCTCCTGCTGAACGCACGGGAAGCTACCCTGCCGGGCCGTTCGATGCCAGACCACGCGAATGGTCCAGCGCGATTTGCTGCCTCACTCGCATCGCACGGTGACGATGCCCTGATAGTTGCCGGCGGGGAAGATACCGCTCGATTTGGTGGCGGTGAGGTCGATCTGCATGGCGTGGGTGCCGTTGACGACCCTTTGCGGCACGCCCCCATTGTTGTCGACCCCCGAGCCATCGAGGCGGTAGACCGAGGCGAAGGTCACGTTGGTGCCGCCGCCGCTCGGCGCCGACGAGAACGCGGCAGGCGCGGGCGCTGAAACAGAATAACAGTCAAGCAGGTTAAGTATCGAGCACAGCAGGGAGCTAGCCACCACGGTGGCATTGGCGCTCGATCCGCCTGCCTGCTTGGAGCCCAGTATGCCGATGGCCGGATTTGCGGTCATCGTGCCCGATGCCCCGACCATGATGGTGCAGGTGCCGATGATCGCCGCCTGCGCCGGAAGGCAGAAACCGGCGAGTGCGGCCATCGCAAGCAGCGCCCGGTTATTTCTTCTTCTTTTTCTTGCCATCGCTGTTTCCGGTCCTGATGCTCCAGCCTTCGTTGGCCCATCCAGGTGATGCGGCAGCGGTGGCGGGAGCGCTTGCGGCCACGCTCGCGGTCGTGCCGCCGTCGACATTGACGCCCATCTTCAACAACTTTAGCTCCATCTGAAGGCGCTGCACCTCGAGTTCATAGAGCCGGCTGCAGTCGAGACGCTTCGGCGTCCGGCCGATCGGGATCACCACCCGGCCATAGGTGGCGACGCCATTGTTCGTCTGGCTGTTGCCTCTGATAACGCCGAGATCGACATAGGCACCGGAACCGGAAACGGCGGAACGGCAAGTGGTGCCATCCGCGGCGTGAACCTCGTCCTGGCCCTGGGGCAGAGTGACACCGGGCAAGTTGAAGCCGTTCTCGTTCTGGTTGAGATTGTAAATCTGTTCCTGGGCCTGGGTTGGAGCGGTGCTGGTCACAGCAACCGCGAGCGCCAGCGTCAGGACTTGCGGTGCCCAAAAAACTTTCCGCATATCTGTGCCCTTATCTGCGTCTGTTGATTGGGAAAGGGGATGCTCTCGGTACAGATACGCACTTTACGCTCGGCAGCGCCGCCGAAGGGCACGACCACAAGGACAGGGCGGGAAGCCTGCGAGCCCAATTGGAAGACACTTGGAGAGATCTTGGCGTCCACCGGCTGAAAATCCTGATCGTAGACGTGGATTTCGACCTTGATCTTCCGGTCGTAGGGATTGGCGGGGAACACGCGGACCGCGAAGGCGTCGGTGAAACTGTTGACCTCACCCCGCATCGGCGACATCGACTGGGCGCCCGCGGCAATGGGCATCAATCCGGCGGCCAATGCCGCCGCCAGGTTCAGAGCATGTTTCAAGGATCCCTCCTTCGCGACGGCCTATTCGCAGCGCAGTGTTACGGTTGCCTGATAGTTGCCGTTCGCGAAGCGGTTGCTGCCACCCTTGGTGCCGGCGAGATGGACCGAGACAAGGTCGGCGCCGGGGGCGGTCAGGGCGGTGGAGGAACCCGTTTCCGCGATCGTGTGGGCGCCGCTGGACAAATAGGTCGGTGTCCAGGTGGTGGCCGTGCTGTCGGCGGCCGGCACGGTGGTGAGGGTCACCGGATCGACGCTCAGCGAAACACCTCCGGTGGTGGTGAGCGTGACTGTTCCAGCCGAACCGCCGCTGTTGTGCGAGCTCAGCGACTGGAGGTCGGGGCTCACCGTCATCGTGCCGTTGGAGCCGACAACGAGCGTGCAGGTCGCGGTTACCGTGCCGTTGAAAATGACATTCTGCGTTGTGGCCATCGCGGCGTGGTCCAGGCACGCGACAAGCAAGGCTGCACCGACGGTGGTGCGAAACAACGGCATCGAGACCCTCCTATTAAGTCGGACCGCCCGAATTAATATGGGTCATCATCGCTTTAGCATGGTTAATTTAGCGTAAACTCAAATAAAGTGCCGAAACAACAGTCATGAAGAAACCGATGGTTGTCACCGGTTGTATCCACCGATTCCGAAAAGAATTCGCACTAATACTTTAAAATCCGAATATTCATATATTCCTTGGAACCGGAATTAAAAATCGACATTTCAGGACGAAATCTGCCCCGCCTCCCAGCCCAGGATGGCGCGCTTGCGGGTCAGGCCCCAGTGATAGCCGGTAAGATCGCCTGATTTGCCGATGGCGCGGTGGCAAGGCACCACGAAAGAGAGCGGGTTGGCGCCGTTGGCGGCGCCGACCGCGCGGCTGGCGCTCGGCGCGCCGATGGCGGCGGCGATCGAGGAATAGGTGCGGGCCTTGCCCATCGGGATCCGCAGCAAGGCTTCCCAGACGCGGACCTGGAAGTCGGTGCCGATCATGACGACGTGCAGCGGCTGGTCGGCGCGCCACAACGTCGGCTCGAAGATGCGCGCGGCATAAGGGCCTGTCGCTTCCCGGTCCTCGACATAGAAGGCGTTGGGCCAGCGCCCCGACATGTCGGCGAAGGCGGTGCGCTCCTCGCCGGCGTCGCAGAACGCGAGGCCGGCAAGCCCGCGGTCCGTGGCCATGATCAAGGCGGTGCCGAATGGGGAGGGGTGATAGCCGTAGCGGATGGTGAGGCCGGCGCCGCGCGTCTTGTAGTCGCCAGGCGACATCGCCTCATGGGTGACGAACAGGTCGTGCAGCCGGCCGGGACCGGACATGCCCAGTTCAAAAGAGGTTTCGAGCAGCGGCATGCCGGAATCGAGCAGCTTGCGCGCATGGTCCAGCGTCACCGCCTGCAGGAAGGCCTTGGGCGACAGACCGGCCCAGCGGGTGAAGAGTTTTTGCAAGCCGGTCGGCGTCTCGCCGACCTCTTCGGCCAGTTCTTCCAGCGATGGCTGGTCGCGATAGTCGAGGCTGATCTTCTCGATGGCGCGGCGCACGATTTCGTAGTCGCTGCCCTCGGGCGTGATGTCCCTCTTGAGGACTGCCGTGTGTGTGCTCATGGACCTGTCTCCTTGGGCGGGAATATCGCCCCTTGGGGCGCCGATCGCCACCCGAAACTTGCCTTCTTGCAGCACCTGCCCAGATAGACTGGGGATTCGAGCCCGGGAGCCGCTCATGGTTGGCGAAAAAGTACATTTGACGGGAGCAAAAGAGACCTTGCTCATGACCCTGTACGGCAAGGCGCTGGAGAGCAGGATGCCCCAGTCGCTGCTCGGGGACCATTTCGCCGACGCGGCGCTGCGCAAGATCGACTATGATTTCGCCAGGCTCAAGGTCGACGAGAATCTCGGCATCGGCCTGGCGATCCGAGCCAAGACATTGGACGTCCGCGTCGAGGATTTTCTGGCCAGAAATCCTGGCGCCATCGTGCTGCATCTGGGTTGCGGGCTTGATACCCGCATCTTCCGGGTCGATCCTCCACCGTGGGTGGACTGGTTCGATATCGACTATCCCGAAGTGATCGAACTCAGGCGCAAGCTCTACCCGTCCCGCGACCATTACCACCTCATCGCTTCGTCGGTGACCGAACCCGGCTGGTTGGCCGACGTGCCTCGCAACCGCCTGGCCATCGTGGTGGCGGAGGGATTGACGCCCTATCTCCCCGCCGACGAAGGGCTGCGCCTGCTTTCACGGCTTGTCTCGCATCTTGCAGGCGGCGAACTGATCTTCGACGCCTACAGCCGTTTCGGCCTGACGCTGCTTCGCCTCAATCCGACGATCAAGGCGACGGGCGCCGAGGTCCACTGGGCGATCGACGACCCGCACGAGCTGGAACTAGCGGTTCCGAAGCTGCGGTTCATCGAGGATATTTCGGCCTACAAGCCCGAGCACGCTGCCCGCATGGGCTGGTCCGCCAAGCTGTTCGTCCGCCTTTGGAAACACATTCCGGCGCTGCGCAAGGTCGGCAGGCTGCTGCGGTATCGCTTCTGAAGCACATTGTTTGCCGCAATTGCGGACGGAAAACCGCTTCACACTTTTCTGGGAATTGCTTAGCGCGCCTTGGCGGTCGCCAGAGCGCGCGCGAAGGCGGTGGCGAAGCTCTCGCGGGAATCGGGATCGAGGAAGCCGCCGATCGGCACGTTCTGGCCCTGTGCTTCCACGGTCATTCTGGTGATGCCGATCTCGGCGTGCCGGGCGATCGAAAACCGAGCCCAAAACGGATTGAAGCGGTGCGCTTCCGACTTTCCCGAGGGGGCCGTCTTGCGGATATCGAGGCTGGTTCGCGAGACCGACACTTCCTCGCGGGCGCGGGCGGCCCGATAGTTGACGCGGAAGGCGATGTAAACGGCGATCACGTCGAGGCCGAAGAAGCCGAACACCGGCCAGGCGCCGCGGGACAGGAAGAACGCGCCCGTCACCAGCCAGCCGAACGTCAGGGCGCCCATCAGGATCAGGAAGCCCGTCCTGCCCAGCGACCGGTGTGGGGTCAGCAATGCATGAAAGAAGGGCTCATCAGCCTGAAACGAGGCGTTTGTGTCGCTCATGACAGACTATTATAGGAGGGAAATGGCGCGCCCCAAGTCCAAAGATTCGTCCCTGCCCAAAAGTGAACTGTTGCCCGGACGGCGCGACGGCGCGAACGCCAAACCGCGCCTCAGGCCCGCGCGGTCCAGATCGATTTATAGCCCGACGGAAGTGCGCGAGATATTCAGGCGCTTTTCAGTGCAGCGGCCTGAGCCCAAGGGCGAGCTCGAACATGTCAATGCCTTCACGCTGCTGGTGGCCGTGGTGCTTTCGGCGCAAGCGACCGATGCGGGCGTCAACAAGGCGACGCGTGCCTTGTTCAAGGTTGCCGATACGCCACAAAAGATGCTGGCGCTCGGTGAAGCCAGGGTCGGCGACTTTATCAGGACCATCGGTCTCTGGCGCAACAAGGCCAAGAACGTCATCGCCCTGTCGGAGGCGCTGATCCGAGACCATGGCGGCGAGGTGCCTGACGACCGCGATGAGCTGGTCAAGCTGCCCGGTGTCGGGCGCAAGACCGCCAATGTCGTGCTCAACATGGCCTTCGGCCAACATACGATGGCGGTCGACACGCACATCCTGCGCATCGGCAACCGGCTTGGCCTGGCGCCCGGCAAGACCCCGGAACAGGTCGAGCAGGGATTGTTGAGGATCATCCCGGACGAATATATGCGCCACGCCCATCACTGGCTGATCCTGCATGGCCGCTATGTCTGCAAGGCGCGCAAGCCGGATTGTCCGGCCTGCGTCATCGCCGATATCTGCAAGGCGGAGGTGAAGACGACCAGCATTCCGGCACCCCTGGTGCCGATCGCTCCACTTGAAACGGTTTCCGCCGACGATCAGTAGCCGTAGCCATGCGCCATCGCCGCCGCGAAGACCGGGATCAGCAGGAAGACGAACGCCTCGGCGCGGATATAGGTCTTCACCGAGGCCAGTTCGCCGACAGGCACGGCGAAGGAAGGATTGGTACTCGCCTGCCGGCTCCAGGAAATGAAACGCACGGTCGGGACGATCGACAGCAGGCCGACGATGCCGAACGCCGCCATCTTGGCCCAGAACACCCAATTGTGGACGTAGAACTCCCAGCCCTTGAGCCCCCAGACGACACGGCCGATGCCGACGATGATGATGAGCGCGGCGATGATGCCGTAGTGGCGATCGATGCCGGCGAGCCGCTTGAGCGTCGCGGCGGGCAGGTCGCCACGGATCAGCACGAATTCGGCGCCAATGATCCCCGCCAGCGAGAACACCAGCAGATGGTGGATGATGGCGAGCACGAGGTCGGTGGTGTCCATGCTCGTTTCCCTCGGATCGGCGGCACTGGGCGCCTCAAAATTTGGGCTGCTGAATCAGCCCGCGTCGAAAATAACACCGCCGCGCAAAAATCCCAAAGCGCTGCCCGGATGTCGTGAAGGCAGCCGGACGTCGCGCTTTCGTCCTGGATGACGCTCCCTGGGTTCCCTGGCTCTTGCACGGCGCCGTCGATTTGCTAACCCGCAGGCCGTAACGCGAGGCAAATCCAATGAATCCGACGCAAGCGACTGTCGCCCCCGTCATCGAGACGCCACGAACCATCCTGCGGCCACACCAGCTCGGCGACTTCGATGCCTATGCCACGATGTGGGCCGATCCGGTCGTCACCCGTTTCATCGGCGGCAAGCCGCGTACGCGTGAGGAAAGCTGGATGCGCTTCCTGCGTCACGCCGGCCTGTGGTCGCTGTTGGGCTATGGGTTCTGGGCCATCGAGGAGAAAGCGACTGGCCGCTTCGTCGGGGAGGCCGGGTTCCACGATCTGAAGCGCGACATGGAGCCGTCGATCGAAGGCATCCCCGAGGCGGGGTGGGCGCTCGCTCCGGCCGCGCATGGCGCTGGCCTTGCCACGGAGATCGTCAGCCGTGTGCATGGCTGGGGCGACGAGACGTTCGGACGTGCCAGAACCGTCTGCATCATCGATCCCGAAAATACGGCCTCGTTGAACGTCGCCAGGAAGTGCGGCTATACCGAGCTGACGCAGACCCTCTATCACGATGCGCCGACCATCCTGCTGGAGCGGCTGCCCTGAGTGGCGTCATCGACTGGACATACCCGCTCTGCTAGCATCGATCATCAAGCGAGGGGATCGATCGATGCATGCATTAAAGTCGACAATCATGAGGTTTTTCTGGGCGGGGCTTGTTCTCGCGCTGACACTGCGGCTCGCGGCAGCCGACGCGACGGTGCCGACCGCCGATATCGGGGGCGCCGCCGACAATCAACTGGCCAAGCGCTACGAAGGCTCTTTCATCGTGTCCTACGCAAAGCTTGCCTTTACCGACTTCAGCGTACCGCTGTCGCCCCTGAAGCCAAGCGCAGATCCGGACGCGCGCGACGCCATGAACAATCGCGTTTTCGCGCCGGACAAGAAGGCCGAGGTGGAGGGTGCCCTGACCCGTATCGCCTATGTGCTGCCGGCCGAGCGCTCGCCGCTCGAGGTGCTGCGCAATTATCAGGATGTGATCAAGGCAGCAGGCGGCGAAGTCCTGTTCGAATGCAAGAAGGAGGAATGTGGCGGCGCTGCCGACCGCTCGTCGAGCGGCGGCGGCGGCGACATGAGCCTGACGATGTATTCCTTCCACGAAAGCGATCTCAAGGACGCGGCATTCTCCAATGGCGCTTGCGCGTTGGCTTCCGGCATCAACGACCAGCGCTATTTCTCGGCCAAGGTGCCACAGGACGGCGGCGACGCCTATATCACGGTACAGACCTATTCGTTGACCGACGATCTCTACTGCAAGGAACTCAACGGCCGCACCGTTGCCGTTGTGCAGGTGCTGGAACCCAAGGCGCGCGACAAGAAAATGGTGGTCGTCGAGGCGGCCAAGATGGCGGATTCGATTTCCGCCACCGGCAGCATTTCACTCTACGGCATCTTCTTCGACACCGGCAAGGCGGTCATCAAGCCGGAATCGGAACCAACGCTTAAGGAGATTTCGACGCTGCTGGCAAACGAACCCGATATGGCGGTCATCGTCGTCGGTCACACCGACAATCAGGGCGCCTTCGACTATAATATCGATCTGTCGTCGCGGCGTGCGCAAGCGGTCAAGAAGGTGCTGGTGTCGAAATATGGCATCGACGGCAAGCGGCTGACCGCCGCCGGCGCCGGCATGATGGCGCCCGTCGCCAGCAATGATGACGAGGCGGGCCGTGCCAAGAACCGCCGGGTGGTTCTGGTGAAACTGAACTGATCGTTTAGCCGGCCTTGCGACCCAGTTTCCGAGCAAGGTCGGCCCATGGATCGGCGCTCGGCGCGGCCGGCGTGACGCTCCGGCCCAGCAGCACCGTCGAGGCATCGAACGGCGTCGGCCTGGCGATCCCGTAGCCCTGGGCATAGTCGACGCCGATGGTCTTCAGAGCGGCGGCGATGTCGTCGCTTTCGACGAATTCGGCGATGGTGCGCTTGCCCATGACCTTGCCGATATGGTGGATCATCTCGACCATGGCGCGGTCGATGCGGTCATCCAGCATGTCCTTGACGAAGCTGCCGTCGATCTTGAGGTAGTCGACCGGCAGGTGCTTCAGATAGGCGAAGGACGACATGCCGGAGCCGAAATCGTCGAGCGCGAAACGGCAGCCCAACCCGCGCAGGTCGGCCATGAAGCGCATGGCACTGGTAAGATTGGCGATGGCGCTGGTTTCGGTGATCTCCAGGCAGATCATGGCCGGCGAAATGCCATGGACGAGGAACTGCTCGCGCAGGAAGCCGAGAAACGTCTCGTCGCCGAACGTCGCTCCGGAAAGATTGATGGCGCATGTGGCAATCGGCGGCATGCGCTGATCGGCTTGCCGCGCCGCCAGGATGCGGAATGTATTGCGCACCACCCAACGGTCGATCGACGGCATCAGGCCGTAGCGCTCGGCGGCGGGAATGAAGCTCTGCGGGGTAACGAAGCCGCCGTCTTCATCGGTCAGCCGCAAGAGAATCTCGATATGCGCTCCAGCCTCGGCGACGTCGTCGTTGAGCGGCCAGATTTCCTGGGCATGAAGCCTGAAGCGATCTTCTTCGAGCGCGGCGTGCAGGCGCTGCACCCAGGCCATCTCGCCGAAGCGCTCGCGCAAGGCGACGTCGCCGTCGCTATGGATCTGGACGCGGTTGCGGCCTTTCTCCTTGGCCATGTAACAGGCGACGTCGGCGGCACGCAGTGCCTCCTCGATCGTCACATGCGTATTGGCGATCTGCACCATGCCGACACTGACGCTGGTGTTGAAAGGCCGGCCATCCCAGGCGAAATGCAGCTCCTGCACGGCGGCGCGCAGCCGTTCGGCGATGTCGGCCGCATTGTCCGCCTCGCAATCGATCAGCAGCACGCCGAATTCATCCCCGCCCAACCGGGCCAGCACGTCGCCCGGCCCCAGCTCGTTGATCAGCAGCGAGGAGATCTGGCGCAGCAACTGGTCGCCAGCGGCATGGCCGCACGTATCGTTGACCAGCTTGAACTGGTCGAGATCGAGATACATCAGCGCATGCTGGCGGGCCCCGTCCTGCAATTCGACGATCGTCCGTTCCAGCCGGCTTTCGAAATCACGCCGGTTGGCGAGCCCGGTCAGCGCGTCATGCGAAGCCTGCCAGGAAAGCCGCTCGATATAATCCTCTTCCCGGGTCATGTCGTGGAAGGCCAGCACGGCGCCGACGATCCCACCGGAAACGAGCAGCGGCGCGCCGGTCAGCGCGACCGGAACAACGGAGCCGTCCGGCCGCTGCAGCAATTGCGGACGGGCGCTGGAGCGGCGTGGCTCGCCGGCCAGCAGGCGTTCGATCAATTGAGGCTCTTCGACGCTGGTGTCCTTGTCCACCAGCCGAAACAGCGACGCCAACGGCTTGCCTCTGGCGGAGCCGAACGGGCATGCCAGCAATTTCTCGGCAACCGCGTTCATGTAGTCCAGCCGCCCATCGGGGCCGGTGCTGATGACGGCCTGGCCGATCGAAGCCAGCGTGACCTGGGCGCGCTCGCGCTCGGCGTTGAGCGCCAGCTGGAAGGCCTGGCGCTGCGCCAGAAGTTTGCGGGTGCGCCAGACGGCGAGCAGTATCAGCAAGGCGGCGGTGACGAGATTGGCAAAGGTGAGCAGCATCTTGATGAAGCGCGATCCTTCGCCGAGGCTGTCCGAGAAGGCCTTGGAGAGCGGGCTGATCTCTCGATCGAGTTGATGGATTTGCGTCTTCCAGGCGCTGATCTGGGCCAGGGATGCCGGGGCCTTGCTCAGTTTGTCGTGCATCTCGTCGCCGAGCTGCCGGATGGCGAGGATCATGACATCGGCCGCCGTCCAGTGCCGCACGGCGGCGTCGAGATAGCTGAAGCTACGGAAATTCTGGAACAGCCAGATCATCCCCGCAACGTCGTCCGGGTGGTTCCTGCCGTGCAGAAAGCCCGCGCGTGCAGCCTGGGTGTCGGGCTCGGACTGCTCGAGGGCCAGACGGGCCGAGCGATCGGCCAGTGGAACGGCGATCGCGGCACGATACTCGCTGAAGAATTCCTCATTGCCGGTATCGGCGTAGAGGCTGAGGAAATAGATGGCGTGCTTTTGCCCCTTGGACCACTGGCTTTCGCCGCCGACATAGGCGCGAACCGCCGAAAGCGTATAGAGGCTCAGGCTGGCGACCAGCGCCTGAATGAGAACGACGGCGACGAACGGCCACACAAGCCCGAGAAGGCGGGGGCTTGCGTCGATCGATGACAGCTTCATCGAATTCATGGACGTGCCATGATCCTGTCAGCGCGTCCGTCCGGCTGTTTCATCCGCCGGTTGAGACGATGTTGCTCCCTCATGTCGCTCAGATGGCGACACCAATCCGGGTATCATGAGGGGCTTAACAGCAAATAAATAGTTTCCGGCTGCCGGGAATGACCGAATATTACGCTGCGTCAAGTAACAGCTTCAAGTTGAATCAGTTTGTATTCGAAACCTGGCGGCCCTCTTCCGGCCGTAGCCGCGCGGCTACGGCAGAGCGTCCGCCGCTAGGCTCGCCTGCTCCAGCATGGAGGCATCCTCACCGAAGGCACGGGTGGCACGAGCCGCCGCCTCGAGCAGCGGACGTTTCATGCGCTGCAGGAAGGCTGCGTCGACGCGCGTGCTTGGACCAGCCAGCGTCAACGCGCCAAGCAGCACATGTCCCGGCCCGAAAACCGGCGCCGACACGCCAGCAGTCTCGGGGTCGCGATCGCCCACGGCGAGACAGTTGTAGGTTTTGCGGATGGTTTCGTAGGGTTCGCCCTGCTGGCCGGAAAACGCTGCCAGCACGCGGCCGCCGGAGCCGGCCAGCAGAGGCAATACGTCGCCTTCGCGTATCGTGTAGCGGATCGGATGCTTGGATTCGACCCGATAGAGACAGGTGCGCACGTCTCCCGAGCGGACGTAGAAGGCAACGCTCTCCCAGCTTCGTTCTGAGAGCTCGCGCATGATCGGCAACAGTATGTCGACCGCCACGACCGAGCGCTGGTAAAGCGCGCCCAGCCGAAAGGCGGCGGGCCCGACACGGTAGCGCCCATCGTCGAGGCGCTCGAGCAGGTGGCCGCGCAACAGCGAATTGGCGAGCCGCAGGATCGTGCTTTTGTAGAGGCCGGTGCGCGCCGCGATTTCAGCCAGGCTAAGCGAGCGGTCGACCGTGGTGAAAGCATCGAGGATGGCGATCGCCCGATCGAGTGCGGCAACACCGTCGGCGGACGCTCGGCGGATTTCCACATCGGCTGAGTTGGCTGGTAAGTCCATTGCGGTTCCAAATCGGAGAAGCCCGAGCGGAACCACTCTGTCGCGCCGCTGGAGCGTTCTGTCCAGCAGAATATCGTTCCTGTTGACGGAACGAGGTAAAATCTGCTTGAACTCGATCACGGGTCTGTGAACAGGCGCGTTTTGGCAGGCACCGGAGGAGGTGTCGTGATCTGGAGGAATCCCATGCTGAACAGACGCAGATTTTTGATGAGTACGGCGGCGGCAGGCGCGGCCGGGCTGGTGGCATCGCATTTCTCACCCGCCTTCGCAGAAGGTGCACCGCAAATCCAGGTCTTCGTGCCGGCGGCACCCGGCGGCGGCTGGGACCAGACGGCGCGCACGATGGACCAGGTGCTGCGCAGCGAGAAGCTCATCTCGGGCTCGCAGATCACCAATGTCGGGGGCGCCGGCGGCACGGTCGGGCTGCCGCAGTTCATCAATCAGTGGGGCGGCAAGGGCAATTCGCTGATGGTCGCGGGCATGGTCATGGTGGGTGCCATCATCGCCAACAAGGCAGCCAACAACCTGACCCAAGTCACCCCCATCGCCCGTCTCACCGGTGAGTTCGAGGCGCTGGTGGTGCCGGCGGACTCGCCGTTCAAGACGGCCGCCGATTTCGTCGCGGCTCTCAAGGCCGATCCGACGAAGGTTCCAGTCGCGGGCGGTTCCGCCGGAGGCTCAGACCACATCCTGTTCGGCCTGATCGCCAAGACGGTCGGCGTTCCGGCCCCCAGCCTTTCCTACGTGCCGTTCGCGGGCGGCGGCGAGGCCTTGTCGGCGTTGCTCGGTAACCAGGTCGCGGCCGGCATTTCCGGCTTCGGCGAGTTCTCCGAGCAGGTCAAGGCCGGCGCGCTCAGGCTGCTCGCCATTTCGGCCGACAAGCGCCAGGACGGCATCGACGCGCCGACGCTGAAGGAAGCCGGCATTGATGTGGAACTGTTCAACTGGCGCGGCGTCTTCGCGCCACCCGGCGTTTCCGATGCCGACAAGGCGGCGATGATCACGCTGGTCGAGACCATGGCCAAGAGCGATGCATGGGCGAGCGAATGCAAGAACCGCAACTGGACGTCCATCCTGCTCACCGGCGACGATTATGCGAAATTCGTCGCCGAGGATTCGGCTCGCATCGAGGCCATCCTCAAGGATCTCGGTCTCGCCTGATTTTTCCCCAAGGGGCGGCTCGCTCCGCCCCTCATTTTTCAATCGCAGCCGACCGTAGGGAGGCGATCGGTCTAAAGGTGAAGGTACGGTGCAGGCTGGCTGCGGGCTGCCGCCGGTCTCGGCCATAACGGGGAGGACGTTCATGAGCACCATCAACCAGCCGGCGGCGCCCCCACGCCTTGCCGTACCGGAATTGTCGATCGGCATCGGCCTTCTGGCCTGCGCCGGGGCTGTCGCCTGGCAGACGCTGGCGATCCCGGTGTCGCCGCTCTATTCCAAGGTCGGTCCGACTGTCTTTCCCTATCTCACCATGGTCGGCCTCGTGGTGCTCTCCCTGCTGCTCATCCTCGCCGCACTTCGCGGCGGCTGGCAGCCGGAGGAGGAAAAGGAAACTTCGACCGACTGGAAGGCGATGGGCTTCGTCGTCATCGGTCTTCTGGCCAATCTGGTGCTCATCCAGCCGCTTGGCTTCACCGCCGCATCGGTCATCATGTTCGTTCTGGTCTGTTACGGCTTCGGCAGCAGGCACACGCTGCGCGATGTACTTACCGGGCTGGTGCTGGCGCTGGCGGCTTATTTCGGCTTCGCCAAGGCGCTCGGCGTCAACATCGGCGCCGGCTTCATCGAGAACCAGTTGAATACGGTGATCGACGCCTTCACCAGCACGCTGGGAGGCTGAGACCGTGGAAACGCTCGGCCATCTCGCACACGGTTTTGCGGTCGCATTCTCGCCGACCAATCTTTTGTGGTGCCTGCTCGGCACCACGCTCGGCACGGCCATCGGCGTGTTGCCTGGCCTCGGGCCGGCACTGACCATCGCGCTCCTCTTGCCGATCACCTACCAGGTGGCGCCGGAGGCGTCCTTCATCCTGTTCGCCGGCATCTATTACGGCGCCATGTATGGCGGCTCGACGACGTCGATCCTGCTCAACACGCCAGGCGAGAGCGCAACCATCGTCACCGCGCTGGAAGGCAACAAGATGGCCCGCTCCGGCCGCGGGGGCGCCGCGCTCGCCACCTCGGCGATCGGCTCGTTCGTCGCCGGCACGCTCGGCACGCTGGGCGTCGCCTTCCTGGCGCCTGTCGTGGTCAAGTTCGCGCTGGCCTTCGGCCCGGCCGAATATTTCTCGCTGATGGTGCTGGCCTTCATCACCGTTTCGGCGGTGCTTGGTTCATCGTCGGTGCGGGGTTTGACCAGCCTGTTTGCCGGCTTCGTAATCGGCATGATCGGCGTCGATCTGCAGACGGGCCAGCCGCGCTTCACCTTCGGCATGACCGAACTGCTCGACGGCGTCGACGTCATCATCGCCGCCGTCGGCCTGTTCGCGGTTGGCGAGACACTTTACATGGCCTCGCGCCGCTATGCCGGCAAGGACGAGATCGTGCCGCTGAAAGGCTCGCTCTACATGACGGCGGCCGAATGGGGGCGTTCGTGGAAAGCCTGGCTGCGCGGCGCCGCGATCGGCTTTCCGATCGGCGCCATGCCGGCTGGCGGCGCAGAGATCCCGACCTTCCTGTCCTATGCGATCGAAAAGAAACTGTCGAAGCACAAGGAGGAATTCGGAACGGTCGGCGCCATCGAAGGCGTTGCCGGGCCCGAGGCCGCCAACAACGCGTCCGCGGCAGGCGTGCTGGTGCCGATGCTGACGCTCGGTCTGCCGACCTCGGCGACGGCGGCGATCATGCTGTCGGCCTTCCAGAGCTACGGCATCAATCCCGGGCCGTTGCTCCTGACGACACAGGCCGACCTTGTCTGGGGCCTGATCGCCAGCCTGTTCATCGCCAACGTCATCCTGGTCATCCTCAATTTGCCGCTGATCGGGCTGTGGGTGCGGCTGCTGAAAATCCCGGCACCGCAGCTTTATGCGGGGATTCTGGTGTTCGCCACTGTCGGCACCTATGGCATCTCGCAGTCGCCGATCGATCTCGTCATCCTCTATCTCCTGGGGGCCGCGGGCTTCCTGATGCGGCGCTTCGATTTCCCGACCGCGCCCGTCATCATCGGCATGATCCTGGGGCCGCTCGCCGAAACCCAGTTCCGCCGCGCGATGACCATATCGAACGGCGACTGGTCGGTGTTCTACAAGCATCCGCTGTCGCTGACCTTGCTGACGCTCGCCTTCATCGGCCTTGTCGGGCCGCATGTCTGGGCCTTCATCGAGCACCGGCGCCGGCGCGGGCCCGAACATGTGCCGGGCGATGCCTGAGCGATTTGAAAAGATATGACAGACCTGCTTTCCGGTATCCGCGTCCTCGACCTCACCAATGTGCTCGCCGGGCCTTACTGCGCCTATCAGCTGGCCTTGCTGGGAGCCGACGTGATCAAGGTCGAAGGGCCGCAAGGCGGCGACCTGGCGCGCCAGCTCGGCGGTTCGCCAAAGCTCAACGGCGCCGGCATGGGCGCGTCGTTCCTGGCGCAGAACGCCGGCAAACGGTCCGTCATGCTCGACCTCAAGCAAGAGGCGGATCGCGAGCGCTTCCTCGACCTGGTCGCCAGCGCCGACGCGCTGGTCGAGAATTTTCGCCCCGGCGTGATGAAGCGCCTCGGCCTCGGCTACGATGTGTTGAAGGCTGTGCGGCCCGGCCTCGTCTATTGCGCGATATCGGGTTTCGGACAGAGCGGGCCGATGCGCGACAACCCCGCCTATGACCAGATCGTCCAGGGCCTTTCCGGGATCATGAGCATAACCGGCACGCCGGAAACCGCGCCGCTGCGCGTCGGTTATCCCGTTGCCGACACGCTGGGAGGGTTGGTCGGGGCGTTCTCCATCGCCGCCGCACTGGTCCGGCAGAAGACATCGGGCGAGGGCGCGTTCCTCGACGTGTCGATGCTCGAATGTACGCTTTCGGCACTTGGCTGGCCTGTCTCCAACTATCTGACGGCAGGGGTCGATCCCAAGCCGATGGGCAACGAGAATATGACCGCGGCTCCCTCCGGCGCCTTCCGCACCGGCGACGGGCTCATCAACATCGCCGCCAACAAGCAGGAGCAGTTCGTGACGCTGTGCCGGCTGATCGGACGGCCGGAACTGGCATCGGACCCACGCTTTGCCGAGCGCGAGACGCGCAAGAAGAACCGCGCGGCGCTCAAGGTCGAGATCGAGGACGCTCTGGCAAGCGCTCCGGCGGCGGTTTGGGAAGAGGCGCTCAATCGAGCCGGCGTGCCGGCGGGCAGGGTCCTGACGATCCCGCAAGTGCTAACCGAACCACAAGTGCTCGAGCGCCAGGTGACGGCTCGTTTCGAGGATGTGGCCGGCATGGACGGGCCACTCACCGTCCTGCGCGGCGGGTTCATGGTCGACGGCACGGCACCGTTGCCGACACGGCCGCCGCCGGTGCTGGGCGAGCACATGGACGAGGTGTTCGCCGGCCTGCCACCGCGCGCCAAGGCAAAGGCCAGGGCATGAGCGGCGTGGAGAAGAAAACAGGCCGCGAGCGCGGCGAGGAATGGTGGCGGACCGGCATCATCGAGATGAGCCCCGGCATGATCCGGCTGCGCGGCTACGAGATCCAGGACCTGATCGGCCGTGTCAGCTTCCCCGCGATGATCTGGCTGATGCTGCGTGGCGAACTGCCCAGCGAGGACCAGGCGGCACTGCTCGGCATCGCTTTGGGGGCGGCCGTCGACCATGGGCCGCAGGCGCCGTCGATCGCCATCGCCCGCATGGCGGCAACCTGCGGCGTCGGCATCAACAGCGCCATGGCCTCTGCCATCAATGTGCTTGGCGACGTGCATGGTGGAGCCGGCGAGCAGGCGCTTTCCCTCTATGGCAATATTGCCGTGGCGCTCGAGGGCGGGATTGCCCTCGACGAAGCGGTCTCGACACGCCTCGACCGGTTCTTCGCGGAGGAAGAGGGCTACGTGCCGGGGCTTGGCCATCGCTTCCATCCTGTCGATCCACGCGCGCCGCGCCTGCTGGAACTGGTCAAAGATTTTGCCGCGCATGGCGTCGTCAATGGACGGTACGCCGACATCGCCGAGGCGGTCGAGGCCGATGTCGCGCGGCGCAAGGGCAAAAAAATCCCGCTCAACATCGATGGCGCCACCGCCGTCATCTACGGCGAACTCGGCTTTCCGCCGCCGCTGACGCGTGGCCTCTTCCTGCTGTCGCGGTCTGTCGGCATCCTGGCGCATGCCTGGGAGCAATCGCAGCAGGCCGAGCGGAACAAGGGGCCGCTGCCGCGCGAATGGCTGTGGGCCTATAGTGGCCCGCCGGCGCGGCCGGCTCCTGGGGACGAGGGCATCGAGAATTGAGGCTTATGGCCGCACGAGCGTCGTGGGCTCGGGCAGCGTCAAGGTGCTCACCAGCGTCGAGAGATCGGGCTCGTCGATGAGCATCGCGGCGTCGGCCGGCGCCAGCCATGCCCGCTGCCGCCGTTTGGCTTCCTGCCAGTCGGCGAGCTCTTCCGTCACTTCCAGCAGAAACACGATGACGTCGACGCGGACAAAGCGGTTGGCCAGGCGTTTCCAGTAGGAATAGGTGCCCGCCGGCCGCTTCAGCGTCTTGCCACGCACGCCGGCTTCCTCCAGCGCCTCGATAGTGGCTGCCTTGCGCCCGCTCTTGCCTTTCATCGGCCACCCCTTGGGCACGATGAAGCGTCTCGTCGTTCTCGACGTGACCAGCATCACCTCGATGTCTCCGCGCGCGTTCAGCCGAAAGGGAATCGCCGCCACCTGGCGGATCCTTTCGCCTTTCTTGGCCTGGCGTACGGCCTTTTTCTTGGTGGCTGCCATCTTAACAATCCAGTCGCTGCAATGCCCCTTAGCGTGATGCGATGCCTTTGCAAAATCCAAACGACCGCGGGGGCACCCAAAGTGCCCTATCATGTAAGTCGGCTAAATAAAAGAAGGTGCCGTCTGTCAGCGGCAGGTGCTGACGGCGGTGTTGCCGATTATCTGCGTCTGGCAGCTCGGCCTGACCTGCGGAACGACAGGCGGCGGCTGCTGGACGATGACGCGATCCTGGGCACGATACTGCTGTTGCTGCTGCTGAAATTGCTGCCGCTGAACCTGGTTCTGCAAGGCCTGCAGATCATTCTGCTGGATGATCACATTGTTTCTGGCCGCTGGATTGATCACCTGCGCGGAAGCGGGCGATGCAAAGCCAGCGGAAGCCGCCCCAGCCAGCACCGCCAATGCGAAAATCATCGATGAACGACGCATGCACACCCGCCCATTCCTGCAAAAAATCTCATCACGACGGATATATAGGGTGTTTGTCCGGCGATGCCATGGCGAGAATGGTGATCGCCCTCACACCAACCGCACCCGAGTACTGACTGCCACCTAGTCCCGGGACGCAGATTGCCGTCATATGACGACTATGAAAAGCAGATGGCCTTGGTCAGTGTCCCTTACGTAAGTTTTCGGTTCCTTCTGGCGCAAGTTTATGTATTCTAATTGAGCCAGTACTTCACAAGCGGGACTGCGGACTGCTGGCCTCAATGTATTGAACCTTATTGCAAAGTGCCGGCATTTTATTGCGTGGACTGACCGTGGCGGGGGCGCCTAACTCAAGGAGGGATTGGGAGCGCCTGCTCTAAGGGGGCTAAGTGCATGGCGTTGTTCTCAAGGCGCTCTTTTGAGTGCGCGGATTTTGAGTGCGCGGATTTTGACGGCGAAGCGGTCGGACGCCGTTCCTTTATGCCGATCCTGGCGGGAAGCCGACTTCCCCTGGTTGCAGAATCTCCGGTGGCCGGAAACCCTCGTCTGGCAGTGATGGCAGCGCGGCTGACCCTGTTGCTTGGCGCCACGGCTCTGAGCGGTTTTGCCCTTCTCCACACAAGCCCGGTCCATGCGCAGGTCGTGATCAATCACGACGGTGCGCCCGGAGACAACGGCGCAAATGTGATCGGCGATGCCGATGCGGACGACGGCCATCCACCCACCGGACCGGTCAACTACACAAATAATGATCCGCAATCGAGCGTCGGCAGCGCGTTTGTCGGCAGCGCCGTTGGCGGCAGGGGCGGCGATGGGGGCTCGACCGTCGAGCCAACCATTGTCCCTCCCTTCTTCGAGGTCGATGGCGGCAATGGCGGCAACGGCGCCAAGGGTGGCGTCGTCGATATCACGAATACGGCCCAATTGCAGACCAGTGGCACCTCCGCGAGCGGCATCAGTGCAAATGCAAGCGGCGGCGATGGCGGCAATGGCGGATTTGCCTTCCATCTGCTGCTGATCAACGGTGGAACCGGTGGCAGGGGCGGCGACGGCGGCACCGCGACCGTGACGACCACATCGACCAGCAACATCACAACGACAGCGGACCTGGCGAACGGTATCACCGTCAACGCCAGTGGCGGCAATGGCGGCAATGGCGGCACCGCCGTCGGCGGCATCGGATCCGGCAAAGGTGGAGATGGCGGTTCCGGCGGCAATGGTGGCTCGGCGTCGGCGGACAATGCAGGCGACATTCACACGCAAGGTGCCTTTGCAAAGGGAATCCTGGTTCGTTCGGCCGGTGGCTCCGGCGGCGACGGAGCGCAGGGAACCGGAATTATCAACGGTGGCGGTGGCAATGGCGGCGTACCGACCATCGGCGGCTCGGCGGATGGCAAGAATTCCGGAAACATCACCACGATGGGCGACTTCGCCAGCGGTATGGTCATCCAGTCCGTCGGCGGCGGTGGCGGAGATGGCGGCGGAGCCTTCGGCTTCTTCGGCGGCGGCGGCTCGGGCCAAGACGGAAACAATGGCGGCACAGCGACCGGCACCAACACGGGTTCCATCACCACCAACGGCGTCGGCGCCATCGGCATGCTGGTTGAATCGGTCGGCGGTGGTGGCGGCGACGGCGGCGGCGCGATCGGATCGATCGCACTCGGCGGATCCGGCGGCGGCGGCGGCAAGGGCGGCAGTGTCTTCGGCAATCTCGGGGGCTCGATCAAGACCGGCGCCGACGGCAGCGGCGACGGCGCGATCGGCATCGTCATCCAGTCGATCGGCGGTGGTGGCGGCAATGGCGGTTTCGCCATCGCCGGCGGCCCGGTGATCGCGGTCGGCGTCGGCGGTTCCGGCGGTGCGGCCAGCAATGGCGGCGACGTCAACGTCCAGCAGGCCGCCGGCGGTCCAACGGTCGAGACGAGCGGAATCTCTGCCATCGGCATACTGACGCAATCGGTGGGCGGCGGCGGCGGCAATGGGGGCGGCAGCTATACGGTCAGCGGAGCGGTTTCGGCCTCGATTGGCGGCAAGGGTGGCGCGGGCGGCGCCGGCGGTAACGTCATCTACAATGTCGGCACCTCGCATGTGACGACGCATGGCACCGACTCGACCGGCATCCTGACCCAGTCGGTGGGTGGCGGCGGCGGCAATGGCGGGTTTGCGTTGTCGATCTCCGCGCTTATCTCGGTCGGCGTCGGAGGCGAAGGCGGCCCGGGCGGCAAGGGCGGCACGGTCAACATGACGACCGGCGGCAGCGTCGAAACATTCCAGGATCGCTCCGCCGGCATCATCGCGCAGTCGATCGGCGGCGGTGGCGGCAATGGCGGCGGCAGCGTCGCAGGCAGCGCCGGCGTCAGTGTCGGCATCGGCAGGAAAGGCGCCGGCGGCGGCACCGGCGATGCGGTCACCTTCAACGGCACCCAGTCCGATGTGACGACGCATGGCGCGGATTCGGCCGGCATCATCGTGCAGTCGGTTGGCGGCGGCGGCGGCAATGGCGGCTTTTCGATCGCCGTCTCGGCCATCGTTTCCGTGGGCGTTGGCGGCAGTGGCGGCGCCGCCGGCGATGGCGGCGTTGTCGATGCGCGTTCCAATGGCAGCGTGACAACGTCCAACGATCGGTCGGCCGGCATCATCGTGCAGTCCATTGGCGGCGGCGGCGGCAATGCCGGCGCGGTGATCAGCGGCAGCCTGGGCGTGAATGTCGGCGTGGGCGGCAGCGGCGCGGGCGGCGGCAAAGGCATGGCCGCCAGCTTCTTTACGGACAATTCCGTCGTCAAAACCGCGGGCGCCGATTCGATCGGTATCCTTGTCCAGTCGATCGGCGGCGGTGGCGGCAATGGCAGCTTCGTCGGTGGCCTCGGCTTGGCCGCGTCTGTCGGCATCGGCGGCAGCGGCGGCGTTGCGGGCGACGCCAGTGCGGTCAAGATCACCGACAATGGCGGCTCCGTCACCACGACACGCGAGCGGTCTTCGGCCATGGTGGCACAGTCGATCGGTGGTGGCGGCGGCAATGGTGGCGGCGTCGTCGCGCTCGGTGCCGGCGTCAACATCGGCATCGGCGGAAAGGGCGCAGGCGGCGGCGTTTCCAGCACGGTCGACGTCATCAACGCAGCCGCACTCAGCACCGGGGGCTACCAGTCGCACGGTATCCTGGCACAATCGATCGGTGGCGGCGGCGGTTCGGGCGGCTTCAGCGTCGCCTTGGGTGGCCCGTCCTTGTCGCTGGGCGGTACCGGCGCCTCGGCGGGCACGAGCGAAAAGGTGTTTGTCAACAACTCCGGCAAGATCGATACGGGTGGCGACCTGTCCAACGGCATCTTCGCGCAGTCGGTCGGTGGGTCCGGCGGCGACGGCGGCTTTGCCGTGGCCGGCGGGCTTTTCGCAGCCGTCGGCATCGGCGGCGCGGGCGGCGGTGGCGGCGCGGGTGGCGTCGTCGAGGTTATCAACAACGCCAACATCACAACCAAGGGCGCGCTCTCGAATGGCATACTGGCGCAGTCGGTCGGCGGCGGCGGCGGCAATGGCGGCAGCACCGGGGCCGTTGCCGTTGGCGCGTTCGGCGCGGCCGGCGTGGCGCTTGGCGGCGGTGGCGGCGACGCGAATCTAAGCAAGGAGGTCACGGTCACCCACAAGGGCGACATTCATGTGGCGGGAGCCGGCTCCAAGGGCATTCTTGCTCAGTCAGTCGGCGGCAGCGGCGGCAATGGCGGCAATGCCTATTCCGGCGCCTTCAGCGGCGGCCTTTATTTCTCCGCCGCCGTGGGGGTGTCGATTGGCGGCACCGGCGGCGACGGCGGCCCTGGCGGCAAGGTTACGGTCAAGGCGGACGGCAACATCATTGCCGATACCGATGCGGTCGGATCGGGCGGCATCGTCGCGCAGTCGATCGGCGGCGGCGGCGGCAATGGCGGGCGGGCGACCACAATCACCGGCGCTGTCAGCACCGACGCCAGTGTCAGCCTGGGTGTTACGGTTGGCGGCTGGGGCGGCGATGGCGGCAGAAGCGACCTGGTGACGGTCGACACCGGCCTGAACGGTGGCGGCAGCATCGTCACCAGTGGCTATCAGGCGGTCGGCATTCTTGCCCAATCGGTCGCCGGCAGCGGCGGCAATGGCGGCGATTCCTGGGGGGCGGCCGGCGGTTACGGCAACGATGTCGCCATCAATGCGACGGTCAGCATCGGCGGCGGTGGCGGCGACGGCAATGTCAGCGATGACGTGCTCGTCCACAACGCCTTGACGGTGCAAACCGCCGGCGACATGAGCGCGGCCATCATGGCTCAGTCGATCGGCGGCGGCGGCGGCAATGGCGGCTCGACCAATGGCGCGACCGCCGATCTCGGCGGCGGCGAGGGGGTCAACGTCGCGGTCAATGTCGGTGTCGGCGGCGGCGGCGGCACAGGCAATACTTCCGGCGCGGTCGACGTGATCAACAGCGGCAACCTGACGACCACGGGCGATTTCTCCTCGGGCATCGTCGCGGAGTCGCTGGGCGGCGGCGGGGGCATGGGCGGCGCGAGCAACGCCAAGGCGTTCCATCTGGGCGGCACCAGCGAGACGAGCGTCACCGTCAATGTCGGCATCGGCGGCAAGGGCGGGTCCGGAAACGATGCGGCGATGTTCCGCCTTGATGGCGGCGGCAATGTCATCGGCGCCGGCGTGCATGTCGACAATTCCGGCGTGATCCGGACCCGGGGTTTCAATTCGATAGGCATACTAGCCATGTCGGTCGGCGGCGGCGGCGGCGGCGGCGGAGCGGCCTCGACCGACGAGGAGATTGTCGGTGGCGGCAGCGAGGGCGAGACATCCGTGGGCATCGGCGCGGCCATCGGCCTTGCCGCCGGCGGCGCCGGCAATGGCGGCACCGTGTCGGTCACCAACCGGAGCCTGATCGTCACAGACGGCGCCGATTCCTACGGCATCTCAGCCAACTCCATCGGCGGCGGTGGTGGCGTCGGCGGTTCGGCGACATCGGGCGTTCTCGGCAAATATGCCATCGGCGGCGCGCTCGGCGGGGCGGGCGGCGGCGGCGGCAGTGGCTTCGAGGTCGACGTTTTCAATCTTGGGACGGCCGAAATCTGGACCAAGCAGGAGCGCTCGATCGGCATCTTCGCGCAGTCCGTGGGTGGCGGCGGTGGCGCCGGCGGTGCCGGCGAGAGCACCGGAAAGACCGATGACTCGGAAGTCAGCGTCAATCTCTCGCTCGGCGGATCGGGCAAGGTCGGCGGCGACGGCGGCAGGATCGTCGTCGAGAACAGCGGCTACATCCACACCGAGGCGGCCTATTCGCACGGCATCATGGCGCAGTCGATCGGCGGCAGCGGCGGCGTCGGCGGCGCTTCCGGCACTTCGGCCAAGGACTCCAATGTGGCCATTACGCTCAGCCTCGGCGGAGCCGGTGGCGACGGCGGCAAGAGCGATTTCGTTCATGTCACGAACTTCGACACGGGCGAGATTCTGACCAAGGGCGACAATTCCTATGGCATCTTCGCGCAGTCGATTGGCGGCGGCGGCGGTGCCGCCGGTGCCGGTTCGACCGAGACGGGCAGCGCCGAGACGTCTGTGTCCCTGGCAATCGGCGGCCTGGGTGGAGTAGGCAGCCGCGGGGGTGACGTGACGGTCGACAACCACGGCAAGATCACCACCCTGGGCTACCTCTCGCACGGTATTTTTGCGCAGTCGGTCGGTGGCGGTGGCGGCGCATCGGGTGCCGCGGCCAACACCTCGAAGGCCGACATGACGATCGGCGGCGCGGCCTCGTTGCCAAGCGGCGACGGCTCCAATGGCGGCCATGTCATCGTCAACAATGACGGCGCCATCGAGACCTGGAAGGACGGCGCGCTCGGCATCTTCGCCCAGTCCATCGGCGGCGGCGGCGGTTATGGCGGCGTGGTGTCAGCAGACACGGCAGGCGATGAATCGGTCGCCCTGCAGCTTGGCGGCTTCGGCGGCAATGGCGGTAATGGCGGGCAAGTGGATGTCACCGTTTCCGGCACCATCATCACCCATGGCGAACGCGCTCATGGCGTGGTCGCGCAATCGGTCGGCGGCGGTGGCGGCTATGGCGGTGACGCCAAGGGCAAGAGTTCGAACGCGTTGGCCATTGGTGGTGTCGGCGGCAAAGGCGGCGATGGCGGCGACGTCACCGTCATCCGCACCGGCACGATCACCACCACCGGCAAGGATTCGATCGGCATCATCGCGCAGTCGGTGGGCGGCGGCGGCGGCATCGGTGGTGCGGGCTTCGGCCGCTTTGGCGCCGACGACGATGGCGGCGGGCCAAATGCCATCGGCTTCAACACGCCCGGCGGCACCAAGGGCACCGGCGGCAAGGTGACCATCATCCAGTCAGGCGCGATCGAGACCGATGGCGACCGTGGCCACGGCATCGTCGCCCAGGCGGTTGGTGGCGGCGGTGGCGCCGGCGGCACCGATTCGCTCGGCATGGGCCAGTCGGCCGCGGGCTCGCAAGGTGGTGTCGGCGACGCCGCGGCGGCATCCGCCAGCACCGACAGCCGGGTCTGGGTGAAGGGCGCGAGTGCCTATGCCATGTTCGGGCAGAGCGCGACAGGCAATGGCGACGCCCATGCGGTCGACCTGACGGCGGGTGACAGCCTGTTCGCACAAGGCGCGGATTCGGTGGCTGTCTATGGCGAGAGCACGGCCAAGGGCGCCAAGGGCAACATCACCATCAACCTCAATGGCCAATATACGATCGGTGGGGCCGGAACCGGTGTCGCGGCGATGCTCGTCGGCGGCGCCGACAACACGCTGACCAACCACAGCCTGCTCTACGCGATGGGGGCGACGCCGACTTTCGAGATCCAGGCAGCGCAGTTCCAGGCGTTTCAGGCTTTCCTGCTTGCGCCCGGCCCGGTGGTGCCGACAAACGCGATCCTGGAATCGCTGCTGGACGATTTCAGTCCGCTCGCCATCACCGGCACATCGGGCGATGACCATGTCGACAATTCCAAGGCGGCCGACACGTTGGGACGCGTCATCGGCAACATCGATCTCGGCGGCGGCAACAACAGCTTCCACAATTTCGCCGATTCCTCGATGGTCGGCCTCAAGACCATCGATCTCGGCGGCGGGCTGTTCACCAATGATGGGTTCTATACCAACCAGGGCATCGGCGTGGTTGCGAAAGTGGATGTCGGCGGCGGCTTCAAGCAGGTTCTCTCCGGCGACTTCGTCACCGACGTGGACCTCAACAACCAGATCACCGATGCGCTGGCGCTGACAGGCGCTGGCGACTTCAACGGCGAGGCTCCGTTGAACTTCCTCACGATCGACAAGCTGTTCACCGAATATGTGGTGGCCAAAGGTTCGGCGATGACCGATTCCGGCATCGAGGCGAAAACCCTGCATCCGGCAGTGGGCTTCAACTTCCAGTTCAAGGTGGATAACGGCACCGATCTCGTTCTCTACGCCGACAATCCGACCTTCCTCGAACTGGCGCAGGATCCCGGTTCCGGCACCACCGATCCGGGCGTGTTCCAGTTGGCGCAGTATCTCGACGACGTCGAGGCGGCATCGACCCCGGACAATCCGATGGCGCGGTTGATCAACATGCTGCGCTTCCTGCCCAATGAGCAGGAACTGGGCGCCGCGCTGACGCGACTGACGCCGCACTATGCGGTGCATACGTTCGATATGATCAACCGCGAGGCCGACATCATGTTGGAAACGGCGCGCGAATGCACCGGCGTGCCGTTCTACAAGAACCTCGACGGCCGCTGCATCTGGGCGACGATCAGTCCGCAGGCCGAATACAGTCGCGACGCGGGTGCCGGGACCACCAGCCGCGACGACGTCCTGAAGACCATGTCGCTTGGCGGCATCGGCGAGGTCGGCCAGAACTGGTCGCTCGGCGCCACCATCGGCCGTACGGAATTCGACTCCAAGATCGACGCCAACGGCGAACCGCTGTCGCAAACCACCGGTGAGGCCTGGCAGGCCTATGCGCTGGCGAAGTACGCCAACAAGAATTACTTCATCGACTTCGCGCTCGGCGGCGGCACCGGTTCCTTCAAGGGCGAGCGCGATACCCATATCGATCCGGCGTTCTTCATTCCCGGCGAAACGCTGATCGGCGATTATCTGGACGAGGAAATGCTGCCCGGGATCGGCAACAGCGTCACCTACACGCAGAAGACCGCTCAGTTCGGCGGCTCGGCACGGCTTGGCTTCACGCAACAGATGGGCGCGTTCTACCTGCAGCCGACCTTGCAGTTCGATGCGCGCTGGCTGCGTGTTTCGGGAAAGGAAGAGGGGTCGGCTGCCGGTTTCAACTTCGACGGATCGGCGGACACCTTCTATGCGGCGACGCCGGCGCTCGAAATCGGAACCGACATCGCACTCAGCGACATTGCCAGCCTTCGCCTCTATGGAAAGGCTGGGGTGGAGTTTTCAACCAAGGAGTGGGAGATCGAAGGACGCTTCGCGGCTGCGGAGAATCTGCCCGGCAACCCGGCATTGCACTTGACGGAGGCGATCGATTCGCCGCTCTATCGGGTCGGCGCCGGCCTTGAGTTGAATGGCGTCAATGGCGTCGGCATGTCCGTCAGGTATAGTGGCGCCTTCGGGGAAACGGTCAAACAGAATGCAGTCAGCGCGTCTCTCAAGGTCAGTTTCTAGGCTGGCTCGAGGCGGAGCCCGGCGGGAGAGATCTTGATGAGGAAATACGCGTATTTCGCAGCCGTGCTGGGTGCTGCCTGTATCGCAGGCCTGCCGGCCATGGCGGCGCAAACCAAGAGCGACAAGGTGACGGCAACGCCGCCCGCCGCGGCTGACGCGCCGCAGCTGCCCGGTGGTGCTTCGGCCTTGTCCGAAACCCATGGCGACTGGACGGTCAATTGCCAGATATCGGGCACCAACAAGGTCTGTAGCCTGTCGCACCAGCAGTTCAACAAGCAAAGCAACCAGCGGCTGCTGGCGATCGAGCTGTCGAGCAAGACCGGCGAGGATGCGACCGGAACCCTTGCCCTGCCGTTCGGCCTGGCGCTTGCCAAGGGCGTCACGCTGACCATAGACGACCAGAAGCTCGACGGCAGCCTGCAGTTCAACACCTGCCAGGTGGTCGGCTGCCTGGTGCCGGTGGCGTTCGATGCCAATGTCACGCCGCTGCTCAAGAACGGCACCACGCTCAAGATCGATGCGTTCGCGGCGGATACGGGGCAAGTCGTAAGCTTTTCCATTCCGCTCAACGGCTTCGGTGGGGCGCTTGCCCGCACCGCGGAGCTTTTGGCCAATTGACGGCTTGGACCGTCACCGCAAGCGACAGGGGTTGGCGGTAAATGCTTGCGCCGACACTTGTCAGACGACGATCGTTTTCAACCGCTCGGCGATGAGCGCGGCGAGCCGCGCCGCCACCTCGTCCTTGGTCATTTCAGGCCATTCCTCGACGCCGGCCTTCGACACGATCCGCACCCGGTTGCGATCGCCGCCCATCACGCCTGAAGGACCGATACCGCTGGCCTGCGACACATCGTTGGCGACGATGAGATCGGCGCCTTTCTTCCTGAGCTTGGCCTCGGCGTTGCGCAAGAGATCCTGCGTCTCGGCGGCAAAGCCGACGACCAGACCTGGTCGCTGCTTGTGGTGGCCGATGCCCGCCAAGATGTCGGGGTTCTCGACCATGCGCAGCACCGGCGGGCCTTCGCCCGCGACCTTCTTGATCTTCTCGCCGGCCGAATTCTCGGTGCGCCAGTCGGCAACTGCGGCGACGAACACCGCGGCGTCGGCGGGCAGAAGCTGTTCCACCGCGTCGCGCATCTCCTGCGCCCGTTCGACATGGACGGTCTTCACCTCGGCCGGATCGGCGATGCCTACGGGACCGGAGACGAGGCGCACGTCGGCGCCGAGCCTCGCCAATGCCGCGGCGATGGCGTGGCCCTGCTTGCCGGACGACCGGTTGGCGATATAGCGCACGGGATCGATCGGCTCGTGTGTCGGGCCTGACGTGACGATGATCTTGCGCCCCGCCAGCGGCTTGGGGCCGGCATCGAGCAGCGCCTCGACCGCGGCGACGATCTCCAGCGGTTCGGCCATGCGGCCTTCGCCGGCCTCGTTGCTCTCGGCCATCTCACCCTTGGCGGGGCCGACGAAGGCGATGCCGTCCTTGCCCAATGTCGCGCGGTTGCGGCGGGTGGCAGGATGCGACCACATCTTCGGGTTCATCGCCGGGGCCATCAGCACCGGCTTGTCGGTGGCGATGAGCACGGTCGAGGCCAGATCGTTGGCGTGGCCATTGGCGAGCTTGGCCATCAGGTCGGCGGTGGCGGGCGCCACCACCAGGAGGTCCGCTTCGCGCGACAGCCTGATGTGGCCGACATCGTGTTCATCGTTGCGGTCGAACAGGTCGGTGAAGACATGGTCGGCGGAGAGCGCACCGACCGACAGCGTCGTCACGAATTCCCGCGCCGCCGACGTCATGACCACCCGCACCGCCGCACCACGCTCGCGCAGCCTGCGGATCAGGTCGAGCGCCTTGTAGGCGGCGATGCCGCCGCCGATGATCAGCAGGATGCGTTTGTTGGAAAGCGTGCCTCGCGGCAAACTCTTGCCTGCCAAGGCTGACGCCGGGGTGCCTTGCGAATTGGCCAGTTCGTGGAGGGCTTTCTCGATCTGGTCGAGACGGCCTACCGGGCCGACCTGGCCGTCGACAGCGGCCCGGATCATCACCCGCGCCTGTTCTTCCATGGAGCGATCGTTTTCCGCCGCCAGCCGGCGCAGCAGCTCCTTGACCTCATCGTCAAGGTTGCGGATGGTGATGCTGGCCATATGATTGCACTCTACTCATCTTGCCTGATAGCGATGATAGCAATGCAATCAAACTGCCGCAAGCCGCCGGCCCCCCTCGGAGGCCTAAAGTAGCTTCCAGGCAATATAGACCAGCGTCAGCGCGATCACCCACAGCGCCACGCGGCCGGATCGGCTGTAGCGCGCCTCGGCCTTGCCGATGGCGCGGGCGGTGGTCTCGTCGAAGCGCAGCCCGTGCTCCGCCATCAGGTCGATTTCGCGTGACAGCCGGTCAGTGCGCGCCGCAAGCTCCGGTGCCTGGCGCACCAGCGCCAGCAGCGCCTTGGTTCCGTCGCGGGCATCCACCATAAGACCGCGCGGCCCGAGGTTACCGGCGATCCAGCCGCCGACAACCGGTTCGGCGGTCTTCCACATGTTGAAGGCCGGGTCGAGCGTGCGCGCCACGCCCTCGACCACCACCATGGTCTTCTGTAGCAGGATCAATTCAGGCCGCGTCGCCATGTCGAAGAGTTCGGTCACCTCGAACAGCAGCGTCAAAAGCTTGGCCATCGAAATCGTTTCGGCGGGCTGGCCGTGGATCGGCTCGCCGATCGCACGGATCGCCTGCGCGAAGGCAGAGACATTGTGCTGGCGCGGCACATAGCCGGCCTCGAAATGCACCTCGGCGACGCGCAGATAATCGCGTGTGATGAAGCCGTAGAGGATTTCGGCGAGGAAGCGGCGCTCCTTCTTCCCGAGGCGCCCGGCAATGCCGAGATCGACGGCGACGATGGTGCCGTTTGCCTCGACGAATAAGTTGCCCGGATGCATGTCGGCATGGAAGAAGCCGTCGCGCAGCGTATGGCGCAAGAAGGACTGGATGAGGTTGGCGGCGATCGCCTTCAGGTCATGGCCGGCGGCTTCGAGGCCGGCGATGTTGTTCATCTTGATGCCGTCGACCCATTCCATGGTCAGCACGTCGCGGCCGGTGCGCTCCCAGTCGACGGTTGGGACACGGAAGCCGGGGTCATCCCTGGTGTTCTCGCCGAGTTCGGAGAGTGCCGCCGCCTCGAGGCGCAGGTCCATCTCGATCCTGGTGGTCTGGGCCAGCGTCTCGGTCACTTCGACCGGCCGCAGCCGGCGCGAGGAAGGGATGTATTTTTCCTGCAGGCGAGCAGCGAGAAAATAGCTTTCGAGATCGTGGAAGAAGCGGCGGCGAACGCCCGGCCGGATCACCTTCACCGCCACCTGGGTGGCCACGCCGTCATGCATGGTGTCGGCGGTATGCACCTGGGCGATGGATGCGGCCGCAACGGGATCGCCGAACCGCGCATAGAGATCGCCCACCTTGCGCCCGAGCGAGGCCTCGATGGCCGCGATCGCTTCGGCCTTCGGGAAGGTGTGCATTTTGTCCTGCAGCATGGCGAGATCGAGCGCCATGTCGTTGCCGACGACATCGGGCCGCGTCGCCAGGAACTGGCCAAGTTTGACGTAGGAAGGGCCGAGCCGGACCACCGCCTTCGCCAGCCGATCGCTGCGCTCATAGGCGAGCGCGCGGCGGCGGGTGAACAGCCGCGCCAGCCGCCAGCCGAATTTGGGCAGGCCGGACAGTTCCTCGCCGGGCAGAGCAGCGACGACGCCCTCGCGCACCAGCACCCAACCGGCCCGTATGAGCCGGAATCCCGCGCTGACGGTGCTCATGGCCGCGTCCGCCCCACCGGTTCATCGAACTGGCGCAAGGCGCGTCGCGTGCAGGAGATGGGCGACGGCTTCAAAGCTTCCAGCCCGAATGCAGGGCCGCTATGCCGCCGGAATAGTTGCGGAAGGAGACGCGCTCGAAGCCGGCGCGGGAAATCATCGCCGCGAAGTTTTGCTGATTGGGGAATTTCGCGATCGATTCGACCAGATAGGAATAGGGCTCGCCGTCGCCGGTGACCATCTTGCCGATCTTGGGAATGGCATTGAACGACCAGGCTTCGTAGACCTTGTCGAGCAGCGGCATCTCGACCTCGGAAAACTCCAGGCACAGGAGGCGGCCGCCGGGCTTCAGCACACGGAACGCCTCACCCAGGGCCACGTCGATATGCGGGACGTTGCGAATGCCGAACGCGATGGTGTAGGCGTCGAAACTGGCGTCAGGGAACGGCAGTTCCTCGGCGTTGGCCTCGACGAAGTCGGTGTTGCCGGACAATCTCTTCTTTTCAGCCCTGTCGCGGCCGACGGCGAGCATCGAGCCGTTGATGTCGAGCACGGTGGCATGCGCATGGCCATGGCTGGCATCGACGATGCGGAAGGCGATGTCGCCGGTGCCGCCGGCAACATCGAGCACGCGCCAGCCGGCGCGCTTGGGCGGATTGAGCCAGGCGACCATGGCGTCCTTCCACAGCCGGTGCAGGCCGCCTGACATCAGGTCGTTCATCAGGTCGTAGCGGTTGGCGACCTTGTGGAAAACATCGTTGACCAGGGACTGCTTCTCGCCTTCCCCTACACGCTTGAAACCATAGGAGGTTTCCATGCCGCCGGCGGCCGTGGTTCTCTCAACTGACATTTTTTTGATCCGTCATAAAACCGGCGGGACCATAGCCGATCGATGATGCGGGCGCTATTGTTTAAGGCGCGGTGTTCAGCCGCGCTTCCAGGTGGTGGGTTTCAAGACCTGGACTGACCGACGGGATGTTTGAATGCCTTTGAAAGCGGAACTGCACTGCCACATTGAAGGGGCAGCGGCGCCCGAGCTCGTCATCCGGCAGGCGCAGAAATACGGCAAGGATACCTCGCCTTATATCCAGAACGGTTCCTTCGTCTGGCACGATTTCACCTCCTTTCTGGCGGCCTACGACTTTTCCGCCGACCTGTTCCGGACCGAGGAGGATTATGCGCGGCTGGCCGACCATTATCTGACCAGCCTGGCCCGCGACGGGGCAATCTACTCCGAGGTGTTCACCTCGCCGGACCACGCGACGAAAGCCGGGCTGTCACCCAAGGCCTACACCGACGCGCTCGGCGAAGGCATGCTGCGCGCCAAGGCCAAGACCGGCATAGAGGGCCGCATGATCGTCACCGGCGTGCGCCATGTCGGCGTTGAATCGATAGAGCGGGCGGCACGCTTCGCGGCGCGCTGCGGCCATCCGCTGGTCACCGGCTTCGGCGTCGCCGGCGACGAGCGCATGGGCGACATGGAAGACTATGTCAGGGCGTTCGAGATCGCCCGCGAGGCGGGGCTCGGCATCACCATCCATGCCGGCGAACTGACGGGCTGGGAGACCGTCCAGGCGGCACTCGACCATATCCGCCCATCGCGCATCGGCCATGGCGTGCGCGCCATCGAAAACCCCGACCTTGTCCGGCGCATCGCCGACGAGGGCGTCGTGCTGGAGTGCTGCCCCGGTTCCAACATCGCGCTCAAGGTGTTCGACAGTTTCGCCGATCATCCGTTTCCGGCCCTGCAGGCGGCGGGCTGCAAGGTGACGCTCAACTCCGACGACCCGCCCTATTTCTGGACCTCGCTGAAGCGCGAATACGACATCGCGGCGGAGCATTTCGCGATGAATGAGAAAGCGCTCGCCGCGGTCACCAGGACGGCTATCGAGGCGGCTTTCGTCGACCGCAAGACCAAAGCAGCGCTTCTTGGCCGGCTGAACAGCGCCGCTCGCTGATTTCTTCCGACAAAGCTGTGGTCGATGCGGGCCAAGCGGTTCCTTGGCCGGTCCAATACCGCTAGGGTTCGCCCAAGCAGCTTGAAGCGCGACAGGTCCGAAAGGGTCCATGCGCGCGGTTTCGGGCGACACCGCATCAGGAGAACATCATGAAGGGCGTCACCGTCGTCGACCATCCGCTTGTCCAGCACAAGCTGACCATCATGCGCAAGAAGGAGACCTCGACGGCCGGCTTCCGGCGGCTGCTGCGCGAGATATCGCTGCTGCTTGGCTATGAGGTCACCCGCAATCTCGAATTGACGACGACAACGATCGAAACGCCCATGGAGACGATGGAAGCTCCGACGCTGGAGGGCAAGAAGCTGGTGTTCGCCTCGGTGCTGCGCGCCGGCAACGGCTTGCTCGAAGGCCTGCTCGACCTGGTGCCGGCGGCCCGCGTGGCCCATGTCGGCCTCTACCGCGATCACGAAACGCTGGAGGCTGTCGAGTATTTCTTCAAGGCGCCAAGCGATCTCGGCGACCGGCTGGTCATCGTCGTCGACCCGATGCTGGCGACCGCCAATTCGGCGATCGCGGCGATCGACAAGTTGAAAGAGCGCGGCGCCACCAACATCCGCTTCCTGTGCCTGCTGGCGGCGCCCGAAGGCATCGAGCGCTTTACCAAGGCACATCCGGATGTCCCGGTCTTCACCGCGTCCATCGATCGCCAGCTCAACGAGAAGGGCTACATCATGCCTGGTCTCGGCGACGCCGGCGATCGCATGTACGGGACGAAGTAATACCAAGCAAAGTGCTTGGTATGATTTACCAAATGTTTACGCAAAGACGCGGTTTCGGCACGCGTTAAAGCGGCAAACACCATCCAGCGCTAATGAATCGGCTCTCACTACAGCGCCGTGCGTCCATTCGGACGCACAAAAGGACGCTGTAGCACTTTGTTTTTTGCGCATGAGCCTTTCCGAAAATCGATCTCGATTTTCGGGGTCATGCGGCGAGGCCGATCCATGCTGCGCAAGCTCCTTATCCTCAGCGTCTTTGCCGGTGCGTCGGCATCGATCCCGGTTGTCTACCAGTCGAATCCGCGAATATTCGAAAACCTGCTGAGATCGACGGTAACGGCCAAGCCTGGGGCCGAGACGCAACCCGAGGTCAGCCTGGCGTCCGCTCCCGACAAGCCGGTGGCGCCGCTGCCAACCGGCCGCAAGGTCGTGGTTGCGGCGGACGGGCGCGGACACTTTTCGTCCACCTTCAGGCTCAACGGCCGTCAGGTCGACGGCATGATCGACACCGGTGCGACGCTGGTGGCGGTCAATATGTCGACGGCACGCCGGATCGGGCTGTCGCTCAATCCCTCCGATTTCAGCCACGAGGTCAACACCGCCAACGGCACCATCAAGGCAGCCGTGGTGATGATCGACCGCCTGCAGATCGGCAGCATCAGCGTCGACGGAGTGCAGGCGATCGTGCTCGACGACAAGGCACTGGGCACCAACCTGATCGGTATGAGTTTTCTCAATCGGCTCGGCAAATACCAGGCCGAGAACGGCACGCTGCTGTTGGTTCAGTAGGGTGCAGTCAGCCGCGCGGCAGAATCCGCCGGATGACCGACTTGTCGGCGGACGGCTTCGAAGCACCGATCGCATAGGCTGAAAGCACCGCCGCGGCTGCCGCTTCGGCATCGGACGGTGAGCGGGCATGGATCAGCGCTAGCGCGTCTCCGGCTTTTACTTCCGCGCCTATGGGCAGCAGCCTGGTGATGCCGACGGCGGAATCTATCTTGTCGTCGGGCCGGGTGCGCCCGCCGCCCAGCCCGACCACGGCGAGGCCGATGTCGCGGGTGGCTATATTCGTGACGAAACCCTCTGTCGTCGCCTTGACGGCGAATTCCGTTGCCGCCTCGGGCAGGTATTTTTCCGGCTTCTCGATGAAATCGGCCGGACCGCCAAGCTCGGTCACCATGCGCGCGAAGGTGGCGGCGGCACGGCCGCTGGCCAGCGTCTCGGTGGCGCGACGCATGCCGTCCTGGTTGGACGATACCAGCCCCGCCGACTGCAGCATTTCAGCGGCAAGCGCCAGCGTCACATCCTCCAGCCGCCGGTCACGCAAGCGGCCGGTCAGAAAATCGACGGCATTGCGCACCTCGACCGCATTGCCGGCGGCCGAGGCCAGCGGTTCGTTCATGCCGGTGATCAGCGCCGAGACCTTCAGCCCAGCCCCGCCGGCGACCTCGACCAGGCTGTTGGCGAGCGCGGTCGCATCACGGGATTTCTCCATGAAGGCGCCGTTGCCGACCTTGACGTCGAGCACCAGCGATTGCAGGCCCGCCGCGAGCTTCTTCGACAGGATCGATGCAGTGATCAGCGGCACCGATTCCACGGTTCCGGTCACGTCGCGGATGGCGTAGAGCCGGCGATCGGCGGGTGCCAGATCAGCGGTCTGGCCGATGATGGCGCAGCCCGTTTCCAGCACCGCCTTGCGGAACAGCGCGATGTCGGGCTGGCTGGTGTAGCCGGGAATGGCATCCATCTTGTCCAGCGTGCCGCCGGTATGGCCGAGGCCTCGGCCCGAGATCATCGGCACATAGGCGCCGCAGGCGGCGACGATCGGCGCCAGCATCAGCGAGACATTGTCGCCGACGCCGCCCGTCGAATGCTTGTCGGTGACGGGGCCTGGCAAATCCGACCAGTCGAGCACGTCGCCGGAATCGCGCATGGCAAGCGTCATCGCCACGGCCTCGTCGCGGTTCATGCCGTTGAAGAACACCGCCATGGCGAAGGCCGCGACCTGGCCGTCGGTTACGGTGCCCGACGTCACGCCGTCGATGAAGGCGGCGATCTCGTGAGGCGCCAGCCTGTGGCCGTCGCGTTTGTGACGGATGATTTCCTGGGGAAGCATCAGCTCTCCAGCAGCCCGTCACGGAACACGCGCTGCAGCACCGTTGCCAGCCGCGATCCGCCAACCGGCGCCATGTCCTTGGTTTCCTGGTGCGAAAGCTCGGCTCCGGTCATGCCGGCGGCCAAATTGGTGATGACCGAGCAGGCGGCTACGCGCAGACCGAGGAAACGGGCGAGAATGACTTCCGGCACGGTCGACATGCCGACGGCGTTGGCGCCCATGGTGCGCGCCATGCGGATTTCGGCCGGCGTCTCGAAGCAGGGGCCCGAGAACCACATATAGACGCCCTTGTGCAGCGCTGTGCCCGTCGCCTTGGCCGCGCGTTCGATCGCGTCACGGATGCCGGCATCGTAGGCTTCGGTCAGGCCGACGAAGCGGCGGTCGCTCGGCTCGCCGATCAGCGGATTGGTGCCGGAGAAGTTGATGTGATCGGTGAGCAGCATCACCGAGCCCGGCGGCATGTCCGGATCGACCGAGCCGGCTGCGTTGGTGAGGATCAGTTTTGTGATGCCGATGCCGGCAAGCACTTCCAGCACCGGACGCATCGCCGCGGCGTTGCCATGCTCATAGTAGTGGGCGCGGCCGGACAGCATCAGCACCGGAACGCCGGCAAACAGCCCGGCGACCACTTCGCCGGCATGGCCGCTGACACCGCTTCTGGGAAAGCCGGGCAGGGCGGCATAGGAGACGCGGATGGGATCCTCGATCCGGTCGACAAGGTCGCCCAGCCCCGAACCCAGCACCAGCGCGGTCGACGGCGCCAGGCCGTCCAGCCTTTCGATAAGATGGTCCAGCGCTTTTTCCGTCATCTCGGCCTACGCTTCATTTGAGCCAGCTTTGCATGTGAGCCAACGCGTCATTTGAGGATATCGCCGCGAAAGCCATAGGGCAGCATGTCGCCCATGGTCACGGTCTCGGCCACGCCGGTGTTGTCGCAGAGGTAGAGTTTCGTTTCCGGGCGGCAGAATTCGGCCAGCCGCTGACGGCAGCCGCCACACGGCGAGCATTTCGCCATGCGTTCGGCAAGGACGGCGATTTCCACGATCTTGCCGCCGCCGCCCATGATGTAGTGGCCAAGCGCGGTGGTCTCGGCGCACCAGCCCTCGGGATAAGAGGCGACCTCGATGTTGGCGCCGGTGAAGACGCGCCCGTCCTCGGTGCGCAAGGCGGCACCCACCGGGAATTTCGAATAGGGCGCATAGGCCTTGGCCATGGCGGCCTTGGCCGCTTCGAACAGATCATGCGACATTCAGGTGTTCTCTCCGATGATCGTGTCCAAAACCCGGCGTGGGGAGTCTTGTCCTAGCGTTCCTTGACGTAAGGCACGCCGCCAGCGCGCGGCGGGATGGCCTTGCCGATGAAGCCGGCGAGCAGGATGACGGTCAGCACATAAGGCAACGCCTGCATGAACTGCACCGACACCTTGCCAACAATGGGCAGCGGTGTCCCCTGCAGGCGGATCGACGCCGCGTCGAGGAAGCCGAACAGCAGGCAGGCGAACATGGCGTTGACCGGCTTCCATTTGGCGAAGATCAGCGCGGCCAGCGCGATGTAGCCCTTGCCCGCCGTCATGTCCTTCACGAAGCCGCCATTCTGCACCATCGAAAGATAGGCGCCGGCGAACCCGGTCAGGATGCCGGTGCAGATCAGCGCCCGATAGCGCAGCCAGGCGACCGAGATGCCAGCCGTGTCGACCGCGGCCGGATTTTCGCCGACCGCGCGCAGCCTGAGGCCGAAGCGCGTGCGAAACAGCACCCACCAGGTGAACGGCACCATCGCAAAGGCGAAATAGACGAGGATCGAATGGCCGGAGATCAGTTCGGCGTAGATCGGACCGATGATCGGCACGTCCCTGGCCGCGTCGGCGCCAGGCCAGATGATCGCCTCGAACCGCTCGCCGGGTTGCAGCGCCGGCGTGCGGCCACCCTGCTGGAACCAGGCCTGGCCGAGGATGATGGTCGATCCGGCGGCGACGAAGTTGATCGCCACGCCCGAAACGATCTGGTTGCCGCGATGGGTGATCGAGGCAAAGCCGTGCACCAGCGCGAAAGCGACAGAGATCAGGACCGCCATGCCGAGACCGATAAGCGCCGAGTGGAACACGGAAGCCGCGGCAGCCCCCGCGAAGGCGCCGACCAGCATCTTGCCTTCGAGGCCGATGTCGAAAATGCCGGCCCGCTCCGAATAGAGGCCGGCGAGGCAGGCAAGCAGCAGCGGCACCGACAGGCGGATGGTCGAGTCCAGCACCTGGATGATTGCGTTGAAGATGTCCATCTCAGGCGCCCTTCCCGTTGACAGCCTGCATGCCCACCGATTTCGGGCTGAACGAGGCGAACAGAGCCTGGATATAGGGCCTGAACATGTGCTCCAGCGCGCCGGCGAAAAGGATGACCAGGCCTTGAATGATGACGATCATGTCGCGGCTGATCGCCGGCATCTCGAAGGCGAGTTCGGCGCCGCCCTGGTAGAGCATGCCGAACAGGATCGCCGCCAGCACGATGCCGACCGGATGCAGGCGGCCCATCAGCGCCACCGCGATGCCGACGAAGCCGGCGCCCGAGACGAAGTCGATCGCGACATTGTGCTGGTCGCCCATCACCGGGTTGAGCGCCATCATGCCGGCCAGCGCGCCCGAGATCATCATGGCGGTGATGATGATGCGCGTTTCCGAAATGCCGGCATAGCGGGCCGCCTTCGGGCTGTGGCCATAGGTGCGCATCTCGTAGCCGAGCCTCGTGCGCCAGATCAGCAGCCAGACCAGGAAGGCCATCGCCAGCGCCAGCAGGAAGCAGATGTTGAGCGGGGCCGAGCGGATCTTGGCGCCGAACAGTTCGATGATCCAGTTGAGCTTCGGCAGTTCGGCGCCGGCGAGGAAGTTGCGCGTCTGCGGCGCCTGCGACCCTGCCGGTTTCAGCGGACCGACCAGCAGGTAGACCATAATCGAGGCGGCGATGAAGTTGAACATGATCGTGGTGATGACGATGTGCGAGCCGCGCTTGGCCTGCAGGTAGGCGGGGATCAACGCCCACAACGCGCCCACGAGCGCCGAGGCCACGATGGCCAGCGGAAAAGTCAGCCACCAGGGCAGTGTACTGTCGAAGGAAAGACAGACGATGGCGATGCCGAGGCCGGCGATGTAGGCTTGGCCCTCGGTGCCGATGTTGAACAGGCCGCAATGCGCCGCCACCGCCACCGAAAGCCCGGTGAATATGAAGGTCGTGGCATAGAAGAGGGTGAAGGCGATGCCCGTTCCCTTGCCGAAGGCGCCTTCGACCAGGATGACGGCGGCGCGGAACGGGTTTTCGCCGACCAGCATGACGACGAAGCCGGCGACGATGAAGGCGACCGACAGGTTGATCAGCGGGATCAGCCCGTAGTCGGCCCAGGCCGGCAATTTGGCGTAAGGCGTGCTCATTGCGCGGCCTCCTGATGCTCGACACCGGCCATCAGCAGGCCAAGCTCGCCTTCGGTCGCCTCGGGGCCGCGCTCGCCGACGATGCGGCCGGCAAACATCACCAGGATGCGATCGGAGAGCGAACGGATCTCGTCGAGTTCGACCGAGACCACCAGCACCGCCTTGCCCTGGTCGCGCATGGCGATCAGGCGCTTGTGGATGAATTCGATGGCGCCGACATCGACGCCGCGCGTCGGCTGGCCGACGATCAGCACGCCGGGGTCCTGTTCGATTTCGCGCGCGAGCACGATCTTCTGCTGGTTGCCGCCGGAAAAATTGGCCGTCTTCAGGCGCGGGTTGCCGGGACGAATGTCGTATTTCTCGATCTTGTCCTTGGCATCGGCCATGATGGCGTCGATGTTGAGGAACGGTCCCCTGAGGTAGCGGGGATCGTCGTGGTAGCCGAGGATGGAATTCTCGTTTTCCTCGAAGGCCAGCACCAGACCGACATGGTGGCGGTCCTCCGGCACGTGGGCGAGCCCGCGGTCGCGCAATTCGCCGGGATCGGCCTTGCCGGTGAGATCGATCGGCTTGCCCTCGAGCATTACGGAACCGGAAACGGCGTGCCTGATGCCGGAAATCGCCTCGAGCAATTCGGATTGGCCGTTGCCGGCGACGCCGGCGATGCCGACGATCTCGCCGGCGCGCAAGTCGAAGGAGACGTCGTCGACCATGGTGACGCCGCGGGAATCCCTGACCGTCAGGTTCTTGACCGCGAGCTTGACGGCACCGGCCTCGGCGTCGCCCTTTTCGACCCGGAGCAAGACGCGCCGCCCGACCATCAGCTCGGCCAGCTCCTCGACGGTGGTTTTCCTGGTCTCCCGGGTCGCCACCATCGTGCCCTGACGCATGACCGACACGGTGTCGGTGATGGCCATGATCTCGCGCAGCTTGTGGGTGATCAATACCACCGTCTTTCCCTGTTCCTTCAACTGTCTGAGGATGCGGAACAGGTGGTCGGCCTCGGCCGGGGTCAAGACGCCCGTCGGCTCGTCGAGGATCAGGATTTCGGCGCCGCGATAAAGCGCCTTCAGGATTTCGACGCGCTGCTGCAGGCCGACCGGCAGTTCCTCGATGATCGCATCGGGATCGACTTCCAGCCCGTATTCGCGTTCCAGCCGGTCAAGCTCGGAGCGCGCCTTGGCGATGCTGCTCTTCAGAAGCGCATCGGTTTCGGCGCCGAGGATGATGTTCTCCAGCACCGAGAAATTGTCGACCAGCATGAAATGCTGGTGCACCATGCCGATGCCGAGCGCGATCGCGTCGTTGGGGGTCTTGATCGACGCCGGCTTGCCGCCGACACGGATCTCGCCGCTGTCGGCCTGGTAGAAACCGTAGAGGATCGACATCAGCGTCGACTTGCCGGCTCCGTTCTCGCCGACGATGCCGTGAATAGTGCCGCGCGCGATCTCCAGATTGATGTCGCGGTTGGCGCGCACCGCGCCAAAACTTTTGTTGATGCCTGTCAGTTCGATTGCGGCTTGCGCCATGCAGCCTGTCCCACTCTTATTTTTTTATCGCTTGGTCAAAATGCCTAGCATGACGCTCCGCCCATGCCAATTGTCCGGAGCAGCGTCCACTCTCGACAAATCCGCGCGCGCTTGTCAATTTCGAACGTGGCCGAAGCTCTCGCATTCGCTAATATGGCGAGGTCGATTTGACGTTGCGGCGCAAGGTGTCGCGGCACGAACTGGGGACTTTGCATGATCATGCCCGCCGACCGGCTGACGACGCTGGAAATCCGCGCCGCCGAGCAGGAGAAGACCATCGAGGAACTGTCGGGCCAGATTGCCGAGCAGTGGAAGGTGATCGAACGCATGCAGCGCAAGCTCGATGCGTTGACCGACCGCTTCCTGGCCCTTGAAGAGCAGGCGGCACCGGATGTGCCGGTGACCAAACCGCCACACTGGTGAGGAGAAGGGGAGGGGCCTGGCCATGGCCGGTGAAAGCGACCGCATCGCAAGGGCCGGCGATTATGTGCTGGGCCTGATGAACGATGCCGAGCGCGAGCGGGCCGAGCGCGATCTCGAGATCGACCCTGCCTTCCGCGACGCGGTGGTGCAACTCGCCGAACGCATGCATGTTTTCGACCGTGCCGAAAAACCAGCTGGCGCCAATCATTGGGCGCTGGTCACGCAACGCCTCGCCGAATTGCCGCAAATGCGCAGCGTTGGCCTGGGCGGCAACGATGCCAAACCGCCGACAGTGATCCGAAGCCTGTCCCGACAGCCGTACGGCGTTGGCGTGCACGCGCTGGGCGGCAAGCGTGGGTACGTGGTCGCTATGGCACTGATCGCGGCCTTCGCGCTGGGTTATCTCGCCGGCAAGCTGTAGGCCGACACAAAACCGCCAGGCGTTGCCCGGCGGTTCCAGTCATTGCCGTATGGTGCCGCCGATCAATAGGGGCAGGCGTTGTCGGCTGTGTAGTCGTGCACCTGGATCTTGCCGGCGATGATGTCGGCCTTGGCCTTTTCGACCGCCGCCTTCATTTCGTCGGTCACCAGCGCCTTGTTGTTGTCGTCCATGGCGTAGTCGACGCCGCCTTCCTTGAGGCCGAGATTTTGCACGCCACCTTTGAAGGTGCCGTTCTTGCCGTCCATGAAGGCATTGTAGACGGCGACGTCCACACGCTTCATCATCGAGGTCAGCACCTTGCCGGGCTGCAGGCCGTTCTGGTTGGAATCGACGCCGATGCCGAGCTTGCCGGCATCAGCCGCCGCCTGCAGCACGCCGACGCCGGTGCCGCCGGCCGCCGCATAGACCACGTCGGAGCCCTGGTCGATCTGCGTCTTGGCGATCTCGCCGCCCTTGGCCGGATCGTTCCAAGCAGCCGGCGTGTCGCCGGTCATGTTCTGGATGACATCGGTCGCGCCTGCCGCCTTGGCGCCGCCGACATAGCCGCATTCGAATTTGCGGATCAGCGGGATGTCCATGCCGCCGATGAAGGAGACCTTCTTGGACTTAGAGGCCATCCCCGCCAGGATGCCGACGAGATAGGAGCCTTCATTCTCCTTGAACACCAGCGAACGGACGTTGGGCAGGTCGACGGCATCGTCGATGATGGCGAAGTTCAGGTCGGGATAATCTTTTGCGACCGCTTTGAGGGCGTCCTCCCAGGCAAAGCCGGCCATGACGATCGGGTTACGGCCGTCCTCGGCGAAGCGGCGCAGCGCCTGCTCGCGCTGCGAGGCGTTCGACACTTCGAACTCCACATATGCAACGCCGGTCTCGGTCTTGAATTTCTCGGCGCCGTGGTAGGCCGCCTCGTTGAAGGATTTGTCGAACTTGCCGCCCAGATCATAGAGGATGGCCGGCTGGACATCCGCGGCGAAAGCCGGAAGAACCATTGCGGTTGCGGCCAGGAGGCCGAGAACGATACGTTTCATGTGATCCACACCCTGTCGGTTATTTTTTCCGTTACGCACCGCCTGTCTGCCCGGTTCTCCGGCAGGCAAACGACGTTAGCCAGGAGTGTATTCCCCTCCCGCTCCCGGGCAATCTGGCACGGCCCGAAACAAAATTCACGCGGAATTTTGACCTTTTGGAAAAGCATGCCATGGGCACGCCGCGCCGCGATCCGATCCTTGCGCGCAAGCCGTCGGGAGGTGGCCGGAATGGCGCGGGCGATGCCGATGGGTCAGTTCGCGGCGAACTGTCCCGTGCGCCGTTGCCGCCGGTAGCCGATGGCGTAAAGCAGGAAGGCCAGCACCGCGAAGACGGCAAAGCCCGGCTGGTTGAGCACCCAGGCGACGGCGCCATCCCACAGCAGCGGACTGGCCTTGGCGCGGACATAGGTTTCGAAGGCCGCCCGCGTGTCCGGCGAGACAGCCAGCCAGCTGGCGTTGAGCGGGGTCAGCACGAGGGCCGAAGCCGCCACCGTGCGCGTCGTGTCGAGCACCGCCATGATGACGGAAACCGACAGCGCGACCATGGCCGCAAGACGAAAGACGAAGCGAAACATCAAGGCTCTCCCCCGGTTCATCCTGGAGCTGACCAGGAGCCTCCGGCACATGTCCCGCACCAGACATAGAATGCGTGCGGTTTGTCCGCAATCGCGATACGCGAATTTGAAGGTTCGCGCTTTCTGAACCCTACGCGGCTGGCTTGCGCCCGCGGCGGTGAACGAGCCAGACGGCAAGGATGCCGCCGGCAATGGCGCCGACCACCAGCCCGGCCAAGCCGATGAAGGCGGCGAAGTAGCCGCAGCCGCCCTCGAAGCAACTGACCTCGGCGACATCGGCAATCACCGAGCCAGCCAGGAAGCCGCCAACGGCGCCGATGACCGCGCCCAGGATGATGCCGAGCAAGGCAGCGACGATGGAAACGAAGACCGACGGCGCTTCGGTCGGAGGCCTCGCATAGACGCCTTCGGCGCCGGAGCCGCGGCGCAGCAGATAGATGCAGAGCAGGCCGATGGCGATTTCGGCGCCGCCGATGAACTGGCTCCTGGCGGAGAAGACGAAATCGGGCACGGCAAGCACATAGGCCTGCCTCGCCAGCACCCAGACGATGGTCGCCACCTGCCAGATGATGAACTGGCGCGGGAAGCGCGCCGAGCGGCCAAAGGCAAGGCCGAGCAGGTAAAGCCCCCACAGGATGGTGATGATGTCGACGGCAAGCCCGCCAAGGAGGAAATAAAAGATCCTGTCCGGCAGGCCGGAGTCGCCGGTCAGCCACCAGGCCGAGGCCAGGCCGTAGACCGACCACGCCATGACGAAGATGAGCCAACCCACCGGGACATAAGACAGGTCGTTGCCTGGCCGCCCGACTGGCGCCTGCCCGCTGCCCGGTTGTTCATTGCTTGATGTCATGTCCGGACGATGCCCCCGCAAAGCCTCAACGTCACTCGACAGGTGGCCGGCGGCGAAGTCAAGCGCGGCCGGTCTTGCGGCCTTGCCTGTGCACATCATTCGGGGCGTCGGCACCTCGAAACGGATGCCGCGGCGGCCTCGCGAAGCACTGTGTGGCCGGCAAAGCGAATAGACTGCCGTTATGGCTTGGCATTCGGCGCGGGATCGACTAGATGAGCCCCGCGCCTGTTGCTTTGACGGCTTAGGTGCGAGGGGAAGGTGCTTGCTGGTTGGCGGCACCCACGGCGCTGATATCGCGTACCGGCTCCCTGAAGGGACTGCATTGTCCCCAACCCGCGCGGCGAAACCGGCCGTCGCGAAAAATGCAAGGACGGAGAGGTGGCCGAGTGGTTGAAGGCGCACGCCTGGAAAGTGTGTTTACGGGAGACCGTAACGCGGGTTCGAATCCCGCTCTCTCCGCCATATCTTCAAAAAAATCAACAACTTATAGTGAATTTCAGAATTTACCCGCCAAAGAACCCATCATTAGGATGCTATTGATTTAGGCAGCTGCGACGGCATGAGACATCCGGCCGGGGCGCCATTCCCATCATAAAACGATATCTTGGACTCATCGAGATCATGATGCGGAAGCGGCGCCCGTCGGTGGGCTGGTCCGATACGAAGTCAGCGCTCGTCGGCACTCAGCGGCACCAGCATCGGCGCTCTAGTCCCGATCGCCCGTTTGCGGCCGCCGCGGTGGCGCCTTGGGTAATGCGGGCACCTTCTTTCCGACACGAACTTTGTTCCAGTATCCTGCGGCGGGGACGCGATTCCGCATCGCTTCAGCAGCTTCTTTAGGCCGACATCTGGCCTACTGATTCAGTTTCGACAATCGAGATATAGCACTTCAAGGGGCGTACCCGCTTCGAGACGGAGACGGTACGCCAATACGGATTAGTCTTGAAAAGTCTGGCGAAAGGCCTGACTTCCGCGCACGGTCGTCGATGTGGGCTAGTGCTCTCAAGTCTGACAATGGCATGCGGGTGTCGAGTGCACCCCGTGCATAGGCATAATCGGGAAGATAGCCGTTGACGATTAGGCGCCAGCCGAGGGGGACCACGTCACCGACCGCTCGCATCATCTTGACGATCGTCGTCGTACAGTTCGTCGTGATGGAATTGTAGAATTTTGGAGCCGCGGAAAGCGCATTTGCGTCAGAGAGATATTCCAGAAGGAGCGTCCGGGCTGCGTCAGGCGACGCCTTTAGTCGATAGATTTGGACGTCCTCTCCCCGTACATTCGACCTGACGCCGACCACGTCACGCTCGTCGGCCGCGATAATGACCAGGGGATTGCTCTTGAACAGGTCTGCTATGGGCGAAAACTCGCCACCGCGACGCCGCCGCACCTCGATGGACCAGGCAAGATAGTCACCTCCTGCAAAGCCGAAGCTCATGATGACATGAGCGATTTTGGTCCCAGACCAATAAGACATGAAGAGGTCGACGGTCTGGATGCTGGAGAGATCGTACGTCCGCGTTGTCCAGCGTTCGGTGAAATCGGTGTCGCTGCGCCATTCGAAGGCGCGCACGTCCTTTAACGTCAACCGATTTCCGTCGTAGGTGCCGGTTACCTGACGGGCGACATCGGGCGCCCAGTCGGCGTGGGCCAAAGGCTTGATGGTGCTCCACCAAACCAGAACCGCAGCAAACGCAGCCACAAACACTGCGAGCGCCCGGAAGCGGATCCGGCTGAAGAGCGCGATGATGATGGTGAAGCCGAACAAGATGAACAGGATGCAGGCCACTGCCCGTCCGGGCTCCGCGAAAGGCAGGCGGTACCACATCGCAAGGCCGGCCCAGGCGGTCAAGATTGTAACGACTAGTGAAAGGACGATCGCAATTGAGATTCGCGCGACGCCACGCATTCATTCCCCCCTTTTCAGCCGGACGGAACGCAGCGCCGTTCCTGCAGATGCGTATGGTCTGTCCTTCATCGGCTTCAGTACTGCCACTTGGCTTCGCCGAATGGCTATTTCCTGCAATCTTGGATAGTCGGAGAGGAGACAACGCAATTCTTGCCAGCCTTCGCTTTCTGGCTGTTCTGGGAACCTGCGAGAGCGTTGACCTGACGGCCGTAGTTCTCCCTGGTGTTCTGATCGATCACTGCCACGGGTGCCGCGATCACCAACCCCGCCGCGCTGCCCGCCGCTGCTGCCGCTCCGGTCGTTGCCTGAATGATCGTGTCGCCCAGGCCAACCCTACTGTCGGTGAGATTCTGGCCGCCGGCAATTCGAGCCCCAATCAGTTGGACGGTCTGGGGTGACTCGGCGAACTTGCCATGGTTCAACTTGTCTCCGGATTTGACTTTGGTCAGGTCGATGACCACTACATTGTTTTTCGCGAATTCCTCTTTGTATGGGCTCTGCTCCGGGTTGATTGAACCGAGCCGCGGGATATCGCCCCAGACCCGTTTTGAAATCGCCAGCGCGCGGTCATCCTGCGAAACAAAAAGGGTGAACTGGGGGTGCGGTTTGCCCATGTCGGCAATTTGCGTGCGAAACACGTCGACATCGACGTCAGGGGCAGCCAGCATGACGTTCTTGAATTTCGCCGGCAGGCCGCCGTTGCGGATAGCCATCTGGCGCAAGGCTTCCAGCGCAAGCCAGTTACCCATTGAATGGGCGAGGATCGAGACTTCCTTTATGTCAGGATCGCGCGCGAGAAACTGGAACAACAGTTCGAGGCCATCACGGGTGTAGTTGGTGCTTTCGCGGTCATATCCATAGGCAAGTGCGCTCCCACGAGAGGGCCAGGTGACCAGGATCGGCACGCTGTCGGTGCCTGTATCGTGAGCGATCTGCGCAAAACGATAAACCGAATCTTCGAATCGGTTATTGAAACCATGGATAAAGACCAAAACACTATGGTCCCGGCTTTTCCTGACAGATGCGTGGAGCCATCCCTTCGCTGTCTGGACGGTCAAATCGTCGGTCTGAACGACCGCGAAATCGGTTGCCGGGTTTGATGGAAGTTTCTTGGGCCACGCGACCTCGCCGACCTTGCGAACCGATGCCGGAGGGATCGACACTGTAATTTCCGCGAACGAGGGGGCCAATCCGCGCTCGCCCGTAAACATCTCAGCGGGATTCGAGGAACGACTGCGGGTCGTCGCCACCAACATCTCCACCTTGCTAGCCGAAGGGGACGTTTCGGCCACTGGCAACAGCACATTCGTCGGACGGGACGCGCACCCCCACAACAGGGCAGCCAAAGCCGACGCCAACAAAACGCTGCTGACATGCCTGACTTTGGATAGGCTCACAAAACAATTTCCCAAACTCCCCTCCCGTTTCGAAGTTGTCCCCAAGCGAATGCACGGCTCGAAAGCAGCCCCGCTTTGATACTTGATGCAAATGCATGGCGCTCGTAGCATCTGGTATTCTCTGCTGGTTGGCTTCGGACTTATTTCTTTGCGAGTAGGAGTGTAACGACGGTGCGGAAACTGAATCTGTCAGGGCTCGCTCCCGAGCGCTCAGCCCAATAGAGCACCACTCCCGGGCACAGGCTGATTGGCTTGACGCTCGCCCTCATAGCGACGCGCCGGCTCGGCCGGTACCAGGTCTTTCAGCCGTAACAGTCCGGCGTGTGCCAGCACTCGCCCCACCGTCGCTTCGGACACGCCGGTTTGCATAGCAATGTGCTTGCCGGTCAGGCGCTGCCCGCGCAGCGCACAATCGCATCTGCCACCGCGGCTACGGCTCGCCTCGGACTTGTCTTGGGCCGCGAGGAATGGTCGAGCATGCCGGCGCTTCCCCCGATCTGGAAGCACTCCACCCAGCGCGCCACCACCTTCGCCGTCACCCCGTATGTCTGCGCCGCATCGGCTTTGGAAAGACGGCATTCAACAACGTCGCGGCCATCTCCTCTCGACGCAGCGGCGTCAGACGGGCATTCTTGTGGATGTTCATTCGTCCTTCGAGAATCACTGAAGCTTCGACAATCTCCGCTTTCTCGGTCGGGGCCGAATGAGCAACCTCCTGAAAGCTCACACCTAGCTAAAATGAAACTTCATCGCGAGGGAGTTTGTGGTGATCTTGCGCCCCGCATAGACGAGGAGCTTCCTTCCCACCGACCAGAACATTGCGTTCTCGGGTCGAGAAGGCCGCCCCTGCTACCGGGAGCGAAAACGATCAGCACGGAACCGCCATAGCGAACTTCGCGATGCTCTTGCTTCCTTACCTCAAATACGCGATCGCGATCTATTTGACCTGCCATCACCGATCCGATCAGAACCGAAATTTGGCGCCGATGATTGGTCCCTGCATTGCCACGTCAAATACAAATCCGTCGTTGTCGTAGTCTACGGCAAGGTAGCGATAGCCCGCTTCCAGCGTGACCGAATCGCTATACCGGTATTGAAGCGTGCCCAGCACCTGCCAATCGATGTCGGCGCCGACACCGAAGCCACCGACATCCGCCTCGCCATGGAGGCCGAATCCGTTGCCGAGAGCAACATTGCCGGCCACACCAATCAGAGGGTCGACCCAAGTCTTGCTACCGCTGGCCTCCCTCGTGGCGAGAGGGCCGGTAACGGTCAAATCCGTATCCAGGTACCAGAGCCGTCCGCCGGCCAGAACGTCCAAGGTCGCGGTGCCATTGTCGACGACCCGATAGGAGCCGCCGAAGGTCCACAGCACCATGTTCATCTTCGCTTCGGCCGAAAGAGCAGCCAACGGGCCGGGCGATGTGCCATCGGCCTCGAGTCCCAGGTATATGAAGTCGGTGAATAGAGCGTAGCGGCCATTGCGCGCCTCACCGGCAAGCATGACCGGCGGGGGAGACCAATCGATGTGGTTGAAAATCTGGCTGAAATCGACATTGACATCCGCCGGCGACAGGCCCCTGACGCCGACCCTGCCGTTCATGCCTGCCATCCAGAAATAGGGCTCTGCCGTGAAGGTCCAGACCGGCGCGGGTGCAGGCGTGGGTTCGGGAGGTGCAAGGTCTGCCGCGATCGCCGGCGCCGCAACCAGCACTGCCACTATCCCCGCCAAAGCCGGCACGAGAGCTCGGATGATTCCCATATCGAAGTCCCCTCTAAAATCCGTCTTTTACTTCTTGTCCGATGCGAACGTCTTGCGCCGCAGTGACAACATATACGTATTCGCGCGGCTCAGCTAATGGATATCGGCTTCCGGTCGTTCTTCATTCGTAGCGGTCCATTGCTCGTGGCTGTCACGGACAGTGTTGAGCCTACTTCGGGAACAGCAGGGTAATTCCCGTGCGGAAGCCGAAGCCGTCGGGTCCGCTGTCGGGACTTTTAGCCCAGTAGGCAATCGGCGCAAGGGGATAAGCGGTAGCGTACGGCATGGCCGGTTCATACCGCGGGATATAGATCGTGTCCGTACTCGCGGACCGGATAACGACATTGTTGTTCTCTTCGACAACCGTGACCTTGTCGTCGGCCCTTGGCCTCCGCCTTGTCGCGCAACTGCTGAATCGCGACCAGTACGTCTTTTTGCTGATACGTTAACGCGTCGCCAAACGTCTGGGTCCAATCCAGATCGTCACTCATCATTTTAATGATCTCGGGATAGTTGAGCAGCGAGATTACACTGCCGTCCCAGCTTTCTTTGGGTTTCAGGTCCGATTTCTTGGCCACCTGATCCAGGAACCGGCTCGCCTCTACAATCTGCAGCCTGTACAGCGACGCCTCACAAATAAGTGCGACAAGTTCATCGGGGTAGAGTGCGACGCGCGCTACCAGGATTTCAAGTTCATCCTCGTCAAGCGGTTCGGGAGATTGGGCGCCCGTGCCGCTATCCGCGGCGACTGTCTTATTCTGGGCGGCCGCGAAGGAGGCGGGACTGGAGCAGACGAGAAGCGCAATAGCGGCCACAATGCCGGCGCCGGCGCGCCAGCGCGGAAACTTGCGTTCCATTATCGTCCTCCAAGCGATTTCAGGGTGGCTGCCAGCGAGTCGTGCTGCCAGTCCCGGCAAATACCTTCTGCCTTGGCACGATGCTGGAGCATTCCCCTCTTATGGGGAAGGTAGTTAACTGTATGCTACGTGCAGACTGGGCAGCTCGTGCCAGTGGATCAGTCGACGTGAAGCCGGCTTTCCTCAGCAACCGCTTGGTACGCGAGGCGTAAGCTGCGCGACCCCAGCGGCATTCAACGGTCTTGTGCCAGCCTCATCAAGGAGCTTCGGCGCCAGGCGGGGAACTCTCCCTGCGCGGCTTTTGACACTTAACGTGCTGGTGCGCGACCTTGTTTGCTTTCACGACAATCGACGCCTGTATGATCCCGTAAGATACATGCAGTACCTAGTTTCTCGATGCATGGTGCCGTAGCGTCAAACACACGTCAAAACTCGGAGTGCCAGCTATGAACATATCGCGTCGCGCCGTCTCGCTTGGCGGCTTAGGTCTGCTTGCTGCAACTTCGCAGAGGCCCACGAGTGGCCACGCAGAGGGTCTGGTTGGAGATCTGATGGAAGGATCGGATGATTTCGGCCTCGCGGTCGAGGCTTACACTTACGGCTATCCGCTGGTCACGATGGAGATGACTCGCCGGGTTATAACAAATGTTGCCAAACCCAAGGGAACCAAGGCTCCGATGGGGAATCTTATCAAGGTGCGCGAATATCCTAATGCACAGTTCCGGGATGTGACAGCTCCCAACGCCGACACGCTGTACACCACGGCCTTCTTGGACGTCGGCAAGGAGCCTTGGGTCGTCAGCCTGCCGGACTTGCAGGACCGCTACGCCTTGTTCCCCATGCTCGACGGCTGGACGACGGTCTTCGACGTGCCGGGAAAGCGGACCACCGGAACAGGCGCGCAGACCTTTGCCGTTACCGGCCCTGGCTGGGAAGGCACGCTGCCGGACGGGGTCAAGCAGTACAAATCGCCGACCAGCATCGTCTGGCTGCTCGGCCGCATCTATTGCACAGGCACGCCCGAGGACTATGCGGCAGTTCACAAGGTGCAGGACGAGGTAAAGCTCTATCCGCTGAGCGCCCACGGCAAGGAATGGACGCCGCCTCCCGGCAAGGTCGACCAGTCGATCGACATGAAAACGGCGGTCCGCGATCAAGTCAACAAGATGGATGCGGTCGAGTATTTCACGCTGCTCGCCGAACTGATGAAGACCAATCCGCCGACGGAGGCTGACGCACCGATGGTGGAAAAAATGGCACAAATCGGCATCGTGCCGGGGCAGGATTTCGACAAGACGAAGTTCAATCCTGCCTTCGCCACGCGCGTCCCGCAGATCGCCTTCGACCGCATCATGCTGCACTTCAAGTTCAGTGACGGCGACGTGAAGCAAATCAATGGCTGGGGCTTCACAACCAAGACCGGCATCTACGGCACGAACTATATCCAGCGCGCGCTCGTGACCGCCATTGGCCTTGGCGCCAATCGTCCGCAGGACGCGATCTATCCGACCTCCATGAAGTCGCATGGCGACTTGATCAACAGGGCCTATTCGGGTTCGGACAAATACGTCCTGACCTTCAAGAAGGGTCTGACCCCTCCGGTAACAGGCTTCTGGTCAGTGACTATGTACGACGCGGATTACTTCTTCGTCGACAACCCGCTCAACCGTTATTCTATCAGCCCCCGCCAGCCGCTGAAAGCCAATGACGATGGTTCCATTGACCTCCTGATCCAGAACGAGAGCCCTGGAGCAGACAAGGAGGCCAACTGGCTGCCTGCGCCCAAGGGCAAGTTCGTCCTGATGATGCGGACCTACTGGCCAAACGAGAGCGACCCTTCGATCATTGACGGTTCGTGGACTATCCCGCCTGTCAAGAAGGTGAGCTGAGTGACGTGGCGAGGCTGAGGGGGGGGTAGACTGTGCCCCCGAGGCCTCCTTAAACCGCTTGGCCGGCTTGACCGTGGCGCGGGAACACTCCATGTCCTCAACGATCTGGTTCCAACTTTGCCCAGCGCAAGGCATGTCATGATCGCCCTGTTCCGCTCTCATGACCGGCGCTTCAGTCGCAAGCTCCATCCCGCCTGCATCGACCTAAGACAAGCGAATGATTGCGGGGCGGCGTTCGAGAAACACACCCATCGACAAAAGTGTGGACCATACCCAGCATTGACGGTGTACTGTCTATCCGGGGTCGGTCCCCTTAGGCTGGTCGGCATGCGAAGAGGGGGTTGCCGATGTCAATGAAGTCCGAATGGGCCATTCGGCTGGCGGCTACGCTCGCCTCAGGCTTGCTCGTCTGCAGTGCCGCTTGGGCCGAGGATACCCAGGATCTCGCCAAGAAGCTGTCTAACCCGATCGCCTCGCTGATCAGCGTGCCGTTCCAATTCAATTGGGACCAGGGCTATGGTCCCAACGATGGCGACAAGGGCTATGTCAACATCCAGCCGGTCATTCCGTTCTCGCTCAACGACGATTGGAACGTCATCTCCCGCACCATCCTGCCCGTCGCCTACCAGCACGATATTGCCGGGCCTTCCGGCAATCAGTTCGGGCTCGGCGACATCAGCCAGAGCCTGTTCTTCTCGCCCAAGAAGCCGACCGCAAATGGGATCATCTGGGGTGTCGGCCCGGTGTTCCTCTTTCCGACGGCGACCGACGAATTGCTTGGTGGACAAAAATGGGGAGCTGGTCCGACAGCCGTCGTGTTGAAACAAAAGGACGGATGGACGGTGGGTATGTTGGCGAACCACATCTGGTCGTTTGCCGGCGACGGCGACCGCAGCGACATCAACGCCACCTACTTGCAGCCTTTCGTCTCCTACACGACGAAGGACGCTTGGACGTTCAGCTTGAACACCGAGAGCACCTACAATTGGGAGGCGCAGCAATGGTCGGTCCCGATCAACTTCCAAGTCTCGAAGCTGGTGGTGATGGACAAGCAGCCGATCAGCCTGTTCGCCGGTGTGCGCTACTGGGCGGAAAGCCCCGACAATGGGCCAGATGGTTTCGGCTTCCGCACGGGTATTACACTACTGTTTCCAAATAAATAGGCCGGGCAGTGCTTCGGCCGGGGCGCAGGCCGGTCCTGCGTCCGCTTGTCGTGTGAGGGTAGCAGCGATCTGGCTGAGGCTCTGCCCGGCTGCCTTCAGCGGATGGACTCTCGCTCCTGGCCGAGCGCGAACGAGCTTCCGTTTAGGGTCGAACTCGGTAGTCCAGGTGATTGGGTTTTGACCCCAAACGCCATCCGATTTGGTCGCCCGCAACGGTCCAGCGTTCGCCTGACCTGCATAGACGTCCATTTCCCACCTCGGGGCGGAGTCATCTGCGTTTGGGCAGCCACATAGAGCAACGTCCGCATGAAGCCCATTCAACTTGTTTCTGTTTCATTCTGTTCTCCAATTGCTGCGTTCCGTTTGGAATTCTCGACTGGGGTTCTCAGCGGTGCCGACATGGAGTGGCCGCCATCTCATTCTGATCCGGGAAATCCGCAGGACGACCGAGACGCGACATCGCCATGACCAAGATCGCTCCGATCCTCGAGGGCTCGCGACGTTTCTCGCCAATCAACGCGACGCTTAACCCGAGTTCGGAACCAGTTCCAGTTATCCGATCTAGACCACAAAGCCGGCAAGTCGTGTGATGAGCCAGCCTGCAGCCATTGTGCCGATCAGATAGGCGGCAGTGCTCCGCGCAGCTACAATCGGAATGGTGATCAGGGTGGTAACAATTCTGAAGGCGATTAGTACCGCCGCTACAAAAAGCATTTGCCCTGCTTCGACGCCCAGATTGAAGGTGAGAAGAGCAAGCGGCACATCCACCTGTGGAAGTCCGATCTCCTTGAGCGCACCAGCAAAGCCAAAGCCATGAAGAAGACCGAAAGCGAAGGCCACCATCCAGGGATAGGTCTCGGACAGCCGCCTTTCTGCTGGCTTGATCTTGGTGAGTTCGCTGGCCACGAAGGCAATGCTAAGCGCAATGGTGGCTTCCACGGGTTTCTGCGGTAGGCTGAAGTAACCCAAAGCCGCCCCTGCAAGCGTGATACTGTGGGCAATCGTAAAGGCAGTAATTGTCTTCACGAGCGTCCATCGATTGTGGATCAGCAGCATGAGAGCCAGCACGAATAGAAGGTGGTCGATGCCGGACAGGATGTGATCAACACCCAACCGGAAATAGGTTTCCGCCACCTCAAAGCTGGCCTGAGCGCCCTTGATGACAGTGCTCGGCATATCTGGTTTGAGGCGGGCAATCTCCGTCGTCCCATCGCGGTAGGTAATATGGATCAGCGCGTCGGTCAGGGTTGAGCGCAAGCCGTCGATGGTGATCTCATGGCCCTTCAGACCGCCGTCGCATGCGGCGGTCCATCGCTCAATGTAGGCACCGCCATCGATGGATCTCGTCGGCTCGTTCTCCGCCCTGCATGTTTCCGGCAAACGCGCGTAGAGGCTGAGCCGCCTGTCGCCCAGGGCCGGCACTTTCCATACCGCCACAAATACATCGGGTTCCGTCTCCCGCATCTCGAGATAAGCGGGGCGCATCTCGTGTGCTGCTGCGGGTGCGGATTGGAACAGCTGCAGAAGAACCGTCAATAGCGCTGCGAAGCGAATCATCGGATGGCGCTCGTTTTTGCGGGGTACTCGATCACTACCGCATATCGCTTCAGCAATTCCTCAAGTCGGCGCTCTTCGAATTCCTTGCGCTTGTCATTCGCCCACTCGCGCACCACGTCATCGCGCACCTCGTTGAGCGCGGGCAAGCGGCCCGGTCTACGCTCTGACAGCTTGATCAAATGAAGTCCGAAACTTGATGTGACGGGACCTGTCCACTGGCCTAGCGTTGCCTTGTCGAGCGCTTCGGCGAAATCCGTCCCAAAAGTCTGGCCTATCGATGATTTGCCTGTCAGGGGCAGCTCCACGGGAAGCAACGACACGTCACCCAACATCGTCGGATCGGTCGCGGGATTTGTCGCCAATGTCTTCAATATGGAGGCCGCGTCCTGCCCGGTCTTGTCGCCGTGCTGGTCCGGGTTGAGGAAAACCTGTTGGAAGGCCAGCATCGGTTCGATCTCGAATACGGTGGGGTGAGCCTTCAGATAGGCATCAAGCTCACCACTAGTCGGCGTTTGTGCATCGACGATGGAGTCGTTCATAAACCCCATCTTCAGGCTTAGGCGGCGGCGAATGACAGCGTCATCCTTGTCGAGCCCCAAGGCTAATGCCTCGCGGACGTAGATCTCTTCCTTGACGTAGTCGTCGACCAGTCCCTTGAATTCCTCGGCCGTCGGAGGTCGCTGCCAGGTCTTGCCGAAGATTGCAGTCAGTTGTTCGATCTTGGGCGCCGTGACGATGATGCGATCCGGCGCTTGCGCTCCCCCGCGGTTGAGCAGGCCATACACCGAGAAGATGGCCAGAGCCAAAATGATGAAGTGCGCTAATGGCTCTCTCAGCAGACGTTTCAGCAAGATGATTGGCTCCGCTGGCAAAGGACAAGCAGGGTGGTGCGGCGGTAGGCGGCCGCACCGAACTTTCAGGTCAACTCCAGAGTGACGTTCAAGGCGTGTACCAGATCGGCGACGTGTAGGCGCGCTCCGTCACAGTCATCTGTGTCCCCTCCAGTGGCTTCGTGCCAAAGCGCTTGGCGTCGTAGGCGGTCCAGCGCGGCGTCGGGATCTCGATGACGCGACCGTAGTAGAAAGCCTTCTGCTTTGGATCAAATGCAGGGTCCTTCCAGACCGCAATCAGTTCCGAGGCGCCTATGGTGTTCTTCCACGTAGCGTTTTCGACATCCACCGTGCTGCCAACCGATGGGAGCTTGCCATCTGCGCCTAACCTGCGGTCGCCACCCCAAGCTACGTCATAGACCTGCTCATGAGTTTGATCCTTGTCATCGAGCCATCCCTTGACGATCTGGTAACGATCGAGATTGGCGCCGATCGGATCCTTAAGTGCAGCGACGAGGAACGTCGGCACCTTGCCCTCTGGCGCTGCCGTCAAGTCGCCGCCCATGGGCACGCCTTTGGCATAGCCGATAGCGCCCGGATTGCGGGTCTCTGCATCTGCCTGCTCGAAATCCCAGCCGCCGAAAAAGCGCACAGCCATGCGCGGTCCCGTGGTGCCATAGGTTTCCTTGCGCTGCATGGCGTCCCAAAGAGCTTCACGGGTATTTTCCGTCGCCCAGACCGCGGCATAACCCGAGGCGCTGACCTGCCAGTCCATGACCTTTATCTTCGTTTTTGGATTAGTGAAGAATGTACTCAACATGCGCTCCGGGCTCGGCTCCTGTGGCGTGGTCTTGCCGAAGAAGTTTTCCTCTTCCAGCGCGGAGAGGCCGGTGTGAGCATCGGAACTGCCGACCATGCCGAACTTGTAGGGGTTGGTGCCAAGCTCGGCCTCGAGCTTGAGACCATTCCGCAGTGCTGAGCGCGCATATTCGAACTCCAGCATATCGGGTGTCTTCGCCGCGCTGCCATCAAGGTTGCCAAAGTCCCACCGTTCGAAATTGGCAAATTCGTCATTTGGGGAAAGCGTCGGGTGGGTTTCGCCGTCGCCCTTGGTCTGGGTTGCCTCATAGAGCCGCTCCCACTTTGCGCGCTGCTCCACATATTCCTTGTCCACCGGCTTGTTGGTGAAGGACTCGATCAGCGGGAACATACGGCCATTGGAAAGGTTGCCGTTGTGGGCGATGGCCAGCACGCTACCGCCCGTCTTGTCCTCATAGGCCTGCATCCATTTCCACAGATCGCGCGGATTATCGCTGCCGAGGGGCTTCAAAGTCGTGTAGGGCACGATCTGGTCGGCCTTGTCTCCGTTATCCCGGAAGATCACGTTGCGGTGCAGATTGTTGCCCGCCGTGTTGGACGTCCATTCATAGCCGATGACAGCAGTGAAACGGCCGGGATCATTGTATTCCTCCGCCGCTTTTATCGTATCCTGCCATGCATTTTTGTAGGGGCGGGTTTCAGGTCCATAGATCATGCTCTTCGGAAGTGTTCCCGCGCTGAAGGCCTGGATGATCTGGATCGCAGCGTCGCCGCCTTGTCCGGACTTGATCATATCGTACCATGTCTTGGCCTGCGGGTCGGCAATAACGTCCGGCTTACCGGCAAACAGGTCCGGGAACATGCCCATGTTGTCGGAGTGGTCGGTAACGACCAGGAAGTCCAGCGGTCGCGACAGCTTGGCCGGCTGACCGCTCGACGCCGTAATTTCCTCGCCTCGCGCAAAGCGATAGGCATCACGCGGTGTCAGCCGCGCGCCGAACGCACCCGCATCGAAAGATGCTCCGGTGTGAAGGTGCGTGTCGCCGAAGAACGGCCGGGTAGGGAAATTTCGGCCAGCATAGGGCGAATAGATCGGCTTCGCGGCAAAGACCTTCGCTGCCTTCTCCGGTGATAGCGCACCAATGTCATCATCAGCAAATGCCGGTGCCGCCAGGCCGAGGATGGTCGCACTCAGAAGAATGGACCTGAAAGCAGAACTGCGCATATTGTGGTTCCTCCGGTTAAAGCTCGTCACCACATCGTAGTCTGTAAGTGGAAACACACCCGTAGCATCGGGTATGTTCTGTGAGGGAAGCATGCCCAAGCGACCTGCGGCACGCGAGGGTTGGTGCCTCGTCCTTCATCTCGAACTCTGATCGATGCAGGGTTGATCTGCCACCGGCGGACGTCATAAACCTGTTCCGCCCTTGTGCGCGGACTCGGCCTTATGAGACCAGCTTGGAAATCTGTGCCTCAGGTTGCGCAGCAGGCGCGACTTAACAGTAATACATACCAACCGCGCAGCGCCGCACCGTACGCCTCGCAACCCCGGCAACACTGACCGGCGTGAGCGGACGCCCGACGATGGCTTCGGCCGTCGACATAAGGGTGTGGGAACCGGTGACTGTCATCCGTTCCGAGGCTCCGAGCCCGATCAGCCCGAAGGTGGCAGCGAGCAGGATGTTTTTCAGTTTCGCTGTCATGATTATTTGGTCCCTTCTGGTGAAAACTGTGTGGGCAGTTCATCGGTGTCGGTCAGTTCCTTCGCATCGACCTTCTTGGCGTTGGTCCCGTTCTTGAAGCCGAAGTCATCGGCCGCGACATCGCTGCCGGTCTTCCAGTCTCTGATCTGAACACTGTATTGCGGCCCCTGATCGACTTTCTTGCTGGTAATGACATATCGGCAGGGATAGGGATGCTCGCCCTGGGCGATCCAGATCTGCCAGTCTACTTCCTTGGTCCGAAACGCCAGATGATCGCATTCGGTGCCGCCGATCACGCCGCTGCCGAGGTCCTTGACGTCGGTCACGTCGCGCATCAGCTCCTCGTAGACGTTCGACATAAGCAGGTCTGCGCCGGGAACAGGCCGGTGGAACTTGTCCCGCAACTCATCGACCAGATGATCCAGGGTACCAGGCACCTCGGCCTGCGTGTAAAGGTTGGCGTTCTTGCCCAGCAGCGTCAGCGTCTTGCCGTCGAAGATCATCTCGACATTGGCGAAACCGCCACTGCGGGTGGCGCGGATCCTGTCGGGCCGGCTGAGGTCGACCATCCCCGAACTCGCGAACAGAAGCTTCTGGTGGTCCTTGGTGACGACCTCGAAGTTGGTGTCGTATCCAAAGGAAATGGAACTCATGCCCGCCATGTAATCGGACATCGCCTTGAGCAAGCTCTTGGCCTCTGCGTCGTCCGCTGTCGCGGGCGCTCCCCACCCAATCGCCAAGATCATCGCCGCTGTAGATGCGGCGGCGAGTCGCCTTGATTTTCGTGGTATTCTTTTCATGTGAGTGCCTCCTTCCAGGTGCCTCAGTATTAGTTGAGGAAGCGGAGGAGCACCCGTAGCATCGGGTAGGTTCTGTTATGGTCGCTACTTTTGTGCCGCGGCGGCCTACCAGCGCGAGAACGCGGATCGACGCTCAGCCCGCACTTACTCGCTCGAGGGCATATCAGATGTTGTGGCAGGCACTGAGGAGCCTGACGGCGCGTCCGACGGCACGGGCAAGCCTGCCTTGCGAAGGCTCGCGATCATGCGCGCCCGATCCGCTGCCTGGATGTTGCGCTTCATGAGTTCGGCCTCGATGTTGGGGATGAACGCTGGGCTCATCTTCATAAATATTTCTCCCTCCCGGGTTGCTTCCGCCATCATCCCCGCCTGTGCATAGATGGCGGTCGCTACCACATGGAAGATTGGGAGTTTCTGGAGATCGGCCTGCCGGATCTCGGCCACGGCTTTTTGGTCGTCATGCTGCATATAGGCTGTGAGCGCGAGCACCGTGTGGTAGTACCCGCCGGCCCCCGGATTGCGGTCAAGAGCTAGCTGCACAAGCTCCGCCCCACGCTGCCATTGCCCTCCAAGTGCCAGTCGTGTGCCGAATTCGCCGAGGAACTCGGTATCGTTGGGATTGAGTGCCAGTGCCCGTTCCCCGATCTCCATCGACTCAGCCCATTGCTGATTGAAGAACAACGCCGTCATCAACGCCTGAAGTGCGCGCATATTGTCCGAGTTCAGCTCGACCGCCCGACGCGCTGCAGCGAGTGCACGTTCAGCCGATGTGGGCGCGCCCTTTCGTGCATTGAAGCCAAACCGGTCCTCGTCGACGTAAGCAATCGACAGCATCGCCCAGGCGGTAGCGTAGGATGGAAAGCGCGCGACGGCGCTCTCAAGGCAGTCGCGGACGGCCGCATGCCGTTCGACACTCAACTCGGTGCGATAGGCGTAAAATTGAAGCGTGCAACGGTAGGCATCGAGATCATCGGGCGGGCCGTTCGCGATGTCGGCCTGATAGATGACGCCGTAGGGCTGAGCTACTACTGTTGCAACCTGGGCGGCGACATCGGATTGAATGGCGAAGATATCGCGGGAACGAAAATCGTCGTCGTAGGTTTGAGACCACAGGATCGCGCCGTTTTCGGTTTCGATCAGACGGGCTGTGACGCGGATTCGCGCGCCGGAGATTTGCACCCCGCCGGTCAGAAGGTAACTGGCTCCGAGTTGCTGGATGTGCAAGGGGGCGACTTGCGGTGGCAAAGCCTCTGAGGTCTCGCGGCCATACACCGTGAGTTCTTTGAAGTGCGGCAGGATGCTCAGCAATTCCTCGGTAAGCCCCATCGCATATAGCTTGGCTTCCGGTCCTCCGCCGAGATCGGCGAATGGCGCGACCACCAGCGTTGGTCCCTCGGGATCGGCCGCCCGCGCCGAGGGCAGGGAGGTCTGCGACACCAGCTGGCTGGAGGCCCAATATGCAAAGGTGAGGCAGACGACGACTGCGAGCGTTGCCGTGGCGAGCCAATGCACGCGTTCCCATGAAAACGAAGCCGCTTTCGAAATCTCGGGAGCCGCTGCAGGCCCGACTGGCGTGAGTTCGACTGCGTTCGAGACGTTCCAGCTGAAAACGGGAACGTACCCGCCCTTGGGGATTTCGATGCGGATCGGATCGGTGCATCCGGACAGCAGGTAATACCGCTCAAGCGCGCGGCGCAACCGACCCGCCTCGATCCGCACCACCGGATCGTCCTGCGTGAAGTTTTCGTCCCGGTCGAAAACCTCGATGGCGATCGAATAACCTTTGAGCCGCGTAGCGCGCCCAGAGAGCGTTTCTTCCACGACGTAGCGTAGGAAAGCACAAGCGCGCGCCGGCACCGAAAACTCAGGACTTGAGAGAATGCGCTCAAGCTCGGCGCGGACCTCCTCCGGAGAGGGTGGCAGTCGGAGTGCCGAAGTCAGGGCTAGCGCTGCAACCCCAGGATTAAAGACGTTCATTCCAGAACCCCTCTTGCCCCACCTTGAGGGCCGTCCCGACCTGCCGTAGGGCATCGGCTTTGGAGGTAAATTAGAAATTGCTTAAGTAGCGTACTCCCCGCATTCCATTCCGTCCAAGACTATGTACGATTCCATATGCTCCGGCGTCGGCTACAGTAACCTACGCCCGCAACTGCTGCGGCACGCCTATACTCCATTGCACCGACGGCGGAATGGGCGTCATTGATATGGATCAAAAAATCGAGGCGGCCCAACGGCGCTTTCCCTTGCGAAAGCGCGCGATCGAGGACCTCGCCGTCCGCGATGAGGATTTCCGCTCGCTGTGTATCGATTTTGCTGACGCCGAAAGAGCGGCCCTGCGTTGGGAGAATTCCGACACACCAAAGCGTGATGAGCGTCGCGCCGAATACCTAGCGCTGGTCAACGACCTGGCCAAGGAGATCGAAGCAATATTGGATACAGCCGCCAGTATCCCGCTCCCGGCCCGGCGGCCGAAAAGTCAGTAGTGAACGAAAGCTGCTCAATGGCTGGCTGGGGCCTCGCAAGCGGAGCAGCCCTTGGCCGCACCGAATATACCAGATGCTACATCGCGCGGCGATCCAAAGTATCACGCCGCCGCCTCCTTCCGTTGCGCGGTGACGGGTCTGTTGCGCCGCAGCCGCACTGACCACTGCTTCCTGTTGCGGTCCGGCAGAGCTCTGAGCCAGTACGGATTTCGCGAGTTTGATACCGTTTTCAGCAAACGCTGTCGTCGCCTGACGCCAGCACTCGCAAAGACTGTTATTCGGCCCGGCAGACAAGTCTTGCAGTATGTCGATGGAACTCGTCTGATCACCGGCAAGTCTCAAGGCACCATGGTGCATGGTGTGGCTGTTCCGGGAGTAGGTTACCAGATGCTACGCGCGTGCACGCGCCACGTCCGCTAACCTTCGCGTCAATCAGTGCAAAGGAGCGACAACAATGTGCCTTCAGCGCGTCCCGCATGATCGATGACTAGGAGAAGGTCTACGCTTCGATAGTCGAGGACAGGCGATCATGCTCAACCAGGGTTGCTCAGCGCAGGACCAAAATGGACCACGATCTAAGCCAACGAGCTAACGGGCCTGTCCAACTAGTGGTCCGCTAATCTACATGCTTGCCCACGTAACTTACCTACTGCCTCTGGGCTCACGCGATATACAAGCCCTTTGAGGCACCCGCCGAATTGCAGTCCGCGAGGAAAAAGCCCCATGCTGAGACCCCAGCGCGGACGTTCATGAGCAGATAAAGGCAGATAAAGGCAGATAAAGGCAGATAAAGGCAGATAAAGGCAGATAAAGGCAGATAAAGGAAAGGCACTTCCATGCGAAATTTAATGACACTTATCACGGCAACTTCAGTAGCACTTTTGTCTGCGATGGCAGCCTACGCACAAACACAAAATCCCCTTCCCAAGGCCAGCGATGTGCTTGTCCGATACGGGGACGACGTGGAGGGCTGGACGGTCTATGCAAATCAAACCCGCGGAGATTGCTTGATCGTGCGCCAGGATGGGCCAAGTTCGGTGCAAATGGGCGTTACCGCAAATCAGGAGGTCGGGTATCTCGGCGTGTTCACGAAGGCGGATATCGGCCTTCAGAACGGGGCCCAGTCGGAAATCTTCGTCTCCATCGCTGGCCATCTTTATAGTGGTGTGGCCATCACCACGAGCGGCGAACTCAAGGGCGGATATTCTGGTGGCTACATCTTGACAGACGACCCGAATTTCAAGCGCGACGTAGCGAAGCAATATGAAATGATCGTGTTTCCGGAAACCAAGGGGACCTTCGTTGTCGATCTGAAGGGGACTTACAAGGCAATGGCAATGGGCCGCAAATGCCTCGCGCAGTGACCGCCCGCTGGGCAATATTCCCCATCTCGGCCATTGGCTGCAGCCACAGAGTTTTAACGCAGAGCGCCAGCGTGTGAAATCGCCGCCGCCGGAGCGGCCAATGCCAGTCGGCGCGCCAAGATCGTATCAGAAGTACGACCGCGGGGCTGATGACCAACAGCGAAGATACTAAATTAGAGCATTCCCAATAATGACGTAGAAAAAGAGACCTGACGTCTTTTCAGATAGCGCGACGCGTCCACCATTTTGACGCCGCCGGCGTGGGTAACGGCAATTGACGATGTTGTAATATATTGGCGAGATCAATGCGGCTTCCGGTATACTCACCTTGATTGCAAGCGTCATCTGGCACCGGATCAATCCTCGAACAACCGACTATCCACCGACGCAGCAACGCTGTCGGGAAATGAACTGCCCCTCTCACTGGACGAGCTGATTGCGGCGATCCGTCGTGATCTTGATGCGAAGAAGCCCAGGCAGGTTAAACAGGGACAAGGACGGCGTGCATCCGCTTGTGATTCCGTGTGAGAAGGGGTGGAGGAATGTGGTGACCGGAGCTCGCGTCGAGATTCGTCCTACTCACTGGCTTGCCTGGAGCCCGGGCAAAGATGAACCGGCCTCGTTTCGGGATCAGACTTAACCCTCAGGATCGACAGTCAATGCCGTGCATGGTCTAGGCCTGACAGGCCGCTGCTTCAGCCTGGCTCATTTTGGCGATCTGCTGCTGTGCGGCGGCGGCGGTGGCGGCATCGCCGCCCTCGACGTGCACCGTCGGGAACGCGATCTTGATGTTGTTGTCCTCGAAGGCCTTCTTAATCATCATGAAGGCCCGGCGCTTGATCGGGAACTGCGTTCCCGGTTTGGTCGTCATCTTCATACTGAGCTGGACGGCGAAATCGCCGAACGCGTCGATGCCCTGCATTTTCAGCGGCTCGATCGTGTCAGCCGCGAATTCGGGGTCCTGCGCCAGCTCTTGTCCGATCTTCTTAACCAGCTTGCGCGCGAGTTCGACGTCGGAATCGTAGGTCACGCCGATCGTTATCTTGTCGATCACCCAGTCGCGACTCATGTTCTGGATCGCGCCGAGCTGGCCGAACGGAACGGTATAGACGGGGCCGCGGTGGTGGCGCAGCCTGACCGAGCGCAGGCTGAAGGACTCGACCGTCCCCTTGTATGACCCGCTCTGGATGTACTCCCCCACCCGGAACGCATCGTCCATCAGGTAGAACACTCCGCTCAGCATGTCCTTCACAAGCGTCTGCGAGCCGAAGCCGATGGCCACGCCGAACACACCTGCGCCAGCGATCAGAGGCATGATCTGCACGCCTAACCCGGCCAGGATGCTTAGTACTGCCACGACGCCGATGAGGACGGCGAGCGCGTTGCGAAAGATCGGCAAGAGAGTTCGCAGGCGGGCTGCACGTGCTGCATCGTACGGATCCGCCTGGGGTGCCGCATGATGGGGATCCGTACTGGCCAGACTCGATGCCTCAATTCTATAGGCGATTAGGGCCTTGGCGAGCTGCCAGAACAGATCCGCGACCATCAATATGACAATGGCGTTAAGCGATCCGGATATGATGCGAGCGCCCATCTCGTCGTGAGCAAAGGCCGCTGCTCTAAGACGCCAGACGTAGGCGAGCCAAACGATCGCCGCTGCAATGACCCCCGCCCTAGCGCCTCTGACGATAAATACGTTGAGCGCCACGCCGACGGCGCCACTGCGCTTGGCGGTGCCGGCGACCGCTTGCGAGACATTACCGACGCCGCGCACCACGCTAGGCAGGAGCAGCGCGTACAAACCGATCCACAGCAATGCGAGCACCCCCGCGACCCAGACTAGCCAAAGTACAACCAGATAGAGCGTAAGCAGACAATTCTTGATCGGTGAGGCTGGCTTGCTATGCCGCCGCCAAACGGTGTCGCAGCCGACGGCCAGCAGGCCAAGCCCGAACGAGAGCGCGACGAGCCGCAGCATGTCGGGCGAGAAGCCAAGGGTCGGCATGATGCTGACAATCGCCCAGCCGAAGAAAAAAAACCCGGCGACCGCGCTCACGCGTTGCTGCCAGAAGCGTTGACCCGCCTCGCGGCTGCCGCCCCGCTGATCGCTAGGGTCACCCTCAATGGGAGACCCCAACGCCAGCAGAGACTTGGTTATCGCGCGGATAGCGCGAAAGATGATGAAGGCGAGCAGCAGCGTCAGCACGATCTTGCGCAGAAGCGGCGGCCATTCGAACGCGAGGAACGAGCCGATGCTGGCTAGGGCAAATGTCAGCAAGGCAGCGACCTCGGACAGAACCGCCTTTCCGGGGTCAATCGTTGCCTCGGAAGCGCCCGACGCCAAAGCCCGGCGGACCAGCCACTCGGCGCCGAACCCGACGACAATCAGAACTGCCAGGATCAGGACCACCAGGCCGGGCCTGCCTGAATTCACGTCGCGCGAGACGACGCCGGCGGCGTTGGACAACTCCTGCGGGATGCGGGGAATGGCATCCGCGAGCGCGGCGAGACGTGCGCGAACGGCTCCCTCCCAACTCGCGATCGTGTCTTCCAGCGATGGGGCAGGCGGTTCTTCAGCGGCTGCCTGTATCTTTCCTTCGAGCCATTGCTTCACCTCAGGGTCGGACAGCAGGTTGAGGAACTGCCGTGCCTTTTCAGGCGGCAAGCCGGCCGGAGACTGCTGTGCCAAGGAGGTTCCAAGCAGTGCCCAAAAGAAAATCGCAATGCCGGCCGACAGCAGAATACAAATTCGAGTGCGCAGTGCTTTGCTCATCGGACGCTCCGGCTGCCCGTGGGAAGCCAGCCGGGAGCGAGCCTGTCCGCTTGCGCCGGCAGACGACAGGCGGCGCTGGGAAGGTCGTCAGGGCCAAGTTGCCCATTTCTGTACGAAGGCGATGAAGGCCTGGCGGTCAAAGATACGTCCTTTGCGCAAAGTCGATAGCCGGACGATTGTATTAGGTATGGCTTAAGCGCAAATTGCGCGAGATCAATCGGCGTTCGATCGCGTCGCCCTCGATGGGGCTTTCAAGGAACGCTTAGACCTTGCCGTCGATGCGACTTATCCGGTCGGCTGCACCGGCGGCTGTAGGTCAGTTGCGGGACAGGCCCTTGCGGCCCACAGCCATCGCCTTGAAGGTCCCTTCCAGGTCGACCACAAATTCCCCTTTGGTCTGTGGGAAAACCGTCGTGGTGTATTTCGCTTGAAATTTGGGTCGTCCGTCAAGATGTAGCCGCCCGGATGCGGAGGGCGGCTTCACCTGCGACATGCCGAATGGGCTCTCCTACACGGCGCGCTCAGACGTGCTTCATATGGTGCTTCGCCAATAAGTTCACTATGCGTTCGGCTTGTGCTGCGGAGCACCAGCCGCTGGCCAGGCTAACTAGATCACCGATTCAATTCCGGCTGTGCGCTGGAATGTCCGGTTTGCGAGGGATGATTGCCGTCGACCCACTGGACGATCATCCGGAATTGCACTTTCGCTTGCCAATACGCGCGATAGAAGTCGAGAAGTTCCCCCGTGGGTTCCGACAAGCGTTGGAAGCCCGAAATGAAGGCGACGACGGTGCCGATCGTCGTCTGCCCGCGGATGACAAGATAGCCGCCAACGATCAGGACCATCAGGGACCCAGACGCGTTGGCTATGTTCAGCAACGTCTTCAGCCCGAATCTCAACAAATAGAATTCAAGGCGGTTGCTGAAGATGGTGCGTATGGTGCGAAAGGCTGCCCGGCGCTTCGTCGAGTGGCTGGCGAAGGAATTGACTGCCTGGTTGCCAAGCCTTCGGACCAGCACGACCTGCCGTTCCACGAGTGTGTTCAGGTCCTTCTGCATGTAAAGCGCAAGCAGGATCTGCGGCAGGAGTGATACGCCGCTGACCAGAGCAATCACCGGCTGCATGTAGATCATGTAAGATACGACGGAGATCATCATCGTGACGTTGACCACGCATTCAGAGATGCTGGTGCCGACAAATCCGCCAACATAGTCGATCTCGTTGCCGATGATGCTGGCGGTCTGACCGCTCCTTGCGTGCTCGCGCGCTGACCTTTGCGTGGCGACGAGAGCGAGTTGATCGCGCGCCGTCTTAACCACGCTCTCTCCGAGCCAGCCCTGATAGACGATCAGTGCGTATTTCAACCCCGCATGCAGGAGTATAGCCGCTAGATACAGGCCGCCGAGCATCAGGAGCGCCCGTACGTTCTTGTCGGCAATCGCCCCATCGACGACCCGTCTCTGCAGGTCGATGGGGATAAAGTTAGCCAAGGCAACCGAGATTGCGATCACGCTAACATAGACCTGATGCATGCCGCTGGCGCGCCGGACAAAACTGGGAAACTTCTCGCCAGCGCGTATCGCGTCGGCCATCGGCTTAAACGGGGTGAAGCGCCGCGCAATTGTCGTGAAAATGCCGCTCACCTTCGGTGCGCCTCCGTCGCCTCCATCTCCGGCCCAGCCGATAAGGGCGACGCACCCTGTCGGTGAGTAACCGAGCGGGCATCCTCGTTGCGCGGCTCGGTCGAAGTCAGCCCGGCAGGCCGAGAGCGGCATTCCTGCAGCGCCTCGATAGCCGGTCGCGACCAGTAGGGCTGGCCCCGGCCACGCCACGTTGGAGAGGTTGAGTTCTCGATCATCACGGTCTGATAGCGGAGAAGGCCGCGAGCCCCCTTGATCGGCATCAAGGCTGGGAGAATTTACGATCCGAGCTGAAACAGGAAGCCACGGTGTTGTTGGCAGAAGCACTGACCGGCGGCCATGACTGGTGGACCGGGAACCTGATGTGGGCCGGTCAGGAGTTCCAACAAACAAGGGCAAGCTTTCCGGGCGCGCCGTGGTCGCGGGGCGCCTGCTCTCGCTGAGGCCGCCCACTGCCGACAGACCCCGGCCGGGCAATCGAGCCCGCGCGGGAAACCTTTATAAAATTCCTATTTCTTTGCGCCCCGCGCCGTCTCGAACCTTTATGGCGATCGGGTCCATATTCGCACGACCAAGATTTGGTGCCACGTCAATGAAAATGCGGCGGGGGTTGTCATGGTATTGCGAGCCTTTCCAGGAAGGCACGAAGTACAAAGCACAAGGAACAGGCAAAATGGACATTATCATGCTCGGGATCGGAGTTTTGTTCTTCGCCGTGTCCCTCGCCTACGTCAGAGCCTGCGACAGAATTTAAGCGGAAGGATCGAACCATGCTTGTCGACTACATCCTCGGTGGCGGCGTCACCTTGTTCCTGCTCGCTTACCTGACCTACGCCCTCATTCGCCCAGAGCGTTTCTAGTCCACCGGTGCACGGAAGCTACATCATGACCATAAACGGATGGATACAGATCCTCATCTTCTGCGGGATCCTCGTTTTGCTGGTGAAGCCGCTCGGCGGCTACATGCACCGCGTCTTCAATGGCGATCGCACGCCGCTTTCGCCGGTCCTCGGCCCGCTCGAGCGCGGACTTTACCGCATTTGCGGAACCGGCGAGCGCGAGGAACAGCACTGGACCACCTATGCGGTATCCCTGCTGCTGTTCAACCTGGCGGGCTTCCTGGTGCTCTACTTCCTGCAGCGCCTGCAGGGCAGCCTGCCCTACAATCCGGCCGGCATGAGTGCGGTCGACCCGGCGCTCGCCTTCAACACCGCCGCCAGCTTCATGACCAACACCAACTGGCAGAACTACGGCGGCGAAAGCACGATGTCTTACCTCGTGCAGATGGCCGGCCTGACGGTCCAGAATTTCGTTTCGGCCGCCACCGGCATCGCCATCGCGATCGCGCTGATCCGCGGATTTGCCCGCGCTTCGGGAAAATCGATCGGCAATTTCTGGGTCGATATGACGCGCGCCACGCTCTACGTGCTTTTGCCGCTCTGCATCGTGCTCACCCTTGTCTATGTCTGGCTCGGCATGCCGCAGACGCTCGGGCCTTATGTCGACGCCACCACGCTCGAAGGCGTCAGGCAGACGATCGCGCTCGGCCCGGTCGCCTCGCAGGTCGCCATCAAGATGCTCGGCACCAATGGCGGCGGGTTCTTCAATGCCAATGCGGCACATCCCTTCGAGAACCCCGACGCCATCTCCAACCTGATCCAGATGCTGTCGATCTTCGTCGTCGGCGCTGCCTTGACCAACGTCTTCGGCCGCATGGTCGGCAACCAGCGCCAGGGCTGGGCGATCCTTGCCTCGATGGGCGTGCTGTTCATCGCCGGCGTCGCCGTCTGCTACTGGGCGGAAGCCGCGGGCAATCCGCTGGTGCATGCGCTCGGCATCGACGGCGGCAACATGGAAGGCAAGGAGACCCGTTTCGGCATCGCGCTCTCGGCTTTGTTCGCGGTCATCACCACGGCGGCCTCCTGCGGCGCGGTCAACGCCATGCATGACTCGTTCACCGCGCTTGGCGGCATGATCCCGCTCATCAACATGCAACTCGGCGAGGTCATCGTCGGCGGTGTCGGCGCCGGCTTCTACGGCATGCTGATGTTCATTCTGATCGCCGTCTTCGTCGCCGGCCTGATGGTCGGCCGCACGCCCGAATATCTCGGCAAGAAGATCGAGGCCAAGGAGGTCAAGATGGCGATGCTGGCCATTCTGTGCCTGCCGCTGGCGATGCTGGTCTTCACTGCCATCGCGGTGGTGCTGCCGAGCGCGGTGGCCTCGATCGCCAATGGCGGGCCGCACGGCTTCTCCGAAATCCTCTACGCCTACACCTCGGCGGCGGCGAACAACGGTTCGGCCTTCGGCGGCCTCACCGGCAACACCCCCTGGTACAACATCACCATCGGCATCGGCATGCTGATGGGCCGCTTCCTGGTCATCATCCCGGCGCTCGCCATCGCCGGCGCGTTGGCGGCGAAAAAGACCGTGCCCGCCTCGGCCGGCACTTTCCCGACCGACAGTCCGCTGTTCGTCGGGCTGCTGGTCGGCGTCATCGTCATCGTCGGCGGGCTGACTTTCTTCCCGGCGCTTGCCGTCGGACCTGTTGTCGAGCACCTGGCGATGATCCATGGACAGGCATTCTGAGGTAGCCGTGTCCTGGTTCAGCAACAAGCGCCGCCATGTCAGGCATCGGCCCGAACCGGGGAAGGAGGGGCTGCCGCCTCCTTTCCCGACCATGTCGACCTTTCTCGGGCTTGCCGGCGCCATGATCGCGCTTTGGCTGCTGGCCTACGGGCTTCCCCATCTTTTTTCGGCATCCGACCAATCGGCGCCGCACACCAACACTGAAGCCGGAGCTTCAAAATGAGCCAGTCAAAATCGGCCAGCATCATGGATGCCGGCATCCTGTGGCCCGCCATAGGCGGCGCCTTCCGCAAACTCGATCCGCGCACGCTGGCGCGCAATCCGGTGATGTTCGTCGTCGCAGTGGTGTCGGCGCTGACATCGGTGCTGTTCGTCAAGGACCTCGTCACCGGCGGCGGCGATCTGCGCTTCACGCTACAGATCATCATCTGGTTGTGGTTCACGGTGCTGTTCGCCAATTTCGCCGAAGCCGTCGCCGAAGGGCGCGGCAAGGCGCAGGCGGATTCGCTGCGCAAGGCGCGCACGGAAACCCAGGCCAAGCTTTTGACGGGCGAGGATCGCACCAGGTTCAAGCTGGTGCCCGGCACCGGTCTGAAGGTCGGCGACATCGTGCTGGTCGAGGCCGGCGACATCATCCCGTCCGACGGCGAGGTGGTGGAAGGCGTCGCGTCGGTCAACGAGGCGGCGATCACAGGCGAGTCCGCGCCGGTGATCCGCGAATCCGGCGGCGACCGCTCGGCGGTCACCGGCGGCACGCAGGTGCTGTCCGACTGGATCCGCGTGCGCATCACCGCCGCCGCCGGCCATACTTTCCTCGATCGCATGATCTCGCTGGTCGAAGGCGCCGAGCGCCAGAAGACGCCGAACGAGATCGCGCTCAACATCCTGCTCGTCGGCATGACGCTGATCTTCGTGCTGGCCACCGCGACGATCCCGAGCTTTGCCTCCTACTCGGGTGGCTACATTTCGGTGACCGTGCTCGTCGCCCTGTTCGTGACGCTGATCCCGACCACGATCGGCGCGCTGCTGTCAGCCATCGGCATTGCCGGCATGGACCGCCTGGTGCGCTTCAATGTGCTGGCCATGTCGGGCCGCGCCGTGGAAGCCGCCGGTGATGTCGATACGCTGCTGCTCGACAAGACCGGCACGATCACGCTCGGCAATCGCCAGGCGACGGAATTCCGCCCGGTCAAAGGCGTCAGCGAGCAGGAACTGGCCGACGCGGCACAGCTTGCCTCGCTCGCCGACGAGACGCCGGAAGGCCGCTCGATCGTGGTGCTGGCCAAGGAGAAATATGCCATCCGTGCCCGCGACATGGCGACGTTGCATGCCACGTTCGTGCCTTTCACGGCGCAGACCCGCATGAGCGGCGTTGACATAGAAGGCTCTTCGGTACGCAAGGGCGCGGTCGATTCGATCCTGACCTATGTCAGCCAGCCGACATCGGCCACGCATGGCATACGGCCCGGAAGCGATACCGTGCGCGACCTGCAGGTGATCGCCGACGAGGTCGCCAAATCGGGCGGTACGCCGTTGGCGGTCGAGCGGGACGGGCGCCTGCTCGGCGTCGTCCACCTGAAGGATATCGTCAAGGGCGGTATCCGCGAGCGCTTCGCCGAACTGCGCAGCATGGGCATCCGCACGGTGATGATCACCGGCGACAATCCGATGACGGCGGCAGCAATCGCGGCGGAAGCCGGCGTCGACGACTTCCTCGCCCAGGCGACGCCCGAGGACAAGCTGAAGCTGATCCGTGACGAGCAGGCCAAGGGCAAGCTGGTCGCCATGTGCGGTGACGGCACCAACGACGCGCCAGCACTCGCGCAGGCCGATGTCGGCGTGGCCATGAACACCGGCACGGTCGCCGCCCGCGAGGCCGGCAACATGGTCGATCTGGACAGCGATCCGACCAAGCTGATCGAGATCGTCGAAATCGGCAAGGCGCTGTTGATGACGCGCGGTTCGCTGACGACCTTCTCCATCGCCAATGACGTCGCCAAGTACTTCGCCATCATCCCGGCCATGTTCGCCGTCTTCTACGTCGCGCCCGGCCAGACGACCGGCCCGCTGCAGGCGCTCAACATCATGCACCTGGCGACGCCGCAGAGCGCCATCCTGTCGGCCATCATCTTCAACGCGCTGATCATCATCGCGCTGATCCCGTTGTCGCTGCGCGGTGTGAAGTACCGGGCGATCGGCGCCGGTGCGCTGCTCAGCCGCAATCTTCTCGTCTACGGCCTCGGCGGCATCGTCGTGCCGTTCGCCGGCATCAAGATAATCGACATGGCGGTCACCGCCCTTGGCCTTGCATAAGGATCGTTCCGATGCTCAAGCAAATCAGACCCGCGATCATCATGATCGTTTTCTTCACCGTGCTGACCGGGCTCGTCTATCCCATCGGCATGACCGGTATCGCCCAGGCGCTGTTCCCGCGCCAGGCCAATGGCAGCCTGGTCGAGAAGGACGGCAAGGTAATCGGCTCCGACCTGATCGGCCAGGCCTTCGCCAGCGACAAATATTTCCACGGACGGCCTTCGGCCGCGGGCAATGGCTATGATGCCGGCGCCTCAGGCGGTTCCAATCTCGGCCCGACCAACCCGAAGCTCATCGAGCGCATCAAGGGCGAAGCCGAGAAGCTGAAGGCGGAAAATCCGAACGCGCCGGTGCCGATGGACCTGGTGACCGCATCCGGCAGCGGCCTTGATCCGCAGATCAGCCCGCAGGCCGCTTATTTCCAGGTTCCGCGCGTGGCCAAGGCCAGGGGCATCGACGAGGCCAAGGTCAAGGCGCTCGTCGACGGCCAGGTCGAGGACCGGGAATTGGGCGTGCTCGGCGAGCCGGCGGTCAATGTGCTGGCTCTCAACCTGGCGCTGGATGCAGCGAAATAGTTGATGGCAGGCGCCGGGGATCGACACGGTCCCCGGCGCCATTCATGATCGGACCCGATGCCGGACGACAGAAGCAACGTCGAAAACAGACCATCCCCCGACGCGCTGCTCGAGCATGCCGAGCGGGAAGGGCGCGGCCGTCTGCGCATATTCCTGGGCGCGGCACCTGGTGTCGGCAAGACTTACGAGATGCTGATGTCGGGCCGTGCCAGGCTGGCCGACGGCGTCGACGTGGTGATCGGCGTGGTCGAGACGCATGGCCGCAAGGAAACCCAGGCCCTGGTCGAGGGGTATGAGGTCGTTGCCCGCCGCAAGGTCGACTATAAGGGGCGTGTCCTCGACGAGATGGACATCGACGCCATCCTTGCCCGGCGTCCGGCGCTGGTCCTGGTCGACGAACTCGCCCACACCAATGCGCCCGGCAGCCGCCACCCCAAGCGCTACCTCGACGTCCAGGAAATCCTGGCGCGGGGCATAGACGTCTATACGACGCTCAACATCCAGCATGTCGAAAGCCTGAACGACGTCGTCGCCCAGATCACCCGGGTCCGGGTGCGCGAGACCGTTCCCGATTCCATCATCGACCGGGCCGACGATGTTGAAATCATCGATCTGACGCCCGACGACCTGATCAAGCGGCTGGAGGAGGGGAAGGTTTATTTCCCCAACACGGCGCAGCGTGCCGTCGAGAACTATTTTTCGCCAGGCAATCTGACGGCGTTGCGGGAACTGGCGCTGCGCCGTACCGCCCAGCGCGTCGACGAACAGTTGCTCAACCACATGCAGTCCCACGCCATCCAGGGTCCGTGGGCGGCGGGCGAAAGGGTGCTCGTCTGCGTCGATGCGCGTCCAGGCGGGGCAGCCCGCATTCGCTATGCACGCAGGCTGGCCGACAGGCTTCGTGCGCCATGGACGGCGCTTCATGTCGACACGCCGCGCTCGGCCGGCATGTCCGAGGACGACAAGGACAGGCTCGCCACGCTCCTGCGCCTCGCCGAGCAGCTCGGCGCCGAGGTGACGACCATTCCGGGACAGAGCGTCGCTCAGGACATCGTGCGCCATGCGACGGCGAACAATTTCACCCACATCGTGGTCGGCAGGCCGACCCGGTCGCGCTGGCGGGAACTTATCGAGGGGTCGCTCACCTATGATCTGATCCGCAACGCCGGCGACATCAGCGTCCATGTCATCTCGGGCACCGAGCGCGAAACCGAGGCGTCGGCAAGGCGGGTCAAGGCGGCGGCCGAGCAGAGGCAGTTCCAGGTCTGGCCCTATCTGCTCGCCACCGCCTATGTCGCCGGTTCATTGGCGGTCACCACGGCGCTCGACCAGTTTCTCGATGTCCGCAACCTGGCGATCGTCTTCCTGCTCGGAGTGCTGACGTCGGCGGTGGCGGGCGGCCTGTGGCCGGCGCTCTATGCCTGCTTCCTGAGCGCGCTGGCCTTCAACTATTTCTTCCTCGAGCCGCGCTACACGCTGACGATCCGGGATCCGGAGAGCATCGTCGCGCTCGCCGTCTTCCTTGCCGTCGCGGTGATCGCCAGCAATCTCACCGCGCGCGTGCAGCGTCAGGCCGCCGCCGCCCGCTCGCGGGCGCGGGCAACCGAGGACATCTATCTCTTCTCCAAGAAGCTCGCCGGCGCAGGCACGCTCGATGACGTGCTCTGGGCCACCGCCTTCCAGATCGCCTCGATGCTGAAGCTGCGCGTGGTGCTGCTGCTGCCGGAAGACGGCACGATCACGGTCAAGGCAGGCTATCCGCCCGACGACACGCTGGCCGAGGCCGACATCGCCGCCGCCCGCTGGGCCTGGGAGCATAACCGTGCCGCGGGACGCGGCGCCGACACGCTGCCCGGCGCCAAGCGCCTCTATCTCCCCTTGCGCACGGGGCGCACGGCAATCGGTGTCGTCGGCCTCGACAATGACAAGCAAGGTCCGCTTTTGACGCCCGAACAGCAGCGGCTGCTCGACGCGCTGGCCGATCAGGCGGCGGTGGCGATCGAACGCGTCCAGCTCGTCGCCGATGTCGACCGCGCCAAGCTCGCCGCCGAAGCCGACCGGTTGCGTTCGGCCCTGCTGACCTCGATTTCGCATGACCTGAAGACGCCGCTCGCGGCCATCATGGGAGCGGCCGGCACACTCAAGGAGTTCGCGCCTGATCTGCCCGAGCAGGACAGGGTGGAGCTTCTGTCGGCGGTGATCGACGAATCGGAACGGCTGAACCGCTTCATCGCCAACCTGCTCGACATGACCAAGATCGAGTCCGGTGCGATGGAGCCGAACTACGCCCTCCACTATCTCGGCGATATCGTCGGCACGGCGCTCGACCGCGCCCGCAAGATCACCAGCGAACACAAGATCGAGGTCGATATTCCGCCCGACTTGCCGATGCTTAGGCTTGATCCCGTGCTGTTCGAGCAGGTCCTGTTCAACCTTCTCGACAATGCCTCGAAATATTCGCCGCCCGGCTCGACGATCCGCGTCCAGGGATGGACCGACAATGGCTCCGTCGTCGTGCAGATTATGGATGAGGGGCCGGGCATTCCGGCGCAGGACCTGGAACGCGTGTTCGACACTTTCTACCGGGTGCGCAAGGGTGATCAGGTGCGCGCCGGCACCGGGCTCGGCCTGCCGATCTGCCGTGGCTTCGTCGAGGCGATGGGCGGCACGATCACGGCCGCCAACCGGACCGACCGCTCCGGTGGCGCCTTCACCATCCGGATGCCGGTGCCGGCGGAATTGCCCGATGTCGGCAATGGCGGCGACGAGCCCGGCGAGGATCAGCCTCGATGACCAATTCCAATGTCAGGATACTGGTTGTCGATGACGAGCCGCCGATCCGCAAGCTGCTGCGGGTCGGCCTCGCCAGCCAGGGTTACGCGGTCAGCGAGGCGCCGAACGCCAAGGTGGCGATCGAGCTGATCGAACAGGAAAAGCCCGACCTGGTGTTGCTCGATCTCGGCCTGCCCGGCATGGGGGGCCATGACCTCCTGCGCCAATGGCGTGACGGGGGCATCGACATTCCTGTCGTCATCCTCTCCAGCCGCACCGACGAGGCCGGCATCGTCAGCGCGCTCGAACTCGGCGCCGACGACTATGTCACCAAGCCGTTCGGCATGAACGAACTGGTGGCGCGCATCCGCGTGGCGCTGCGGCACAAGTTCCAGCAACAGGGCGAGAAGCCGGTTTTCCAGAGTGGAGACCTCAGCGTCGATCTGGTCAAGCGCATCGTCAAGGTCGAGGACAGGGAGGTGAAGCTCTCGCCGAAGGAGTACGACATACTGCGCATCCTGGTGCAGCATGCCGGCAAGGTGCTCACCCACCACTTCATCCTGAAGCAGATCTGGGACGATTCGACCGACGTGCAGTATCTCAGGGTCTATGTGCGCCAGCTCAGGCAGAAGATCGAAAAAACCCCTGACCAGCCGCGCTACATCACCACCGAAACCGGTGTCGGCTATCGGCTGCGCGTCGAGTGAACAACCCGTCCGCCGGAACCGGCGTCAGCCGATGACCGCGAGCGGCCGATTTGCCGCCGCCGATGTCCGCAAGGCGGCGAGACAGCCAAGAATGCCGAGCGGCACGAAGGCAAGGAACAGCCAGCTCGCGACATCAGCGGCCGCGTCATGGGTGAGGCCCTGCGAAAAACCGCTGGCATTGGCGACGATGCCGGCAAGGGCGGCACCCACGGCATAGCCGATGCGCTGCATGGTTGGCACCGCGGCCGAGGCAATGGTCTGCTCGTCGTCCGGGGCGGAGGCGACGATGACGCGGGTCAGGAACGGCCAGGAAATGCCGAAGCCGCCGCCCTGCAACAGGGCGCAGACCAGGATCAGCGGGATCGAGCCCAGCGGTATCGTGTAGGCGAAGCCGGCGATGCCCGCCGCGATCATCAGTGCGCCGCAGACGATGATCAGCCTTTCGCGCCGCGGCGGCGCGTTGGCGACGAGGATCGACAGGATCGACCAGGCGATCGATTCGGCGGCGATGATGTAGCCGGTGGTCAGCAGCGGAATGTCGTGCAGGCTGGTCAGCAGCAGCGGTCCGTAGACGCCGAAGGAGCAGGTCGCGATGGAAAAGGCGGCGACCATGGTCATGCCGGCGCCCACTGGCGTGCGCCACGAGAACAGCCGCGCCGGGAAAAGCCGGGAGCGCGGCTTCAGCGCGTCGATGTAGAAGAACAACGCCAGCCCGGCGAGGCCCAGCACGATCAGCAGCGAGGAACGCAACAGGGCGATGTCGACGCCGGCCGAGGCAATCAGCACCACGGCGATGGCAAGGCAGCCAAGCGCCATGAACGGGAAGGGCGGCGCCTTGCCGGCTCCGGTGCTGGGCCTTGTCGCTTCCGGTGTGTCGAGCACGAGGAAGCTTGCCAGCGCCATGGCGGTGCCGCCGAGAGTGAAGACGCCGAAGGCCCAGCGCCACGACAGCAATTCGGTCATAACAGCGCCGAGCAGGGGACCGCTGAAGGCAGCGACGCCCCAGATCGCCGACATGATGCCGAAAAGCTGCGGCCAGATGGCACGCGAAAACAGCCGCTCGACCGAGACGAAGGCCAGCGACACCAGCGCGCCGCCGCCCAGCCCCTCGATCAGACGGCCGGCCAGGAACAATTGCATCGAAGGCGAGGCGGCGCAGATCAGCGCCCCGGCAGCATAAAGAAGCGCCGCGACCACCATGTTGGTGCGCAGCGCCACATAGCTCACCAGCCGTCCGGCCGCGGCACCGGCGACGATGGCGCCGAGTTCGTAGATCGCCAGCGACCAGCCGACGAGTTGCACGCCGGCCAGTTCACCGACCATGGCCGGCATGACCGTCGCCACCATCGTCTCATTGGTGGCGTGCAGCAGGATGCCGAGGCTGATGAAGCAGAAGCGCGCGAGGTCGCCGCTCGCCCACAAGGCGCGCCAATCGACCTTCTTTGTGCTGATTTCAGTCATGTCCATCCCTGCTTTGCATATCTTGCTGCAGCCGCATGGCACCAGAGGCCAGGGCGAGGCTTCCGGCAGGACCATGCGCGCCGTGTCGAGACGCGGCCTTGCACGGGACGGGCTTGTAGAACCTCAACCTCAGTTGAGCTCAAGCGATTTTTTCGAGATATGTTTGGGCCAGTGTCGTCCTGGATGGATCGCTGGCGATCAGTTCTCGGTGCTGCGCAGCTGGAACTGGCTGACGCCGATGGCGAGATTGATGCCGGTCTGCGTCTGCAGGCTGAGCGGCTGCAGGGTGAAGGCCTGCGAGGAGCCGCCGACCAGCAGATTGGCGCCGGCGCCGACGGCGGCGGTCACTTCGGCGCTGGCGCCGACATAGTCACCCGCCAATGCGCCCGGCGCGTAGATGTTCTTCAGCGGCGTCAGCACCAGCCAGCGCATCACCGCCTGCTTGGTCGTGCCGATGTCGAGGCCATATTTGTTGACGGCGCCGAAATAGGCTTCCGGCGCGAAGCTCTTGTCGGCCGGGGTGAAGGTGCAGCTCAGATCCTTGCTCGAGCCGAAGATGAAGCCGGTGCCGCCTGATATGGCGCATTCAAGCGTGCCGAGCTCCACGCCCTGGTCTTGCGCCTGTGCCGTGCCGGCAAGCATGGTTGCGATCATGGCAGCGGCGATGGCTGTCCTCGGCATGGCGTCCTCCAAAAATCAAACGGCGCGGAACCATCCTATCCGGTTCCGCGCCGTAGAGTGAAGGGTCTGGAGCCGAGGCTCGAAACCTCTTATTTGAGCGAGTGGATCAGTTCCAGCGAAGTCACCGCCACGGCGAGGTTGACTCCGGTCTGCGCCTGGACGCTGAGCGGCTCCAGCATGAAGGCGCTGTCGAAGCCGCCGACCAGCAGGTTGGCGCCGCCGCCGGTCACGACGCTCGCCTCGGCGTTGACGCCGTAGTAGCTACCGGCAAGGTCGCCCGCGTCACGGTCGCGCGTCGCGGCAAAAACCGCCCAGACGAGCTGGCCCTGGTGCGTCTTGCCGACATCGACACCGAGCTTCGAGATGACGCCGGTATAAATTTCCGACGGCCCGTGATGATGGGGCCGGAAGACGCAGGACACGCCCTTGTTGGACGCAACGATATAGCCGGTGCCGCCATCGATGGTGCAGTCGAGCGTGCCGAGTTGCAGCCTGCCGGCGCTGGCCGGGGCTGCGGCGAATACGGTCGTTGCAAGGGCGGCGGCGCAGACGAGTTTCTTGATCATGGGAGGGTCCTTTCGCAGTCAGTCTTCAATAACGTCTCGGGTCCCGCGACCGTTCCGCTGAAAACTTGGCGCGAACAAGGCAAGGGTTAACGGCTTGCCACCGCGGTTAACACAGGGTTGCCGGTTTGATGGCGATCCGACGCGCCGGGTGTCCTTTCGGACACGCACATGATGCAGTGGGGCGCTTGGCGCGGGCCTGCGGAGCCAGTGTCAGCTGACGCGGGCGAGGCCGTCCTTGGCCGGCTGGTAGCTGGGGTTGAGGCGCACGGCCTCGCGATAGGCCTTCGCCGCCTTGGCCTTGTCGCCGCGCCGTTCGTAGATCAGCGCCTGGTTGGCCCAGGCCTCGGCGTTCTGGCCATCGAGCTTGATGGCCATGTTGAAGTCGGAGAAGGCATTGTCCTCGTCGCCGGTCGCCAGATAGGAAAGGCCACGGCCGTTGTAGGGCTCGGCGGCATCCGGCGCCAGCGAGATGGCGGTCGAGAAATCCTCGATGGCGAATTTGTGCTGGCCCTGGCTCTGATAGATCAGGCCGCGATTGTGGTAGGCACGGGCGTCCGTCGTGTCGAGCTGGATCGCTTTCTGGAAGTCGTTGAAGGCATCCTGGGTGCGGCCCGCCTTGCGGTAGAGATTGCCGCGGCCGATATAGGCGGCGTCGTAATTGCCGTTGATCTGGATCGAGCGGTTGTAGTCCGCCAGCGCCGCTTCCTGGTTGCCGAGGAAGCGCTGGATCAGCGCGCGGTTCGAATAGGCCTGATAGAAATTCGGATTGAGCTGGATGGCCTGGTTGAAGTCCTTGAGCGCCGCCTGGTACTGGCCGCCGCGGCCATAGGCCGAACCACGAACATTGTAGCCTTCGGGATCCTGGGGATTGCGCTGGATGACAGCGGACAGCGAGGAGATGTTCTCGCTCGACCCTTGCGCCTTGTCGATGTTGTTGAATTCGCCGGCCGGGCCCGATGTCTGGCAGCCGGCAAGTACCAGTCCGGAAAGCAGGGCCGCTGTCAGGGCGAAACCACGCAATGCGGTTCCGCGCTCCACGCTTGTTGCGTTCATGTCTGCCCTGTCCTCACTTGCGCCGTCGTTCAGGTCCGGTTCCCCCTCCGGGCCGGGTCACAATCAAAATAAAAGGGTGGCGGCGATTCCGCATCGCGCCACCCTGGTATCCTTCGAAAAGGACGAAATATTGGCGATAATCAGCGCGGCGGACGCGCTGCGCCGGCGGCACCGCCAGCAGCAACCGGACGCGGGGTCATCGGCAGCAGGCCTTCGCGCTGTGCGCGCTTGCGGGCCAGCTTGCGGGCGCGGCGAACGGCTTCGGCCTTTTCACGGGCGCGCTTCTCGGAAGGCTTCTCGTAGTGGCCGCGCATCTTCATTTCGCGGAAAATGCCTTCGCGCTGCATCTTCTTCTTCAGCGCGCGAAGCGCCTGATCAACGTTATTGTCGCGGACGAGTACCTGCACGGGCAATCCTGTCTTTCGGGTTTGATATCAACAGGCAAGCAGCCATAGCCACAAGCCTCCGCGGCGCTCGACACCACGAATTGTGGCGGCTGATAGCAGAATCAAGCCTCGCTGTCCACAGTCGAAATGACGGACGGCAGCCAAATTGCCACGGTCGCCTGGAGATAGGGCGCCGTTACGCCGTGGCCAGGTGCAACCGCTCGAAATCCTCGAAGAACTCACCGTAATCACAGGTGATCTCCTCGCCGACGGCGATATCCCGAGTCGCGGTGGCGCCGCCATAGCGCGAAAAATCGGTGTTCGGGGTCGCCGAATGGTTCATGAAGCGGCCATTGTCGACCTCATAGACCATGAAGCCGGGCTTGTCCGGGCTCGGATAGGCGTAACGGTCGAGCAGTTCCTTCAGGGGCGGCGAGGCCGCCACGTATTTTTCCATCGGGATCAGCCGATCGAAATCCGGATCGAGGCGCCAGATCGAGGCGCCCTTGCGGATCGGCTCGGCGGCGAACATGCCGACGCCTTCGATTGCGCTCTGCGCGACATAGGTTCGGATCAGCATCATGGTTCCAGGACCCGTCTTGGCAAGAAGACCCGTTTCGACAGGAAACGGAATCGCCAAATCGCGCCGAAAAAGCAAGACCGGCGGCCTGCGTCACAACGACGAACAGGCCTGTTCCCCGTAAAAATCCTTCACGTCCGGTTGATCGACACGCCGCCATGGGCAAACAGCGCGGTTCCCGTGGTGAAACTCGAGGCGTCGGAGGCGAGGTAAAGCGCGGAGCGGGCGATCTCTTGCGGTTGCGCCATGCGCTTCAGGGCATGGAGGCCCTCGACGAAGGCGCGTGCCTCGGGCGTGGTCGTCGTCGCGCCTGGTGTGTCGGTGCCGCCCGGCAGCAGCGCGTTGACGCGCAGTCCTTGCGGTCCGTATTCGGCGGCCAACACCTGCGTCAATCCGATCAGACCTGCCTTGGCGGCGGCGTAGGCGGCCATGCCCGGCATGCCGGCGGTGTAACCGACAAAGCTCGACGTGAAGATCAGTGAGCCGCCGCCGCGCTCCAGCATGGCTGGTATCTGATACTTCGCGCCGAGAAAGGCGCTGGTCAGATTGGTGTCCATCGTCCCGTGCCATGTCTGTGCCGACATGTCGGGGACTGGTCCCATCAACCCGACAGAGCCGGCATTGTTCAACGCGATGTCGAGTCCACCGAAGCTGCCGACCGCCAGCTCGACGAGGGCTTTCGCGTAGGTCTCGTCGGTGACATCCCCGGCGAGAGCGACGGCCGTGCCGCCGGCATCCTCGATTTCGGCGGCGATCGCATCAAGCTCGGTTTGGCGGCGGGCGGAAATGACGAGCCTGGCGCCCTCCTCGGCGAACAGTTTGGCGGTGGCGCGGCCGATGCCGGAACTGGCACCGGTGACGATGGCGATCTTGTTGGAAAGTGCGAGCATGTCTGGGCATCCCTGTCCTTCGCGCCAGCCTTGCCGGCGATCGGATGCTTGATCGCAGGTTGGCGGGACAGCAGCCACCCGATACGTGCAGAGGTTCGCACCAACTATTGCCGAAGCAGCCATGCCAGACGGTCTAGCGAGAACGCGTAGCTGATGACGATCAGCACGGCCATGATGATGCCCGTGGCGGCATGGCCTGCCAGATGGAAACCCGCCGCGCCGCCGAACAGGACGACGAATTCCAGCGCCAGTCTGACAGCGCCCGGCACAGGCACCGGTGCCCGGCCTGAACGGCTCGGATCATTGAGGACCGCGAAGGTACCCCATGCCGCGGCTGCGGCGAGCGGCAAGGCAATGGCGAGGACCCAACGCCACGCTCCGTCCGAGAGACTCCAGCCTGCCATGCCGAGGCCAAGCAAAGCGGCAAGCTCCAGCAGGAAGCGCAATGTGAGATTCCACCAGGCGTTGCCCATCATCATCCTCCGAATCCCCGGCAGGGAGAAGTGTGACTGAAGGCAATCAACAGAGCCAGGCGGGATACCTCTTTTTCAGCGCGGCGCAAAACGGCAAGCGCCGTCGCAAACAGCGCAAGGATAGCAGCGCCGTTTCGCTAGTGATACACCTCGCGCGCCGGGGCTTGATGATGAACGCCCGGCTGCCATTTGCGAGGCTTGGACCGTGAAGAAATACTCTGTATTCGCCATCGCCCGCGAGGCCATGCGCGGCCACAAGGGCTGGGAGGAACAATGGTCCTCGCCTGAGCCTAAAAAGGAATACGACGTCATCATCGTCGGCGCCGGCGGCCATGGCCTGGCCACCGCCTATTATCTTGCCACGGTGCATGGCATCACCAATGTCGCGGTGCTGGAAAAGGGTTGGCTGGGCGGCGGCAACACCGGGCGCAACACCACCATCATCCGTTCCAACTATCTCTATGACGAGAGCGCCGGCATTTACGACCATGCGCTGAAGCTGTGGGACGGGCTCTCCCAGGAGCTCAACTACAACGTCATGTATTCGGCGCGCGGCGTCATGATGCTGGCGCACAATGTGCACGACATTCAGGTGCTGAAGCGCCATGTCCACGCCAACCGGCTGAACGGCATCGACAATGAATGGCTGACACCGGAGCAGGCCAAGGAATTCTGCCCGCCGCTCAACACCTCCAGGGACGCCCGCTATCCCGTCGTCGGGGCCGCCTTGCAGCGCCGCGGCGGCACGGCGCGCCACGATGCGGTCGCGTGGGGCTATGCGCGCGGCGCTTCGGCGCGCGGCGTCCATATCATCCAGAACTGCGAGGTCACCGGCGTCAAGCGGGCCGCCAATGGCGCGGTCATGGGCGTCGATACGACGCGTGGCTTCATCGGCGCCAAGAAAGTCGGCGTGGTCGCCGCCGGCCATTCCTCCGTCATCATGAACATGGCTGGCGTGCGCATGCCGCTGGAAAGCTATCCGCTGCAGGCGCTGGTATCGGAGCCGATCAAGCCGGTCGTGCCTTGCGTGGTGATGTCGAACACGGTGCACGCCTATATCTCGCAGTCCGACAAGGGAGAACTGGTGATCGGCGCCGGCACCGACCAGTATGTCTCCTATTCGCAGACCGGCGGGCTTCACATTCTCCAGCACACGCTCGACGCCATCTGCGAGATGTTCCCGATCTTCACGCGCATGAAGATGCTGCGCTCGTGGGGCGGCATCGTCGACGTCACGCCCGACCGCTCGCCGATCCTGGCCAAGACGCCGGTGCCGGGCCTCTATGTCAATTGCGGCTGGGGCACGGGCGGCTTCAAGGCGACGCCGGGCTCGGGCCATGTCTTTGCCCACACCATCGCCAAGGACGATCCGCATCCGATCAATGCGCCCTTCACCATCGAACGCTTCCGCACCGGCCGCCTCATCGACGAGGCGGCGGCGGCGGCGGTGGCGCACTGATGATGGCGCAGATGGCTGTCGCTATGCCGCTGATGCTGGCGGGGGAACAAGGTATGTTCCATTTTCCGACGGTGGCGGAGGTGCGGCTGCAGCCGATTGCGCGCGCCGGCAACGAAGCCGGATGGCCGTTTTCGGTCGATGAGGGGACGCTCACCTGCGTCTGGAGTGGCGGCCAGAAAGTGGTGATGTTCTTCGAAGGCCGGCCGCCCGAGCTGGATGAGGACGAGGACTTCACGCCGCGTGGCGTGATCGTCACCACCGACCCCCTGCAATTGACGCTCGGCAACATGGCCAACCGCGACCTGTTTCGTGCCGCGGCAAGCGTCGAGGAGCGGCTGCGGCTCGTCGCCCCGTTCATGGCCATGGGCCAAAAGCTTTGCGATCAACCCGCCGGCGCGCGCGTCGGCCACGGCGAATTGTAGGATCAAACACGATGCTTCTCATCCGCTGCCCCTATTGCGAGGAAGAGCGCCCGGAGCTCGAATTCCGCAACGCCGGCGAGGCGCATATAGCGCGCTCGGCCAACATATCAGGCGAGAGTGATGACGACTTCGAGAAGTTCTTCTTCATCCGGTCGAACCCAAAGGGCATCATCTATGAGCGCTGGCGGCACATGCACGGCTGCGCGCGCTTCTTCAACGCGGTGCGTGACACCGTCACCGACAAGTTCGTCATGACCTACAAGGCCGGCGAGCCCAAGCCTTCCAAGCTGCCGGGAGTTGCGAAATGAGCGGCGCGTTGCGCATTTCCGGCGCCGGGCGCCTCAGCCAGGCCAAGACCGCCCGCTTCAGCTTCGACGGCCAGTCCTACACCGGCATCGAGGGCGACACGCTGGCCTCGGCGTTGCTGGCCAACGGCGTGCATCTGGTCGGCCGTTCGTTCAAGTATCACCGCCCGCGCGGCATCCTGTCGGCCGGCGCGGAAGAGCCCAACGCGCTGGTGCAGATCGTGCGTGATGACGCGCGCAAGACACCTAACGTGCGCGCCACCGTGCAGGAGCTCTATGACGGGCTCGCCGCCAATTCGCAAAACCGCTGGCCGTCGCTGTCCTTCGATGTCGGCGCCGTCAACGACCTGGCATCGCCGCTGTTTTCGGCCGGCTTCTACTACAAGACCTTCATGTGGCCGAAGGCCGCCTGGAAGAGCCTTTACGAGCCGAAGATCCGCGAAGCCGCCGGCCTTGGCGTTTCGCCCGACAAGCCCGATCCCGACCATTATTCCTCGCGCTACGCGCATTGTGACGTGCTGGTGCTGGGCGGCGGTGCGGCCGGTATCGCGGCGGCACTTGCCGCGGCAGAGACCGGCGCGCGCGTCATCCTCGCCGACGAACAGGCCGAATTCGGCGGCAGCCTGCGCTTCGAGAGCGGCGCCAAGATCGACGGCCAGGACGGCTTTGCCTGGGCGCAAGCGGCGATCGCCAGGCTGAGGGCCATGGACAATGTCCGCGTGCTGCCGCGCACGACGGCGTTCGGCTATTACGCGCAGAATTTCGTCGGCCTGGTCGAGCGCGTCAGCGATCATTTGAAGGCCCCCGGCCACGACCTGCCGCGCGAGCGGCTCTGGCAGGTCCGCGCCAAGCGCGTGGTGCTGGCCTCCGGCGCCATCGAGCGCCACATGGTGTTTGCCAACAACGACCGGCCCGGCATCATGCTGGCGGGCGCGGCGCGCACCTTCCTAAACCACTACGGTGTCGCGGTAGGACGGAATGTCGGCGTCTACACCGCCAATGATTCGGCCTATGCGGCCGCGATCGACCTGAAGAAGGCCGGCGTCAACGTGGCGGCGATCGTCGATTTGCGCGACAACCCGACGGGCCCGGTGATCGACGAGGCGAGGGCGCTCGGCATCGAGATTAATTTCGGTCGCGCGGTGATCCGCGCCGGCGGCAAGTTGCGCGTGTCGTCGATGACGGTGCAGCCGAAGAATGGCGGCGGCGAACGCACTGTTCCCGTCGATGCGATCCTGATGTCGGCGGGCTGGACGCCGTCTGTGCATCTGTTCTCGCAGTCGCGCGGCAAGGTCGCCTTCAATGACGAGACCAAGCGCTTCGTGCCGGGCACTTACGCGCAGGACTGCATTTCGGTCGGCGCCTGCAACGGCACCGACGGGCTGTCGGCAACGGTCGACGAGGCCTATGCGGCTGGCGCCAAGGCGGCCAAGGATGCCGGCGCCAAGACAGCCAAGGGCACCAAGCCGAAGGTGGATGCCTCGGAGAGCTGGTCGCGCGGCATGCTGGGTGCGGCACCCGGCGCCGGGCCGGACACGACGGTCAAGGCCTTCGTCGATTTCCAGAACGACGTCACCGCCAAGGACATCCGCCAGGCGGTGCATGAGGGCATGCGCTCGATCGAGCACGTCAAGCGCTTCACCACCAACGGCATGGCGACCGACCAGGGCAAGACTTCCAACATGCACGGCCTGGCGATCGCCGCCGAGACGCTGGGCAAGCCAATCCCCGAGGTTGGGCTGACCACGTTCCGCGCGCCCTACACACCTGTCACCTTCGGCGCGATCGTCAGCCATGCGCGCGGCCCGCTGTTCGACCCGACCCGCAAGACCGCGATCCATCCCTGGGCCGAGGCGCAAGGCGCGGTGTTCGAGGATGTCGGCCAGTGGAAGCGCGCCTGGTACTTCCCGAAAGCCGGCGAGGACATGCATGCGGCGGTCGACCGCGAATGCGTCGCCGTCCGCAACCAGGCCGGGCTGTTCGATGCATCGACGCTCGGCAAGATCGAAGTGGTCGGCCCGGATGCGGCCAAGTTCATGGAACTGCTCTACACCAACCCGTGGGAGAAGCTGGAGCCAGGCCGCTGCCGCTATGGCATCATGCTGCGCGAGGACGGCTTCATCTATGATGACGGTGTCGTCGGCCGGCTGGCGCCGGACCGCTTCCATGTGACGACGACGACCGGCGGCGCGCCGCGTGTCATGAACCACATGGAAGATTACCTCCAGACCGAGTTCCCGCATCTCAATGTCTGGCTGACCTCGATCACCGAACAGTGGGCGGTGATTGCGGTGCAAGGGCCGAAGTCGCGCGACATCATCGCGCCTTTGGTCGAAGGCATCGACATGTCTGACGAGGCGCTGCCGCATATGTCGGTGCGCGAAGGCAAGATCTGCGGCGTGCCGACACGGCTGTTCCGCATGTCGTTCACCGGCGAGCGCGGTTTCGAGGTCAACGTGCCGGCCGACTATGGCCAGGCGGTCTGGGAAGCGTTGTGGGCCGAGGGCCAGAAGCATGACGCCACCTCTTACGGCACTGAGGCGATGCATGTGCTGCGCGCCGAGAAGGGCTACATCATCGTCGGCCAGGATACGGACGGCACGGTCACGCCAAACGATGCCGGTCTCGACTGGGCGGTCGGCAAGAAGAAGGTCGACTTCGTCGGCATCAGGGGCATGGCGCGGCCGGATCTGGTGGCCAAGGGCCGCAAGCAACTGGTCGGCCTCAAGACCAAGGACCCCAAGGTGGTGCTGGAAGAGGGTGCCCAGATCGTCGAGGACCCGAAGCAGGCGATTCCGATGAAGATGATCGGCCACGTCACCTCGAGCTATTGGTCGCAGAATTGCGGCCGTTCCATCGCACTGGCGCTGGTCGCCGGCGGACGTGACCGGATGGGCGATACGCTCTACGTGCCGATGCCGAACGGGGTGATCGAAGTGGAGGTTACCGGGATGGTGTTCTTTGACGAGACGGGAGGGCGCCTCAATGGCTAAGGCTGCTGCAAGGACGGCCGCGACGGCTTCGCCCTCGGCAGAGCGGCGTCCGGCGTTGGCCGGGCGCACCGTCTCCGCAACAGGTGCCAAGGTCGAAGTGCTGCCACCGGCCGAGCGCATTTCGCTGCGTGCGCCGGAGGCTTCGGTCGCCGCCCTGTCGAAGGCGCTCGGCGTGACCTTGCCGAAGCAGCCGAAAACCTCGGCGTCGAAAGGCGGGCGTACGGCGCTGTGGCTTGGGCCGGACGAGTGGCTTGTCATCGACGAGGCCGGCAAGGACCCGCTCGCCGATTGCGCGGAGGTTTCCGCCTTGCACTCGTCGGTCGGTATCTCGCATCGCAACATCGCGATATCCGTCACCGGTCCGGCGGCGGAAGCCGCGATCAATTCGGGCTGCCCGCAGGATCTGTCGCTCGAGGCCTTCCCGGTGGGCGCCGCTTCGCGCACCATCCTGGGCAAGGCCGAGATCGTGCTGTTGCGCACGGCCGAGGACGCCTTCAGGGTCGAGTGCTGGCGTTCCTTCTCGGACTATGTCTTTACTTTCCTGTCCGAGGGAGCCCGCGACGCCGCCGGCTGACCTCGGAACGTTTGCCGCCCACGTCCGTTGTGCGGCGACAAGTCGAGGGAGAAATGCCGATGCCGTCGAAGTCCGCGCCGAAATCTCCGAAAACCGCGGCGGTCCGTTCGCTCGAACATGAGCGGCATCAAGAGGCCGACACCGAAGAGGAACTCGAGGAAGGCCTCGAGGATACGTTCCCTGCCAGCGATCCGGTGTCCATCACCAGTTCGGCGATCCCCGGTGCACCCGCCAAGCCCGGCAAGGCCAAGACGGTGGCCGGACGCAAGACCCGCAAGCCCTGATTTAGCAGATTCCGGTTGAAGGCATCTTCCCAACACCTCCGAAGATGCGATATTCAAAGCGCTTTGGAGAGGAAAAAATGCCTGTTAAAGCCACAGTGTGGGGCGAAAACGTCCATGAACAGAGCAATGCCGCCGTGCGCGACCTCTATCCGCTGGGCATGCACGGCACGATCGCCGCGGCGCTGAACCAGGACAAGGGCATCGAGGCGACCACCGCGACCTTGCAGGAGCCTGAGCACGGCCTGAGCGAGCAGCGGCTGGCCGCCACCGATGTGCTGCTGTGGTGGGGGCATGCGGCGCATGGCGAGGTCAGAGACGAGATCGTCGAGCGCGTCCAGAAGCGGGTCTGGGAAGGCATGGGGCTGATCGTGCTTCATTCGGGCCACTACTCGAAGATTTTCAAGCGGCTGATGGGCACGCCCTGTTCGCTGAAATGGCGCGAGGCGGGCGAGCGCGAGCGGGTCTGGGTGATCAATCGCGGCCATCCGATCGCGCAAGGCATCGGCGAATGCCTTGAGATCGGCGAGACGGAAATGTATGGCGAGCCGTTCGCGGTGCCCGAGCCGCTGGAGACGGTGTTCATCTCCTGGTACGAGGGCGGCGAGGTGTTTCGCTCCGGCCTGACCTATCAGCGCGGCGCCGGAAAGATCTTCTACTTCTCGCCGGGCCACGAGACCTATCCGATCTATCACAATGAAGGCGTTCAGCAGGTGCTGCGCAACGCGGTGCATTGGGCACACAATCCGGCCCCGGCTTGGGCCGGCATCACCAACGCGCCGAATGTGCCGACGGACAAGGCCAAGGAGAAGATCGTCCAGAAAGGCCTGCGCCTGCATGCCGACGGTGACAAGGGGTTGAGCTGATGCACCGCCTGCTTCTGCTCGGCACCGGCTGGATCGCCGCACACCATATCGAGGAGTTCGCTCAGGTCCCGGGCTGCACCATCGTCGCTTGCGTCGATCGTCTGCCGGGCCGCGCGGCAGCGTTCGCCGCCGCCAACAAAATAGGCACTTTCTTCGAGAGCCTCGAAGCGGCGATCGCCTGGGGCGAGTTCGATGCCGCCATCAACGCGACGCCGGACCAGGTTCACAAGGCGACGACACTGGCCCTGCTGGCCGCCGGGAAACATGTCTTCTGCGAAAAACCGCTGGCGCCGAACCATGCCGATGCGCTTGCGATGAGCGAAGCCGCCGAGGCGGCCGGGCTCGTCAACATGGTCAACCTGACCTATCGCAACACGCCGGTGATCCAGGAGGCGCGGCGCATGGTGCGGGCCGGTGAGATCGGCGAGCTGCGCCACGTCGAGGCCAGCTACAGGCAAAGCTGGCTGGTCAGCAAGTTCTGGGGCGACTGGCGGGTCGACGACAAATGGCTGTGGCGCCTGTCGAGCCGGCACGGTTCGACAGGCGTGCTGGGCGATGTCGGCATCCATATCCTCGACTTCGCGACCTATGGGGCGGCCGAGGATATCGTCTCCCTGCATGCCGATCTGGTGACGTTTCCGAAGGCCGAGGGCGACCGCGTCGGCGACTATGTGCTCGACGTCAATGACAGCTTGGCGATAACGGCGCGGCTCAGCTCAGGCGCGCTGGCCACGATCATGGCCAGCCGCTACACGACAGGCCATGGCAATGATTTGTCGCTGGCCCTGCACGGCACCAAGGGCGCGATCAAGGTCGAGACCGACGGCAAGGTTTCGCGGCTGTCCGCTTGCCTGGGTGATGACGTCGATCTGCACCGTTGGCGGACGTTGACGCCGCCTGACGTCAAGCACAATGCCCAGCGCTTCGCCGATGCGCTGGACACGGGACGGAACGGTGATCCGTCTTTCCGGCGCGCCGCCGAGATGCAGAAGCTGATCGATGCGGCCTTCGAAAGTTCAGCGACCAAGCTGCCGGTCTCGATCGCCTGAATCACCGTCTGGCCGGCTGAGCCGGCCAGAACCGACTTTCCGAAATCTTGGTAGGCCGAAATCTCAGTAGGCGCTCGGCATGATCCACGGGTTCACCGTGATCCCGAGCCGCGGGCCCTTGCCGCTGGTCGTGGCTTGCGTGGAAGCTTTCTTGTCGACCGAACCGGTCGAAGCGCAATCGAGCTTCACATTGGTCTTGGTGTCGACGCAGGTCGCCGCAGTCGGGTGCTTGACCGGCTGGCTGGTGCCGGCGGCGAAAGCCGAACCCGAAAGTGCCAGCACGGCGGCGAGGGTGAGGAGTGTCTTTTTCATGGTCAGTCTCCGTGTTCGACGGGCGAATTGTTTCGTACATGTACGTTACTTCGTACAAATACGTCCGTCGATCGCGAAGTTCAAGGGAGAATCGTACACGTACGGTAGTTTTTTGTTAACCAAGAAATTCGACGCCGATTTGGGTGCCAGGTCGGCGTGGAAATCTGCGAAACCGAAAGGGCGGGCGCTCAGCAGTTGACCGGTTTTTCGGTCAACGGCGGCACGTCTTGCGTGCTGAGCGTGGCAAGGGTGAAGTCGCACATCCGCTTCACGAAAGCCTGCGCGTCGCCGAAGGGATAGAAGGGGAAAGTGATCAACAGCGAGATCGTGCCATGGCCTACCGCCCACAGCATGGTGGCAATGGCGCGCGGATCGCCGTGCAATTTGCCGGCGGCGACACAGGCTTCGACCCTGCTTATCAGCACCTTCATCGCCGGATTGCCTTCCTCCATGTCCTCGTAGCTCCTGCCATCCGGCAGCTTGGTCTTCTCGGTCATGAAGACGGTGCGGTACTCATTGGGATTGCCGAGCCCGAAGGCAGCGTATTCGGTCATCACCGCCTGCAAGGCCTCGATCGGATCGTCGGACGGGTGCTCCTCGATGCGCCGGGCGAGCGTTTCGAACGCGTCCTCGGCCAGCGCGAAGAGGATGTCCTGCTTGTCGGCGAAGTAGGAATAGACAGACATCGGCGCATAGCCGACCCGCTTGGCCAGCTTGCGGATGGTCAAGCCTTCATAGCCTTCTTCCTGGACGAGCTTGTGTGCCGCCTCGACAAGCTCCGAGCGCAGTTCGGCCTTTTGTTTCTCGCGGCGCTTCTGGACGCTCAGCGGCAAGTCTGTTGCCCTTGTCTGGTTGGTGCCTGGCTAAATTATATACGCTGTACGGAAACGAACAAGGGCGCCACGGGTTCCCAAGCGGCAGGCGTCATGCCGGTCATGAGGGAGTGGCCGGGTCGGCGGCACCCGTGATCAGCACCGTTCCTCCTTCGAAGCGGCCCATCCCGTCTCCCTCTTACGCCTGCTTGTCGATCAGTTTGGCGGCGAGATGCGAGAGCAATTTCACCGCCTCGCCGTAGGTTCTGGCCTTCTCCGGATTGGAAGCATTGCCGTCGAGCGCGCGCTTGTAGACACCCTGGCAGATTGCCGCCAGCCGGAAGAAAGAGAAGGCGAGGAAGAACGTCCAGTTGCCGATGCCGGTCAGCCCACGCCGCCGGCAATAGGCGGCAACATAGTCCTTCTCGGAGGGCAGGCCGAGTGCCGAGCGATCGATGCCGCCCAGGCCGCGAAAACCCGAGGCATGCGGCAGGCGCCATTGCATGCATTGATAGGCGATGTCGGCGAAGGGGTGGCCTGACGTCGACAGTTCCCAGTCGAGTACCGCCAGCACCTTAGGCTGGTCCGGCGCGAAGATCAGATTGTCCAGCCGGTAATCGCCATGCACCAGCGCAGCCCTGGCATCATCGGCTGGCATATGGGTTTCCAGCCATTCGATCAGCCGGTCCATGTCGCCGATCGCGCTGGTTTCCGAGGCGCGGTACTGGCTGGTCCAGCGTGCCAGTTGGCGCTCGAAGTAATTGCCGGGGCGGCCGAAATCGCCGAGGCCCACGGCCTCGGCGTCGACGTCGTGCAGGGCGGCAAGCGTGGCGTTCATGGCATCGTAGATCGCGGCGCGCTCATCGTTGCCGCGGGCCTCGGGCAGCGCCGGATCCCAGAAGATGCGGCCGTCGAGGAAATCCATGACGTAGAACATGCGGCCGATCGGCGAGTCCTCGGCCGACAGATGCAGCATTTCGGGCACCGGCACGGCGGTGTCCGAAAGCGCCTTCATCACCCGGAATTCGCGGTCGACCTGGTGCGCCGATTTCAAGAGTTGGCCTGGCGGCTTGGCGCGCAGCACGTAACGGCCGCTTTCAGCCGTCAGGAGGTAGGTCGGGTTGGACTGGCCGGATTTGAATTTTTCGATTGCCGCGAGCCCGGAAAAGCCCGGGATGTGCGCCTCGAGGTAAGGCGCGAGGGCCGCCTGGTCGAGCGCGTTCGGTTCGTTCATGCCGTCTCGGGCTGGCGTTCAATCAAGGTCAGCGTCAGCCAGCGGGCGGTCAGCGCCGGTTTCTTCGAACCTTCGATCTCGATGGTCACGTCGTGCGCCGTCTGCACCCAGCCCGACGGCCTGACCTTGACGTCGGCCAGCACGAAACGGGTGCGGATGCGCGCGCCGGTCTTCACCGGCGCCAGGAAGCGTAGCGAATCGAAGCCATGGTTGACGCCCATCTTGCCGTTTTCCAGCGGCGGCATGGTCTCGAAGGTCATGGCCGACAGCAGCGACAGCGACAGGAAGCCATGCGCGATGGTGCCGCCGAACGGCGTTTCGCGCTTGGCCCGCTCCGGATCGCAGTGGATGAACTGATGGTCGTCGGTGGCGTCGGCGAACTGGTCGATCATGCGCTGCGTGACCACCCGCCAGGGTGAAACGCCGACCTCCTTGCCGACACTGGCCAGAAGCACATCGAGACTGATCGGTTCCACGCTCATGTCCTCCAGTTCACCTCCGGCTTCTGCGGCCGGAAAATGTCATTCCTTGAACAAGGTCAACCCATGCTGCACCGACTGCCCGCCGTCGATCGTCAGAATGGCGCCAGTGACATAGCTGCCTGCACGACTGCACAAATAGAGCGTTGCGCCGGCAATGTCATCCGGTGTGCCGATGCGGCCGATCGGGACATGGCTGCCGACATGCCTTGCCTGTTCGTCCGTGCCGGTGGCGAAGGCCGTCATGCGGCTCTGGAAGGGGCCTGGTGCGAAGGCGTTGACGGTGATGCGGCGGCCGGCGAATTCGAGCGCCAGCGTGCGCGTCAAATGGTGAACCGCAGCCTTGGAGGCGGTGTAGGAATAGGCGTCGTCGGCCAGCGGCTGCGTGCCCATCACCGAGCCCAGATTGATCACCCTGGCCGGATCGGCGTCGCTGGCAGCAGCATCGAGCAGCGGCAGCAATTCGCGGGTCAGATGGAAGACGGCGGTGACATTGACGCCGAACACCTTGGCCCAGGCGTGGTAGGGAAAGCTTTCCAGCGGCGCGCCCCAGGACACGCCGGCATTGTTGATCAGGATATGCAGTTCTTTGGTCCGCGCCCTGACCTCGCCGACCAGGGCGGCAATGCCAGCCTCGCTGGAAACGTCGCCGGCAAAGCCTTCCGCCCGGCCCGGGGCGCCAAGTCCGTTCAATTCGCCGGCGACCTTGATGCAGTCCTCGCCCTTGCGCGAGGCGATCATCACGCTGGCGCCGGCCTTGACCAGCGCGGTTGCCGCCATGCGGCCGATGCCGGTCGCCGCTCCCGTTACCAGCGCGGTCTTGCCGGCAACCGAAAACAGGTCGTCCAGGTAGCTCATCCAAATTCTCCGCGCCGTTGCCCCGCCCGCGGGCAAAACAGTTCGCGTTGACAAGGCTATCCGAAATACGGTCATCCTTGCCACGGATAAAATGCCTGGCGTGCATGAAGGGTTAGCGACCGATGACGCAGATGAATCTCGGCATGACCGAGCGGCTGAAGCCGATCCACGCACGCGTCGCGGCCATGGTGCGCGACGAGATCATGCCGCTTGACAAGGAGTTCCTCGGCGAAGTCGGCAAGGCCGGCGACCGCTGGGTCTACAGCAAGCGCCAGAGCGAGATTCTCGAAGGGCTGAAGAAGACCGCCCGGGAACGCGGCCTGTGGAACTTCTGGCTGACCGGTTCAGAACGCGGCCGCGGCCTGTCCACCGTCGAATACGCCTATCTGGCCGAGGAGATGGGCAAGGCACATCTCGGCGCCGAAACCTTCAACTGCTCCGCGCCCGACACCGGCAATATGGAGGTTCTGGAACGCTACGGTTCGGCCGAGCACAAGCGGGAATGGCTCGAGCCGCTGCTGGACGGAAAAATCCGCTCGGCCTATCTGATGACGGAGCCGGATGTCGCCTCCTCCGACGCCACCAACATTTCCATGCGCTGCGAGCGGCAGGGCGGTGACTATGTGCTCAACGGCGAGAAATGGTGGGCGTCGGGCGCCGGCGATCCGCGCTGCGCCATCTATATCGTCATGGTGCGGACCGGCGGCGATGAAGAGCCGCAGCATCGCCGCCATTCGATGATCCTGGTACCCTCGGCCACGAAAGGCGTGACCAAGGTCCGCGCCATGCAGGTCTATGGCGACGATGACGCGCCGCACGGCCACATGCATCTTCGCTTCGACAATGTGCGGGTATCGGCGTCGAACCTGATCCTCGGGGAGGGCAGGGGTTTCGAGATCGCGCAAGGCCGGCTCGGGCCGGGCCGGATCCATCATTGCATGCGCGCCATCGGCCAGGCCGAGATGGCGCTGGAAATGCTGTGCCAGCGTTCCGTGCGCCGCGAGGCCTTCGGCCAGAAGCTGGCGAAACTCGGCGCCAATTTCGACATCATCGCCGAATGCCGGATGGAGATCGAAATGGCCCGGCTGCTCTGCCTCAAGGCGGCGTGGATGATCGACCAGGGCGACGCGCGGGCCGCGGCCCCCTGGATCAGCCAGATCAAGGTCATCGCGCCACGCGTGGCGCTCAAGGTCACCGACGAGGCGGTGCAGATGTTCGGCGCAAAAGGCATCAGCCAGGACACGCCGCTCGCGCGCTCGTGGACGCATCTGAGGACGCTGCGCCTCGCCGACGGGCCTGACGCAGTCCATCGCCGCCAGGTGGCGCGGACGGAGCTGAAGAAATACACGCAGGAGAAGGTCTGAGCGGCAGTTAGGCTGGCCACATACGGTTCTTCCCGCGGCAACCAAGGAGTGTCACTGATGACAATCCCCTCCGAAATGAAGGCGCTGCTCCTGGTGGGCGACGGTTATACCAGGACACCGAGCGGCAGTGCGCTCGAGGCGATGGAGCCGTATCTCGAGCCCGGAAGCATCGCCGTGCCGGCGCCCAGACCGAGCCAGGTGCTGATCAAGGTCAGTCTGGCTTCGATCAATCCATCGGATGTCGCCTTCATCAAGGGCCAGTACGGGCAGCCGCGCGCCAAGGGCCAGCCGGCGGGCTTCGAAGGTGTCGGCACAGTCGTCGCGGGCGGGGAGGAGCCCTATCCCAGGAGCCTCATCGGCAAGCGGGTCGCCTTCGCCACCGGTCTCAGCAATTGGGGCTCGTGGGCTGAATATGCGGTCGCCGAGGCGGCGGCCTGCATTCCGCTCCTCGATACGGTGCGCGACGAGGATGGCGCCGCGATGATCGTCAATCCGCTGACCGCGATCGCCATGTTCGACATCGTCAAACAGGAAGGCGAGAAGGCCTTCATCATGACCGCAGGCGCCAGCCAGCTCTGCAAGCTGATCATCGGCCTGGCCAGGGAGGAGGGGTTCCGGCCTGTTGTCACCGTGCGCCGCGACGAGCAGATCGCGCTGCTGAAAGAGCTTGGCGCGGCGCGTGTCCTCAACGAAAAGGCGCCGGATTTCGAGACCACCCTGCGCGAGGTGATGAAGGCCGAACAGCCGCGCATCTTCCTCGATGCGGTCACCGGGCCGCTGGCTTCGGCGATCTTCAATGCGATGCCTAAACGGGCGCGCTGGATCATCTACGGCCGGCTCGATCCCGAGGCCACGGTCATCCGCGAGCCCGGCCAGTTGATCTTCCAGCACAAGCACATCGAGGGCTTCTGGCTGAGCGAATGGATGCGTCAGTTCCGCGATCGCCGTGGTCCGGCGATTCTCGAGGCGCAGAAGCGGTTTTCCGATGGACGCTGGTCGACCGACGTGACGGCGGTCATTCCGCTGGCCGAGACAATGGCGCGCTTGCCGGCGGAACTGGCCAAGCCCAACGGCAAGGTTTTCATCCGGCCTTGAAACGGTGACCTTGCTCTCGATGGTCGACACATTCACGTGTCCGGCTGCCATCGGACCGGCCGGATCGCCGCTTGCGCCATCGACCCCCCTATGCCGCGCCGCTTTGTCCGTGATATGCCGCCGCCATCGAATGCCGGGACGACGCCAGGCTGAGGCGTCTCCCCCAATGGCGTGCGGGGTGTATTGATGACGATTTCCAAGCCGGTTTTCGACCGTTTGGGGCTGAGCCTGTGGGTCGGGGCATTCCTGGTCGTCCTCGGGATGGTGCTATGGTCGCCCTACACGCGCACGGTGATGCAGGCCTACGGATTTGGCAGCGAGGCGTTCCTCAGCGGCCAGCCACTGTACAATCTCCAGTCCGAGATGGGCTATCTCTACGCGCCGGCCTTTGCCGCGCTCTATGTTCCGGTGCTGAAGCTCGGTCCGCATCTGGGCGGACTGGTGTGGCACGTGCTGGGGTTTGCGGTGCTCACCTTCGCCGCGATGCGCCAGGTGCGCAAGCTCGGTGGCGGGGAATTGACGTGGCTGCTTTCCTTCGGGCTCTTCCTTGCCTTGCCGATGGCGCTGGGTGCGATCCGCAACGGCCAGGCGACGATCCTCCTGACCGGCGCCTGCTGGCTCCTGACCCTGTCGGCGCTCGAAGGGCGGCGCGCCGAGACCTTCTTCTGGGCATCGGTCGCCATCATTGCCAAACCGACCGCGATCATCATGCTTTTGTTGGTGGGAGCCCTGCGCCTGCGGCTGATACCCGTGCTCGTGCTGGCGGTGCTGTTCGTGCTCGCCATTCCATATGCTTTCGCACCTGCCGGCTACCTCAACGAGCAGTACGGTGATTTCGCCAGCATGCTGACCTCCATGGCGGTCGACAAGTCCGGCCATTTTGTGCCCACCGACTTCACGGCGCCTTTCACGTCGGCAGGCCTACCCATGCCTGAATTCGCCGCCACGATCGTGCGTGTCGTCGTGGCATTGCTTACGCTATCGACCGTTCTCTGGTTCGACCGCAAGCTCCAGCCTGGAATGGCGGGACTGGCCATCTTCCTGACGGCCGCCTTCTACATGTGCGTCTTCAATCCGCGCGTCGAGCCAAATACCTACGCCATGATCGCGGTGCCTGCCGGCCTCGCTATCGCCACACTGTGGCGGGACGAGCGTGGCGGCGTCCTGGCTTCGGTGCTGTCGATGGTATTGTTCGTCACAGGTTTGACGGGCGTCGAGCGCCACATGCATGATTTCTTCTTCCCCTGGTTCCGGCCGCTCGCGGTCACCTTCATCGTCTGTCCGCTGATCTGGTGGTTCCGGGCCAAGGCGAGCGAAAAGATGGCGAATGTCGGACCCGTCGCACATGGCTGAGTTGCGTCAGAAACTCGATATCGTGGCGCCCTTCTTCAACGAGGCGCAATCGGCGTCGGCCTTTGCCGCGCTGCTCGACAGGCTCGAGGAAGCGGTATCAAGCCGTTTCGGCATGGCCGTCCACAAGATCCTGGTCGACGACGGCAGTCGCGACGATGGCGCCGAACGGTTTTCGCTGGCGCTGTCGGGCTCCTGGGAGATCGTTCGCCTCAGCCGCAATTTCGGCAAGGAGGTCGCGGTGCTCGCCGGCCTCGACCAGTCGCGCGGCGACATGGTGCTGATCATGGATTCGGACCTGCAGCATTCCATGGACATCAGCCTGCAGATGATTGCCGAGTTGGTGAAGCATCCCGATATCGACGTCGTCTACGCCCAGAACGACCGGCGCGAGGCCAGCTGGCGGCGCAGCCAGCTGGCGAAGCTGTTCTATAGCCTGATCAACAGCAGCCAGCGTTTCGATATCCCCGAGAACGCGGGAGATTTTCGCGTCATGCGCGGTACCGTCGCGCGCGCGCTGACCAGCCTGCGCGACAAGCGGCGCTTCAACAAGGGCCTGTTCGCCTGGGCAGGCTTCCGCCAGAAAGCCATACCCTATTCGCCGGAAAACCGGGCTGTCGGCACGTCGAAATGGAGCCGGCTCAACCTGATCGCCTTTTCGCTGGAAGGCTTTACGTCGTTTTCCGTCATCCCGCTGCGCATCATCAGCCTGAGCGGCATGCTGGCGGCGCTGGCGGGCATCGTTTACGGCGCCAAGGTGTTCTTCGAAGTGATGTTCTACGGCATCGCCGTGCCTGGCTATCCCAGCCTGATGGTCGCCGTCGTCCTGCTGGGTGGCCTCAACCTGACCTTGCTTGGTTTGATCGGCGAATATGTCTGGGTCACGCTGTCGGAGAGCAAGGACCGGCCGGTCTACATCGTGCGCGATGTCGTGCGCAGCGACGTCTCGGACAGGCCGCCAGGCGCGTCCGGCATATGACGCGGCGCATTCGCCTGATCGCCGACGACTACGGCCTGGCGCCAGGGGTTTGCGCCGGAATTCTAGACCTGCTCGACCGGCGACGGCTGACCGGCACCAGCTGCATGACCGGTTTTCCGGAATGGGCCGGGGCGGCGGCGCGTATCAGGCCGTTGTGCGGCCATGCGGCGATCGGGCTGCACCTGACACTTACGGATCAGCCGGCCGTCACAGGCAAGTCGAGCCTGGCGCCCGAGGGCCGGCTGCCGCCGCTTCGTTCGCTCGCCCTGCCGGTCCTGCGCGGCCGGATCGACAAGCGCGATGTCCATGCCGAACTCGACGCGCAGTACAGTCGGTTCGTCGAGGCGCTCGGCCGCAAGCCCGACTTCATCGACGGTCATCAGCACGTGCATTTCCTGCCCGTCGTGCGCGGATGGCTGCGGGCGTATTTTCCCGACGCCGCCGGCAGGCCGGTGCTGCGCGGCGCTCCGGCGCTTGGCGATGCCGCCGTCGCTTCGAAGATCGCGGCAATCGCTGCCGTGGCCGCCGGCTTCAATCAATCGATGCAGCGCGCCGGCTTTGCCGTTTGGAAGCCGCTCGCCGGCATCTACGACTGGCGGCAACCCGAAAAATTTGCGCCATTGCTGAAGGCCGCGGTCGAAGCGTTGCCGGACCGTGGGCTGTTCATGTGCCACCCCGGCCATGTCGACGAAACACTGCGCGCGCGCGACCCGATGCAAGGCGTGCGCGAAGTGGAATTCGGGGTGCTGGCCTCGGATGCGTTCGGCGCGAGCCTGGCCCGCGCCGGTGTCGAGATCATGGACGGCAAGGGATGAGCGGAGCCGATCGACCCCAGCGTTCAACCGGCAGCAAGATCGCCCGTTTTGCGCTTGTCGGACTGGTGAACACGGCCATCGACCTTGCCGGCTTTTCCCTGCTGCTCAAGCTGCACGTCCCACCGCTTGCCGCCAACGTCCTCTCGTGGTCGATCGCCGTCATCTTCTCTTTCGTGGCCAATGGCTTCTGGTCGTTCGAGCGCAATCACGCCATCCGGCTGCATGACGCCTTCCTGCGGTTTGTCACGGCCGGGGCGTTGATTTCGCTCGGCGTCTCCAGCCTGTCGATCGCACTCTTCGCCGGCATCACCGGCGTGTGGCCGGCAAAGATCGGCGGGGTCATCGTGGCGGCTGTGCTGAACTTCCTTGCCGCGCGCTGGTCGATCGAAGGCCGGCTGCTGAAATAGCTATCTCTATTCCGCCGGTTCCACATTGGTGTAGGCGGCTTCCTCGAGTTCGCGCTTCAGCCGCGCTTCCTCATGGGTCTTCGGGGTGACGAAGCGGCCAAGCACGAGATAGGCGACCGGTGTCAGGAACAGCGTCGAGACGGTGGCCAGGCCAAGCCCGCCGACGATCACCCAGCCGAGCGCCACGCGCGCCTCCGCGCCCGCGCCGGCGGCCAGCACAAGCGGCACACCGCCAAGTATGGTGCAGATCATCGTCATCATCACCGGCCGCAGGCGAATGGTGGAGGCCTGCTCGATCGCTTCGCGCACGCCCAGGCCGCGATCACGCAGCTGATTGGCGAATTCGACGATCAGGATGCCGTTCTTGGCCATGACGCCGACCAGAAGCACCAGGCCGATCTGGCTGTAGGCATTGAGGCTGGTGCCCGACAGCAGCAGCGCGAAAATGGCGCAGGCAAGGCCGAGCGGCACTGTCGCCATGATGATGACGGCACTGACGAAACTCTCGAATTGGGCGGCCAGCACCAAAAGGATGATGATCAGGGCGAAGCCGAAGATGGTGACCATGGCGCTGTTGGTTTCGCCCAATGTGGCGGCTTCGGCCAGCGGCAGGATGCGGCTGCCGGGCGGCAGGAGCGGCGTGGCGATCTCCTCGGCACGCGTCAGCGCATCGCCAAGCGCGAAATTGCCTGAGAGGTTGGAGGTGATTGCCACCGAAGGCTGCTGCTGTTCGCGCGACAGCGACGGCGGCACGGCGCGCTCGGTCAGCGTGGCGATGGTCGACATCGGCACGAAGCGGCCATCCGCCGTCTTGAGGAAGACATTTTCCAGATCGGTCGGGTCGTTGATCGGATTGGTGGTCGAGACCAGCTTCACGCCGTAGCTGCGGTCGGCGATGTAGACATCGACGACGTCGTTGCCGTCGAGCATGGCTTGCATGGTGTTGGCGAGCCCGGATATGTCGATGCCGAGGTCGGAAGCGCGCTCACGGTCGATGGCCACGGCCAGCTGCGGCTGCGTCGGGTCGATCGACAGGCGTGGCGTCTGGAAGCGCTGATCCTTCTGCATCTCGGCGATGATCTTGACCGCCGCATCGCCGAGCGCCTTGCGATCGTTGCCGACCAGAGCGAACTGCAGGCCGTTGCCGGCGCCGCGGATGCCGAGACTGTTGGGCTGGACCGGGAAGATGCGCACGCTGGGCACCTGTTTGGTCAGCTGGCTGATCTCGGCCATGATCTCCTGCTGGCTGCGGCTTCGCTCGTCCCACGGCGCCAGCGTCATCACCATGAAGCCCGAGTTGTAGGAACCGTTCTGGCCGGCGTTCTCGAAGGTCGAGCGAATCTCGCCGGAATCGCGCATCGGCTGGATCAGCCGCTCGATCTTCTGCATCTGCTGCGTGGTGTAGTCGAGGCTGACGCCTTGCGGGGCGTTGATGCGCAACAGCACGGCGGCGCGATCCTCGGTGGGCGTCAGTTCCTGGCGGATCGTGCCGAACAGCGTGAAGGCGATGCCGGCAAACAGCACCGCGACCAGAACCACGATCCACGGCGCGTCGAGACATGCATGGAGCGCACGCTTGTAGCCGGCATTGAGGACGCCGCCGATGCGCGCGCCGATGCCGTGGTCACCTTCGTGGTGAAGCGACGCGCTGGTCAGCATGCGCGAGGCAAGCATCGGGCAAAGCGTCAGCGCCACCACGCAGGACAGAAGCACCGACATCGCAAGCACGAAGCCGAATTCGCGGAACAGGCCGCCGGTCTGTCCCGGCAGGAACGAGATCGGTACGAAGACCGCGACCAGCGTCAGCGTGGTGGCAACGACGGCGAAGAACACTTCCTGTGCGCCGAGCACGGCGGCCGCGCGCGGCCCCATGCCCTCATTGCGCCGTCGCACGATGTTTTCCAGCACCACGATGGCGTCATCGACGACAAGGCCGGTGGCCAGCACCAAAGCGAGCAGCGTAAGGATGTTGATCGAGAAGCCGGCCAGATAGATGGCGGCTACGGTGCCGATCATGGCGACCGGCATCGACAGGCCCGGGATGAGCGTGGCGCGCCAGTCGAGCAGGAAGACGTAGATGACGATCAGCACCATGGTGACCGACAGGCCGAGCGCGATCTCGACCTCGTGCACGGCACCCTTGACGAAGACGGCGTCGTCGCTGGTGATCTTGATCGACATGCCGTTGGGCAGGTTCGCCTGCAGCTTGGCGACGGCGGCCTGGACGCCGGTCGAAATGTCCAGCGTGTTCGATTCCGCCTGCCGGATGATGCCGATGCCGATGCCGGTCTTGCCGTCCGAACGCAGCGTGGTCTGGCCGACATCGGGGCCGAGCGTGACGGTCGCGACATCGCGGATGCGCGTGGTGCCGCCGATGATGATGTTTTCGAATTCCGCAGGCGTCGTCACGTCGGCCGTGGTGCGGACGATCAGGTCCTGGTTGGTCGTGGTGATCGACCCCGCCGGGGAATCGAAGGCGACGGAGGCGAGCACCGCCCTGAGGTCGGCGACCGTGAAGCCAAGGCTGGCGAGCTTGTTCTGGTCGACGTCGATGCGGAAGATCTTGTCGCGGTCGCCATAGACCTGGACGTCGGCGACGCCCGGGACGGCGGCCAATTCGTCCTCGATCTGGTCCTGTACCACCACCGTCATGTCCTGGATCGACATGGTGTCCGAAGTCACCGCCAGCCGCATCACCGCGTCGGAATTGGCGTCGGCCTTGACGATGCGCGGTGGATCGGCCGTATCCGGCATCTGGTTTGCAACGCGGCCGACGGCATCGCGCACATCCGAGGCGGCGACGTTGAGGTCGACACCGTCGTTGAACTCGATGGTGACACGGCTCGATCCGAATGAGGAGGATGATGAAATCGACTTGACGCCGGAGACGCGAGCGACGGCGCCCTCGATCGTGTCGGTCAATTCGCGGTCGACGGTTTCGGCCGTCGCCCCCTCGAAGGTGGTGGAGACCGTGACCACGGCACGATCGACGTCGGGCAATTCGCGGATCTCGACGCCGTAGAAGGCCGCGAGGCCGGCAACCGCAATGAGGACGTTGAGCACGAAGGCCATGACCGGCCTGCGGATGAACAGGGCGGTGAAGCCGGTATCGCTGCCGGCGTTGACGGGTCCGGTCATGAGCCTTCCGCGGCGGTGGCGGCGCGCTGCTCCTGGCCGGCGATGCGAACCTCGCCGCCTTCGCTGACATTTTGGGTGCCCTCGGTGACAACCATGTCGCCGCGGCTGATCTCCGCGTCGATCAGCACGGTTTCGGTGTTGCGCTGGATGATGCGAACCGGCAACCGCCTGGCCTTGCCGTCCTCGACCTGCCAGACATAAGCACCGTCCGATCCCCACAGGATCGCCAGCGGGCTGACGGCGGGATAGGTCTCGCCGGGGAATTTCATGGTGATGGAGAACGACATGCCGGCGCGCAGCGAGTCGGCCGGGTTGGCGATCTTGGCCTTGACCAGGAGGGTGCGGCTCTTTTCGTCGATATGATTGTCGATCGCCGACACCGTGCCGGTATAGGCGTTGCTCTGATTGGCGATCGGCGTCGCCTTCAATTGCGCGCCGACCTTGACGGCGGCGGCGAAGCGTTCGGGCACCTGGAAATCGACCAGGATGGAGGACCGGTCGTCCAGCGTGGCGATCGCCGACTGGTTGGTCACGTAGTTGCCGGCCGAGATCGGCAGGATGCCGACGGTGCCCGATATCGGCGCCAGGATCGAGCGACGCTGCAGCGCAAGCTCGGCATCCTGAAGCGCCAGCTTGGCGCCGGCCAGCACCACTTCGGCATCGGCGACCGCGACCGGCGTGGCGGCGTTGGAGGCGCGCAGCGACTTGACGCGGTCGAGCTTGGCTTGTGCGTCCTGCAGGGCGAGCTTGGCCCGATTCTGGGCAATGATCTCCGTCTCGGAATCGAGCGTGGCGATGATCTGCCCCTTGTCGACATGGCTGCCGGATTCGACCAGCAGTTCGGCAAGGCGGCCCGAACTATAGGGATTGACGGTCACCGAGGCGTTGGCGCGGCCGGTGCCGATCGCCTGCAGGCGGTCGTTGATGGTGGCCGTGCCGGCAGGCAAGGCGACGACGTCGACCTGCCGGGGGCCATTGCGATTGCCGGCCTGTCTCGCGTCGGCCGCACTGTTTCCGGCCGGAGGCGTCGCCGCATAGGCCCAGTCTATCCCCCAACGCGCCAGCACTTCGGGAGCTCCGGGATAGAAGCGCGCCCAGGCAGCCGCAGCGACGACCACGATCACAAGCGCAACGACAATTTGCTTTGAGGTGCGCATCGACACTCCGGTTTCCAGGAATCGTCAGCCCCTTCCCGAAGGAGCGGCACAGCGACGGTACGGGCGGGCGGCGAAATCCGGCCACGCCACACCTCGCATATCAGCGGTTTATGGCAATTATCACGCGATCGTGCACATTAAATCTCGGTAACGTGAAGTCGGGACACCCCCGTCGGGACGGATGCGATTTGGCCGGGATCCGCCTAACGCAGGCCTTCCATCTCGCGGATGCGCCGGGCGCCGTCGGCCTCGAGTTGTCTTGTGACGGCGCCGATCAGCGTTTCGGCGACGACGAAAAGCGCCGCCGAGGAATCCCATGCGGAGGGCACGGCCGTTCGTCCGGCGATGACGTGTCGGGCAAAGCGGGCGATCGGCGACAGCCACTGGTCGGTGAACAGCACGATCTGAACGCCGCGCTGGTGTGCCTTCTCGGCGAAGCGGACGAGGCTGTCCTGGTAGCGCCTGATGTCGAAGATCACCAGCACATCGCGCTTGCCCATGTCGATCAGCCGGTCGCGCCACATGCTCTCCTGGCCGGCGAGGTGAAAAACATCGGGCTGGATAACGGCAAGATGGGCGGCCATGTAACGTGCCAGCGGGTCGGTGAAGCGGCCGCCGATCAGAAATGTCTTGCCACGCCGGTCGGCAAGCCGCGCCGCGATATCGGCAAGCTGCCTGTCGGAGAGGTGGCGGAAGGTCTCGCGCATATTGTCGAGCGTCGCTTCCAGCATCGGAGAGACCGTGCCGCCGCCGGGCGAGGGCGGGTTGAGGGTCCGTATCGCCGGCGATTGCAATTGCGCCGCCAGTTCGTCCTGCAGGGTCGACTGGAATTCCGGATAGTTCTGGAAGCCGAGCCGGGCGACGAAGCGCAGGATCGTCGGCGAGGAGACACCGGCCGCGGCCGAGAATTCGGCGACCGTCTTCAGGCCGATCATCGGATAGCTCGCGATCAGCGTCTGGGCCGCGCGCCGTTCGCCGGCCGGCATCGCGCCAATGCGGTCGGCGATCAGTTCGGCAATGCTGGAAATCATGTTTTCCCCCACCCGCTGGCCCTGCCCACGAGATCGCATTTGACAAAGCCGGGCAAACTGTATGAAATCATCCATAGGGACGCAATGAGGCAAAATACGTAACATACGATACAGCGCTCCCCGGGGACGGCAGACTATGGAGAAAGCACGGCCCGCCAGCCTTGCATCGTCTGATACCGTTGGGGTGACCAACCCTGGCGGCTCAAGCCCTTTCGTGCTGACCTGCGATCACGCTTCCAATTTCCTGCCCGCCGAATTCGGTACGCTCGGCCTTGCCGCCGAGGATCTGTCCCGCCACATCGCCTGGGATCCCGGCGCGCTGCCGGTTGCGCTACGCATGGCGCAAACCCTCGATGCGACGCTGGTCGAAACCCGAATTTCGCGGTTGATCATCGACTGCAACCGGCCGCTCGATGCGCCGGACCTGGTGTCGCCGGTCAGCGAGACGACGATCATTCCCGGCAATGCCGACCTGACCGAAAAGCAGCGCTCGGCGCGGGTCGCCCTGTCATGGCAGCCGTTTCACGACGCCATCGAGCGTATCGTCGAGGAACGGCTGGCGCGCGGCCAGGAGACCCGGCTGGTTTCCGTGCATTCCTTCACGCCCGTCTACAAGGGCCGCAACCGGCCCTGGCATATCGGCATCATCCACGATGAGGACCGCCGGCTGGCCTCGCCGCTGATATCGGCGCTCAGGCGGCTTGCCGGCATCACCGTCGGCGTCAACGAACCCTATTCCCCAGCCGACCGTGTCTATTTCACGCTGGAACGGCATGCGCGCTCGCGCGGGCTACCCTGCGCGATGATCGAAATCCGCAACGATGAAATCTCCGGCGAGACCGGGCAGCGGAAATGGGCGGATCTGCTTGCGGGCATTTTTTTGAATCTGGAGCCAGAGGAGGCCAAGGGCTCTCGACGAAGCGCAGTCGGAAAGTCAGTTCAATCGGCCAGCTAAGAACCAAGAGGGGAATTCTGACATGACAACACCTGATCAACCCGACAAGTCGGAGGACACAAATATCCTTCACAGTATGGGTTACGCCCAGGAATTGGCTCGCCGCATGAGCGGCTTCTCCAACTTCGCCATTTCCTTCTCGATTATCTGCATCCTGGCGGGCGGCATTACGTCCTTCCCGCTGGCGATGGCCACCGGCAGTGGTTTCGAGGCGACCATCGGCTGGCTCATCGGGGGCGTCTTCGCCCTTGTCGTCGCTGCTTCGCTGGGCCAGATCGGCTCGGCCTATCCTACCGCCGGCGGCCTCTATCACTGGTCGTCGATCCTGGGCGGTCGCGGCTGGGGCTGGGCTACGGCCTGGATCAACCTGCTCGGCCTGATCTTCGTGGTCGCCTCGGTGAATGTCGGCGTCTACCTGCTGTTTCAAGGGCTCGTCGCAGGTCCGATCTTCGGCTGGGACACATCGACCTGGGGCTTCTGGCAGCAGACGGTGGCTGTCGTGATCATTACCGTCACCCAAGGTCTGTTCAATCATCTCGGCATCAAGACGACAACGAGATTGACCGATTTTTCCGGCTACCTCATCCTCGTCGTTGCGGTCGTGCTGACGCTGACCTTCCTGATCTGGGGCGCGCATGGTTTCGACCTTTCGCGACTGACGACCTTCGTCAACACGACCGGCGATCTCGGGGGCGGCTATGTTCCGACGGCCCGCACGGCGCTGGTGGCCTTCCTGATCGGCCTTCTCTACCCGCTTTACACGATCACCGGCTTCGACGCCTCGGCGCACACTGCCGAGGAGACACACAATGCCCGCGTTGCGGTGCCCAGGGGCATGATCCACGCGGTCCTCTGGTCTCTCGTCTTCGGTTTCGTCATGGCGGTCTCCTTCGTCCTTGCGAGCCCCGATCTCGTGGCGACCGCCAAGGACGGCGGCAATGCCTGGTTCAACCTGTTCAACAATCTGCCGGCGCCAACCTGGCTCAAGGCTCTGCTCGGCATCGCCATCGTGCTGTCGAACTATCTGTGCGCGCTGGCCGGCCTCACTTCGACATCGCGTATGATCTTCGCCTTTTCGCGTGACGGGGGTCTGCCGGGGTCGTCTTTGTGGAAGCAGGTTTCGCCGACCTGGCGCACGCCAGTTCCGGCTATCTGGCTCGGCGTCGTGCTGTCGATCGCCGCCACGCTCTATTCGCCGGCTTTCGCGGCGCTTGCAGCCGGCTGCGCTCTCTTCCTCTACGTCTCCTATGCCATGCCGATCGCAGCGGGACTTCTTGCGGAAGGAAAGAGCTGGACCGAATTCGGACCGTTCCGGCTCGGCATCTGGTCAAAGCCGTTCGCCATCATCACCGTGCTTGGTGTCCTGGTGTTGATGTATGCCGGCATCCAGCCGCCCTTCGACATTCTGATCAACTATGCGATTGGATTGATCATTCTGCTCGTCGTTTTGTGGTTCGCCGTTGAAAACCGCCGCTTCCAGGGGCCTCCCATCGGCGAGGCGGCAATCGCCAAGCGCAGGGCGACCATCGCAGCGGCCGAAAAGGCCGTCGGCGAATCCGCCTAAACAGCCAATCAAACCGTGGCGGGTTCGCTCGCCACGGTTTTTTCCCGTTCAATATGACAAGCCCGAAACGACCAAGCGCTGGAGTGCCAAAGGAATGGCCGGAAATTTCTCGTTCGATCAGTTGAAGAAAGCGGTCTCCAATGGCGAGATCGACACGGTGCTGGCATGCATCGTCGACATGCAGGGCCGACTGGCGGGAAAACGGTTCCTAGCGCAGTACTTCGTCGATTCCGCGCATGACGAAACGCATGGCTGCAACTACCTGCTGGCGGCCGATATCGATATGGAGCCGGTGCCGGGCTACAAGGCGGCAAGCTGGTCGAAGGGCTATGGCGATTTCGTCATGAAGCCGGACCTTGCGACGCTGCGGCGTATTCCCTGGCTGGAAAAGACGGCGCTGGTGATCTGCGACGTGCTCGACCACCATACCCATGACGACCTGCCGCACTCGCCGCGCGCCATATTGAAGAAGCAGGTGAAGCGGCTGCAGGAGCGTGGCTATATCGGCTATTTCGCTTCCGAGCTCGAATTCTACCTGTTCAACGAGACCTACGATTCCGCCCGCAAGAAGCACTGGCAAAGTCTCGACACCGCGTCGCCCTATATCGGCGACTACCAGATAGGCATCACCACCAAGGAAGAAGGCGTCATGCGCCGGCTTCGCAACGAGATGGAAGCGGCCGGCATTCCGATCGAGAATTCCAAGGGCGAGTGGGGCCCCGGCCAGGAAGAGATAAACGTGCGCTATGCCGAAGCGCTCGACATGGCCGACCGCCACGTCATCCTGAAGAACGGCGCCAAGGAGATCGCGGAGTCCGAAGGCAAGGCGATCTCCTTCATGTCGAAGTACAATTACGGGCTCGCCGGCAATTCCAGCCACATCCACAATTCGCTGTGGAGCGCCGACGGCAAGACGCCGCTGTTCTTCGACAGACAAGCCGACTGGACCCTGTCCACGCTCGGTCAGCAATGGGCGGCGGGACAGTTGAAGTACGCCAAGGAATTCACCTGGTTCCTGGCGCCCTACATCAACTCCTACAAACGCTTCCAGGCCGGCACCTTCGCGCCGACCAAGATCATGTGGAGCGAGGACAACCGCACCGCCGGCTTCCGCCTGTGCGGCGAAGGCACCAAGGGCATCCGCATGGAATGCCGCATCGGCGGCGCCGACCTCAATCCGTATCTTGCCTTTGCAGCCCTGATCGCGGCCGGGCTGGCCGGCATCGACGAGAAGCTTGAACTGCAAAAACCTTTCGTCGGCGATGCCTACCAGGCTTCGCGCCTGCCGGAGATCCCAAAGACGTTGCGCGATGCCACCGAGACGCTGGCCAAGTCGAAGATGCTGAAGCAGGCGCTCGGCGAGGATGTGCTCGAACACTATGTCCACACGGCAAAGTGGGAACAGTTCGAATACGACCGCCGTATCACGGATTGGGAACTGCACAGGGGGTTCGAGCGGTACTAGATTGCCACGACGTTAGCGCCGTCCCTCACCCTTACCCTCTCCCCGTGAAGAACGGTGAGAGAGGGATGCCAGCGCTGGAGCGTTTCCCTTCTCCCCGTCGCTACACGGGGAGAAGGGTGCCGGCAGGCGGATGAGGGGCAGCGCCAAGCCATGTGATTTTTCGATTGTTACAGAAGTGCGAGGACTTAAACGATGACCGAAACGGTCAAACTGAAATCTCCCATCGACGGCTCGATCTATGCCGAGCGTCCGGTCGCGACGGACCAGGCGATCAATGCCGCGGTCGAGCGTGCCAAGGCGGCGCAGGAGAAGTGGGCGCAGACGCCGATCGTCGAGCGCGGCAAGTACATGCTGGCGATGCTCGAAGCGCTGGTTGCGAAATCAGACGAGATCGTGCCGGAGATCGCCTGGCAGATGGGGCGTCCGGTTCGGTATGGCGGCGAGTTCGGCGGCGTCAAGGAGCGCACCACCTATATGGTCGAGATCGCCGAGGCGGCGCTGAAATCCGTGCCGGCTTCCAATCCCAAGGACGGCTTCCGCCGCTATGTGAAGAAGGATCCGCTCGGCGTGGTCATGGTGATCGCGCCATGGAACTATCCCTATCTCACAGCCGTCAACACCATCGTGCCGGCACTGATGGCCGGCAATGCCGTCATCCTGAAACATGCGGCGCAGACATTGCTGGTCGGCGAGCGCTTCCAACAGGCTTTCGACAAGGCCGGGCTGCCCAAGGGCGTGTTCCAGAACGTCGTTCTCAATCACGCCCAGACCGAAAAACTGCTGGGTTCGGGCAAGATCGACCATGTCAATTTCACCGGATCGGTCGCCGGCGGCCGCGCCATTGAAACGGCGGCGGCAGGCACCTTCATGACGCTTGGCCTCGAGCTCGGCGGCAAGGACCCGGCCTATGTGCTGGCCGATGCCAAGATGGACCACGCCGTGGCCAATCTGGTCGACGGCGCCTTCTACAACTCAGGCCAATGCTGCTGCGGCATCGAACGCGTATATGTGCACGAGAAGGTCTATGACGAATTCGTCGAAGGCTTTATCGCCGAGACGAAGAACTACGTCGTCGGCAATCCTCTGGAACAGGCGACGACGATGGGGCCGATGGCGCAGGCGCGTTTTGCCGACCTGATCCGCGAGCAGAAGGCCGAGGCGCTGCGCAAGGGTGCGGTGGCGCACATCAACATGAAGGTGGCCAACGACCAGCCCGGCTCGCCCTATCTGGCGCCCGAGGTGCTGACCGGAGTCGACCACCAGATGAGCGTCATGCGCGAGGAAAGTTTTGGCCCGATCGTCGGCATCATGAAAGTGCGCAACGACGATGAGGCGATCGCGCTGATGAACGACAGCGCCTATGGGCTGACCGCCTCGATCTGGACACGCGACACCGAGCACGCGGTGGCGATCGGCGACCGGGTCGAGACCGGCACGGTGTTCATGAACCGCTGCGACTATCTCGATCCGGCGCTGGTCTGGACCGGCGTCAAGGACACCGGCAAGGGTGCCGGGCTGTCGGCCATCGGCTACGACAATCTGACGAGGCCGAAATCATTTCATCTGCGTGAAGCCATCTAATTTTCGAAAGACAAAAATGTCCAAGCTCATCTCCAAATGGAACTACCCCACCACAGTCCGCTTCGGCGCTGGCCGCATCAAGGAACTGCCGGAGGTGCTGGCGGCCACCGGCATCAAGCGGCCGCTCTTCGTCACCGATCCGGGGCTGGCCAAGCTGCCGGTCGTCGCCACGACGCTCAGGATTCTCGACGACGCCAAGGTGCCCTATGGCGTGTTCTCCGAGGTGAAGCCGAACCCGGTGGACTCCAACCTCACCGCCGGCATTGCGGTGTTCAAGAAGGGCAAGCATGACGGCGTCATCGCTTTCGGCGGCGGCTCGGCGCTCGACCTCGGCAAGCTGATCGCCTTTCAGGCCGGTCAAGTCAGGCCGGTTTGGGATTTCGAGGATGTCGGCGACTGGTGGACGCGCGCCAATTCCGACGCCATCGCTCCGATCATCGCGGTGCCGACCACAGCTGGCACCGGCTCGGAGGTCGGACGCGCTGGTGTCATCACCAACGAGGAGACGCATACCAAGAAGGTCATCTTCCATCCGAAGTTATTGCCGGCGATCGTGATCGCCGATCCGGAGCTGTCGGTCGGCATGCCTTCTTTCATCACCGCCGGCACCGGCATGGATGCACTCGCCCATTGCCTCGAGGCCTATTGCGCGCCGGGCTATCATCCAATGGCTGACGGCATCGCGGTCGAAGGTGTGCGCCTGGTCTTCGAAAACCTGCCGAAGGCCTATGCCAATGGCAAGGACCTTGTCGCCCGCGCCCATATGATGAGCGCGGCGGCCATGGGCGCCGCGGCCTTCCAGAAGGGGCTGGGCGCCATCCACTCACTGTCTCATCCGATCGGCGCGCTCTACGACACCCACCACGGCATGACCAACGCCGTGTTCATGCCCTATGTGCTGGCCTTCAACCGCGACTCCATCGAGGAGCGTATTGCCCGGCTCGCCGCCTATTGCGGCATCAAGGGCGGTTTCGACGGCTTCGCCAAGGCTGTCATCAAGCTGCGCAAGGAATTGAAGGTGCCGCACGCACTGCCGGGCCTGATCAAGGGGCTCGACATGGACAAGAAGCGCAAGGGACTGATCGCCGACATGGCGGTGGTCGATCCGACGGCCGGCGGCAACCCGGTCAAGCTGACCAAGAAGGCCGCGCTGACACTGCTCGAAAACGCCATCGCCGGGACGGTCTGAGGCCGGTTCCGGGGGGGCGGAAGTTGATCGGGAAACGAGGGGAAAGGAAAGGGGAAGGGCGAAAGACGGGCGGATTAATGATTAGCCGGAAAATTAAGTGATGGCTAATTGCTACAGCCTGTTAAAAAGAGTTAACTTTTCGCGCTGCTGACGGCTGGTTTCACAAAGCTTTCATCTGGCTGTCACACGAAAACGATACCGCATCGCAGGCGTCCAACGGCGCCAGTTCAACGGAGAGAACACATGTTCAAATTCACGGGGAAGGTGCTTTCCCTTTCGGCCGCGACCCTGATGGTGTCGTCGGTGATTTCGTCCGCGGCTTCGCTGGACGATCTCGTCAAGGCCGCGAAGGCTGAAGGCCAGCTCACCACCATCGCTTTGCCGCATGACTGGTGTGGTTATGGCGACGTCATCGCCGGCTTCAAGGCGAAATATCCGGAAATCACCATCAACGAGCTCAACCCGGACGCCGGTTCCGGCGACGAAGTCGAGGCGATCAAGGCCAACAAGGACAACAAGGGCCCGCAGGCTCCCGACGTCATCGACGTCGGCCTCTCCTTCGGCCCGTCGGCCAAGAAGGATGGTCTGATCCAGGCTTACAAGGTGTCGACCTGGGACTCGATCCCCGACAGCGCCAAGGATGCGGAAGGGTTCTGGACCGGCGATTATTACGGCGTGCTGTCCTTCCAGGTGAACAAGGATCTGATCAAGGAATCGCCGAAGGACTGGGCCGACCTCCTGAAGCCGGAATTCGCCAACTCGGTAGCCCTTGCCGGTGACCCGCGCGCCTCGAACCAGGCCATCCAGGCGGTGTATGCCGCTGGTCTGTCGTCTGGTGCGGCCGCTGGTGAAGCTGCCGGGACCGCCGGCCTCGACTTCTTCAAGAAGCTTAACGCCGCCGGCAATTTCGTGCCGGTCATCGGCAAGGCCGCCACGCTCGCCCAGGGTCAGACCCCGATCCTGATCACCTGGGATTACAACGCGCTCGCCGGCCGTGACACACTGAAGGGCAACCCGCCCGTCGACGTCGTCGTGCCGAAGACCGGTGTGGTCGCCGGCGTCTACGTGCAGGCGATCAGCGCCTTCGCGCCGCATCCGAACGCGGCCAAGCTCTGGCTGGAATACCTCTATTCCGACGAAGGCCAGGTCGCCTGGCTGAAGGGCTATTGCCACCCGATCCGCTTCAACGATCTTGCCAAGAACGGCAAGATCCCGGCGGACGTGTTGGCCAAGTTGCCGCCGGCCGAGTCCTATACGGCCGCAGTGTTCCCGACGCTCGACGAGCAGGGCAAGGCCAAGGAAGCCATCACCAAGAACTGGGACGCCGTTGTCGGCGCCAACGTAAAGTAAGACTTGAAATCCACCGGGCGGCTTCACGGCTGCCCGGTTCTTCCTCTTGAAGACGGTAGCCGGCGCATGACCGATCTCTCATTTTCCGATCACGCTGTTGCCGGAAAGACCGCGCCTCCCGCCGAGGCGCGCAGGCTCAAGCTGCCGACGCAATGGCTCGGCGTCGCGCCGTTCTTCATCTTCGCCATCATGTTCCTGATCCTGCCCACGCTCTACCTGATGCTGGGCGCGTTCCAGAACGATGCAGGTGAGTTCACCTTCGAGAATATTGCGGAACTGGCGCAGCCGTCGATCGTCGCCGCCTACTGGATTTCGATCAAGGTCAGCCTGGCCTCGTCGCTGATCGGCGCTTTTGCTGGGCTGGCGATTGCCATCGCCATCGTGCGCGGCGGCCTGCCAGACTGGATTCGCTCGGCGACACTCACGTTTTCCGGCGTCGCCTCGAATTTTGCCGGCGTGCCGCTGGCCTTCGCCTTCCTCGCCACGCTTGGCCGGCTCGGCCTTGCGACGGTGATCCTGAACACCCTGTTCGGCCTCAACATCTACGCACACGGCTTCAACATCCTGTCGTTCTGGGGCTTGACGTTGACCTATGTCTATTTCCAGATTCCGCTGATGGTGGTCATCATCGTGCCGGCCATAGATGGGTTGAAGAAGGAATGGGGCGAAGCCGCCGCAACGCTGGGCGCGACCATGTCGCAGTACTGGCGCATGGTGGTCATTCCGGTGATCTGGCCGAGTTTCCTCGGCACCGTGATCCTGTTGTTCGCCAACGCCTTCGGTGCCATAGCCACCGCCTATGCGCTGACCGGCTCGTCGCTCAACATCGTGCCGATCCTGCTCTATGCCCAGATCCGTGGCGACGTGCTGCACAATGCCCATCTCGGCTATGCCATAGCCTTCGGCATGATCCTGATTACCGGTCTTGCCAATGTCTTTTACATCTGGTTCCGCACCCGCTCCGAGAGGTGGCTCAAATGAAGGCTGGCAGGTTCTGGGCCTGGGTCGTCTTTGCGCTGGGCGCGGCCTATTTCTTCATTCCGCTGATCGCGACGGTGGAGTTCTCCATGCGCATGCGGCGCGGCGTTTATTCCTTTGACGCCTACAAGGTTGTACTGGGCGACGCACGCTTCCAGGCGACGTTCGGCTATTCGGTACTTGCCGCCGTCTTCACCATCGTCCTCGGCGTGCTCATCGTGGTGCCGGCTGCCTACTGGATACGGCTTCGCCTGCCGCAGCTCCGGCCGATCGTCGAATTCATCACGCTGCTGCCGCTGGTGATCCCGGCCATCGTCATCGTCTTCGGCTATATCAGGATGTATGGCTCGAATTCACCGCTGCCGTTCCTGGCTACCGACACGGGCACCAATGCCTTGCTGGTCATCGGCTATGCGACGCTGGCGCTGCCCTATATGTATCGAGCTGTCGATACGGGCCTCCGGACCATCGATGTGCGCACACTAACGGAAGCGGCGCAGATCCTGGGCGCCGGTTGGGGTACGATCATAAGCCGCGTCATTCTGCCCAACGTGCTGATCGCCGTGTTGTCGGGCGCGTTCCTGACGTTCGCGATCGTCATCGGCGAATTCACCATGGCGAGCCTGCTCAACCGGCCGGCCTTCGGCCCGTATCTGCAGAACATCGGCGCCAACCGGGCCTATGAGCCGGCAGCCCTTGCCATCATTGCCTTCGCCATCACCTGGGGTTGCATGTCGCTGATCCAGATCCTGTCCCGCTTCGCGCCGAAATCGGCGAACCGCCCGAATTGACCTGAGAGAAAAAGCCATGGCCGACCCGTTCCTCTCCATCCAGCACGTTCGAAAATCCTTCGGTGCCACCACGGTCGTGGAGGATTTCAATCTCGATGTCGAGCGCGGCGAATTCGTCTCCTTCCTCGGGCCATCCGGCTGCGGCAAGACAACGGTGCTGCGCATGGTGGCCGGCTTCGAGGAGCCGAGCGCCGGCAAGATCGTCGTAGGCGGCAAGGACATCACAAGGCTGAAGCCCAACCAGCGCAATGTCGGCATGGTGTTCCAGGCCTATGCGCTGTTCCCGAACCTGACCGTGGCGCAGAACATCGGCTTCGGCCTGAAGGTCGCGGGCATGCCCAAGGCGGACATCGATGCCCGTGTCGCCGAGATGCTCGGCATCATCAAGCTGCCGCAGATGGCGGACCGCTACCCCTACCAGCTCTCGGGCGGCCAGCAGCAGCGCATCGCGCTGGCGCGCGCGATCGCGCCGAAGCCGAAGCTGCTTCTGCTCGACGAGCCGCTGTCGGCGCTCGACGCCAAGGTGCGCGTGTCGCTGCGCGAGGAAATCCGCTCGATCCAGAAGCGGCTCGGCATCACCACAATCTTCGTCACCCATGACCAGGAAGAGGCGCTGTCGATCTCCGACCGCATCGCGGTCATGTATGGCGGCAAGGCCGAGCAGGTCGGCACGCCGTTCGAGATCTACAACCGGCCGGCGACCAAGTTCGTCGCCAATTTCGTCGGCACGCTCAACGTGCTCGAGGGCAAGGTCACCGACGCCGCGTCCGGCAAGGTGCAAGTCAACACCCAGGAAGTCGAACTGAAGGGCAAGCTCAACGGCTCGAAGTCCGGCGACATGCTGTCGCTGGCGCTGCGGCCCGAGGCGATTTCGCTCGGCCGCCAGCCGGGCCGCGACTCCAGCCTCACGGGGGAGATTTCCGAAGTGCATTTTCTCGGCTCGGTGATCCGGGTCCGCGTCGGCATCGGCGGCAACATGGTGTCGCTCGACACGTTCAACAACTCGGCCACCCCGCCGCCCGCAGTCGGCGAGAAGGCCGAGATTTCGTTCTCGTCGAGCGATATGCTGGTGCTGCATTAAGCTCAGCGGATATTCAGGTGAGCCGGCCTGCAATTGCCGGCCTCCCGCTAGGAGCCCGCCAGCGAAACCAGCCCGGGATGAGCGTCGCCGACGGCTGTCTCGACATCGGTTCGAACACGGTGGATCGCGCCATTCGGCCCCACACAATCAAACGCAAGAATGCGGTCTTCGCCGGGTCTGATGGCGGTGGCAGACAGGGTCGACGATCGCCACGATCCTGCAGGCCGCCAAGATGAGCGGCGTCGATCCGTTCACCTGGCTCGCCAACACTTCCAGGTCTCTACTTCGCGGGCGCGAATGTCGTTTGTGAGTACGCGATGTCGTGCAACGGGTCGATGAAGTCCCCCTGGTTGTCGGCTGTCAGCGGTGAAAGCGAGCGGTGTCCGCAGGAGCTGGAACCTGATGAAGACTCCGGATGTTGCAAAATTTATCAGTATTTTCAAACCCTTATCGACCCGATAACGCGAGTAGCGGCGTTCCTGGGACGCGGCTATCTATCGCCTGTGCGGATGAATTCAGGTGCGAGGTGAATCGATGTCGAATGAACAGGTGAACTGGCTTTTGAAGGTCATCCAACCCGAGCGGAGTCTGGCCTCCCTCCCCGGAGGTGCGAATTTCGGCCAGGACGCTCATGCAGCGCTACTTGGCCTTCCGGTCGAGGTTTACGCGGCCGAACTTGGCCGCATGCAAAAGGAGGCCTCGGAAGCGGCTAGCGCCCTGCTTGCGGACCAGGCCGTGGCATCGATGGTCGATCGCCTTCCGCTTCGCAGAGGGGCCAAAGTAGTGGTGTTCGGCGACAGCTTGACATCCGAGCCCCAGTCCTGGGCGGTGATCCTGAGGGAAATGCTGACGATGCGCCGAGGTGCCGAGGAGATTTCGCTGACCATCAGCGCGGTGGCAGGCGAGACGACCACGCACGGTCTTGTGCGTGTCAGAGAGATTACCGATGCCCGGCCCGACTGGATCCTCTTCCTGTTCGGTACCAATGATGCGCGCACGCAGGGCCCGCACCCCACCAAGACACTCGTCCATCACGAGGAGACCGCGCGCAACATCGCGGAGTTGCGCCAGCGCGTTTCCCGAGAGACCAAGGCGAGCTGCGTTTGGATCACCCCGCCAGCGGTCAACGAAGCGCAGGTCGCGACGCATCCGGGCCTTGCCAGGTTCGGGGTTCGGTTCCGCAACCAAGATCTTGAGCGAGTCGCCAAGATTATTCGCGACCGCGACGGGCCCGTCATCGACGCCTTCTCTATTTTGGGGAGCCCGCCTCCTTCGGACTTCCTCATAAGCGACGGTCTGCATTTCACCCTGGCTGGCCAGAAGCAAATGGCGTTCGAGGTGATCCGTGGCTGGAGCAAACTCAAGTGAAATACCTGGTCATCGGCGCTACGGGAAACATCGGCGCCCGGGTAGTTCAGCGCCTCATTAATGCGGGGGCACGCCCGTCCGTTTTAGTCCGCTCCACGAAGAGGGCCAAAGCCCTTTTCTGCGACCAGGTCGACATTCATGTCGGAGACCTCGAGAATCCAGGTCCCTCGTTGGGCAGGGCGCTGGTTGGAGTCGACGGGATATTCCTCGTCACGGATGGATTGGATCTCGAGAAGCGAGATCGCGCGGTCTCCTTCGCTGCCAACCGCGCAGGCGTCCGACATGTGGTCAAGCTCTCCACGCTAGACGTGCGAACCGGAATCGGCACCGGTCCGTGGCATGCACGGGGCGAGAATGCCGTTCGGGAGAGCGGGGTGGCATTCACATTCATTCAAGCAGCCGGATTCATGTCCAACGCCTTCGGTTGGTCGGAGTCCATCCGCCGAGAGGGCGTGCTGCGCTCATCCACGGGTGGGGGCAAGATCGCATTCATCCATCCAGACGACATCGCTGCCGTCGCCACAGCCTCCCTGACCACACGCGACTACGACGGCCAGGCACTTGTGATCACCGGCCCTGAGGCGCTGTCGTATGGGGAGATGACGGATACGATCGGTAGAGCCATGGGCAAGCCCGTTCGCTTCGAGGAAATAACGGACGGTCAGGCATACGCACGCACGGTCGAATGGGCCGGGAAAGGCGCCTATGCGGATGCGCTCGTGGACATCTGGCGGGCGGTGCGCGAGGGCCGGCTTGATACAGTGACGGATGGCGTAAAGCAGATAACCGGACGGGAACCAATCCCGTTCGATCAGTGGGCCACCGAGAATACCGCGTCGTTTCAGTAGTCTTTCGGAGCGCTGCCCTGAAAGGAATTCACGTAGACCAGTACGGTGCGGATTGCCTCGCTCCTTGCACCATCGCGCGAGAGGGGCGCGTGCTGTCCTCCGTGCACGAGCGCTTCCACCATGCGAGGTAGGACAAAAAGCATCCGCTCCGTCTCGTCGAGGCTGTACCGCTCCGGGTCCTCGGCGCGTGACAGGACTTGTCCGAAGGTCTGATGCAGCGCATTCTTGAAGCCGAGAGCGCTGTGCGGAACAGCGGACGCGACAACGTCGTGCAGTTCGGCAGTTTCCGCGTGCGCGTTCACCAGGCCCAGGACGAGTTCGCGCGCGAATTCCTCCAGCGAAGCCGAGGCGCAGTCGGTCATCGTCTGCTTGATGACCCGCCGCACCTCATCGACGTGCCGGTCGTGAAGAGCTGTGAAGATCGCGCGCTTGTCGGGGAAGTACTGATACAGCGATCCGACACTGACGCCGGCGGCCTCGGCAATGCGATTGGTGGTAATCGCCAGTGTCCCGTGGCGCTTGGCTACAAGCTGTACCGCCTCTAGCACGACGTCGACGGTCTGCCGCGAGCGTTGCTGCTTCGGCGTGCGCCGCGTAAGGGTCCTTCCGGCGGTCTGCATGCTGCCTTGCTGTGTGTGGTCGCTGGGCCGAGCCTCGGTACGGACCATAACAGTTCCAACCCCTCCAAACAACGTGCCAACGAGTGCGCTGCTCGTACCCAGATACAACATCAAGCGCGCCGCAAGGGGTCCCAACGCCTCTCTTAGGGCGTCATTTTGCCCCAGCGGAACCGATCCACATCAGGGTGCCACGCTTTCTGATGGGCGTGCGGCCTTTCATGGAGGCCCGTCACGCTCACAGAGGGCCACCGTTTACATGGGTGTTACAGCCCGGCGATGTTTTTCGACGATGGCTTTCGCGGCGTCCATGATATCCCGAGCAGCCGACGAGGATCATGCGGGGCAGGAGGCGGTTTGAGACGTGCGGCCAGAGGGCTTGAGTTTGATGGCCAATCCACCGCATCTTGCGGGAATATCCGCGTCGGCAATCCGGTCTCCAGAAGTAACCGCCCATGGCTCTTTTTGAACTGACCCTCGTCCTGCTTTTGACCGCCGTCGCGCTGACGGCGTTGTCGCGACGGCTGGAGATTCCCTATCCGTCCCTGCTGGCCCTGGCCGGCGTCGCGATTGCTTTCGTGCCGGGCGCCCCAGTGATCGAGATCGATCCGGAACTGGCGCTTGCCCTGTTCATCGCGCCGGTGCTGCTCGATGCCGCCTTTGACACGTCGCTGCGCGACCTGAAGCGCTACCGGCTGTCGCTGGTGCTGCTGGCGCTCGGCGCTGTGGTCTTCACCACCGTCGTGGTTGCCTTCGTCGGCTGGAAGATGGCCGGACTGCCGATCGCGGCGGCGGTCGCGCTTGGCGCCATCGTCGCGCCGCCGGATGCGGTGGCGGCATCGGCGGTGCTCGGCCAGTTCAAGGTGCCGCACCGCATCACCGCCATACTGCAGGGCGAGAGCCTGCTCAACGATGCCACGGCGCTGCTGATCTATCGGCTGGCGGTTTCGGCAGCGCTGGGATCGATCATGCTGAGCAACGCCATTCCGGTGATCCTGCTGGCGACGATTGGCAGTCTTGTCGCGGGCTATCTGTTTGGCCGCGTGTCGCTGTTGGCGCTCACCCGCATCGAGGATGCGGCGAGCAGCACCGTGGTCCAGTTTGCCGGAACCTTTGCCGTCTGGATCATCGCCGACAAGCTCGGTCTTTCCGCCATCATCACCATTGTCGTCTATGCCATGACCATTGCACGCAGGGGACCGCGCCACTCGTCGGCGAGACGCCGCGTCAGCACCTATTCGGTCTGGGAGTCGGCGGTGTTCGTGCTCAATGTGCTGGCGTTCGTGCTGATGGGCCTGCAGGCACGCACGATCGTCGGCAGGCTGGCCGGAGACGGGCAAGGCGAAGCATTCCTTTTCGCCGCAACGGTGCTGGTCGTCGTTATCGTCGCACGTCTTGCCTGGGTGGCGAGTTACGTCGCGATCATCCGATGGATTGCCCGCTTCGGCGGCAAAGAGGCAAGGCGGGAGTTGCCGACTTTCGGAGGCGCCGTTCTCGTCGGCTGGTGCGGCATGCGCGGGCTGGTGACGCTGGTCGTGGCCATTGCGCTGCCGGCCAATTTTCCCGGCCGCGATCCGATCGTGCTCGCCGCCTTCGCGGTGGTTCTGGGCACGCTGGTGCTGCAGGGCATGACGCTAAAGCCGCTGCTGCGCTGGATCAACTTCGACAAGGACAGAACCGTCGACAATGAGGTGGCGAAGGCGCGCGTCGCCATCATGCAGGCAGCGCTGGACGTGCTGAACCGCAAGACCTCGGCGGCGGCCGCCGTCGTGCGCGAGCAGTATGAGGCTCAGCGTGTGATCGCTGAAAACCCCGACGACGCGCAGGCCGCGACCGAATACGACCGGCTGCGCCTTTATGCCATCAACCGCCAGCGCGACACGCTGGAGGAACTGCGCAGCAATGGCACGATCGGTGACGAGGCCTATCACCGGCTGGAGGAAGAGATCGACTGGGCGGAATTGGCGGCGTCGCCCGCCGGCCGCTTCCAGCCGCTGACCACCGACTAGCAGATACCGAGTCTCAACCGCCCTGCTGGCCCAAGCCCCGTCCGTCTTCCTGCACATTGCAAGCAATCGACCGAACCGTTACTGCCAACGCCGAGAAGTGAGCCGGATAAGCAATGAAGCTGGTCAGCTACAACATCCAGTACGGGTTCGGCAGCGACACGCGCTACGATCTTTCGCGCGCGGCGCGCCTTGTCGCCGGCGCCGACATCATCGCCTTGCAGGAGATCGAGCGGCACTGGCAGCGCAGCAATTTCGACGACCAGGCGGAAATGCTTTCGCGCCTTTTGCCTGGTTATCACTGGGTGTATGGCCCGGCCTTCGACATGGATGCCAGCGAATGGCGGGACGGCCATTTGGTCAACCGGCGCCGGCAGTTCGGCACCATGGTTCTGTCGAAACTGCCGATTGTCTGGTCGCGGTTGCACGCGCTGCCGATGCGCCGCACGTTGCGTCCGCTCAACACGCGCAATGCCGCGCTCGAATGCATGATCCGCACGCCGGCAGGGCCGGTCAGGGTGCTTTCGCTGCATCTCGCGCACATCGCGGCGGAAGAGCGGCTGGAGCAGATTGATTATCTCTTGGCCGAGCACCGCCGGGCGCCATCGGAAGGCGGACCATGGAGCGGCGCGGACGACGAACCTTCGCGTAACTGGACTCATGGGGAAGTCGAGCCGGAAAATCCGCCGGCGGCGATCTGGCTGGGCGATTTCAACATGGAGCCGGCCAGCGCCGAGTATCGCCGCATCGTCGGCAGCACGCCCTACCATCGGGGTGCTGCCTATCTTGGCGGCTTCGTCGATGCCGCGGCCGTGGCGGTCGAACCGGCTGGTGATTTCCACACGCATGAGAAGATCATCGACGGCAGGCTGGCAAAGCGCCGGCTGGACCATTGCTTCGTCGGTGGTATGTTGGCCGGGCGCGTGAAATCGATCGGCGCCGATATCGGCGAGGTGGCGTCCGATCACTTCCCGGTCCGGGTCGACATCGATCTCGAAACGCCATTCGGCCCGGGAGGTCGATGAGCCCGATATGACGCTTTTCGTCTTCTTCGCGGTGCTTGCCGCCGCCGCCATGCATGCGATCTGGAACGCGCTGGTCAAGGTGCATCTCGATCGCTTCCTGTCGATCACGCTGATGACGCTCGGCATGGGGCTCGCGGGCCTCGTGGTGCTGCCTTTTGTCGAGGTGCCGAAGGCGGAAGTCTGGCCCTATATCATCGCCTCGGTGATCTTCCACATGGGCTACCGCACTTTCCTCATCGGTGCCTACCAGGCCGGCGATTTCGCCCAGACCTATCCGCTGGCGCGCGGCACGGCCCCTCTGCTGGCCGCGGTCGGCGGCATGTTCGTCGTCGCCGAGGTGCCGGCGCCGCTCGCCATTGTCGGCATACTGCTGTTGTCGGCCGGCACGCTGGTGATGTCGTTTCGCGGCGGGGCGCATCTGGAGAAGCTGAACCTGCGCGCGGTCGGCTTCGCCTTCGGCACCTCGGTGTTCATTGCCAGCTACACGCTGTCCGACGGCAGCGGCGCGCGGCTGGCGGCGACCGCGCAAAGCTATGCCGCCTGGCTGTTCATCTGCGATGCGCTTGGCGCCCTGGTGCTGTGCCTCGTTTTCCGAGGACCCAAGGCGCTTCCGGTGTTGGCGCGCGACTGGAAGACCGGGCTGTTCACCGGCGTGCTTTCCGGCGCGGCTTACTGGATCGTGATGTGGGCCATGACCAAGGCGCCGATCGCCTCGGTGGCGTCATTGCGCGAGACCTCGATCCTGTTCGCCATGATGATCTCGGTCTACGCGCTCGGGGAGAAGATGACGGGCTGGCGCGGTGCGGCCGCGCTCAGCATTGTCGCCGGCGTTATCGCGCTCCGGCTGGGGTGAGCGTCCTCAACCCAGCACGGTCATCACCTGGCCGCGCCGCTCCGGACTGAAGCGGATGACGACGATGATGCAGACGGCGACCACGCCGGCGAACAGCGCCAGCGCGTAGCCATAGCTGCCGCCGGGCGCCTCGGCGATCCCCGCCTGATAGGGACCGCCATAGGAGGCGGCGAGATTGCCGGCCTGGTAGATGAAGCCGGGCAAGGTCGCGCGCACCGCGCCGGGCGAAAGCTCGTTGAGGTGCACCGGGATGACGCCCCATGCACCCTGGACCGCGACCTGCATGATGAAGGCACCGATGGCCAGCATGAAGGGCGTTGAGCTGTAGGCCCATAGCGGGATGGCCGGCAGGGCGATCATGCAGGCCAAAGTGATGGCATTGATGCGGCCGATCTTCTCCGACAGCGCGCCGAATGCCAGTCCGCCGACAATGGCGCCGATATTGGCGACGATGGTGATCCAACTCACCGTATGCGGATCAAAGCCATGCTGCTTCTTCAGGAAGGTCGGGTAGAGATCCTGCGTGCCGTGGCTGAAGAAATTGAAGAACATCATCAGCACCACGGCATAGAGCGCGACGCCCCAGTGCTTCTGCAGCGTCTCCAGAAGCCCCGGCTTGACGGATTTCTGCGCCTCGACGAAGGCGGGTGATTCCGGGACGTGCGAGCGGATGAAGAGTACGATCAGCGCCGGGATGAAGGAGAGCAGGAACATGAAGCGCCAGCCGATCGTGTAGCCGCCGATCGTCTGCTGGTAGAGCAAGCCATAGACTACCGCCGCCAGCAGGTAGCCGGCGGGATAGCCGCATTGCAGGATACCCGAGACCATGCCGCGCGCGCTCGGCGGAATGGACTCCATGGCGAGCGAGGAGCCGAGCCCCCATTCGCCGCCCATGGCGATGCCGAACAGGGCACGCAACGCCAGGAAAATGCCGAGATTGGGAGAGAAGGCGGCCAGCGCCCCGATCACCGAGTAGCTGACGATGTTGAGCATCAGGATCGGCTTGCGACCGTATCTGTCCGCGAGCATGCCGAAGAAGAACGCGCCGATGAAGCGCGTCGCCAAGGTCAGGAACAGTGCCTTCGAGACTGCCGGGACATCGGTCTGGAATTCACTCGCAATATCGGTGAGCAGGAATGTCAGAAGGAAGAAATCAAAAGCGTCGAGCGTCCAGCCCAGGAACGAGGCCAGAACGGTTTTCTTCTGCTCGGCAGTGAGATTCAAGGCATCCTCCTTTGGTGCCCCCAAAGGAACGATATGTCGCCTTGTCGGCAAAAGAGAACAGCGATCAGCCGGCTTTCGAAAGGTCGGCGGTCACTTTTTCGTAAGGTCGAGATCGAAGACCATCAATCCGTCCGTGCCGCCTTCGAGGGCCGCGACCAGCCGGGCGCCGGCACGCTGATGAGCCTCATGCACCAGATAGGCGTCGCGCGCCGCGGCATCGCGGAAGTCGATGGTGAAGCCATGGGTGAAACCCCGTGCGAAAGGCTCCGGACTGGCATTGGCGCTGAAATGAACCGTCTCCATGCCTTCGATCACCTGTCGCAAGGCCTCGAGGTCGGCGTGGATGGCCGTGCGCTCGGTCGGGGACACATCGCTACGAAATCTGGCGAAAACACAGTGTCTGATCATTTTACCACTCCCTAAGCAGCGTGATTGCCGGAAAACACCGCCGGCGCCAGCGGCTCGCGGCCAAGGATCAGATCAGCACCCTTTTCGCCAACCATGATGGTCGGCGCATTGGTGTTGGAAGAAGGCACACGCGGCATCACCGATGCGTCGCAGACACGCAAGCCGTCGATGCCGCGCAGCCTGAGATCCGGCGTCACCACCGCCATCTCGTCATGGCCCATGCGGCAGGTGCCGACCGGATGGTGGTCGGTCTTGGACGTGCGGCAGGCATAGTCGATCAGTTCATCGTCGCCGGCGAGCGATGGGCCGGGCAGCACCTCGCGCAGCACGTATGGGGCCAGCGCCTCCTGCCGCATGATTTCGCGGGCCAGCCGCAGTCCCTTGAGCGACATGGCGCGGTCATAGGGATCGGACCAGTAGTTGGGGTCGATCAGCGGATGGTCGGCGGGGTTGGCGCTTTTCAGCCGCACCGTGCCGCGCGAGCGCGGGCGCAGGAAGGCCGAGTTCAAGGTGACGCCCGGGTTGTTCAATTTCTCGACGCCGGCCTCGATGCCGGATCCCAAACCCAGGTGGAACTGGATGTCGGGCGAGGCGGCGGTCGGGTCGGCGTACCAGAAGCCGCCGGTCTCGAACAGGCTGGAAGCCACCGGACCCTTCTTCAACAGCAGATATTGCAGGCCGGCCCAGGCCGTGCGGTGCAGCTTGGCGTAATTGTCATAGGTGTGATCGCCGGTGCATTCGGCGATGACGAACAGGTCGAGATGGTCCTGCATGTTGGAGCCGACGCCGGGCAGATCGTGCACCGGCGTCACGCCGACCGATTTCAGATGGTCGGCCGGGCCGATGCCCGACTGCATCAACAGCTTCGGCGAGCCGATGGCGCCGGACGAGACGATCACCTCGCGGTCGGCGCGCAGGATTTTTGTCTCACCCCCCGGCTTATCTACAACCTCGACGCCAACAGCGCGGGCTTTCTCGACGACGATGCGGGTGACCAACACGTCGGTCCTGACGGTGAGATTCTTGCGGGCGCGAATCGGCTTCAAGTAAGCGACCGAGGCGGAAGAGCGCCGGGCATCCTTCTGGGTCAGCTGGTAATAGCCGACGCCTTCTTGGGCAGCGCCGTTGAAATCCGGGTTGAAAGGGATACCCATCTCCTGGCCGGCGCGGAAATAGGCCTCGCAGATCGGCAGCGGCGAAATCGGGTTCGACACGCCGAGCGGGCCCTGGTCGCCGTGGAAATCGTTGGCGAAACGCTGGTTGTTCTCGGCGCGCTTGAAATAGGGCAGCACGTCGCGGTAGCCCCAACCGGCCAGCCCTTCCTCCTTCTCCCAGGCGTCGTAATCGCGGGCATTGCCGCGCGTGTAGATCTGCGCATTGATGGAGGAGCCGCCGCCGACCACCTTGGCCTGCGTGTACCAGAAGACGCGATCCTTCATGTGCTTCTGCGGCACGGTCGACCAGCCCCAGGAGGCAATGCCCTTGGTCATCTTGGCGAAACCCGCCGGCATATGGATATAGGGGTGCCAGTCCTTGCCGCCGGCTTCGAGCAGCAGCACGGAATTGGAGGGATCCTCGCTCAGCCGGTTGGCCAGAACGCAGCCGGCCGGACCGGCGCCCACGATGATATAGTCGGTCATTGTCTCATCCGTTCACAGCCGCGGCACCGAGAGCGCGCCGTCGACATTGATGATCGAGCCGGTCGAAAAGCCCAGTCTGCCGGCAGCGAGCGCCGCCACCATGGCGCCGATGTCGGAGGCTTCGCCCCAGCGTTTCGCCGGCACCAATCCACCTTCGATCAGCGCGTCATATTTGGCGGTCACGCCCGCCGTCATGTCGGTGCGGATGATGCCCGGCCGCAGCTCGAACACGCCGATGTTTTCCGAGGCGAGCCTGAGCGCGAGGTTCTTCACCCACATGGAAAGCCCTGCCTTCGACATGCAATATTCGGAGCGTTCTGGAGAGGCCATCTCGGCGCTGACCGACGTGATGGTGATGATCGATTTCGCATGATCGCCGGGCTGGCGGAGCATCGCCTTGGCGACGGCTTGGCTGAGGAAGACGGTGCCTCGCAGGTTGATGCCGAGCGCGCGGTCGAAATTGTCGGGTTTGAGATCCAGCAGGTCGCCACGCACGACGGCGCCAATGCCGGCATTGTTGACCAGGCAGTCGATGCGGCCGAAGGCACGCATGGCGGTATCGACGAGGTCGGCGTGGCTTTCGAGATTGGCGATGTCGCATCTGATATAGGCGAATTTTGCAGCCTTCGCGGTGATATTGGCGGCGAGATTGGCCGGCGCTTGGTCGGCTAGGTCTGCGACAAGAATATCGAAGCCTGCGTCGGCGAGCGCCTCGGCACAGGCCAATCCAATGCCGCGTGCACCGCCGGTGACTATGGCGGCAGGGCGCGTCATGGGGCGCTAGCCTTGCGAATGCTAGCGCTGCCCCTCATCGCCCTGCCGGGCACTTCTCCCCGTATAGTGACGGGGAGAAGGACGCTGTCATCGCCGCTTTCGCCAATCGCCAGCGCTGCAAAAAGGTCGCCGGCGTTGCGGCCAGGTCCCTTCTTCCCGTCCTTCACGGGGAGAAGGGACCTGCAGGCGGATGAGGGGCGGCGCAAACCGGTCATGCTAGTTCGCTCTTGCGGATATGGTCCGCCACCCGTAGCGCCTGGGCGGCGATCGACAGCGCCGGATTGACCGCCGCCGAGTTCGGCAGAAAACTGGCGTCGACGACGAACAGGTTCTGGTGATCGAAGGCGCGGCAAAAGGGGTCGAGCGGCGATGTCGCCGGGTCGTCGCCCATTTTCACCGTGCCGCACTGGTGCGAGGGCGTACGCTTGTCGAAAGGGCGCGACAGCACGATGGGATAACCGCAGGCGCGAAAATTCGCGCGCATCACCTTGGTCAGCCCATCGAGCGACTGCATGTTGGAGCGCCGCCACTGCATGACGATGTCCTTCCCGTCGACCATGATGCGGCTTTCGGGATCGGGCAGGTCCTCGCACATCAGGTACCAGTCGACGGCATGGCTGGCCATGTAATCGAGCGCGAATTTCGGCACCCGCTTCACATTGGCCCTTAGCATGTTGCCGTCGATCTTGCCGAGAAGCTGGACATTGCCGAGCGGTTTGCCGCCCTTGCCGTCGGACAAATAGTAGTCGTTCAGCATCAGCGTCTTCTGGTAGACGGCATCATTCCTGCGGCGCGGATCGATCGCCAGCATGGCGCTCGAATTGTGGTTCATGAAATTGCGCCCGACCTGGTCGGAGCGGTTGGCCAGGCCCTTGCCGCCCCCCTTGCCATTACCGGGTGAGGGCGAGCGTAGCAGGATGACCGCTGAATTGACCGCGCCGGCCGACAGGATGACCAGTTTCGGCGACAGCTTTTTCAGCTCGCCGTTCTGGCGATAATGTATGGCGGATATGGATTTGCCGTCCGGGGCAGTCTCGAGATATTCGACATAGGCGCCGGTCTCGAGCTTGATGTTCGGATCGGTCAATGCCGCTGCCAGCGGTGCGGTCTGCGCGTCCATCTTTCCCTGGCCCGTGTTTGGGAAGGCGTCCCAGCCGGTCCTGCCCTCCTTCAGCCATGTCTCTATGTCGACGCCGAGTGGCAGGGAGGCCGGATGCAGGCCCAGTCCCTTGAGCTCGGCGCGGGCACGCGCGATCGGCGCCTCGTCGGGCACCGGCTTGAAGGCATAGGGAACCGAATGAAATGGCTCGGTTGGATCCTCGCCCAGCGCGCCGCGCACGCGGAAAAGCTGCTCTGCTTTCGAATACCATGGCTCGAATTCGTCATAGGAAAACGGCCAGGCCGGCGACACGCCGCCAAAGTGCTCCATGTCGGAAAAGTCTTGCTTGCGATAGCGGATCAGCACCGCGCCGAAGAATTTCGAGTTGCCGCCGACATAGTAGTAATTGCCTGGGTTGAAGGCGCCGCCGCCGGCCTCGCGCCACATCTCCTTCGGCCGGTAGTGGCCGTCGACGAAGATCGAGCGCGTGTCGCGCGCATGCGGGGTCGCCGGCAAGGGTTCGCCGCGCTCCAGCATCAGGATGGAGGCGCCGCTGCCGGCCAGACCGGCAGCGATCGTGGCGCCGCCGATGCCGGAACCGATGATGACGATATCGGGGTTTGCCATCACCTAAAGCGCGCCGCGATTGAATTGACACATGCGACGCGCTTCAGGTCCTTTGTTTTGATGCATGTCGTTGCCCCAAAACCGGATCCACTTTTGGCGAGACGCATCAGCGAATACGGTTCTCGGTCGCCGGATCGAAGAACACCGCCTTGGTCAGGTTGAAGGCCAGTGGCGTGCTGGTGCCCGGCTGGATGTTGGCATCGGCGCGCAGCCGTGCCACCACGCCCTTGCCGCCGAGATTGGTGACGGCGAAAGTGTCGGAACCGGCCGGTTCCACCACCTCAATATGGCAATCGGCGGTGGCGATTTGCGAGGCGTTGCGTTCCGCGCCTTCGGGATCGGTAAGCGCCTCCGGGCGGACGCCGAAGATGATCGGCTTGCCCTTGAATGCCGACAATCCGGCCGGCGCGTTGGCCATCGGCAAGGTGATCGGCTGGCGTGCCTCGCGATCGAGCACGACGGCCAGATCGCCGCCATTGCCGCCGATGGTGGCCGGGATCAGATTCATTGCCGGCGACCCCATGAAGTCGGCGACGAAGACATTGCTGGGGTTGTTGTAGATTTCGGCCGGCGTGCCGAATTGCTGCACCTCGCCGTCACGCATGACGGCGATCTTGGTCGCCAGCGTCAACGCCTCGATCTGGTCGTGGGTGACATAGACGATCGTTGTACCCGTGGTGGCATGCAGGCGCTTGATCTCAATGCGCATGTCGACGCGCAGCTTGGCGTCGAGGTTGGACAGCGGCTCGTCGAACAGGAACAGCTTGGGGTCCCGCACCAGCGCCCGGCCCATGGCGACGCGCTGGCGCTGGCCGCCGGAGAGCTGGCTCGGCTTGCGCTGCAGCAGATGGCCGATCTGCAGGATCTTGGCCACCTTGTCGATCGCCTTCTGCCGCTCGTCGGCCGGCACGCCGCGCATTTCCATGCCGAAGGAGATGTTCCCGGCGACCGTCATGTTGGGGTAGAGCGCATAGCTCTGGAACACCATGGCGATATCGCGCTTGGACGGATGAAGATCGGTGATGGTGCGGCCGTCGACGCGGATATCGCCAGAGGTGATCGTCTCCAGTCCGGCAATGGTGTTGAGTAAGGTTGACTTGCCACAGCCGGAAGGACCGACCAGCACCAGGAAGCCGCCTTTTTCCAGCTCGAGGTTAATCCCTTTCAGGATCTCGACCTGGCCGAAACGCTTCCTCAGACCATCAATTTCCAGAAAAGCCATTGGGTTATCCTTTGACCGCGCCCGCCATCAGGCCACGCACGAAATAGCGGCCGGCGAGCACATAGACGAGAAGGGTGGGGAGTGCGGCGATCATCGCCGCCGCCATGTTGACGTTGTATTCGACGACGCCGGTCGAGGTGTTGACGACGTTGTTGAGCGCCACCGTCATCGGCATCGCATCGCCGGTGCCGGCATAGGCGGAGGCGAACAGGAAGTCGTTCCAGATGTTGGTGAATTGGTAGATGACGGTGACGACGAAGATCGGCATCGAGTTCGGCAGCATGATGCGCCGGAAGATCTGGAAGAACGAAGCGCCGTCGACCTGGGCGGCCTTGACCAGTTCGGTCGGGAACGCCTCGTAATAGTTCCGGAAGAACAGCGTGGTGAAGCCGATGCCGTAGACGACGTGGACGAAGACCAGATTGACCGTCGAATTGCCGAGGCCGAAGCTGGTGCCGATCGAGTTTTGCAGCGTCACGCCGAAGCGGCCGACGCTGCCCAGGATCGTCGCCATCGGCAACAGAACGGACTGGAACGGAATGAAGCAGGCAAACAGCATCAGCCCGAACACCAGCGTCGCCCCGCGAAAACGCCATTTGGTCAGCACGTAGCCATTGAGCGCACCGAGCATGGTCGAGATCAGCACGGCGGGAACCACCATCTTGATGGAGTTCCAGAAATAGCCCTTGATGCCGGCGCAGGTGAGGCCGACGCAGGTCTCGCCCCAGGCCTTCAGCCAGGGATCGAAGGTCGGCGCCTTGGGCAGCGAAAGCATGTTGCCGTTCTGGATCTCGTCCATGGTCTTGAACGAGGTCACCAGCATGACGAACAGCGGCATCAGATAGAACAGGGCGAACAGCGCCAGAAGTCCGTAGATGACGATGCGGTTGACGAGTTTGACGTTCATGCCGCCGCTGGCCTGGCGGGCGGGAGTGGTCACGGCGCTCATCGCGGCTTCTCCCTCAATTCCGAATAGAGATAGGGCACGATGATGGCGACGATGGTCATCAGCATGATCACGGCGCTTGCCGAACCGACGGCCATTTCGTTGCGCTTGAAGGTGTATTCATACATGAAATTGGATGGCAGCCATGCCGAGCCGCCGGGACCGCCGCTGGTCAGCGCCACGACCAGATCGTAGGATTTGATGGCAAGGTGCGCGAGCACGATGAAGGCCGACAGGAAGATCGGCCGCAGCAGCGGAATGACGATGCGGCGATAGAGCTGGAAGGTGGTGGCGCCGTCGATCTGCGCCGCCTTCATGATCTCGCCGTCAATGCCGCGCAGGCCGGCCAGGAACATCGCCATGATGAAGCCGGAGGCCTGCCAGACGCCGGCGATGACCACCGTGTAGATGACGAAATCCTTGTTCTTGATCCAGTCGAAATGGAAGCTCGTCCAGCCCCATTGGTGCAGCGTCTGCTCGAGGCCGAGGCCAGGGTCGAGGAACCATTTCCAGGCGACGCCGGTGACGATGAATGAGAGCGCCATCGGGTAGAGGTAGATGGGACGCAAGACGCCTTCGCCGCGGATCTTCTGGTCGAGCAGGATGGCCAGGAACAGGCCGAGCGCCAGACAGATCAAGATGTAGAGAAAGCCGAAAATGCCCATATTGGTGATCGATGTGTACCAGCTCGACGGCGGATCGGTGTCGAAGGTCCAGTTCCACAGCCGCTGGTAGGCGCGCGCGCCGGTTATGGCGTAGGACGGAAAGGTCTTGGAGTTGGTGAAGGACAGGTAGATCGTCCACAGGATGAAGCCGTAGACGAAGACGACGGTGATGGCGAAGCTCGGCGCCAGCACGATCTTGGGCAAGGCGTCCTGCAGGCGCCCGCGCACCGAGGTGCGCGGGCGGGCATGCTCCGGCGTCAGCTTGATCTGGGTTGTCGCAACTGTGCTCATGGGGTTCCTCCCGTCGGCGTCCGGCCGACCGGCCTCACGGACCGGAAGCCTTCCCCGCCGGAGCGGGGAAGGTGTTTTTGTGCGTAATGCTTACTTGGCGTCGTCGATTGCCTTGACCAGTTCGGTCACGGCCTCGTCCGAGGTCTTGATCTGACCGTGGACGAATTTGGAGACGACGTCCTTGTAGGCATTGGCGACAGCCGGAGGCGCGCCATAACCCTGGGCTAGCGAGCCGAACAGCGTGCCACCTTCATTGGCCTTCTTCAGATCGGCGATACCCTTCTTGCCGCAAGCGTCGAAGTCGGTGTCAGGCACGTCGGTGCGGGCCGGAACCGAACCCTTGACGACGTTGAAGGCCGACTGGAAGCTCTTCGACAACGTGGCTGTGGCCAGAGCGACCTGGGCCGCCTTGCGGTCGTCGGGGACGTTGAACATGCCGAACATGTCGGAGTTGTAGATCACCGAGCCGTCTGTGCCCGGGAAGCGGTAGCAGAGGAAGTCGGTGCCCGGGGTCTTGTTGGCGGCGTGGAACTCGCCCTTGGCCCAGTCGCCCATGACCTGCACCAGCGCATCGCCCTTGATGACCATGGCGGTGGCGAGGTTCCAGTCGCGGCCCGAGAAGTTCGGGTCGACATAGGTGACGAGCTTGGCGAGGTTGTCGAACGACTTCTTCATCGTGTCGGACTTGAGCGAGGCGTCGTCGAGGTCGTTCATCGCCTTCTTGTAGAACTCCGGCCCGCCGGTCGACAGCACGACGGAATCGAACATGGTGGCTTCCTGCCAGTTCTGGCCGCCAAGCGCGAGCGGCGTGACGCCGGCCGCCTTGGCCTTGTCGAGCAGGGCGATGAAATCATCGAAGGTCTTCGGCTCGGCGCCGCCGATCTTGTCCATCACCGCCTTGTTGATCCACAGCCAGTTGACCGAGTGGACGTTGACCGGAGCGGCGACCCACTTGCCGTCATAGACGGAGAATTTCTGCAGGGCGGCCGGAACCGATTTGTCCCAGCCTTCCTTCTTCGCCGTCTCGGTGAGGTCGCCCATCACGCCGGCCGCGGCATAGTCGAGCACGGTATAGCCGAGCATCTGCGAGGCGGTCGGATAGTTGCCGGCCGCGACCATCGCCTTCAGCGCGGTCATGGCGGCATCGCCGCCGCCGCCGGCCACCGGCACGTCCTTCCAGGCATAGCCTTCCTTGGCCAGATCCTGCTTGAGCACGTTGAGGGCAGCCGCTTCGCCGCCCGACGTCCACCAATGCAGCATCTGCACTTCCTTGACGTCCTCGGCATGGGCCGCGAAAGCCAGGCCCGAAGCGAGAGCCGTTCCGATAAGCAGTTTGCGCAACATGTACTTCCTCCCTTGTTGCAACTCACGTGACCGGCGGATGCCGCCGGGGTCTCCCAACTCAGCCGACCCACCAACCGGTGCGCTGGCCGCGATGAAACTGGATTGTCTTTTCCTCGGTATAGTCCTCGACGGCGCGCTTGCCGAGTTCGCGGCCCAGGCCCGACTGCTTGTAGCCGCCGAACGGCAGTTCTGGATAACCTTCCATGAACGTGTTCACCCAGACCGTCCCCGAACGCACGCCCCGCGCCACCGACATGCAGGTGTCGATGCTGGCGCTCCACACACCCGCCGACAGACCATAGGGCGTGTTGTTGGCGATGTGCAACGCCTTTTCAATCGTTTCAAAAGTCAGCACCGAGAGCACCGGCCCGAACACTTCCTCGCGGGCGACGGCCATGTTTTCGGTGACGTTGCGTAAGATCGTCGGATCGAGATATTGGCCGGCATTGGAAGGGAGTTGCCCGCCGCCGCTGTAGATGCGGACCCCGTCACTCGCGGCGGCCGCGATGTAATCGGTGACCTTGGCCAGATGGTCGGAGGAAATCATCGCACCGACCTTGGTCCTGATATCGAGTGGATCGCCCACGGCTACCTTTGCGGTCAACGCCTTCACGGCGGCCAGGAAATCGTCGGCGATCGCTTCGTGCACGATCAACCGGCTGCCGGCATTGCAGCATTCGCCGGCATTGAAGAAGCCGCCGAACACCGCTGCATCGGCGGCCGCCTCGAGATCGGCATCGGGGAAGACGATCTGGCCGTTCTTGCCGCCGAGTTCCATCGAAACCTTCTTCAGGGAATTCGCGGCCGCCGCCATGGTCATCTTGCCGACGCGGGTGGAACCGGTGAACGACACCATCTCGACCAGGGGATGGCTGACCATTGGCGCGCCGACATCGGCGCCAAGACCGGCGAGGATGTTGACGACGCCGGCGGGCAGGCCAGCCTCCATCAGGATGTCGCCGAGCACGAAGGTCGAGGCCGACGTCATCTCGCTCGGCTTGACCACGGCCGTACAGCCGGCGGCCAGCGCGAAAGGCAGTTTCTGGCTGACGATGAGGAACGGGAAATTCCACGGCGTGATGATCGAGACGACACCGATCGGCTCGCGCAGCACGACGCCCAGCATGGCGTCGCCGAGATTGGCGTAGCTCTCGCCATGCAGCGTGCGGGCAAGCGAGGCGGCATAGCGCCAGATGTCGACGGCGCCGCCAATCTCGCCGCGCGCCTGGGTAATCGGCTTGCCGGATTCCAGCGCATCGAGGCGGGCGATGTCTTCCAGCCGGGCCTCGATCAGGTCGGCCGCCTTGAGCAGGATCGCGGCGCGCTCGGCCGCCTTCATGCGCGGCCAAGGACCGGTCTCGAACGCCCTGTGCGCGGCCTGCATCGCGGCTTCCACTTCGGCAGCCCCTGCCTGAGCATAGTGTGAAACGGTGAAGCCGTGGCCGGGGCTCTTGCGTTCCAGCATACGGCCGTCGCGGGCATCGACATGCTTGCCGTCGATCAGCAGCTTGTACGCCTTGGGCGCGGCGGAAGCCTCGGCGGGCATGGAAATCTTCAGAGGTGCATTCATGTGATTTCCACTCTGTCCTAGGAACGCGAAAACACGGGCTTCTGCTTGGTCTTGAAGGAGCCGACGCCGGCCTTGAGATCGCCGGTGAGCGCTATGAAACCGCTGGCCAGGGCTTCGGTCGCGGCAGCGCTTTCCTCGCCTTCGGCAACGGCGATCATCAGCTTGGCGGCTTCGGTCGCCAGCGGCCCGCGTTCGGCGATTTTCCCAGCCCAGGCCTTGGCTTCGTCTAACGCCTTGCCGGTTTCGACGACGCGGTCGACGATGGCAAGCACGAGCGCTTCAGCCGCCAGAAAAATCTCGCCACCGACAGCCATGCGACGCACCGTCTGGGCGCCGAAGCGGCGCACCGCGCGTTGCGTGCCGGACCAGCCGGGGACGACACCGATCGAGGTCTCGGGGAAGCCGAGCTTCACCTGGGTTTCGGCGACGCGAAAATCGCAAGCGACAGCCAGTTCCAGCCCGCCGCCGAGAGCATGGCCGGACAGAACGGCGATGGTCGGCTGCCGCAGCCGTGCCAGCCGGTCGAAGACACGGTGGCCGTAGCGCACCCATTGCACCTGGAAATCTGCGGGACTCATGCCGCCCCAGGCCTCGACATCGCCGCCGGCGCAAAATCCCTTGCCTTCGCCGCATATGAGGACGGCGCGGACATCTTCGGCGCTTTCCGCCTCATCGAGAGCCGCCTCCAGCGCGCGCAGCATCGGGATGTCGAGCGCGTTGAATTTTTCGGGCCGGCGCAAGGTGACGATGCCGATCGCGCCATCCCGCTCGAAGGTGACGAGGCGCTCAGCCATGCGCGCCTCCAAGCGAGGCGCCGCCATTGAGTGACAGGCCGATCGGCCGATCCTGGTAGAGCGCGGCCGGCGTCACCTTGAGGTCATTGGCCACGTTGAGCGGGATCTCGGCCTGTGCCAGCACATCGCGCTCGAGGTCGATACCGGGCGCCAGTTCCGTCACCATCAGCCCATCGGGCGTCAGCTTCATCACGCAGCGCTCGGTGACATAGGTGATGTCCTGCCCTTGAGCGACGGCACGCTTGCCCGAGAAGGAGATATGCTCAACCTCATTGACGACTTTCTTGACCTTGCCCTCCGCATCGATGCGAATGCCGCCATCGGCCAGCGAGAGCTTTGCCCCGGCGTTGAAGAAGCCAGAGAAAACAATCTTCTTCGCCCGTGACGTGATGTCGACGAAGCCGCCGGCGCCGGCGGTGACATGCGGCCGCGCCGAAAGTTTCGAGACATTGACCGAGCCGTGGCGGTCGATCTGCAGGAAGGAGAGCAGCGAGGCGTCGAAGCCGCCGGCCTGGAAATAGATGAACTGGTGCGGCGAGGGCATGATCGCCTCGGCATTGGAGGCGCAACCGAACTTGAAGTCGAGCAGCGGCACGCCACCGACGGCACCCTGTTCGATCACCCAGGTGACCTTGCCGTGCTGGCCTTCTTCCAGAAGGATGCGCGGCACGTTGGCCGAGATGCCGAAGCCTATGTTGACGGCCATGCCGTCGCGCAGCTCCATGGCGACGCGGCGCGCGATCACCTTCTGGACGTTCATCTCCGCGTTGCGGAAGGTCGACAGCGGCCGGAAGATCTCACCCGAAATCGCCGGATCGTAAGGCGTCAGCGTCGTCTGTAACTGGTCGGGCGCCACGACGATATGGTCGACCAGCACGCCCGGCACGCGCACATCATGCGGCTTCAGCGTGCCGTTCTCGACGACGCGCTTGACCTGCGCGATGACGATGCCGCCATTGTTGCGGGCGGCGAGCGCCTGTTCCAGCCCACCGAGATAGGCGCCCTCATGCTCGTAGGTCAGGTTGCCGCGCTCGTCCGCCGTGGTGGCGCGGATGATCGAGACTTGCGGCACGATGGCGCGGAAATAGAGCCATTCCTCGCCGTCGAATTGCTGCACCGAGACGATCGGTTCGCCGGCGGCGGCGTTCATGGCGCAGCCCTGGTGGCGCGGGTCGGCGAAAGTGTCGAGGCCGACCTTGGTCAGCACGCCCGGCCGCTTGGCGGCGGCCTCGCGGTGCATGTCGAACAGGATGCCGGACGGCACGTTATAGGCGGCGACGGAATTGTCGCCGATCATCTTCCAGATCTGCGGCGGTTCGGCCGAGGAGGGCCCCGACGGATAGGAGCCGCACAGCGTGCGCTTCAACAGGCCGGGCTTGGCCAGATGATCGATGCCCTTGATGCCATACATGTCGCCGGCGGCGATGGGATGCAGGGTGGTGATGTCCTTCGGATGGCCTTCGCTGTCGAAGCGTTCGCCGATGGCGGCGAGCACGGCGTCCGGACAGCCAAGACCGCTCGACGAGGACACCGAGACGACCATGCCGTCCTTGATCAGGCTGGCTGCCTGCGCCGATGAAACGACCTTGCTCAATTCATGCTCCCGAGTTTCGGGTCGATCTTGACGGCTCTGCCGGAATTGGCCGACTGCAATGCCGCCTCGGCCGCTGTGAGCGACCAGATGCCGTCCTCGCCGGTGGCGGAGGGCTGGTCCTCGCCACGGATCGCGGCATGGAACCGGCCCACCGACCTGGCATAGAGGTTGTCGCGGTCGAAGCTCAATTCTTCCTCGCCACCCGCGGTGCGCAGCGTCACCGTGCCGACCGGTTTCTGCGTCATGACATTGCGGGCGATCAGCGAACCCTGCGAGCCGTGCACCTCGAAACCGGTGTCGGCAAATCTGGTGGTGAAGCCTTCATGCGATTGCGCGATGAGGCCCGACTTGAAGCGCCAGATGCACATGGCGCCGTCTTCCAACCCGCTGCCGGCCATGCCGGCCGATTGCGTGAACGCGGAAACCTCGACCGGATCGTCGCCAAGCACGAAGCGAAGCGTGTCGGCATCGTGCACGGTGATGTCGAGCACCACGCCGCCGCCGGCCTCGGGCCTGGCGATGCGCCAACCCTGCAGGTTCTCGGGCAGGTAGACGGAATGGAAGACCCGCGCGGCAATGGGCTGGCCGATGCGGCCGGCGGCAATCGCCTCGCGCATCGCCCGGTGAGCCCCGGCATTGCGCAGATGGTGATTGGTGCCGAGCACAATGCCCGCGGCCTTGGCCGCGGCGACCATTCTACGCGCGTCGTCGCTGGTCAGCGCCAGCGGCTTCTCGCACAGCACATGCTTTCCTGCCTCGATCGCGGCGAGTGCCTGTTCGAGGTGCAGTTCGTTGGTGGTCGAGATGTAGACGGCGTCGATGTCGGATCCGAGCAAGGCATCGAGGTTTGATACGGCGGCCGGAATGCCATTTTCCCTTGCATAGGCCGCGGCGCGTTCCTCGCTGGAGCTCATTACAGCCGCGATCTCGCCATCGGCTTGCGCGCGAACGGCGTCGATCATGAATTGCCGGGCGATCGTGCTGGCGCCGATCAGCCCCCATTTGATGCTCATCTTGCGGCTCCCGTTGCCGCGGGCCTGTTTCGCGTGCGGCGATCTGGGCCGCAGCTTTCCCTGACCACGAGATTGACGGCGCCGATATGGTCCTCGGCGCGCGTGGTGCGCGACTGGATCATCTTGATCATGACGTGGGCCGCGCGTTCGCCGAGACCGGCGGAGTCCACCGCGACGCTGGTTAGCGCCGGCATGTAATGTTCGGCCTCGACCACATCGTCGAAGCCGACGACGGCGAAATCCGCGCCCGGCTCAAGTCCGCGTTTGCGCAGCGCCAGCATGACACCGAAGGCGACGGCATCGTTGAAGCAGAGCGCCGCCGTTGGCGGCTCGGCCATTGCGAGCGACGTCTCCAGGCAGGCCATGCCGCCCTTGCGGTTGGTCTCGCCCTCGATGATGAGCGCGTCGCGGGGGTCTATGCCAAGCGTTTCGCAGGCTTCGCGAAAGCCGCCCAAGCGCTCATGATAGACGATGAGGTCGGACGAGCCGCCGAAGAAGGCCAGGCGGCGATGCCCCTTGCCGACGAGATGAGCGGTGGCGAGATAGGCGCCACGATGATTATCGGGCGTGATCACCGGGATGCGGCTTTCCGGCAAGCGGCGCATGGCGAAGACGACCGGAACGCCCGCCATCTCCAGCCGCCGGAAGGCACCCGGCGTGGTGCCGCGCGCCGGCGAGACGATGAGGCCGGCGACGCCTTGCTCCATCAGCGATTTCAACACTTCTTCCTGGCGCACCGGGTTCTCCGCCGTGTTGGCGATGAACGGCACGATGCCGGCCGACTGGAAGACGCGCTCCATGCCCACTGCCAGTTCAGCGAAGAACGGATTGGTGAGATCGTTGATGACCATGCCGATGACGTTGGAATGGGCCTTGCGCAGATTGGCGGCGCCGCGATTGTAGACATAGCCGACATCCTCGATCGCCTTGCGAACCTTGACCGCGGTCTCGGGGCGGATCAGCCCGCTGCCCTGGAGCACGAGCGACACCGTCGATTTGGACACGCCTGCCTCGCGGGCGATGTCGAAGATCGTCGCCTTGGCGCGGCTGGCCATCCAGATGTCTCCTCCCGGTTTTCTCAATCGAATTTATTGGAACGTTCTAATCCCTGCTCCGTGGATGAGTCAATCGGGATTTTTTCTCGATCCAGCGAGGCGATCATACGTGGTCCAACGATATACCATTCAAGGCTTCATGTGTTGCAACGCAGCATTGGTCGGCGGCCGCTTTCGAATCTTAAAGGTTCTTGATTTATTGGAACGTTCCATTTAGTAAATGCCGAAAACGGAGAGATCGATGGACATTGCCTTGCCCGGCGCGGGTGGCCGCAGCACACGCTACGCGCTTGTCGGACAGCCGGTCCAGCCGGTGATCGGCGCACGGTTCCCGCGCATCGCCTATGCCGCCGCGCATGTCGTCGCCGATCCCCTGGAAATGACCGATCCATGGTCGCGGCCGGTTGTCGACTGGGATAGGACGATGGCGTTTCGCCATCATCTTTGGCGGCTCGGCTTCCGCATCGCCGAGGCGATGGACACGTCGCAGCGCGGCATGGGTTTCGATTGGCGGAGCGCGAGGGAATTGATCCGCCGATCAATCGCGGAGGCGAGGACCGTCGCTGACGCCGACCTCGCCTCGGGCGCCGGAACCGACCATCTGGCGCCGGCGTCGGCCAGGACACTGGATGATGTGATCGCCGCCTATGAGGAACAGTTCGCGTTCATCGAAGGGCAAGGCGGCAAGGCGATCATGATGGCCAGCCGCGCGCTGGCCGCCGTCGCCAAGGGCCCGGACGACTATGCCTTGGTTTACGACCGCATACTGGGCCAGGCCTCCGGCAAAGTGATCCTGCACTGGCTGGGCGACATGTTCGACCCGGCCCTGAAAGGCTATTGGGGCAGCGATGATTTCGAGACCGCACTCGATACGGTGGTCGCCATCATCGAGCGCCATGCCGGCAAGGTCGAGGGCATCAAGATATCGCTGCTCGACGCCGGCAAGGAGGTGGCGCTCAGGAACCGGCTGCCGGACGGCGTGGTGATGTTCACCGGCGACGACTTCAACTATCCCGAACTGATCGCCGGAGACGGCAAGCGCCACTCGCACGCGCTGCTCGGCATTTTCGACGCGATCGCGCCGGTTGCCAATGCGGCGCTGGCGAAGCTGGCCGCCGGCGACCGTACAGGCTACGACGCGCTGATGGCGCCGACCGTGCCGTTGTCGCGAAAAATCTTCGAGACGCCGACCGAATATTACAAGGCCGGCATTGTCTTCATGGCTTGGCTGAACGGCCACCAGGACCATTTCGCGATGGTCGGTGGCATGCAGTCGGCGCGCGGCATCCGCCATTATGCCGAAGTCTTCCGCCTTGCCGATCAGGCTGGATTGCTGGCCGACCCGGAGATGGCGGTTGCCAGGATGAAGAGCCTCTGCGCCGTCGCGGGCGTCTGAGTGGCACACAGGTTGGCCGCGGCCGCCAACTCGAGTGTTGTGGCTTGCCCCTTCGCAAAACTCGCTGACAGGCCTGGGAATAGCCTGACCCGACACCGCAATGATTCGATGAGGGAATAGGGCAGTGGGGGAATCAGGGCACGCAGCGGCGGCCAGGCCTTACGCCCTATCTCTTCGACTCAGCTGGTTTGGATCTGGATGGTGGGCGTGACAGGGATTGAACCTGTGACCCCTGCAATGTCAATGCAGTGCTCTCCCGCTGAGCTACACGCCCATCCGAAGCCGCGCATACACCATTTTTGGTCAGGCGCGTCAATAGCAGGAAAAGAGGAAAAACACGTCGTCTCGCCGCGGCTGTGGACTGACCCGGCGGCTTGCGGAAGGCGGCTCAGGCCGCGTGCAGCATCTTCTCGACCTCGTTGACGAGGTCGCGCAGGTGGAAGGGCTTGGACAGCACCTTGGCGTCTTTCGGCGCCTTGGAATCCGGGTTCAGCGCGACGGCGGCGAAACCGGTGATGAACATGACCTTGAGGTCGGGGTCGATCTCGGTGGCGCGGCGCGCCAATTCGATGCCGTCCATCTCCGGCATGACGATGTCGGTCAGAAGCAGCGAGAATGGTTCTTCGCGCAGCCGCTCATAGGCGCTGGCGCCGTTGTCGAAATCGCTGACCTGATAACCGGCGCGCTCCAGCGCCTTGACGAGGAACCGACGCATATCGTCGTCGTCTTCCGCCAGAAGAATGCGTGCCATGTTGTCCCGTCCGAATCACCCGCCGAGACTGCCGAGGGGCAGGCCCGTTAACCATCCTGTATATGAGGAGGTGAGAGTAAACATCAAGTGAACATGGACGCGCTTGCCCCACATTTGCCAAGCGGCACGACGGCTGAAATGCTGGACATGCGGCCAGCAAGGTGGCAGTTTCATGCCATGATGCACTGGTGTTTTCGGGTTCGTTCAAATTGAAGACGGCAGCCGAGGATTTTTCGGTCTTTCCACCCTTCGAAATCCGGTCGGGCGCCGAGCAGCGCGTCCCCTTCCTCTTCAATTCACCGCATAGCGGCCGCTACTATCCTGAACGCTTCCTTGCCATGGCAAGGCTCGATCGCAACGCCATCCGCCGCTCGGAGGATTGCTATGTCGACGAGCTGTTCGGCGGCGCCGTGGCGCTGGGCGCGCCGATGTTGGCGGCAAATTTTCCGCGTGCCTATCTCGATGTCAACCGCGAGCCATGGGAACTCGACCCGCGCATGTTCGCCGAGCCGGTGCCGTCCTTCTGCAACATCCGCTCCGCGCGCGTGGCCGGCGGGCTCGGCACCGTGCCGAAGCTGGTGGGCGAGGGGCTCGACATCTATGCGGGCCGCTTGCCGCTCGCCGAGGCGGTTGCCCGCATCGAAGCCGTCTACAAGCCTTATCACGAAACGCTGAAGCGGCTTTTGACCCGGACCCACGCCCGTTTCGGCTTTGCCGTGCTGATCGACTGCCATTCGATGCCGGCGAGCATCCGTGTCGGCGACAACGGGCTGCGGCCGGATTTCATCATCGGCGACCGTTTCGGCATCTCGGCCACCGCGGCCCTGACCGAAACCGCGATCGGCCTATTGACCGCGATGGGCTATACCGTTGCTCACAACAAGCCTTATGCCGGCGGTTTCATCACGGAACATTACGGCCGCCCGGCGCGTCATCTGCATGCGCTGCAGATCGAGGTCAATCGCGGGCTCTACATGAATGAGCGGACATTCGAGAAAGCCGCCGGCTTCGACGCGCTGGCCGACGATCTGACGCGATTTTCGGCCGACCTGATGGCGATGCCGGATCACCATTTCATCGACCTGCCGCTGGCCGCGGAGTGAAGATCACGCCTTGTTCCATGCGTGCGACTGCCCGAAGACCCCTCGTGTGGTTTTGGGCGGTACGCTTCGGGAGCGGCTGAAAAAAAGACCGCATCGTTTGCACGATACGGTCGAAGTCTAGGGAGGAAACGCCCAAGGAGGGCATGGACAGGAAACCCTATCCGAGAATGAGGGTATTGTGCAGCGCACAAATGTCAAGCGACGTTCAGGCTTTTTTAATTCAGAGTGATGTGGAAATTGCGTTTCGTTGACAGAAACGTGACATTTCAGCAACAGGTGTCGCTGCCGGAAAATTCTCGAACACCCTTGTTTTGGCACGAAAGTGACGGCAAACGACTGTCTGGGCATGCTGCAACGCGGGAGAATCAGTTGGACATCAGCGTCGATTTCATGCGCCGTATCGCGCAAGCGGCAGCGGCTGAGACCTTGCCGCGCTTTCGCGCCCAAGGCGCGGTCGCCAACAAGGAAAAGGGCAGTTTCGATCCGGTCACCGAGGCCGACCGCGAGGCCGAGCGCGCCATCCGGGCGCTGATATCGGCCGAGTACCCCGACCACGGTATCCTGGGCGAAGAGCACGGCAGCGAGAACATCTCCAGCCGGCATGTCTGGGTTATCGATCCGATCGACGGCACGCGCGCCTTCATCTCCGGCCTGCCGGTGTGGGGGACGCTGGTCGGGTTGACGGTCGACGGCGATGCGGTTGCCGGCATGATGGCGCAACCCTTCACCGGCGAACTGTTCTACGCCAATGGATCCGGCTCGCATTACGAGGGACCGGGCGGTCCGCGAAAACTGTCGACCCGCAAGACGACAAAACTCGATGAGGCGACGCTGTTCACCACCACGCCGGCATTGTTCAAGGGCGAAGCGCGCACGCGCTATGACGCGTTCGAGAAACAGGTCCAACTCGCCCGCTACGGCGCCGACTGCTATGCCTTCGCCATGATCGCCTCGGGCAGTGTCGACATCGTCACGGATCCCGGCCTGAAGCCTTACGACATCGTCGCGCTCATCCCGATCATCGAGAAGGCCGGCGGTGTCGTCACCACCTTCGACGGCGGGCCGGCGGTGAATGGCGGCGATGTGCTGGCGGCGGCGACACCGGAGCTTCATGCCGCCGCCATGGCTGCCCTGCGCGGCTGACATCGCTTGCGGTCAGCGCGACCGTATCGAACGCTGGAATTCCGCCGGCGTACGCCCGTAGACCTGCTTGAACGCGGCACTGAAATGGCTGTGGCTGGAGAAGCCGAGATCCATGCCCAGCGTGGTCAGATTGTCGTAACGGCCAAGCAGGTCAAGCGCACGCGCCAGCCGCAGGCGCAGATGATAGCGGTAGAGCGGCATGGCTTCGACCTGCTGGAACACCTGGGTCAGGTAGACCGGCGAAACGCCGACCTCGACGGCGATCCCGGCCAGCGTCCAGCGCCGTGACAGGTCCGACGACAGCACGAGCTTGGCGCGGTCGACCAGTTTCTGCCGGCCAGGGCTGGCGCCCGCGACATGCGAGGTGCGCTCGCCAAGCGAGCGCCGCACCAGTGTCAGGGCGAGCGTCTCGGCCTCCAGCGTTTCAGCGACCTTGCGGCTCAGGCTGTGGCGCAGCAGCGCCACCAGCGCCTGCGCGCGCGGGTCGATGCGCCGGCGCTGACGACGAAACGCCAGCGTGCCGCCGGAGCGAAGCTGATCCTTCAGCGCCAGCTCCCGCAATTGACCGTCCTCGATGACGAGGTCGAGGCAGGCGTCGCCGCCCTCGATGGGATGGCTGACCTGATAAGGCTCGGCTTCATTGAAGAACAGCAGTTGATTGGCTTCCGCGACCGCGTCGTTGCGGCCGACATGGCGCACGAAGACACCGCGATAGGGAAACACCAGGTGCGTGGCCGCGGTGCATTCTTCATCGCTCCTGTGCCGGCACTCGCCGCCGCAGACGACGTCCCTCACCCTGACGGTGCCGGTGTCGAGAAGCGGCTGTACCGCGTATTGCGACATGTCCGTTGCGCTCTTTCCTCGCGCCGGAAACGAGTCCGGAATTGCGGAGAGCACTTTACGCAGGCGGACTGCCCAGGCCTGTCAGGAGACTTTCGACAGGCGCTTAGCGGCGCCTGAATTCCGCATAGGCCTGGCCACGCGAAAGACCGATGTCCTTGAGCTGTTCGTCGCTCATTTCGAGCAAGGCAAGGCGGCTCCTTCGTTTCTCCATCTGGCGGCCGAACCATCTTGCCGCCGCAATGCAGTGGGCACGCAAAGACTGCATGGTGGTCGCGGCGCGGACTGCCGGCGCCCGGCCGGCAAGGCGGTGCACGATTGTATGATCGGGGCGCATCGCTCAGTCCTCGTCCGTGCCGGCCGCCGAGGCGCCGGCTTCGTTCAGCGCCTGCGCGCATTCCTCGCAGCAGACCTCGACGGTCTTGCCGCCGACCTTCACGCGGATCGGGTTGGCGTCCAGTTGGCAATCGCAGGCGGCGCAGGTTTTCTCGGTCATGATCTCATCTCCATGGCGTTCAATTCGACGCATGCAGATGAGCATTCCGGAGCAGCCGTGGCCTGTCAGAATCTTTAGCAATTTGCCTACTGGGGACCTGGCCTGTGCGCTCCTCCTGACAACGGGGTGTCAGCTAGGCTATCTCGAAGAGACCTAAGGCACTGGTCAGGCCGTCGGATCGTCCGAGCCGGGGACGAAGGCGTCGAAGGCGGCGAGGAATTGTTCGCGGTAGAGGTCGACTTCCTGCAGGATCTCGTGCTTGGCGCCGTCGATCATCAACAGCGAACCGAGCCTCAGGCTTCTGGCGTATTTTTCCACCGCCTTGGTCGAGACGACCTGGTCGGCGCCGGCGGCGATGATCAGCAGAGGCACTTGGATGCGGGCCATGAAGTCGGGGTCGCTGATGGCTTCAGAGGCCTTCGCCGCCGCCTGCAGCCAGCGGATCGTCGGCCCGCCAAGCGCCAGTTGCGGATATTCTTCATAGATGCGCGTATTGCGGCGATAGCGCTGTGGATCCGACGTCACCTTGTTGACTTCGAAGGGTAGGGTGTGTCTCGGCCGTGGACCCCACGCGGCATAGAGCCTGCCGAGCCCCAGGGCGCAGAAAAGCGAACAGACCCGGCGCACCGTCCGTATCGAGACCGGCAGGTCGGGCAATGTCAGGAATGGCGCGATCAGCACCATGCGCCGCACGCGGTTCACCATCGACGGCGCGGCAAGCAGCGTGATCACAGCGCCGGCGGAATGGGCAAGGATGTAGTAGGGGCCACGGCAGTCCGGCAGCACGATCTCCTCGAAGAACTGCTCCAGGTCGGCCGTATAGTCGCGGAACGACCTGACATAGCCGCGCTGACGATCGCGGATCAACCGGTCGGAATCGCCCTGGCCGCGCCAGTCGAGGGTGGCGACACCGAAGCCGCGCGCGGCAAGGTCGCGGATGGTCTCGAAATATTTCTCGATGCACTCGTTGCGGCCGCCAAGCAGCACAACGGTGCCGCGCATTGGACGCGCCACCGCTGCGAACAGGCCGTAACGTATCTTCTTGCCGTCGCGCGTGGTGAAAAAGCCGCCGGTGGCGTTTTCCGGTCGCGGATTGCCTTCAACTTCGTGAAAAAGCGGGGTGTCGTGGAAAAGATCCGTCATTCGGCGCTTTGTGCTCGGCGTCTTTGCGCGCCAGCCTGTCGCGGCTGGCCTCAAGGTGATAGACGCCAATACATCAAAAGCAAAGCAAATCCGGCTTGTGGAGGACCGCAACGGGGAAGGCCGGAAGCGGCTTTGAGCGCGCTTCCGGCCCCTGTCGATCCGGGAGGAAGGGACGTTAACACCCGGTTCGGCCTCGTTGCGGCACCTCTGGAAAACCGGCGCCGCCAATCCTTGATCTTGAGAGCCACTTTAGCGGCGGCTGTCTGAACGGGCGCCGAAGCGCCGGTTCATCTGCCGTTCATCAAAGGCTGGCCGCCTCATTCTTTTCCGGTCAAACGAAACTTGAAATGCTTTCAAGCGCTCCCCAGATGTGGATTGCGGCCGCCAATGTCGGGGCCGCTGGTCCTCCCGAAACGCCGCTCACGGGTTTCGCACCGGCCATACGCAAACCATGTTGCTCAACAGGAGAACACCTCATGCGTCACGTTGATTTTTCCCCGCTTTATCGTTCGACCGTCGGCTTCGACCGTCTCTTCACGATGCTCGATTCGCTCGCCCAGCCCGATGGCGCGCAGACCTATCCGCCCTACAACATCGAGCGCACTGGTGAGGATTCCTACCGCATCTCGATGGCGGTTGCCGGCTTCTCGGATGACGAGATCTCGATCGAAGCCCACCGCAACGTGCTGACCGTAAAGGGTGAGCGCAAGGACGAGGGCACCGGCGAAGGCTCCGAGCTGCTCTATCGCGGCATTGCCTCCAGGGCCTTCGAGCGCCGCTTCCAGCTTGCCGATCACGTTGAAGTCGTCGGCGCCGCGCTGAAGAACGGCCTGCTCTTCGTCGACCTCAAGCGCAACATTCCCGAAGAGCTGAAGCCGCGCAAGATCGCGATCACCTCGGCTCCGGCCAAGGCCAAGCAGATCGAGGCCAAGACCGCTGCCTAAAGTCTAAAGTCTCCTCCCGAGACGGAAAGCGGCGCCGAAAGGCGCCGCTTTTTTGTTGCCCGGGACACCGGTTAGCCGGCGATCAACTGGCCGAAGCGGTCGACTTCCTCCGAGGTCGTCGCAAAACTGGTGACGAAGCGATAGAGCAGCTCGTCCTCGCCGATATGACCGTCGAAGCCGTGCGGCCTGTGCCAGTCGTAGAAGGCCGCGCCGGCCGCTTGCAGTTTCTCGGCTTGCGTTTTCTTGATCACAGCGAAGACTTCGTTGGCCTGCGGCAGCCACGCCAGCTTGGCCGAGGCCGAATCCTCGATCGCCGCGGCGAGGCGCGCTGCCATGGCGTTGGCATGCCTTGCGGTGTCGAGCCACAGCCCGTCTTTGAAATAGGCTTCGAACTGCGCCGCGACGAAACGCGACTTCGAAAACAGCTGTGCCGCTCGCTTGCGCAGAAAGGCCAATTCCCCAGCGCGGTCGAGATCGAACAGCACGATCGCCTCGGCGCACCAGCAGCCGTTCTTGGTGCCGCCGAAGGACAGGATGTCGACGCCGCGTTTCCACGTCATTTCGGCTGGCGTGGTGTCGAGCGCGGCCAGCGCATTGGCAAAGCGGGCGCCGTCCATGTGCAGCGGCACAGAATGGCGCTTGGCGATCGCCGAGATCGCTTCGATCTCGGCCAGGCCATAGATTGTGCCGACCTCGGTCGACTGGGTGATCGAAACGGCCATCGGCCGGCCCCAATGGACCACCTCGCCGGCGAAACGGCCGATAGCCCTGTCCAGATTGTGTGGTTCGATCTTGCCCAGGGCGCCGTCGACCGCGTGTAGCCGCGCACCGCCGGAAAAATATTCCGGCGCGCCGCACTCGTCCTCGATGACATGCGATTCGCGGTGCGCGAAGGAAATGCCGCCTGGCTTGTTATAGGTCGTCAGCGACAGCGAATTGGCGGCGGTGCCGGTCGCCACGAAGAACACGGCCACCTCGCGTTCGAAAATCTCGCTGAAGCGCCGGTAGACGGCCTGGTCGAGCGCACCGTCGCCATAGGCGGTCGAAAAGCCGGCGGTATGGGCCGAGAGGCCGGCTGCAATGCTTGGGTGGGCGCCTGCCCAATTGTCGGAAGCGAAGAACATGCGTCTGCCTGTGTTGGGAAAATCGCCGGGACCTTGACCGGTTTCATGGTCCGCCCGCAAGAGCCAGCCACCAGAAAACGGGTAAAGCCAGGGTCGGGCCGGCGGCGCCCTCACAGACCGAAGCTTACGTTTTGCAGCCACCTCACGAAATTTTGTGTCGCGACGCGGCCAAGTTTTTTGTGAATCGGTCTTGTATGGGTTCTGGATTTCTGTCATAAAAATTTAGGACAGTAGTGCTGTCTTATTTTGTCGCACAAAACTGGCTGGATTGGCGTATCGTTTAGGCCACTCCGGCTTTTGCCGCGAGCGACAGGTGGACGGACCAGCTCTGGCCTGTACGATACCGGATATGAACCAGCGGCGCGCCGCCTGGTTCGGCGATTTCGCAAGACGTGCCGCAAGAATGAAGGGCGAGCCCAAGTGCTCGCCAAGGCAAACCAGCGCCCGCAGGCCAATGCCACGTGGCGCGGAACGGAGGATAGAACGATGACGGAATTGACGCTCTCTGCGACGAACGGCCAGGCCGCGCAGACGAAAGCGGCCGCCGTCAAAAATACCTCCATAAAAAATCGCGCGACTACCGGCGGCCTCACCGCCCAGGGTCTCTACGATCCGCGCAACGAGCATGACGCCTGCGGCGTCGGCTTCATTGTCAACATGAAGGGCGTGAAGTCGCATCAGATCGTCAAGGACGGGCTTGCCGTGCTCGAGAACCTGACGCATCGCGGCGCCGTCGGCGCCGATCCGCTGGTCGGCGATGGCGCCGGCGTGCTGGCGCAGCTTCCGGATCTTTTTTTCCGTGAGGAGATGGCGGCCCAAGGCATCGAACTGCCACCGGTCGGCCAGTATGGCGTCGGACACTGGTTCATGCCGCAGGATGCCATCCTTCGTGCCCATATCGAAGAGATCATCGCCGAATCGGCGCAGTCCGAGGGGCTGCCGCTGCTCGGATTCCGTGACGTGCCGGTCGACAATTCGTCGCTGTCGAAGGCGCCTGACATCGTCGCGTCCGAGCCGTTCCACCGCCAGGTCTTCATCGGCCGCACGGCCGATATCATCGATGACGAGGAATACGAGGCCAGGCTCTATCTGCTACGCAAGGTCATCTCGGGCCGCATCTACGCCGAGAACGACAACAAGGACATCGGCGCCTATTGCGTGTCGCTGTCGGCGCGCACCATCGTCTACAAGGGCATGTTCCTGGCCTATCAGGTCGGCGCCTACTACAAGGACCTCAAGGACCCGCGTTTCGAAACCGCGCTGATCCTCGTCCACCAGCGCTTCTCGACCAACACCTTCCCGTCGTGGAAGCTTGCGCATCCCTATCGCATGGTCGCCCACAATGGCGAGATCAACACGGTGCGCGGCAACAACAACTGGATGGCGGCGCGCCAGGCGTCGGTCGATTCCGAACTGTTCGGCAACAACATCTCGAAGCTTTGGCCGATCTCCTACGATGGCCAGTCGGATACGGCGTGCTTCGACAATGCGCTCGAGTTCCTGTTCCAGGGCGGCTACAGCCTCAGCCACGCCATGATGATGCTGATCCCGGAAGCCTGGGCCGGCAACAAGCTCATGGATGCCGACCGCAAAGCTTTCTACGAGTATCATGCGGCGTTGATGGAGCCGTGGGATGGGCCAGCGGCGGTCGCCTTCACCGATGGCCGCCAGATTGGCGCCACGCTCGACCGCAACGGATTGCGTCCGGCACGCTACATCGTCACCGATGACGACCGCGTCATCATGGCTTCGGAAGCCGGCGTGCTGCCGGTGCCGGAGGAGAAGATCGTGCAGAAGTGGCGGCTGCAGCCCGGCCGCATGCTTCTGATCGACCTGGCCAAGGGCCGCATCGTCCCCGACGAGGAGATCAAGTCGGAGATCGCGACCAGGCACCCCTACAAGACCTGGCTCTCCAACACGCAGCTCATCCTGGAAGATTTGAAGCCGGTGGAGCCGCGCGCGCTGCGCAAGGACGTCAGCCTGCTCGATCGCCAGCAGGCATTCGGCTACACCCAGGAAGACACCAAGCTGTTGATGTCGCCGATGGCGACCACGGGCCAGGAAGCAGTGGGCTCGATGGGCACCGACACGCCGATCTCGGCGATGTCGGACAAGTCGAAGCTGCTCTACACCTATTTCAAGCAGAATTTCGCCCAGGTCACCAACCCGCCGATCGACCCGATCCGCGAGGAGCTGGTGATGAGCCTGGTGTCCTTCATCGGACCGCGGCCGAACATCTTCGACCTGGTCGGCAATTCGCGCCGCAAGCGGCTCGAGGTGCGCCAGCCGATCCTGACCAACGGCGATCTCGAAAAGATCCGCTCCATCGGCCATACCGAGGACCGTTTCGACACCAAGACGATCGACATCACCTATGGGTCGAGCGAGGGTGCTGCCGGCATGCAGGGCGCCGTCGAACGTCTGTGCGAGCGGGCCGAGGCGGCGGTCGCCGGCGGCTACAACATCATCATCCTGTCCGACCGCCAGCTCGGGCCGGACCGCATCGCCATCCCGGCACTGCTGGCCACGGCCGCCGTGCATCACCACCTGATCCGCAAGGGACTGCGCACCGCAGTGGGCCTGGTCGTGGAATCCGGCGAGCCGCGCGAGGTGCATCATTTCTGCTGCCTTGCCGGCTATGGCGCGGAAGCGATCAATCCCTATCTGGCCTTCGACACGCTGCTCGACATGCACAAGCGCGGCGAGCTGCCGGAAGAGGTCGACGCCTATGAAGTGGTGTCGCGCTACATCAAGTCGATCGGCAAGGGCATCCTCAAGGTGATGTCCAAGATGGGCATCTCGACCTATCAGTCCTATTGCGGCGCGCAGATCTTCGATGCCATCGGGCTGAAGACCGATTTCGTGCAGCAGTACTTCACCGGCACCGCGACGCTGATCGAAGGCGTCGGACTTGATGAGGTCGCAGGCGAAACCGTCAGCCGCCACACGGACGGTTTCGGCAGCGATCCGGTGCTGCGCAACAGCCTGGAGGTCGGCGGCGAGTATCTGTTCCGCATGCGCGGCGAGGCGCATATGTGGTCGCCCGACGCGGTCGCCACCTTGCAGCACGCCGTGCGCCAGGGTTCGTGGGACACGTTCAAGGAGTATTCGGCGCAGATCGACAGCCAGACGGCCCGCGCCCAGACCATCCGCGGCCTGTTCAAGATCAAGCTGGCGGATGAGAGCGGGCGCAAGAAGGTCGCGCTCGACGACGTGATGCCGGCGGCCGAGATCGTCAAGCGCTTCTCGACCGGGGCGATGTCGTTCGGTTCGATCTCCAGGGAAGCGCACACCACGCTGGCGCGCGCCATGAACCAGATCGGCGGCAAGTCGAACACCGGGGAGGGCGGCGAAGAGGCCGACCGCTATCTGCCGCTGCCTGGCGGCGACAAGAACCCGGAACGCTCGGCGATCAAGCAGGTCGCCTCGGGACGGTTCGGCGTGACGGCCGAGTACCTCGTCAATTCCGATGTCATGCAGATCAAGGTGGCGCAGGGCGCCAAGCCCGGCGAGGGCGGCCAATTGCCCGGCCACAAGGTCGACGCGACCATTGCCAAGGTGAGGCACTCGACGCCGGGCGTCGGCCTGATCTCGCCGCCGCCGCACCACGACATCTATTCGATCGAGGATTTGGCGCAGCTGATCTACGACCTGAAGAACGTCAATCCGGCGGCCGACGTGTCGGTCAAGCTGGTGTCGGAAGTCGGTGTCGGCACGGTTGCCGCCGGCGTCGCCAAGGCGCGCGCCGACCACATCACCATCTCGGGTTATGATGGCGGCACCGGCGCCTCGCCGCTGACCTCGCTCAAGCATGCCGGCAGCCCGTGGGAGATGGGTCTTGCCGAGACGCATCAGACGCTGGTGTTGAACGGCCTGCGTTCACGCGTGGCGCTGCAGGTCGATGGCGGCCTGCGCACCGGGCGCGACGTCATCATCGGCGCGCTGCTCGGCGCCGACGAGTTCGGCTTCTCGACCGCGCCGCTGATCGCGGCCGGCTGCATCATGATGCGCAAGTGCCATCTCAACACCTGTCCGGTCGGTGTGGCGACGCAGGACCCGGTGCTGCGCAAGCGCTTCAAGGGCACGCCCGAGCACGTCATCAACTTCTTCTTCTACGTGGCGGAAGAGGTGCGGGCGCTGCTCGCCGAAATGGGCTTTACCCATATCGACCAGATCATCGGCGACGCCGACCTTCTGGAAAAGCGCGACGTGATCCAGCACTGGAAGGCGCGCGGGCTCGACTTCTCTAAGATGTTCTACAAGCCGGATGCGCCGCATGAAGCAGTGCATTGGACGGAACGGCAGAAGCACCCGATCGACGATGTGCTCGACCGCAAGCTGATCGAACTGGCCAAGCCCGCATTGGAGGCCAAGCAGCCGGTCAAGATCGAGGTGGACATCCGCAATGTCGACCGTTCCACGGGCGCCATGCTGTCGGGTGAGGTGGCCAAGCGCTTCAAGCACAAGGGGCTGCGCGAGGACACGATCCAGGTCAAGCTCACCGGAACCGCCGGCCAGTCCTTCGGCGCCTTCCTGGCACGCGGCGTTTCCTTCGAGTTGGTCGGTGCCGGCAACGACTATGTCGGCAAGGGCCTGTCGGGCGGCCGCATCGTCATCCGGCCGCCGCAAGAAGCCAGGATCGTCGCGGCCGACTCCATCATCGTCGGCAATACGGTGCTCTATGGCGCGACCGAGGGCGAGGCCTATTTCGCCGGGGTCGCCGGCGAGCGCTTCGCGGTGCGCAATTCGGGCGTGGCGGCCGTCGTCGAAGGCGTCGGCGATCATGGCTGCGAATACATGACGGGCGGCGTCGTCGTCGTCATCGGCAAGACCGGCCGCAACTTCGCCGCCGGCATGTCGGGCGGCGTCGCCTACGTGCTGGACGAGGCGGGCGATTTCGCCGAGCGCTGCAACATGGCCATGGTCGAGCTGGAGCCGGTTCCGGAAGAAGACGACCTGATGGAAAAGCTGCTGCACCATGGCGGCGACCTCGACCACAAGGGCCGCGTCGACGTCTCCGGCGACATGACCAGCCATGACGAGGAACGGCTCTACCAGCTGATCTCGAACCACGTGCACTATACGGGTTCGGTGCGCGGCCGCGAGATCCTCGACGACTGGGCGACGTTCCGGCCGAAATTCCGCAAGATCATGCCGGTCGAATACCGCCGCGCGCTGATCGAGATGGAACGCATGCGCATGGGCGTCGCGGCCGAATAGATTTTTGAGAATTGCCGGGGAGCCCAGGCTTCCCGGCCCCTTCATCGACAGTTTGACCTCGGGCTCAAGGTTGCCATGGCTGCCTCAAGAGGTTAACGGGTGCGGCGAAAACCGCACCATCTGGACAGCAGGAACTGGACTATGGGCAAGGTAACAGGCTTTCTCGAAATCGACCGGCAGGTGCACAAGTACCAGCCGGCCTCCGACCGCATCCGGCATTTCCGCGAATTCACGCTGCCGATGTCGGACAAGGAGGTGGAGAAACAGGCCGCGCGCTGCATGGATTGCGGCATTCCGTTCTGCCACGGGCCGACCGGCTGCCCGATCCACAACCAGATCCCCGACTGGAACGACCTCGTCTACAACAGGGACTGGGACAACGCGATCCGCAACCTGCACTCGACCAACAACTTCCCGGAGTTCACCGGCCGCATCTGCCCGGCACCTTGCGAGGAAGCCTGCACGCTGAACCTCGAGGACATTCCTGTCGCCATCAAGACGGTGGAGCAGGCGATCGCGGACAAGGCCTATGAGACCGGCCACATCAGGCCCTATCCGCCGGAAAGGAAGACCGGCAAGCGGGTCGCCATCATCGGGTCCGGCCCGGCTGGCATGGCGGCGGCCCAGCAGCTTGGCCGCGCCGGCCACGACGTGCATGTCTATGAGCGCGAGAGCCGGCCAGGCGGGCTGATGCGTTACGGCATTCCCGACTTCAAGATCGAGAAGCACTATATCGACCGGCGCATCGAACAGATGCAGGGCGAGGGGGTGACCTTCCACTGTGGCGTCAATGTCGGCGTCGACAAGCCCGTGGCTGAACTGCTCGCAGAGCATGATGCCGTGCTCTATTGCGGCGGTTCGGAAACGCCGCGCGCCGCCGGGATACCCGGCGATGATCTCGGCGGTGTGCATGACGCGATGCCCTATCTGGTGCAGCAGAACCGCCGCGTCGGCGGTGAGCCGATCCAGTCCGTGGCATGGCCGTCGCATCCGATCATCGCCGGTGGCCAGCATGTCGTTGTCGTCGGTGGTGGCGATACCGCCTCCGACTGCGTCGGCACCGCCTTCCGCCAGGGCGCCGTGCGCGTCACCCAGCTCGACATCCGCCCGCAGCCGCCCGAGAAGGAAGACAAGCTCGCCGTCTGGCCCTACTGGGCAACCAAGATGCGCACCTCGTCCTCGCAGGCCGAGGGCGCGGAGCGCGAATTCCAGGTGGCGACGCTCGAATTCATCGGCGAGGAAGGCCAGCTTACGGGCGTCAAATGCTGCGAGGTCGACGAGAAGCGCAAGCCGATCGCCGGCACCGAATTCGTCATCCGCGCCGATCTGGCCTTCATCGCCATCGGCTTTGCCGGACCGGCGACGGCAGGCGTTGCGGCGGAACTGGAGGGTGAGATGAAGATCACCACCGACAGCCGCCGTTCCAGGAATGTCGAGGCCAATGACCGCGACTACAGGACCAGCGTCGACCGGCTCTACGCGGCGGGCGACGTGCGCCGTGGCCAGTCTCTGGTCGTCTGGGCGATCCGCGAAGGCCGCCAGGCGGCACGCTCGATCGACGAGGCGCTGATGGGGACGACCGTCCTGCCGCGTTAAGGGGTAATCGCCGTCGTGGTATCGGCGGCCGCCGCCGCGGCTGCCGGACTTGCCTTCGGCGGCCAGGAAAAGTCGTCGGCGCGTCCGGGCGAAGCTTCCGGCGCCTTGCCCTCGATCACCAACCTTTCCCCGGGAAGAGCTGGATCGGCCTTCGGCAGTGGGGCGGCGCCGAGCAATTCGGTGCCGCCGTCGAGCGCGGGATCGCTGAGCAGCATGGGTTGGGTGCGATCGATGACGATGGGGGCGGCGGCCGAACCGGGCGCCTCGACCGGTGCGCCCGCCGGCGCCGCCGTCGGTGCCACGCTTCCCGGCGCGGCCAGTCCAAGGATCTTCACCAGCGACTTTTCGGTGTAGAAGGCGAGTTTGCGCTTGCCTGCCTTGGACACGTTGATGCCGTCATCGGCGCGCAGCCGCACGGGCTGGCCATTCATGTCGGGGCCGCTGGTAATGAAGGCCCCGTTCTCGTCGACGAAACCGTCCCAGACATCGACGAATTCGCCGCCGTGGCTTTCGGCCGCCTTGTGGTAGATGTCGTTGAAGGCCAGCATGTCCGAGGTCATCTTCGGCACCCGGAAGGCCGGCATGCCCACCCATAGGAAAGGCACCTTGGCGGTGGCGATTGCCTTGCCGAACTCATCGGTACGGTGTTCGTACTCCTTGGTCCAGTTTTCGGAACGAGGCTGCTCGCGTACGTCCCCGACCTTCATCTGCTGGCGGTCGTTAGACCCCAGCATGACGACCACCGCGGCGGGCTTTTCGGTTTCGATCAGCGATTTGATCTGTTCGGGCCAGTTGTAGAAATCATCGCGCACGAAGCCTGACGAGCCATTGCTGCGGTCAACGATCCTGACGCCGGTATTCTCGGCGAAGGCTTCGTCCAGACCCTCGGCCAGACCCGCCGCCATGAAGTCGCCGACCACAAGGACGGTGCGGGCGTCCGGCGCTTTTTCGGCCACGGGCGTTGCAGGCTCCTCGGGTGGGCGAGGCGCACGAGGTTTCTTCTTCGGCTTGGGTATCGCCTTCTGGATGTCCAGTGGCGGCTCTACCCGCTCGCTGCGGCGCGGAAACAGAAGGTCGCGCAACGACCAGCCGCGGCTCTGCTGCGGCTGCTCCTGCGCCATGGCTGGGGCGTGGACGGCGCCGGCCACGGCGATGGCGAGCACGGCGAAGGCCAGAATCAGCACCGGCATGCGACGAACGACCGTCCCGATGCGCGCAGGCCAAACCAATCGCCCCCTCCCTACTCAACTACGCCAGGTTTTATTTTTGCCTGAGCCATTTCAGCACTTCCAAGCTCGGATAGCCATCCTGGGCCAAGCCAACCTTCGCCTGATAAGCCATGATGGCCGTCTTCGAGCCGTCACCGATCTTGCCGTCGAATTTGCCATCATAAAGGCCATGCTGGGAAAGTCGCTTCTGCAACTCCTGCCTTTCCTCGAAGCTGAGCTTGGTGAAAGGTCGCTGCCAGTCCTGCACCAGGCCGTTGCCGCCAGCGATCTCATCGGCAAGCAGACCGACAGCGAGCGCGTATTTGTCGGCATTGTTGTAGGCCTTGATGACCGAGAAATTCCTGATCATCAGGAAGGCCGGCCCGCCGCGGCCGTCCGGCACTTTCAGCGTCGCCTTGTCGGTAAGGGTCTTGAACGGTTTGCCGCTGGCCCTGACGACGCCGAGCGCCTGCCATTGCGCCAGGGTCTTCGATCCGCCCGGCAATTTGCCTGCCGGCAAGGTGACTTCGTAGCCCCAGGTCTTGCCGGCCTGCCAGCCATTCTTCTTGAGCAGGTTAGCCGATGTCGCCAACGCATCGGGAATGGAATTCCAGATGTCGCGCTTGCCGTTACCGTCCATGTCGACGGCATAATGCTGGTAGCTGGTCGGGATGAACTGGGTCTGGCCCATGGCACCCGCCCAGGAGCCCATCAGGTGGCTTTCGTCGATGTCGCCGCTCTGCAGGATCTTCAGCGCCGCGACCAACTGGGTGCGGGCGTATTTCGAACGTTTCGGGTCGCCATATCCCAAAGTCGCCAGCGAACGGACGACATTGCGCATGATGTCGTCGCGCTTGAGGATCTCGCCATAGTTCGATTCCATCGACCAGATGGCCAACAGCACGTAGCGGTCGACACCGAACCTCGCCTCGATCCTGTCCAGCCAAGGTTTCCACTTTTTCGCCATCTGCTGCCCGACGGCGACGGACTGGTCATGGACGCGGTTGTCGAAATAATCCCAGGCGGGTGCGGTGAATTCGGGCTGGGTACGGGCCTTTTCCAGCACCACCGGGTCGGGCTCGTTGATCCCCCGGAAGGCCTGGTCGTAGACGGCGCCGGAAACGCCGCCGGCCACGGCGGTGGCGCGGAAGCCGGCGACCCATTGCCGGAACCCGGCGTCGGCGAAGGCCGGCCCGGTGGGAATGAGCAAAGCGAGCGAGAGGCTTGCCGCCGTCATGACGCTGCTGAAACGTTTTGCGGCATTGCGAACGGACATCTTTTCCTCCTTCTTTGTCTCAGGAAAGACCATTCATCGCCGAACCGGGTTAGGAATTAGTTTACCATAGGCGTCGCCTGGAACGAAAAGACACCTCGATGCTTTAACCGGTGGAAGTTTCCCTCAGCCGCTCCAGTAATCTTCAATTCCGGCGTGAAAATGTCGCGAGACGGGGATTGCGGAGCCGGCCAGCAAACGGATAATTGAAAGCATGAAGAGAGTTCGCAAGGCAGTTTTCCCGGTCGCCGGCCTCGGCACCCGGTTTCTCCCGGCCACCAAGGCCGTTCCCAAGGAAATGCTGACCGTCGTCGACAGGCCGGTCATCCAGTATGTCGTCGATGAGGCGCGCGAGGCGGGCATCGAGCATTTCATCTTCGTCACCGGCCGCAACAAGGCGGTCATCGAGGACCATTTCGATATCCAGTTCGAGCTCTATGACACGCTGGCACAGCGCGGCAAGGACGAGCAGCTTGCCCGCCTGCAGCGGCTGCAGCCGGCGCCGGGCCAGACCAGCTTCACCCGCCAGCAGGTGCCGATGGGTCTCGGCCATGCTGTCTGGTGCGCGCGCGAACTGGTCGGCGACGAGCCGTTCGCGCTGTTGTTGCCCGACATGATCATGCAGTCGGAGAAGAGCTGCACGAAGGCGATGGTCGAACTCTACGAGGAAACCGGCAACAACATCATCGCGGTGCAGGAATGCGACCCGGCGGAGGCTCACAAATACGGCATTGTCGGCCGCGGCGAAGACACCCATCACGGCTTCCGCATCACCGAGATGGTGGAAAAGCCGAAGACCGGCACAGCGCCCTCCAACCTCTATATCAACGGCCGCTACATCCTGCAGCCGGAGATCTTCAAAATTCTCGAAGGCCAGGAGAAGGGCGCCGGCAACGAAATCCAGCTCACCGACGCGATGCTAAAGCTGGAAAAGCAGCAAGCCTTCTACGGCTATCATTATCAGGGCCGCACCTTCGATTGCGGCTCGCCGGAAGGTTTTGTCGAGGCCAATGTCGCCTTCGCGCTGTGGCGCAACGACATGAACCAGAGCATGGCCGGCGTGATCCGCACGCTTCTCGACGAGATGAAGCCATCAGAACGGCGCGGGGCAGCGTTTTAAGCCCCATACTTTCGTCATCCTCGGCGAAGCAGGAGCCAGAGAGATGCTCCAGGCCTATCACCGCAGAGGCGACCCATAAGTCGCTGCATGGATCCTGGGGTCTGCGCCGGGTCGCTTCGCTCCTTGCTACGCCCCAGGATGACGAAGTGCATACGCGTTCAGCGCTGCACTTTCATGCCGAGGTAGATGCTGTTGGCGGTGTAGTCGCGGCCGGGCAGGTTGCTGGTCAGTTTTTCGGTTCTCACCCGGGTGGTGAGGCCGGCATAGCGGTTCAGCCACCAGGTCAGGCCGGCCTCGGCGCTCAAGATCCTGTCATGGCCGTTGATGCCGACATAGTCGCGCCAGTCCAGGCCCAGTGCCGCATTCGCGGTGAGATTGGATCGGATCACGCGTTCGCCCGTCAGGCGTCCGGAGTAGAGGATATCGCCGCTTTCGCCTGATGTGGTCGTGGTCTCGACAGTGGTCTTGCCGGTCAGGCCGATCGTGGTGCCGCGTTCGGGCGACCAGTTTAGATCGGCATTGACGGTGGCACCCGAAATCGCTTCAAGGCTTTTGTCGTCGATCGCTTCCCTGAGCCAGCCGGCCGAGAATTCACCCGACAGCTTCTCGCCCATGTCGACTTGCAGGCCCGCGCGGGCGCCGAGGCGCGTCGAGGAGCGCTCGAAGCCTTCATCGTCGATGCGCTGGTCATAGGCCCGGCGGCCGACCTCGATTTCGGTGAAGGGCGTGAGCGCCGGGGAAATCTCGTAGCCGGTGCGCAAGGTTGCCGTGTAGAGCGTGTTGTCTTGATCCTTCTGCGACAGCGAGGTGCCGTCGGCGAGCTTGGCGTCACCGTAGAAGTCGTGTGAGACCGCCCCGGTCAACCTGTACTGCATCTTGCCGACGGCCTTCTCGACGCCGATGCTGCCATCGATCGTCTGCCGCAGCGGCTGGGTGCTGACGCCGGCAATGGCATCGGGCGAAGACGCCGATTCCGGCACGGCTTCGTAGCCGAGCTTGGCGATGGCGCGCAATTCCTTGTCGAGGTCGACATTGAGTTGGCCTTCGATGCGGCCCTGCCCATCGTGAACCGGGTAGCCCGACACGGTTTCGCGGAAATTGCCATAGCCGTCGATGGTCGCGGAGTTTTCGCGCCAGTCGGAAGCGGCGGTAAAGCGCAGCGCCGTCTCGGACAGCAGCGCCGACGTGCCGGCACTGCTCGAATCGCCGTTCGTCGTCGCCGTCAGCCCCTGTTCGAGGGTCGGCCGGATGACGAAGGAGCCCCATTTGACACCGGTGGCGGCGAACGGATCGTCCTCGGGCTTCTTGTTCTGGCCTTCGATCGCAGCGGTGCGCTCGGCGCCGGCGTCGAGTTTCTGCCTGTCCACACTGTCGATGGTAAGTGCACGGCGGTTGGCCGCTTCCTGGTCCGCCGCGGTGTTGTCGGTATCGTCGGTCCTCGCCGTGGTGACTGCCGTGGCGGTGGTGGTTGGATCCGTAGCCGCCGTGGTGCCCTTTTTCTTCTTGGACTTGTCGGCAGCCTTGTCCTTTGCCTTGTCGGCCGCGTTCTGCCTGGCGTTCGAAGTGCGGCGCGGCTTGGGCGGCGTCGGTGTGTCGGCGGAGATATCGTCGCTGGCCTGGGGCGGGTCGAAGACGCTCGTGGTCGAGTTCGCGGCGTCGGTATCGTCAGGCACGGCACCGGCGCTGGCCGGCAGATAGGTGCGCGCCGACGCATCGTCCTGCGCGGCAGCATTGGCCGCCGCTTGCTGGGCAAGAACAAGGTTTCTTGCCTTGCGCTGCTGGTCGGACAGGATCGCCGATTCCGACACTTCTCCACGCAGTTCCGTTTCCTGGGCCTGGAGTGGCGCAGGACGCAGCAAGGCAAGGACGCTGGTCGCCAGCAGCAAGGCGCAGACCGCGTTGCCCCGTCGTCCTCTCGATTTTTCTGGCTGGACCCCGGACATCGCCACCACTGCTCGCGCGGCGCATGCGCGCCATACTTACCGAACCGTAAATGGGGATGGTTAACGGAGGGTTGAGGTCGCGCGCGTCCCCGGTTCAAACGCGATTTCCGCGGGCGACAATGCGGGTCCGCGTCGTGCCTTCCGTTTTGATCCTTGTCGTTGTCCCAAATTACCGCACACATTCAGCCGTCATGCGGAAGGCCATTTCTGTTGGACAGGCGGGCGGCAAAGCGCTAAGCGCATCAGCCATGCATGCGAGACCTCTCGATAAGAAGCCCCTGGACAGGCAAGCGTCGATCGAATCGGCGCTGAGAACGGTGGCAACCGAGCAGGCCGGGATCGCGGCCCTTGCCGAGGCGCTCGAGAACGGACTGGCGGCACCCTTTGCCCATGCCGTCGACATGATCTCGAAGATCGAGGGCCGGCTCATCGTCACCGGTGTCGGCAAAAGCGGCCATATCGGTTCGAAGATTGCGGCGACGCTGGCCTCCACCGGCACGCCTGCCTTCTTCGTCCATCCCGCCGAGGCCAATCATGGTGATCTCGGCATGATCGCCAAGGACGATGCCATCATCGCAATCTCGTGGTCGGGCGAGAGCAAGGAGATGATGGGTATCGTCGCCTATTCCCGGCGGTTTTCCATTCCGCTCATCGCCGTCACCTCTGGAGAGACGTCGGCGCTGGCGCGCGCGGCCGACGTCGTGCTTTTGTTGCCACGCACCCCCGAGGCCTGCCCGCATGGCCTGGCGCCGACAACATCGACGCTGCTGCAGCTGGTCGTCGGCGACGCGCTGGCGATCGCGCTGCTCGAGGCGCGCGGCTTCACGCCGGACCATTTTCGCACCTTCCATCCCGGCGGCCAGCTTGGCGCCAACCTGACCATGGTCTCCGAGATCATGCGGGTCGGCGACCAGATGCCGCTGGCCGTCGTCGGCACCAAGATGCCGGAAGCGGTGATGACGTTGTCGCAGAAGAAGGTCGGCTGCGTCCTGATCGTCGACGCGAATGGCGAATTGGCCGGGATCATCACCGACGGCGATGTGGCGCGCAACCTGCACCGTAACCTGGCCGATGTCATCGTCGACGAGGTGATGACCCGCACACCCAAGACGGTCGACCCGCAGACGCTAGCAGGTACGGCCATCGCGCTGCTCAACGAGCACAATATCGGCGCACTGGTGGTGACCAGGAACAACATGCCGCTGGGCGTGGTGCATTTTCACGACCTGCTGCGCATCGGCGCAGCCTGAGGTGCGCTGATATTCAGGTGAGGTCGGCCTGCAAATGGCTGATCCCTGGGCTTCCCCGTTCTACTGCGTCGCAGTAGAACTGAGCTCGCGTACGAAAAGTACGCTCCGCTCCGGTTCTCGGCATCAGCCATTTTCGACTCGCCCTGACCTGAATCTCAGCACACCTGCGCGTCGGCGGCATTCAGGTAATGGCGAGCTGAAATTCAGACCTGCTCCACCGTCAATTCCAGATCGGTGTCGGCGGCGGCGGTGACGCGGACTTGGGTGCCGGCGGGCAGGTCCGGGCCGGAAACGCGCCACAGCGTGTCGCCGAGCTTGATGCGGCCACGGCCGTCGCGGATCGGTTCGGCAAGTGTCGCCATCCTACCGATCATCTGCGCACCACGGCGGTTGAGCAGGGGCTGGTCGGTCGGCTGGTCGCGTCCGCCCATGAGTTTCTTGCCGACAAAGGCTGAAACCAGCGACAGCACGAGGAACAGCAGCACCTGGACCTGCCATGTCCAGATGGCGGCATCCCAGATTAGCAGCGACACCGCGCCGACGATCAGGGCGGCGATGCCGATCCAAAGCATGAAGAAACCCGGCGCGATGACCTCTACAACCAGCAGCACGAAGCCCAGAACCATCCAGTTCCACGGGCCGAGTTCAGAAACGATGCGGTCGATCATGAGCGTGGCCTATCTCAGTTTTCGGAGGGCCTGACGACAGGCGGACGCGCTGCCTGCCTTTGCGCACCGGTCGTGCCTTCGCTGCGGAAGACTTCCTTGGCGATCTCGCCGATACCGCCGAGCGTGCCGATCAGCGAGGAGGCTTCCAGGGGCATCAGCACGACCTTGCTGTTGGTGGCCGAACCGATCCTGGTCAAGGCCTCGGTGTATTTCTGGGCGACGAAGTAGTTCAGCGCTTGCACGTCGCCCTTGGAAATCGCTTCCGACACCACCTGGGTGGCGCGGGCTTCGGCTTCGGCGGAGCGTTCGCGCGCCTCGGCGTCGCGGAAGGCGGCTTCCTTGCGGCCCTCGGCTTCGAGGATCTGCGACTGTTTGAGGCCTTCGGCGGCCAGGATTTGCGCGCGCTTGTTGCGCTCGGCGGTCATCTGGCGGCCCATCGATTCGATCAGGTTCGCCGGCGGGTTGATGTCCTTGATCTCGACGCGGGTGATCTTGATGCCCCACGGATGCGCCGCTTCGTCGACGACGCGCAGCAGGCGCTCGTTGATGGCGTCGCGGTTGGACAACAGCTCATCGAGGTCCATCGAGCCCATTACAGTACGGATGTTGGTCATCGTCAGGTTGAGGATGGCGTTCTGCAGGCCGGCAACCTGATAGGCGGCCTGTGCCGCGTTGAGGATCTGGTAGAAAGCGATGCCGTCGACGCCGACGATGGCGTTGTCGCGGGTGATGATCTCCTGGCTCGGAACGTCGAGCACCTGTTCCATCATGTTCATCTTGGCGCCGATGCGGTCAACGAATGGTGTGATGAGGTTGAGGCCGGGGCTCAGTGTCTTGGTGTAACGACCAAAGCGTTCGACGGTATAGTTGTATCCCTGCGGAATTGTTTTGATGCCCTTGAACAGCACCAGCACGACAAGCGCGACCAGAACAACGACCGCAATATCGAAACCACTGAAATCCATTTGGTTCTCCCTCAGAGGCAGGCCGCGCGAGCCATTCCCACGCAGCCGACTTCACCAAAGACTTAAGTGTGTTTCAGCAACGTTACAATTAGGTGATGAGGGATTGTTTGCGAGTATACACTCAGCGGTTGAAGGCAAACAGGCTTGCATCCGTGTCTTCAAGCCCGCGGATCGAGGCCGGAACGATCTCGGCAGCGATGCGCGAGAAGGTGATGCCGTTGCCGCCATAACCCATCACGGCATGGATGCGCGGATGCCTGGGAATGGCGCCGATGCAAGGGAGGCCAGTGGTCGTCGTGCCGAAGGAGCCGGTCCAGGCAAATTCGGGCCTGGTGTCGAGATGCGGCAACAGCCTGCCAAGCTTTTCGGCTATCCGTTCGCTCTTGTCGGGGATGAGTTCGTCTCGCTGTGTCTCGTCGACGAAATCCTCGTCCTCACCGCCGCATACGACCCGGCCGTCGGTGGTCGCCCTGACATAGAGGTAGGGATCCGACGCCTCCCAGATGAACGTCGCACCCGGCCAGAGCTTTCGTGGCTGTGGGCGCGTCGCGATCGCCCAGGTCGAGATGATCTGGTGGGCCGCCGCCGGCACGATGTCGACCAGTTCGTAACCGGTGGCCAGGACGACATGCCGCGCCGTAATGGTGGGGCCGTCCCTGGTTGCCACGACCACCTCGTCGGCACTGTCCTTGATCGCCGTCGCTTCGACGGGCGTGTAGAGACGAGCCTTGCGCCCGAGCGCCTCGAGCAGCAGTCCTGCCGTCAGCTTGCGCGGGTCGAGCGCGATGTTGCCATGGCTGAGGATGGCGCCATCGCGGTCGATGCCGAACGCCTCGGCGAGCGGCCGAGGGGTCAAGTAGGTCGCGGCGATGCCAGCTTGCCGGCGCGCTTCGGCCTCCTCACGCAGTTCCGAGGGGCCGAGCACGGTGCCGGCCAGATAGAGCGATTGGGTTCGGCTCATGCCGCAGGTGATGCCGAGTTCGGTGACGCGGGCGGCGAGATTGGAAACGGCCAGCCGCGAGCGTCGCCAGGCCTGCCGTGCCTCGGCCTTGCCAATCATTCTCGACAGAATTGAAAGCGGCTGGTCGATTTCGAACTGCACCAGCGCCGTGGTTGCCGCCGTCGAGCCTTTCAGCGGTCCGCGGCGGTCGATGCAGATCACGGAGTGGCCGTCCGCTGTCAGCGCCTCGGCCATCATGGCGCCGCTGATCCCCATGCCGATGATCAGCACATCGGTCTTGACGTCCCGGGTCAGACTGTCGGTCGGCACCGTGGGCGCGCGATAGGCCGACCAGACAGGCCGGCCGGTTCTGAGGTCGAGTTTGCGCGGCATCCACGTCTCCGGAAGGTGCGCGTCAACGCCCCGGAGTGGCGGTGGTTCCGGCGTCAGACCCAGCCAGACAGCTCGCGCCGTACCATCGCTTCGATCACCGCCATGCCTTCCGGACTGTCGTTGAGGCAAGGAATATGGGCGAATTTTTCGCCACCGGCATGATGGAAGGTCTCGGCAGCTTCGCGGCCGATCTCGTCCAGCGTCTCGATGCAATCGACGGAAAAGCCGGGATTGACGATGGCGATCGACTTGACGCCGTCCTTGGCGAGTTTCTCCACCGTCTTGTCGGTATAGGGCTGCAGCCATTCCTGCGCGCCGAAGCGCGACTGGAAGGTGGTGATCAGCTTGTTCTCGTCCCAGCCCAGCCGTTCGCGCAGCAGCCGCGTCGTCTTGAGGCAGTGGCAATGATAGGGATCGCCCTTCTCGAAATAGGGTTTCGGGATGCCGTGATAGGAGGTGATGACCACCTCCGGCTCGAAATTCAGCGTTGCCAGATGTTGCTCTATAGAAGCTGCCAGCGCCTCGATGTAGACCGGCTCGTCATAGTAGGGCGGCACGCTACGGATCGCCGGCGCGCGGCGCATCTTCATCAGCGCGCGAAACAGCTGGTCGTTGGCGGTTGCGGTGGTGGTGGCCGAATATTGCGGGTAGAGCGGAAGCGACAGGATGCGGTCGCAACCTTGCGCGACCAGCCGCTCAGCCACGCTTGCCGTCGACGGATTGCCGTAGCGCATCGCCCAGTCGACGGTGACGTTGGGCAGGTCGCGCAGCGCCGCGGCCAGTTTTTCGCCTTGCGCGCGGGTATAGGTGCGCAGCGGCGACTCGTTTTTCTCCCGGTTCCAGATCCTGGCGTAGTTGGCGCCGGACTTTTTCGGCCGCGACGTCAGCACCAGGCCGTAGAGGATTGGATACCAGATCGCCTTGTTGAGCTCGATGACGCGCGGATCGGACAGGAATTCCCTGAGATAACGCCACATCGGCTTGAAATCGGTGCCGTCGGGCGTACCGAGATTGACCAGCATGACGCCAACCTTGCCCGTCCTGACCGGTGGATGGCCTGGCGGCAGCGGGCCAACCGCCTTTGCGGCGTCGGCATCTATCGAGGAAGAAAGCGTCATAAGGGTTCTCCGGATGGCGCGAACCTAACCATCTTGCGCAGGCTTTCAATGCTGCGTCTGGCCGCACCTTAGCCTTAAAAAGCGACACCCGCCCGGTTTCCCGGGCGGGGTGGTGTATTCCAGGCTTCGAAGCGAAGGCTATTTCGGCGGGATGGTCAGCGTGCCGCCAATCGGAAGCCGGTGAGGCTTCTGCCCCTTGTTCGCCTCATAGATGAGTTTCCATTTGGTCGCGTCGCCATAGGCCTTCTTCGCCAGCTCCCAGTAGGTGTCGCCGGTCACGATGACATGGCTGCCAGTGGCCGGTGCGGCCTCGGCGGGCTTTGCCGGCTCGACGGGCGCGGATGCCGCCGGGACGGGAGCGGCTGGGGCAGTCTCGGCAGGCTTTGCCGGTTCGGCAGGTGCCGGCGGGGCCGGTGGGGGAGGCGCGTTTTCCGTCGATATGGCTGGCGGCGTGTTGGCGATATCGCCTGAGTTGGCAGGCATTTCAGGCATCGCCGGTGCGGCATCGGCGGGCTTTGCCGGTTCAGCCGGTTTGGCGGCCTCGGCCGGTGCCGGCGCCGCGGGCTTTGCTGGTTCGGCAGGCTTTGCCGGCTCGGCGGCAGGCGCCGCCGCGACCGTCGCCGCGATCTCGGTGATGCGGCCGTCGAGCTTCGGCGTATAGGGCTGGTGGGCGCCTAGATAGTCGGCAACCACCTGTTCGAGACCGGGGCCGTAATCATAGGCATTCTTGGCCTTTTCGGCGAACACCTTGTAGCCGTCGCCGCCCTGGCGGACATAGTTGTTGGTGGCAACCAGATAGTCCTTGTCGGGATTGATCGGCGTCCAGGCGCCGTTTTCCATCACTTCCACCGACTTGACGCGGCCGGCATTGGGCGCGACCGACCTGTCGAAGGAATATTTGAGGCCCGCCACCTGAGGGAAGCGGCCGGCGCCGTCCTCGATCTGGCTGAGCCCGCCTTCGAGCCCGGCGACCAGGTCCTTGCCGGAAATCTGGAAGGTCGCCAGCGTGTTCTGGAACGGCAGCACGGTCAGCACCTCACCCATGGTGACGGTGCCCTTGTCGATCGAGGCGCGCAGGCCACCACCGTTGGAGATGACGATCTCGACGCCCTGTCCCTTGACGCGGTCGAGGATGGCGTCGGAGACGAGGTTGCCCATCGCGCATTCCTTGGCGCGGCAGTTCTCACGGCTGCCGTCGATCACGTCGGTGGTCTCGGCCACTTCCTTGTTCTTCAAGGCCTCGATCGGTGCGCCGAGCTCCTTGATGCGGGCGAGCACCGCGGGATCGGGCGTGATCGACTTGTCGAGATGGATCGGGTCGCCGCTCGCCGATTTGACGACGCCATTGTCGTCAAACACGACCTTGAACTCGCCGAGATATTTCGAATACGACGCCGCCTGCACCACAGGCACCTTGTAGCCGCCGGGGTTGTCGACCATCGTCGGGTAGGGTCCAGCCGCCTTCGGGTCGGTGTTGGACAGAAGCGTGTGACTGTGGCCGCCGACGACGACATCGATGCCGGGAATCTTGGCAATAACGTCGCGCTCCCTGTTATAGCCGATATGGGTCACGGCGATGATCTTGTTGACGCCTTCGCCCTTGAGCTTGTCGACCTCCGCCGTGATCGACTTCACGTCGTCCTCGATGGTGATGTTGGGGCCGGGGGAGGCGAGTTCGGGCGTGTCGTTGGTGACGGCGCCGATGATGCCGATCTTCTGGCCGCCGACCTCGACGACGATCGACGGCTTGACGCGGTCGCCGAGCTTGGACTGGGCGTTGGCCTTGACGTTGGCGCCGAGCACGGGGAACTTGATCATGTCGAGGAACGGCGCCAACGCCGTTTCGCCATCGTCGAATTCATGGTTGCCGAGCGCCATGGCGTCGAACTTCATGTCGTTGAGGAACTCGCCTTCGACCTTGCCCTTGTAGGTGGTGTAGAACAGCGAACCCTGGAAATTGTCGCCGGCGCTGAGCAACAGCACGTTCTGGCCTTCCAGCTTCTTGCGTTCCTGGGCGATCGCGGTGATCAGCCGACCGGCGCCGCCGATGCACTCACCCTTGGTCTCCTCCTCGGCCGAGCAGGTCGACTCATATTTGTTGTTGCCTTCGATGCGGCTGTGCCAGTCATTGATGTGCAGGATGTTCAGTGTGTAGTCGGCAAAGGATACGCCGGCCGACAGGCCAAGCGTCGACGCGGAAAGGGCGGCAATGGCGACAAGCTTCTTCATCTTCGTCTCCCGGCAGGCTGATCCGAGGCGTCTAACGCCCCTACTTGACTGGGATATAACAGCCAGCGTTTCGATCATGTTCCCATCGCGTTCCGGCCGACGCAAGCAGAAATCCAGGTGAGCTTTGCCGGCATAAAAAGAACGGCGGCCAATGGCCGCCGTCCTTGAGCAAGCGGATGTTCGCGGGGTTCAGGTGCGTCGCGTCAGCACGAAATTCTGGCCGCCCGAACTGGTGCAGTTGAGCTGGCTGGTCGACACCAGCAGGCAGTTGAAGCTGACGCCGGTCTGGCGGATCAGCGAGGTGCCGTTGATCTGCACCGAAGTGGCGCCGGTCATCGTGTAGCTGCCATCGGCCAGCTTCTGGCCGGTGTCGGTAGCGACGGTCGTGAACTTGCCGCCGTTGAAGGTCGACAGGCCGGTGCCCTTGGCATCGATCCAGGACCCCTCGACGCCTTTCGGCGTGGTTGCCATCGGCGGCTCGCCGGGGCCGCTGGTGGTACAGGCAGCGAGCATCGAGACAACGGCGCCCGCCACGCCCATAGAAAGAACTTTGCGCGCAATAGTCATATAAAATCCTCTCCAAACGCGTCGGGTCCAAAAATCGGGCCGATTTCTGGAAAGCGCGACGCGAACGTCCAAAGTGCTGGGGTGTGCTTATGCGTCCAACGGGACGCACTCGCCACTCCAGGCCGCATCCCTTCAATCGCCCGATTTCCGGGCGATTGCAAGGCAATGGCATAGGGTCCGCGCGATGCTATCGGACGAGGATGTTGCGGAATTGCCACGGGTCGCTGCGGTCGAGGTCCTCCGGGAAGAGGCCCGGGCGCCTGTCGAGCGGCGTCCAGTCGGTATAATAGCCCTTGACCGGTCCGAGATAGGGCGACTGCACGTCGAGGCAGCGCTTGTAGTCCATCTCGTCGGCCTCGACGATGCCGGCGGCCGGATTTTCCAGCGCCCAGACCATGCCGGCCAGAACCGCCGAGGTGACCTGCATGCCGGTGGCGTTCTGATAGGGGGCCAGCTTGCGCGCCTCGGCGAGCGACAGCTGCGAACCGTACCAGTAGGCATTCTTGTCGTGGCCGTAGAGCAGGACGCCGAGTTCGTCGACACCGTCGACCAGTTCGTTCTCGTCCAGCACATGGTGCACCGGCTGCGGCTTGCCGGCGGCACCGAACATCTCGTCCAGCGACAGCATCGCATCGTTGCAGGGATGGTAGGCGTAGTGGCAGGTCGGGCGGTATTGAACCTTGCCCTTCTTGGAGCGCACGGTGAAGAAATCGGCGATCGAGATCGCCTCATTGTGCGTCACCAGCAGGCCATACTGCGGGCCCGGCGTCGGGCACCAGGAGCGCACGCGCGTGTTGGCGCCCGGTTGCTCCAGGTAGATCGCGGCCTTGGAGCCGTGCTTGTGCTTCTTGCCGTTCTTCGGCATCCAGGTCTCGTGCGTGCCCCAGCCGAGCTCGGCCGGCTGCAATCCTTCGGAGATGAAGCCCTCGACAGACCAGGTGTTCCAGAACACATCCATCGGCTTGGGCTTCTTGGTGCGCTGGGTGTCGCGCTCGGCGATGTGGATGCCCTTGACGCCGGCCTTCTTCATGAGTTTCGCCCAGCCCTCGCGGTCGTCCTGCGCGGGCTCGGAGAATTCCATGCCGAGATCGGTGGCCAAATTGACCAGCGCCTGCTTGACGAACCAGGACACCATGCCGGGGTTGGCGCCGCAGGTGGAGATTGCCGTCGCGCCGCCGGGCTTGTCGTGCTTTTCCTTGATCAGCGCTTCGCGGAGCGCATAGTTGGTGCGGCTGGCATTGTCGGCCTTGGCGTCGAAATAGAAGCCAAGCCAGGGCTCGACGACGGTGTCGATGTAAAGCACGCCGAGCTTGCGGCAGAGCCGCATCAGGTCCACCGAGCCGGTGTCGACCGACAGGTTGACGCAAAAGCCTTGGCCTGCGCCATTCGTCAGAAGCGGCGTCAAAAGCTTCCTGTAGTTCTTCTCGGTTACCGCTTCCTGGACGAAGGCGATGCCGCGCTCATCGAGCAGCTTGCGATCGGTATCGCGCGGGTCGAGGACCGTCATGCGCGACTTGTCGAACTTGAAATGGCGTTCGATGAGCGGCAGCGTTCCGCGTCCGATCGAGCCAAAGCCGATCATCACCACGGGGCCGGTAATCTCACCGTAAACGGGCCAGTTTTCATTCGCCATTTTATCGAGCACTCCTTCAACTGCGTGCAAAGCCGGGCAACTCCGTGCAAAAGCCGAGCAACCCCGTGCAAAAGCCGGGCATTTTCGCCCAACGGCCATGCGCTACATCACAGATCATTGTCATAAACCAGCGAAAAGCGCCAACCCGCGACTACGCGTCCTTGGCCATGTGGTTAAGGACAGCGATCACCCGATCGCGATCCGATGTCAGGCCCTTGTAGTCGAGCTGGGCGATATCGAGCGCTTCGAGTTGGGCGGCGAAGGACGCCGCCAGCGTCGCCCGGTCCGGGTGCCGCGCCAGCACGGCGAGCGGGTCGAGATGGATGCGGATGGTGAACAGGATATCGCGCGAGGCGGGCAGTTTGCGCAGTGTCTGGCGTTCCACCCGAATGAAGGCGTGCGCCTTGACGTCACCGTCGGGGAAACGTGTCGGCCGGTTGGTGGCGCGGTCGATGCGCTCGACATTGGACAGTGGATGGTAGAGCGCGTCCCCTGACTGGATCGACCAATTGTAACGCTCGACCGCCTGGCCCTGCAGGCCATCGAACATCCGGTTGATGAGATCGGCCGGCCTTGTGCCCGGGCCGAAGCCCGGCACCGGCTCGTGGATCTGCTGCAGCGGCTTGCCGAATTTTTCGGTGAGCGCCCAGGACGAGGGGAAGCACAGCGAACCCGCGGCCAGACGCCAGCCGCTGTCGTCGCGGCGCATGAGGATGAGGTCTTCCTGGACAAGCAGCGAGGCCGCGACCAAGGGAGCGGCGGCGAGGTTGGAGGGGATCGTGGGACGGCCCGTCGCGCCCACGACCGCAACGCCCGCGTCGCCGCGCCGGTGGATGTCGGGGAATCTTTCCGGCAGGTAGGCGCCGAGCAATTCGAGCACCTCCTGCTGGGCGGCGCGCGTGCCGTCCTCCTCGACGAAAACCCGCTCGGGGATCTCGGCATAGAGCCGGCGCTTCTCGGCGAGATAGGGTAGCAGGTGACCGTCGACCTCGATCCAGTTCGCGGGGTCGAGCGGCTTCAGCCCGATGGTGAAGAGTTTCGACGAGCCATCATAGGGCGTGTGGGCGGGTAGGGACGTCATGCCTCAGATCAGTCTTGCCGGGATCAGTCCGCGCAGCGAATTGCCGACGAACAGCGCCTTGGCGGATTTCAGGTCATCCAAGCTGTAGATCGCTTCACTGGCGCGGCCTTCATCCAGAAGCACGGCTCGCAATACGCCAGGCAGCAGGCCGCAATCGAGTCGGGGCGTCGCCAGGATGCCCTCGCCGAAATCGGCGAAGACATTGGTGATCGTGCCTTCGCAGATCTCGCCGCGCTCATTGGCCAGCAGAACCTCATCGGCCTGGGTGATGAGATATTCGGAGCGGGCATTGGTGTAGAGCTGCCGCCGGCTGGTTTTGTGGCGCAGCAGCATGTTGCTCGAATCGAGCCTCGTCCGTGCCAGCCGCAGCGTCCACACCTTGTCGGCGGCAAGGGGTTCATAGGGTTGCGCAGAGGCGTTGGTCTCGCCATTGCGCGACAGAGCGAGCCGCGTGCGCATGGCGATGGGCGATCGGTTGACCGCGCCGCTCAGGGCCTCGCCGACCTTTTGCGGATCATAGCTGAAGCCCAGCTCCACCGCCGAGCCATAAAGGCGCGCAAGATGGCGATCGAGGCGCAGGAAACCCGAGGCGGGTTCCCAGCGCATGGTCTCGATCAGCTCGAAACCGGCGGTGTCCCCGTCGCGAAGCGGGCTTTGAGCAGACACTCCTGGTACTCCTCTTCCGCGACCGAATCGAAGACGATGCCGCCGCCGACATTGTAGATGGCCTCGCCGCTGGCAAAGAGCGAGATGGTACGGATCGCCACGGAAAAGCGCATCGTGCCGCCGGGTGCGATCCAGCCGATGGCGCCGCAATAGACGTCGCGCGGCGTGCCCTCCAGATCGTGCAGGATCTCCATGGCGCGGATCTTCGGTGCGCCGGTGATCGAGCCGCAGGGAAACAGCGCCGCGAAGATCTGGCGTATGCCGAGGCCGGGCAGCAGCTTGGCCCTGACGTCGCTCACCATCTGGTGGACGGTCGGGTAGGTCTCGATGCGGAACAATTCCGGCACCTCCAGCGTGCCGACCTCGCTGATCAGCGATATGTCGTTGCGCAGCAGGTCGACGATCATCCGGTTTTCGGCCTGGTTCTTCTCGTCGTTACGCAGGAAATTCTTCTGCCGCTCGTCCTCGTCCCTGGTTGCGCCGCGCGGTGCGGTACCTTTCATCGGATGCGTCTCGATCGTCCCCGCCGCATCGATCTCGAAGAACAGTTCGGGCGAGCGCGACAGAACGATGGGATCGCCGAGCGCGACCAGCGCGCCATATTTCACAGGCTGGCGTTCGGTCAGCGCGTCGAAGGCGGCGAGCGGGTCGCCCGACCATTGCGCGTGCACCGGAAAGGTGAGGTTGCCTTGGTAGCAATCGCCTTGCCTGATGTGCCGGTGCAGCCGCGAGAACCGCTTCTCGTAATCCTCGAACGACCACGTCGCCCTTGCATCGAAGATCGGGCCATTGGTGGGCGGGCTTGGCGGCGGCACGGCTTCTTCATCAGGAGCATCGAAGACCCCGAGGCAGACCAGTGGGGCTCGGCGCCGGCCGGGCAACACGGGAACGAGTTTCGGCTCGAGCAGGTAACCGGCCTCATAGGAGAAATAGCCGGCCAGCCATTTGCCGGCGTCGTGCGCGGCCTGCGCCGCTTGCAACGCCGCCGGAAAGTCCTTGGCCTCATGCGCGACGATGATATCAGCCGGCCGCTCGAAAACGAGCTGGCGCGCGCTTTCGTCGTTGCGGAAAATTGCGGCGGGCAGGGACATGGGAACCGGGATCGATGTAGCCGACGATCGCTCTATATGGGGGGCCGTGCGCGCGCAATCGAGGGAACGGCACCCTGTCCCTCAAAGCCGACCTTTGCCGGGTCGAACCTTGCCGGCAAAAAAGAAAGCGGCGGCGCCCTTGGCGCCGCCGCTCACATGATCCCTGGATCCACCGCTCAGGTGTTGCTGGCGGTTCCGGCCGTCGGAAACTGCTTGGCGAATTCGGCCTCGTTGCCGGCGGCAAGCAGCTTGGCCTGCTCGATCCAGCGTTCGCGCGCGATGCGGCCGTCGAAGTTCATCACGTCCTCGATCCGCTTGATGTCGGCGGATGTCCAGGCGGCGATCTGGGCGAAGGTGGTGACGCCCTGCGCCTTGAGCAGCTTTTCGTTGACCGGGCCAATGCCGATCAGCCGGCGCAGATTGTCGGGCTTGCCCGACGCCGGCTTGGCAGCTGCCGGTGCCGTTTTTTTGGCGGCGGGCGCTGCCTTGGGCGCGGCCGAGGTCTTCGCCGGAGCCTTGGCCGCCGGAGCTTTGGCCGCCGGTGCCTTGGCCGCCGGTGCCGAAGCGGTTGCGGATTTGGCCGCGGCGGGCTTCGGCGCCGCTTTTGCCGGCGCGGCCTTCGCCGCGGCTGGCTTGGCTGTCGCCGCAGCGGATTTACCAACGGCAGGCGTCGACATCAGGGCTGCCGGTGGCTGACTTGACGCCTTTGCTCCGCCGGCGCCCGACGAGGCCTGTGCTTCGCGCAGCTGGCGCTCGAGGTCGGAGCGGGTCTTGCCGCATGCATTGAGTTCGCCGGTCAGGCGGTCGCTGTCGGCGCGCAGCTTGTCGCGCTCGCTGCGGGTGCGATCGAGGTCGCCGCGCAGGCTGTCGAGTTCTCCGCGCAGACGCCCCCAGATGAACCAGCCGACCAACACGCCTACCAGGAACGCCAGGACCACGTAGAAAAAAGTGCCCATTGTCTCTCTCCAGTCAGATCCGTCTGCCGCGGGGTCATGACCTTCGGCGAGGGACTACTCGATGATGGTTCCGCTGATACGCGGAACAGCCGGCTTCGGTTCGAGCTGTCGGCGATCGGCTTTGCTTGCCCATGGCCAACGGCCTTGTCGCGTTCGCCTGAGCGCACGGCTGGCGGAGACTTTCCCTCGCCGATCCGCATGCGCTCCGGCTGAGCTTAAAGGAAAGCTACCATAGAGCTTGCGGAAAGCTATGGGAAAACGTCCGTGGAGAGTTCTTCAAGAACAAATATTTAGGGCAAGAATAGCGAGGCCCAAACATGCATTCCGGCTAAACTGTTCTTGGCCGGCCAGAGGGCGTCTCAATCGTCCAGCGTTTCCAGTTCGTCGATCAGGCCGCTGATCACGCCGAGCCCGATCTGCCAGAAGGCGGGGTCGGTTGCGTCGAGGCCGAATGGCGCCAGAAGCTGCGAATGATGCTTGGTGCCGCCGGCACGCAGCATCTCGAAATATTTGTCCTGAAAGCCGCGCTCGGCATTCTGGTAGACCGCATAGAGCGAGTTCACCAGGCAGTCGCCGAACGCATAGGCATAGACGTAGAAGGGCGAGTGGATGAAATGAGGGATGTAGGTCCAGAATACCTCGTAGCCCTCGCGCAATTTGATCGCCGGTCCCAGGCTTTCGGCCTGAACCTCCAGCCAGAACTGGCCGAGCCTGTCGGATGTCAGTTCGCCGTTGCGGCGCTCGGCATGCACCTTGCGCTCGAATTCATAGAAGGCGATCTGGCGCACCACCGTGTTGATCATGTCCTCGACCTTCTGGGCGAGCATGGCCTTGCGCTCGCGCCGGTCGGTGGTCCGCTCGAGCAGCGAACGGAAGGTCAGCATCTCGCCGAAGACAGATGCCGTCTCCGCCAGCGTCAGCGGCGTCGAGGCCATCAGCGCGCCTTGGCCGGCGGCCAGCACCTGATGCACGCCGTGCCCGAGTTCATGCGCCAGCGTCATCACGTCGCGCGGCTTGCCCATGTAGTTGAGCAGCACATAGGGGTGAGCCGATGGCACGGTCGGGTGGGCAAAGGCGCCGGGTGACTTGCCCGGGCGCACCGGCGCGTCGATCCAGTTGCGGTCGAAAAAGGTGCGCGCGATCTCGGCCATCTCGGGCGAGAAGCGGTGATAGGCCGACAGCACCGTGTTCCTGGCCTCGTCCCAGCCGATTACCGCCTGCGGCGTCTCCGGCAGCGGCGCGTTGCGGTCCCAGTGGTTCATGACCTCCATGCCGAACCAGCGCGCCTTCATGGCGTAGTAGCGGTGCGACAGGCGCGGATAGGCCTCGCGCACGGCGGTGGCCAGCGCATCGACCACGCCGCGTTCGACGCGATTGGCGAGGTGGCGTGAATCGGCGATGTCCTCGAAGCCCCGCCAGCGATCGGAAATTTCCTTGTCCTTGGCAAGCGTGTTGGTGATCAGCGTGAAGGTGCGCAGGTTCTTGCGGAAGGTGGTGGCTAGCGCCTCCGAGGCGCGCCGGCGGACCTCGCCGTCGGCATCCTGCAGGCGGTTGAGGGCCGGCTCCAGCGTTAGTTCCTCGCCGTCGATATCGAAGCGAAGATCGGTCATCGTCTCGTCGAACAGGCGATTCCAGGCGCCGCGTCCGGTGATCGATTTTTCGTGGAAAAGCTGCTCGACGCGATCCTCGAGCTGATAGGGCTTGTCCATGCGCAGATCGAGCACCCACGGGCGGTAATGCGCAAAGGCGGGGTCGCTGGCCAGCGCGCCTTCGATCGCCGCATCGTCGATCAGGTTCAGCTCGAGCGCGAAGAACAGCAGATGCGCGCTGGCGTCGGTCATCTTCTCCTGGATGTCGCCATAGAGCTTGGCGCGCTGCGGATCGGCGGTGTTGCCGGCATAGACGAGGCCGGCATAGGAGACGATGCGGCCGATCAGTTCCTCGAGCGTCTCGTAGGCGACCAGCGCCTCGCCCAGTCGGCCGGCACCGCCGCGCCCGGCCTCGGCGGCGAGCGTGCCTTTCCAGCGGGCCTCGAATGCGATGGCGTCGGCGGCCGCTTCGGCAATGTCGCGCTTCAGTTCCGGCGCCTCCATGCCGGCATAAAGGTCGGCGAGATTCCATTCCGGCAGATCGCCAAGCCCGGCCGCGCCCTGACCGGACGCTGGCGCCGCAATCCGCCGATCAAACATCATGCGCATCGACATACCTTCTTTGAATCAACTGGCCTTTTGAATCAACCGGCCTTGTTTGAATCGACTGGCCGCTTTGAATCAAGTGGCCGGAATTAGGGAGCCAGACTCAACGGGAATGGAGAAGCCGGTCAAATCCTAAGGAATTCGTTCACCGGGTTTTTTGAAACCTTATTTAGAACCCTGTGCCAAGATGATCCATGGGGAATTCGGGCGCGGGCAGACCAAGACAGTCATGACAGGTTCCATACTCATAGTCGATGACGATCCCGTGCAGCGCCGGCTGCTCGAGGCGGCGGTGACGCGGTTCGGCCATACCGCGATCGTCGCCGATGGCGGTGCCGCCGGCCTCGAAGTTCTCGACGGGCCTGGCGCCCGCGATGTCTCGGTTGTGATCCTCGACCTTGTCATGCCCGGTCTCGACGGCATCGGCGTGCTGAAGGCGATGCGCGAGCGCGACATCAGCGTGCCGGTCATCGTGCAGACAGCGCAGGGCGGCATCGAAACCGTGGTTTCGGCGATGCGCCACGGCGCTTTCGATTTCGTCGTCAAGCCGGCTTCGCCCGACAGGCTGCAGGCCTCGATCTCCAATGCGCTCAAGGTCGAAGCGATCGAGGGCGAGGTCAAGCGCACGTCGCGCAAACGCGGCGGGCTGCTGACCTTCAGGGACATGATCACCCATAGTCCGGCCATGGACAGGGTGATACGCCTTGGCCAGAAAGCGGCGGCTTCCCACATTCCGATCCTGATCGAGGGCGAATCCGGCGTCGGCAAGGAGCTGGTGGCGCGTGCGATCCAGGGCAGCGGCGACCGCCGCTCGAAACCCTTCGTTACGGTCAATTGCGGCGCCATTCCCGACAATCTGGTGGAATCCATCCTGTTCGGACACGAGAAAGGCTCGTTCACCGGCGCCACCGACAAGCACACCGGCAAATTCGTCGAGGCGCATACGGGCACGCTGTTCCTCGACGAGATCGGCGACCTGCCGCTCGACGTGCAGGTCAAGCTGCTGCGCGCCGTCCAGGAGGGCGAGGTCGATCCGGTCGGCGGCCGCTCGACCGTCAAGGTCGACATCCGGCTGATTTCGGCGACGCACCGCAACCTCCTGCAGCAGGTCAAGGACGGCAAGTTCCGCGAGGACCTGTTCTACCGGCTGAACGTCTACCCGATTTTCGTGCCGCCGTTGCGCGACCGCCGCGACGACATTCCCCATCTGGTCACGCATTTCATGGAAAAGGTGGCGCCGGCCGACCCGCGCCATCGGCTGAAGGGCATTTCGGCGGCGGCGCTTGGCGTGCTGCAAGCCTATGACTGGCCCGGCAACATCCGGCAGCTCGAAAACGCCGTCTTCCGCGCCTCGGTGCTGTGCGAAGGCGATGTGTTGAGCGCGGATGACTTTCCGCAGATCCGGGCGCAGGTGGAAGGCACCGTCAAACTCGAAGCGGACGACACGTTAGAAGCAAGCGGGGCTGCCCCCGCGCTGGCGCCGCGCGATGAAGACGTTGTCCCCGACGAGGCCGCTCCGGCACCTGTGCATCCGGCCGGGGCGCAGCCCCGCTTCGGCACGCTGCGGGCGCTCGACGAGCGCGGCAATGTGCGTGCGCTGGCCGATGTCGAACTCGAAATGATCAAGCTCGCCATCGATCACTACAATGGTCAGATGAGCGAGGTCGCCCGCCGGCTCGGCATCGGCCGCTCGACGCTTTACCGCAAGCTCAAGGAATACGGCATCGACCCGGAAACCGGCCGCGTCGACAGGCTTGCTTCCTGAACCGCAAGGCCTGGACCAGTTTCCCTCGTCATTATGTGGGCTGACAGAGTGCCTTCCCCGGACTATGGCGAGTCGGAGGCGGCACTCGATGGGGTGTTGTTCACGCATTGAGGCCAATGGTAACAGATCGTGTTCGGCCAAAGCCGGAATCCTGATCTAAACCAGCGGTTTACCAAGAAACCGTGCGGACAATTTTTGACGGGATATCGCCACGGTGTTACCGCATTTTGGCTTCAATAAGCGATGATTAACCATTAGGATCGATATTCGGATGTGAAAACGACACGTCCGTTTGGGCAAATCCGGGGACAAACGGCAGCCTGCAAGGCCTTTTGATTTGAACAGAATCGAACGACTCACAAACGGGCGGCACTATCATTTGAGCGTCTGGCCGAGATGGTTGGCGGCGGTGATTGTCGCATTTGGTTTTGTTGCCGCGGCCGCCACGGGCGCCCAGGCCGAAGTTCGTTCGCTGAAGCTCTACCACCTCCACACGCACGAGAAGGCCGAGATCGTCTACAAGCGCAATGGCCGCTACGTTCCCGAGGGCCTGAGGAAGATCAACATCATCCTGCGCGATTGGCGCCGCAACGAGCCGACCAAGATGGACCCGCGTCTGCTGGATCTGGTCTGGGAGGCGTATCGCGAAAGCGGCGCCACCGACTATATCCAGGTCGTCTGCGGCTACCGTTCGCCGTCGACCAATTCGATGCTGCGCAGCCGCAGCCGTGGTGTCGCCGAGAAGAGCCAGCATATGCTCGGCAAGGCGATGGATTTCTATATTCCCGGCGTGCCGCTGAAGAAGCTGCGCAACATCGGCCTCAAGATGCAGGGCGGCGGCGTCGGCTATTACCCGACCTCCGGGTCGCCATTCGTCCACATGGATGTCGGCAATGTGCGCCACTGGCCCGGCATCAGCCGCCAGGAACTGGTCAGCCTGTTCCCCAATGGCAAGACGCTGCATGTGCCGAGCGACGGCCGGCCGCTGCCCGGCTATGAACAGGCGCTCGCCTCCTACAAGTCGCGCAAGGGTTCCGGCACACCGAATATCGAAATGGCCAGCGCTGGCGGCAGCGGCAAGAAATCCGGCGGATTCCTCGCGGCCTTCTTCGGCGGCGGTGGCGCCGACGAGGCCGACGACAGTGCCGACGTGGAGACCGCCTCGGCCGCGCCTGCGCCCAAGGCTGGAAATCTGAAGCCGGCCGCGACCGCCAAGAGCAGCGACCTGCCCGGTATCGCCATCGTCGCCCCCGAGAATGCCCAGCGCGCCGAGATTCCGCAGGTTGCCGACGAGCAGGCTCCGGAACCGGAGAAGAACACGCCGGAGACGATTATCGCGGCGCTGCCGGCCAAGGAAATCCCGCTGCCCGATTTCGCGCCGCGGCCGAAGGCCGATGTGGGCGCACAGCCACCTGAGAATGTTCCCTTCGCCATGGCGGACGCCACGGCCACCACCGAACAGGCAGTGGCGACCGCGCAGGCACCGGCGAACATGCCTTTCGGCAAGTCCGATCCGGCAGCGATCGCGGAAGCCGCGGCTGCCGATCCAGCGCAGGTTGCCCTCAACAACATCCCACTGCCGACATGGCGCCCCGAGCGCTCGCTGCCGGCCGATCTCGCACCGCCGCCCAGCAAGGATGTGCTGATGGCGCTGGCCGAAACGGCTGACCAGGGCAAGACCGCGACGGACGCCTTCTCCGTGGTGCCGACAGCGCGTCCCGAGCCGACCAAGCCGGATGCCGTCAAGGCCGTGCTCGACGAGGCCAACGCCCAGGTCGGCACCGCCGACGAATATCAGGTGGCCTCGTTGTCCGAAGAACCGCGTTCGGCGTTCAACGATCCGTCTGGTGTCGATGCGGCGTCGCCGCGCCAGGCTGTTGCCGCCCGTCCTGCCGGTTCCGATCCGGCCGCCGCGATCGGCGCCGGCGTGAAGACGACCCGCAAGGAAGCCAGGGCCACCGCCCGCGATCAGAAGCCTGGCCCCAGGGCCGTGGTTGTGGCCGCGGCGCCGCAGGCCGCCCGCTGGGCGCTGACCAGCGGCGAGAACGTCGCCACCGTTTCGAGCGCGACGACCGCGCCGGGCTACGCCTACAGCATCGTGCATACGCCGCCGAGCGAGGTCTATACGGCCGGCTTCCAGCCGAGCAACCAGATGGCCGACGCCAGCCGCTTTACCGGCAATGCCGTCAAGTTCATGTCGGTCGCGCGCTTCCAGACGAAGTAGCGAACAGGCCACAATATTGCCGAAGCCGCGCCGGGCGACCCGCGCGGCTTTTTGCTAGGCACGACACGCGCGGCGCCTTGATCCTGCAGGATCGGCTGAACTTCTCGTGAAGCCGGAACAGCCCAGCCGTTTCCGGGTTGAGGTGGGTCCGTTCCAACCTGGGGATCTTCATGAAAAAAATTCTACTGGCGTCAGTTCTGGCACTGGCGGCGGCATTGGCCGCGCTCGCTCCGTCACAGGCGGAGACAGTTGTCGTCAGACCGACAATCATATGCACATGAAGAAGCACTGCCGGACCAGGATGGTGACGCGCTGGCGGCATCATCGCAAGGTGACCGAGACGGTCAAGGTCTGCAACTAACCGCGTCTAGAGCGGCCCTGAGTTTGATAGAATCTCTGACCCGCTCTAACTTTTTGTTTTTACGCAATTCCCAAGGGGAAGCGCTACGCGCTTCTCCCGGGAAAACCGCTACGCACTTTTCCTGGAATTGCTCCAGCCAGTCAAAGAGCCCGGTCGACGCGAGTCGTCCGGGTTTTTTCGTGCCGTCCGGAAAGGCTATTTCGCGAGTTTGCTGGCAGCGCGTGCGAGAGCTTCGATCTCGTCCCACTTGCCGGCCTTGACCATGTCGTCGGGCGCCACCCACGAACCGCCGACGCAGATGACATTGGACAGGCTGAGATAGTCGGCCGCGTTCTTGCCGGTGATGCCGCCGGTCGGGCAGAATTTGACGTCGGCCAGCGGCGAGGCAAAAGCCTTGAGCGAAGCGATGCCGCCGGACTGTTCGGCCGGGAAGAATTTCAGGAAGCGCAGGCCAGCTTCGCGCGCCGCCATGATCTCGCCCGGCGTGATGGCGCCGGGCAGCAACGGAACCTGGCTGTCGGCGGCGGCCGCCAGAAGCTCGCGGGTGATGCCTGGGCTGACGATGAAGCGCGAACCGGCACCGGCCGCCTCGTCGAACTGCTTGCTGTCCAGAATGGTGCCGGCGCCGACTATGGCTTCCTCGACCTCGCCCGCCACGCGACGGATCGCTTCGAGCGCATCCGCGGTCCTGAGCGTGATCTCGATCGCCGGCAAGCCGCCACGCGCCAGAGCACGGGCCAGCGGCACCGCATCCGCCACATTGGCGATCTTCAACACCGGAATGACCGGCTGGCCATTGAGGAGCGACAGGAGTTTCTCGGTCTTGCTGGGCATCTGTCTCTCCTTGTCGAGGGCCGCATCGAGGCGAATTTCTACCGATTAGCAGACGGGTATTGCCCTGTCCACGGAACCGGTCGCGGCGCGATGTCACGCGTTGCCGCCGAGCTTAAAGGTTCTTTCCCGACAAGGCCATGACAGTCGGTCCGAACCCGTTTCACCTTGAATCGACTTCCACGAGCGTCTAGTTGCTCTGGCAATGACAACACTGCCCGCGCCATCCCAGCCAGTCCGCGTCGCCGCGCTCTACCGCTTTGCCCGGCTCGACGCTTTCGAGGCGTTGCGCGCGCCGCTTGCGGCCTTCTGCTGCGGACGCGGCATCAAGGGTACGCTGCTCCTGGCGCATGAGGGCATCAACGGTACCGTCGCCGGCAGCGATGAAGCGATCGCCGCGCTGATCGAGCACATCGAAACGATCGACGGCCTGTCGGGCCTCGAGGTCAAGTTCAGCAGCGCCGCGGCCATGCCGTTCCACCGCATGAAGGTGCGGCTGAAGCGCGAGATCGTCACCATGGGTGTCGAGACCATCGACCCGGCGACAAGCGCGGGCACCTATGTGGAGCCGGGCGACTGGAATGCGCTGATCTCGCAGCCCGACACGATCGTCATCGATACGCGCAACGCCTATGAAGTCTCGATCGGCACCTTCAAGGGCGCCGTCGATCCGGCGACGGCGAGCTTCCGCGAATTTCCGGCTTGGGTGGAAGCGCACCGGGCGGATCTCGCAGGCCGCAAGGTGGCGATGTTTTGCACCGGCGGCATACGCTGCGAAAAGGCGACCGCCTATGTGAAGTCGCTCGGCTTCGAGGATGTGTTCCATCTCAAGGGCGGCATCCTCAAATATCTCGAGCAGGTGCCGGCGGAACAGAGCCTGTGGCAGGGCGAATGCTTCGTCTTCGACGAGCGGGTTTCGGTGTCGCACGGTCTCGCGGAGGGCGGTGCTGAATTGTGCCGCGCTTGCCGCCATCCGCTGACGGAGAGCGACCTGATGTCGCCGAAACATGCCGCCGGGGTTTCGTGCCCGCACTGCTTCGATGCCCGCTCGGATGAAGACCGCAAGCGTTACGCGGAGCGCCAGCGGCAGGTCGAGCTCGCGCAAGCCCGGGGCAGGGGACCGCACATCGGATCCTGATGAGGGGCCGGGCCGGGCAAAGCGGCCACCTGTCATTGCAATGTCAAGCTTCGGGACCTACGTCTTCGGCGTTCGAAACCCGCCCGTTCGGCCGGGCAAATCCTGGAGGCATTGATGTTCGATCCCAAGAAGCTTCTCGACGATCTGCTCGGCTCGCAGGTTCCCGGCACCAGCGGCACCGTCCGCGACAAGGCCGGGCAAGCCGTGCAGATGGCCAAGGACAATCCGCTGGCCGCCGGTGCGCTGGCCGCCGTGCTGCTTGGAACGGGTGCCGGCCGGCAGGTGACGGGTGCCGCGGTGAAGCTCGGCGGCCTGGCCGCCATCGGTGGCCTCGCCTACAAGGCCTATCAGAACTACAAGGCCGGCAACGCACCGGAGCAGGCGCCCGCCGCCAGCGAGCCGGAATTGCTGCCGCCCCCCAAGGACACCGCCTTCCACCCGTCGCAGGCGCCGCAAGGCGAGGATGAGTTCACACTGACCCTGGTGCGGGCGATGATCTCGGCGGCCAAGGCTGACGGCCATGTCGACGACGAGGAACGCCAGAAGATCGCCGGCAAGCTCAGCCTTGCCGGGATCGGCTCCGATGCGGAAAAATTCCTGATGGCGGAGCTGGAGCGCCCGCTCGACCTCGACGCGCTGGTGGCCGGCGCCAGGACCGACGCGCAGAAGCTCGAGCTTTATACGGCGTCGCGCCTCACCATCGACCCCGACACGCGCGCCGAGCGCGGTTACCTCGACCTGCTTGCCGGGCGCCTTGGCCTGCCGGGTGCGCTGGTCGACCATGTCGAGGCGACGGTTTCGGCGGCCAAGGTGCCGGCGGCAAAGGCTGGGACCTCGCCCAACCCGCGCTGGTAGGCCAAAACGGGGCAGGCGGGCTTTCCGGCGTTAACTTTTCGTTAACTCAGGAAGCGCATGATTTTACACAGTCGGATCGGCTTTCCTCCTCCCAAGCCCGGTTCAGATCAGGGCGGTCGCCAATGACCGCCCTTTTTGTCGGCCCTTGCCGGGATTTCTCCGAAAAAACAGGTCGTACCTTTCGAGCGCGTCGCCCGGTGGCCGCGCTTGCCATCGCCGCCGTCATTTGCGATGCCTTCCTGTCTTGAGCCGAAACACTGACAATCAGACAGGCACGCGCGGCGCTGCCGGAGGACATCTGCCATGACCGAGCAAAAAACCGCCATCGTCACCGGCGCTGGCACCGGGATCGGCAAGAGCGTCGCCACGGCATTGCTCAAGGCTGGCTGGAACACGGTGTTCTGCGGGCGCCGCAAGCCGGTGCTGGATGCCGCGATCGCCGAGATCGGCCCGACCGAGGCCAAGGCATTGGCGGTTGCCTGCGACATCAGCAAGGCCGGTGAGGTCGACGATCTGTTCGAGACGGTGGTGGAGGCTTTCGGCCGTGTCGACCTGCTCTTCAACAATGCCGGCATGGGATACAAGTCGACACCGATCGACGAGATCCCGGTCGAGGTGTGGAACGATATTGTCGGCGTCAATCTCACCGGTTCGTTCCTGTGCGCGCGCGCCGCCTTCGGCGCCATGCGCAAGCAGAAGCCGATGGGCGGCCGCATCATCAACAACGGCTCGGTATCGGCCTATGCGCCCCGTCCGGGCTCCGTGCCCTATACGGCGACCAAGCATGCGATTACGGGGTTGACCAAGACGCTGGCGTTGGATGGCCGCCCCTATGACATCGCCTGCGGCCAGATCGACATCGGCAATGCGCTGACCGACATGGCACAGCCGATGACCGTCGGCGTGCCGCAGGCCAATGGCTCGATATCAGCCGAAGCGGTAATGGATGTCCAGCGCGTCGCCGATGCGGTGGTGCACATGGCCAGCCTGCCGCTCGACGCCAACGTGCTGTTCATGACTGTGATGGCGACCAAGATGCCATTCGTTGGGCGTGGGTGAACGACGGGCACCGGCATGGCTTTCGCCGCCGGCTCATTTGCCCGCCAACGGCACGCCGGGCTTGAAGAGTAGAATCGGCCTGATCTCGTAGACGGCGGTGGGATTGACACTGCGAAGGTCACGGGCGATCGCGATGGCCGCGTCCCTCGTGGCGCAGTCGACGACATAGAGGCCGAGCAACTGTTCCTTGGTCTCGGCGAAAGGGCCGTCGATGATCACGCCGTCGGCCGGGCCGCGCAAGGTACAGGCATCCCGTGTCGCCCCCAAACGCGCGGACGGTCCAAGGATGCCCTCGTCACGAAGCCGGGTGTTGATCTTCAGCAACTCAGCCATCAGTGCCGCATCCTCTTGCGGCGTCAGCGCCTTGATCGCATCTTCCACGTGATAGGCAAGGATTGCATAGAACATTGAGGGGCACCTCGGTTGATCTTGATCCCAAAACCGTAGCTGTTCTCGGCATTTGCGCCCAGCCTTGACCACGCGTCTCCCGACGGCTCATGACACCGCCATGGCGGCCAGCCGCAAATAATCCGGAAGGGCAGCGGGCCGCTTTGAAGCTCACTTGGCGAGGAACGCCCCGATCCGCTCCAGCGCGCGCAGGATGTTCTCCTCGGAGTTGGCGTAGGACAGCCTGATATAGCCTTCGCCCAGAATGCCGAAATCGGGGCCGCCGATCAGCGCCACACCGGCCTCGTCGAGCAGGGCCGAGGCGAGCTTCTTGGCCTTCCAGCCGGCCTTCGAGACGTTGGGGAAGGCATAGAAGGCGCCCTTGGGCGTGATGCAGGAGATGTTTGGCAAGGCATTCAGGCCTTCGACCACGATCTTCCGGCGGTTGTCGAAGGCGCGCATCATCTTGTCGACATCGTCCTGCGGACCGTCAATGGCCGCGATGCCGGCGAACTGGCTCGGCGCGTTGACGCAGGACCAGCAATTGACCGCCAGCTTGCGCACCTTGTCGTAGAGATGGGCGCCCTTGTCGCCGTTTGGCCAGATCGACCAGCCCATGCGCCAGCCGGTCATCGCCCAGGTCTTCGACCAGCCGTTGAGCACGATCAGCCTGTCGCGGATCTCGGGAAAGCCGAGCAACGAACAATGCGTCTCGCCGTCATAGGTCATGACGTCGTAGATCTCGTCGGAGAGGATCGCGACACCGGGGTGCTTCTCCAGCCCCTTTACCAGTTTTTCGATCTCGGCCCGGGGCGTGACGCCACCGGTCGGATTGGCCGGCGAGTTGAGGATCAACAGCCTGGTCTTCGAGGTGATCAGCGCCAGCGTCTCTTGCGCCGAGAAGGCGAAGCCGTTCTCCTCGCGCATAGGCACGGGAATGGGGGTCGCACCGGTGAATTCGATCATCGAGCGGTAGATGGGAAAGCCGGGGTCGGGATAGAGGATCTCGGCGCCCGGTTCGCCAAACATCAGGATGGCGGCGAACATGGTCGGCTTGCCGCCGGGCATGATCATCACCGCCTCGGGCGAGACCTCGACGCCGGTGGTGGTCAGCGTGCGGCGCACCACCGCCTCGCGCGTTGCCAAGAGGCCGTTGGCCGGCGTGTAGCCATGGTGACCGTCACGCAGTGCCTTGATCGCCGCCTCGACGATGTGCTGCGGCGTCTTGAAATCTGGCTGGCCGATGCCGAGGTTGACGATGTCGCGGCCCTGTTGGGCAAGTGCCGTTGCTCGCGCCAGCACCGCGAATGCATTTTCCTCGCCGAGACGGTCGAAGGCCGAAATCGTGTGGAGCATTTTTCCCGTCCCTGTGGTTCTTACACTGCGGCAGCGTTTTTGTGAGCGTCCGCTCGCAAAAGTCAACGGATTGGAGATTCTGGTGACGGAAAATCTTGAAAACTGGCAGCCACGTCCTCGGCCCGAGCGCAAGGTGCTGGAGGGACGGACCGTCAGGCTCGAGCCGCTGAACGCCGCGAAGCACGGCGACGGTCTCTACGAAGCCTCGTCCGTATCCGACGTCGATGGCCGCTTTGCCTGGTTGCCCGACTATCCGCCGGAAACCCGCGCTGCCTTCCAGCCATGGCTGGATAAGGTGGAGGCGAGCGAGGATCCGCTGTTCTTCGCCGTCATCGACAAGGCCAGCGGCAAGATCGCGGGACGCCAGACGCTGATGCGCATCGATCCGACCTATGGCGTCATCGAGATCGGCAATATCTATTGGGGACCGCTCATCTCGCGCAAGCCGGCGGCGACGGAAGCCCAGTTCCTGTTCATGAAATACATCTTCGACGAACTCGGCTATCGCCGTTACGAATGGAAGTGCAACAACCGCAACGAGCCGTCGAAGCGCGCGGCGGAACGGTTCGGCTTCAAGTTCGAGGGCATTTTCCGCCAGCATCTCATCGTCAAGGGTGAAAACCGCGACACCGCGTGGTATTCGGTCATCGACAAGGAATGGCCGGCTCTGCGCAAGGCTTATGAAGCTTGGCTCGATCCGGCCAATTTCGATGGCGACGGCCAGCAGAAGAGGCGGCTCGAGGATTTTCGCGCGGAATTCGGCGCCTAACGGGAGTTTGCCATTTGTCGCATACCCACGATCACGGCGGGCAGGATCACGGCGCCGGCCATGTGCATGGCTCGACCGACAAGAAGCGCGTCCTGATCGCGGCCTGCCTTACCGCCGGCTTCATGGTCGCCGAGGCGCTCGGCGGTCTGTTTACGGGGTCACTGGCGCTGCTGGCCGATGCCGGCCACATGCTCGCCGACGCCATCGCGCTCGGCCTGGCCTGGTATGCCTTTCATCTGGCAAGCCGCCCGGCGACCGGCCAGCTCACCTACGGTTTCGGCCGGGTCAAGACGCTGGTGGCCTACACCAACGGCATCGCCATCTTCGTCATCGCGCTGTGGATCGTCTACGAGGCTTGGGATCGCCTGCAGACACCGGCGCCGGTGCTGGGTGGACCGATGCTGGTGGTGGCGATCCTTGGCCTGTTGGTCAACATAGGCTCCTTCCTGGTGCTGCATGGCGGCGATCGAGACAACCTCAACATGCGCGGCGCCATCCTGCATGTGCTTGGCGATCTGCTCGGCTCGGCAGCCGCGATCGTGGCGGCACTGGTCATCCTGGCGACCGGCTGGACGCCGATCGACCCGATCCTGTCCGTGCTGGTCTCGTTGCTGATCCTGTCCACCGCCTGGTCGCTGATGCGTGCCGCCGCCCACGTCCTGCTCGAAGGCGTACCGCCGCGCCTCGACCGCGACCTGATCGCCGGGGACATCCAGGCAACGGTCCAGGGTGTGCGCGAAGTGCACCATATGCATATCTGGTCGATCGACGGGACAAGCAGCATGGCGACGCTGCATGCGTGCCTCAACGAGGGCGTCGATGCGCATCAGGCCGTCAGCGCCATCAAGAAGCGGCTTGCCAGCGAACACGGCATCAGCCATGCCACCGTGGAACCGGAATTCGGCCAGTGCGCCGACGATGGTGACGACCACGATCATGAGCATCAGCATGGGCACGATGCGGCTGCGCATCACGGCCACTATCACTAGGTCCGACCGATGACCATCGATCGGACCTGCCTCAGGAGTTCTCCAGCTTTGAAACTCAGCCCGATCAACGACCGCCGCTCCGGTGCGGCATGATGGACCGTGACACGCGCAATGCGGCCATCGCGGCGGTCTGGATCATGCTTGTGTTCGGCATTGCAGCCTTCTACCTGCCGACCATGATGTTGGCACTCGGCAGTTTTTCGACCGTGCTGGCGGGTATCTTCGGCACCGTCTTCGTGCTGGCGTTTTTCTTGGTGTTCTGGCTGCGCGCGCGCACCCAGCGTAATAATCGGGACAAGTAAGGGATATCGGACATGCGCATTCTGATCACTGGCGCCGCGGGCATGGTCGGCCGCAAGGTCATCGCCCGGCTGGCCAAGGACGGCACGCTGCGGGGCAAGAAGATCACCGCGCTCGATCTGCACGACATCGTGCCACCGCAGGCGCCGGCCATGGACGGCGTCAGCGTCGCACTGCACACGGGTGACCTTGCCGAAGCAGGCGCCGCCGAGAGCCTTGTCGCATCACGTCCCGATGTCGTCTTTCATCTCGCCGGCGTCGTGTCGGGTGAGGCGGAAGCGAATTTCGACCTCGGCTACCGCGTCAACCTCGACGGCACGCGCGCGCTGTTCGACGCCATCCGCCTGGGCGGATTCGCGCCGCGCGTCGTCTTCACCTCGTCGATCGCGGTGTTCGGCGCGCCGTTCCCGGATGTCATACCGGACGACTTCCATCCGACGCCGCTGACCTCCTACGGCACTCAGAAGCAGATGAGCGAAGCGCTGCTCGCCGACTATTCCAGGCGCGGTTTCTTCGACGGGATCGGCATAAGGCTGCCGACGATCTGCGTGCGGCCGGGCAAGCCGAACAAGGCGGCCTCCGGCTTCTTCTCCGGTATCATCCGCGAGCCGCTGAGCGGGCAGGAGGCGATCCTGCCGGTGCCGCGCTCGGTCGTGCATACCCATGCCAGCCCGCGCTCGGCGGTGAATTTCCTGATCCATGCGGCTGGCATCGACGGTGCCGCCGTCGGGCCGCGCCGCAACCTGACGATGCCGGGCGTCGCCGTCAGCGTTGGCGAGCAAATCGAGGCGCTGGAACGCATCGCCGGATCGAAGACGGCAAAGCTGATCCGCGAGGTGCCCGACGAGACGATCTGGACGATCGTCAAGGGCTGGCCGACCCGGTTCGAGGCGCGGCGGTCACGCGAGCTTGGCTTCAGCGCCGAGAAGAGTTTCGACGAGATCATCCGCGCCCATATCGAGGATGAGCTGGGCGGCAAGATACCCAATTAGAGGTCCGCAGCCACCCGTTCGATCGTGGTGGAGGCCTAGACGCCGCCTGTCAGGCTCGCCGACAGCAGCAGCAGTCCAAACAGGAACACGAAGGCCGCGCCGCCGATCTCGACGATCGAGTGGATGCGGTTGCCCATGCGGCCGTCGCCGGCGAAATAGACCGCCCAGTTCTTAGCGGTCACGGCCATCGTCGCCAGCGCCGAGACGGTGATGGCGGTGCCGATCGACATCGCCAGCACCGACAGCAAGCCGCCGAGCCAGAGCCCGTTCAGCAGCGCGAAACTCAGCACGATCAGCGCGCCGGAGCAGGGGCGGATGCCGACCGCCGCTACCGCCGACCAGGCGGTGCGCCAGTCGAAGCGGTCACCGGACAGCATTGCCGGATCGGGCGCGTGCGAATGGCCGCAAGTTTCGCAGACCTCGCCGATCGCATGGTCATGATGCGCGTGATCGTGCGCGCCATGGTCGTGATGATGGTCATGCGCGCCATGGTCGTGATGATCGTGTGAATGGTCATGCACATGGTCGTGATCGTCATACGCGCGCAGCGCGTGCGAATGAGCGGCATGCGAATGGCCTGCATGCGAGTGGCCATGGGAATGAGCCCCATGCGAATGGCCGGCATGGGCCGCCGACAGGCTGTAGGCCGGCCCCTTGCCAAACAGGTGCAGGACGGCGGGGCCGAGCTTGCGCCACAGAAGCCAGGCGCCGAAGAGGGTGACCAGGGCAAAGCTCATGATCTCCATGAACCAGGCCGCATCGGTCATCGAGATCGTGGTGCCGCGCAGGACGAAATAGGCAAGCAGCATCACCAGGATCGCCGTCAGGCCCTGCAGCAGCGCCGAGACGAAGGACAACAGGATGCCGCGCTTCAGCGCCACTTCGTTGGCCACCATGTAGGAGGAGATCACCGCCTTGCCGTGACCGGGGCCGGCGGCGTGGAAAATGCCATAGGCGAAGGACAGGCCGATGAGCACCCAGAGCTTGCTATTGTCCTGGCGCATCGCCTTCATGGCCGTCGCCAGCGCGCGATAGAATTCCTGCTGCCTGAGATTGATCCACATCAGGATGTGGGCGAACGGACCGGTGCTGGGCGCCATGCCATCATTGACGCCGATGCCGAGCGAACTCTGGGCGTGCGCGGCATTGGCGAAATGCATCGTGGCAAAAGCGATGGCCAACAGGCCGAATGCCAAACGCAGGGACGGTTTCGTCACCGGGTTCATCCTTCTGGCTGACAGGTCAGTTCGAGCTTGGTGGCGAAGATCTTGCTCATGTCGGTGCCTGTCGGATCGTTGAAGAAGGCATCCGTCAGGGTCTTCTGGTTTTCCTTGATCGCTTCGTCCGGATCAGGACGGACCACCTTGCTGGCACAGTTCGAGGGCAGGCCCTCGACCGTGATGTTGGAATCCTCGGTGAAGTCGATCGCGGTGTAGAACGTCGGATCATAGACGCCGATGTCGATCTTGCCGGTCAGCTTGATCGGCGCCTTCGGCTCGGACTCGAACAGGATGATCAACTGGTCGTTGTCGAAATTGGCCATCAGGTGGGGCGGCGGCGTCATCGCCACGTCCTTGCCGTCCTGCGTGACGAGCTGGAAGTAATTGAACTCGGCTAGCGAGGCGTGGACCGTGTCGGCGACCTCCTTCAGCTCCTTGTCGTCAAGCTTCAGGTCGGAGTTCTTGTCGAACTCCATCATCACCGTACTCGAAAACAGATCGTCGAAGCGCCAGAGATGGCGCAGCGCTTTCACACTTTGGTGATCCGGGGCCAGGATCACGTCGAGGCGTGCCTCGGCGAAGACGTGCGGATGCACCTCGGCCGGTCCCGTCGCGGCGAAAGTCGCCGCCAAGGCCGAAGCCAGCGTGATTGCGTGCCGTTTCAAATACATTCGCGGTCGCGATTCCCTTGGCTTTCGGAAAGAGTTGCCGAAGGTTACCAGAAAGGGGGCGAAATTGGGACTGTCGGCGCATGTCACCCAAAAGTGCGCGGCGGTTCAGGGACAACGGCACGCACGCAACGAGAACTCAAAGCGCTTCGCGGCGCGACGCGCCTCGAGGCCTGAGGCAGGTCAGGCGCTCTCACGCGTCCTGAACCACTGCACCAGGAAGTCGACGAAAACGCGCACCTTCGCCGGCAGATAGCGGCGATGCGGGTAGACGGCGAAGATGCCGCCGCCCGATAGGATGCGGTCGTCGAGCACCGCCACCAATTGGCCGCTCTTGAGGTCAGGCGCGGCGATGAAATCCGGCAGGATGCAAAATCCAAGACCCGACAGGGCCGCGGCGCGCGCCGCCATCGGGCTGTTGACCTCGATCGGGCCCGACACGGCAATGCTCACCGGGTCGCCATTGTCGCCCTTGAACGGCCAGTTGTTCAATCCGCGGCCATTGGTGTCGACGATGCAGGGCATGTGGCTGAGATCCTGCGGCCGTGTCGGCATGCCATGCTTGGCGATCAGTTCGGGAGAACCGCAGAGCTTGATCGAGAACGGCGCCAGGCGCCTTGCGATCAGCGACGAATTCTCCAGCCGCGAGATGCGCACCGCGAGGTCGAAGCCTTCCTCGACGAGATCGACGAAGCGGTCGTCGAGCTGGATGTCGAGCACTATGTCGGGATACTGCTTGGCAAAGTCGATCAGCGACTGGCCGATCGGCGCGTCGGCGAAGGTGCGCGGCGCCGACAGCTTGATGCGGCCGCGCACGTCGCCTGAGGACTCGCGCACGGCGTCGGCCAGGCTGTCGACTTCGCGCACGATCTCGGAGGCGCGACGGTAGTAGGTGTGGCCGGCCTCGGTCATCGAGAACTGGCGCGTCGTGCGGTTCAGCAGCAGCGCGCCGAGTTCGTCCTCCAGCTCGCGCACATATTTCGACAGCAGCGCCTTGGAGCGGCCGATCTTGCGCGCCGCCGCCGAAAAGCCCTCGGCCTCGACGACGTCGATGAAGGCGCGCATGCGGGTCAGTGTGTCCATTATTCAGGCCCTTTGTGCTGCGTCCAAAGCGCGTCGCGTCGAAACGAATTCACGCGACGCGCTTTGAGTGTTGTTTGATGCATGTCCTCTTCGCAAAACCGAGGTCACTTTTGCGCGACATGCATTAGAAGTTTTCGGCCGAGCCGTATCAGGGCAATGTCGCTGCCGGAAGGGCCAAGCAGCGAAAGTCCAAACGGTGCGCCGGCAACCGAGCCGATCGGCAAGGTGATTTGGGGAAAGCCGGAGAGCCCGGCCAGGCACAGAAGGTGCAAGGCGCGCTCGCGATAGGCCTGGAACTGCTCGGGTGTGCTGTCGACATAAGGCGCCGGACCCGGCACCGTCGGCAGAATAAGGAAACCGTCCTTGCCGAGCAGGGCGCTCAATTCACCGCGAAAAGTCAGCCGGCGCACTTTTTCGGCCTGTGCCGTCCGATCGTCGACGGCACGGCCGAAGCCGAACCGCTCCTCGACCCCAGGCCCAAGGTCGCGCTCGCCGCTGGTGATCCATTCGCCATGCACCGTCCAGGCCTCCCTGGCCTGCAGCCGGCGAAAGCACCAGTAGAGTTCATCCGGAGAAGAACTGAAGCGCGACATCGGCGTCGCCGGCGTACCGAACACCGCGCTCGCCAGCGCCTTCATTCCTGCAAATTCGGCGAGCGCCGGCCGGGCGATCATTTCGTCCAGCCAGCCGAGCGTCAGCGGCCGATCCAGGGAATGTTGATGCGGATCGCGGCCAAGCAGCAGCTTGCCGACGGTCTCGTAGGTTTCGATGTCGTCGGCGAACCAGCCGAACGTGTCGAAACTCGGCGCCAACTGCATGGTGCCGTCGAGGGAAATGCGGCCATGCGTGGTGCGGAGGCCAATCAGCCCGCAGAAACTCGCCGGCGCGCGGATCGAACCACCTGTGTCGGACCCCGTTGCGATGTCGGCCAGCCTGCCCGCCACCGCCGCGGCCGACCCCGAAGACGAACCGCCGGTGACGCGGTCGAGAGCCGCCGGGTTCACCGGAAACGGAAAATGCGCGTTCTGGCCGAACAGAGCGAAGGCGAGTTCGTCGGTCTGGGTCTTGCCGACGAAACGCGCGCCCGCGTCGAGAATCATCTGCACGGCGCCTGCCGTGCGCGAAGCGGCGTGGCCTCCGGCGAATTTCTGCAAATTGCCGCAACCGGTGCGGTAGCCGGCGACGTCGTAAATGTCCTTGACCGCCAGCCGCAGCCCGGCCAGCGGCCCAAGCTCGGCATGCGCCACCGGCATCTGGCGGAGATCGAGAAAGGCGTTGAAGGGGCCGTGTGTGCCTGTCATCGTTCGATATCCGGATACGGTTGCGCCAACATTGTTCGATGCCAGAAATTTTACAACCTGGGATACGATTTTTATTGATTGTGAAATGCTTCGCTCTTATATCGCGCTTGCCCAAAGTCGCACGTGCCTGTGGGTGTCCGCCGATCCTCGAATGGTGAGGGAAATCGGTAAGGTAACTGGAGCCAACCCCTCCAGTCGGTTTAGCGGCCAACCGCCAGACCGAGGACACCTTGAAGCAACGACGGTGCGGGCCTTTCTGGTTCTCTGCCGGTTGTCCAAAGACCGGGGTTACTGAAGAGGCACACCTTCATTGCCGGCAGTGCGGAACGGGGTTCTCCCAATCCAAGCCAAGGCAGACAAAGCGAACCGAAGCCGGGCAAGGCCAAGGTTCATCGCCGCGAGACGGCGTTTCATGGTTCCGGGGTCTCCACCGGCTGGTTCCATGGATTTTCCGTCCCGCCTTTGTTTGACCGCGTGTTCGCGAGGCCGACAGCCCGCGCCCGCACCCTTGTGCGCGCCGAAAGGCGCGATGGAGAAACCCGATGGCCACCCAGCGCATTCTCGACTTCCTCGCCACCCGACGTCCGTCCGGCCCCTGCCTCGTCGTCGACCTCGATGTCGTGCGCGACAATTTCCGCGCCTTCGAGAAGGCGCTGCCCGATTCCAAGATCTACTATGCGGTGAAAGCAAACCCGGCGCCGGAAATCCTGCGCCTGCTTGCTGCGATGGGTTCGTCCTTCGACACCGCTTCCGTTGCCGAAGTCGAGATGGCGATGGACGCCGGTGCGCCGGCGGACCGCATCTCCTTCGGCAACACCATCAAGAAGGAGCGTGACATCGCACGCGCCTACCAGCTCGGCATCAAGCTGTTCGCGGTCGACTGCGTCGAGGAGGTCGAGAAGATCGCCCGCGTCGCTCCCGGCGCACGCGTCTTCTGCCGCGTTTTGACAGATGGCGAAGGCGCCGAATGGCCGCTGTCGCGCAAGTTCGGCTGCGTGCCGGCCATGGCCGTCGATGTGCTGCGCCATGCCAAGGGCCTCGGCCTCGACGCCTATGGCGTGTCGTTCCATGTCGGCTCGCAGCAGACCGACCTGACCGCATGGGACCGTGCGCTGGCCGACGCCAAGAAGGTGTTCGCGACGCTGGCCGAGGAAGGCATCGTGCTCAAGATGGTCAATATGGGCGGCGGCTTCCCGACCCGCTATTTGCGTGACGTGCCGGCGGCGCAGGCCTATGGCCAGGCGATCTTCTCGGCGCTGCGCAAGCATTTCGGCAACGCCATTCCCGAGACGATCATCGAGCCGGGCCGCGGCATGATCGGCAATGCCGGCGTCATCAAGTCGGAAGTCGTGCTGATCTCGAAGAAGGCCGACAACGACAATGTACGCTGGGTGTTCCTCGACATCGGCAAGTTCGGCGGCCTGGCCGAGACGATGGACGAGGCGATCCGCTACCCGATCGTCACCGCGCATGACGGCACCGAGACCGCGCCTTGCGTGCTCGCCGGCCCGACCTGCGATTCGGCCGACGTGATGTACGAGAAGACGCCGTATCCGCTGCCTTTGTCGCTGACCATCGGCGACGAGGTGCTGATCGAAGGCACCGGCGCCTACACGACCACCTACTCGGCGGTCGCCTTCAACGGCTTCGAGCCTCTCCGATCCTACGTGATCTGACGGTTCGAAAGAACCGATCAGATCATCCCAGGTGGGCGCCCGTCGCCGCTTGGGCTCGCCTGTGGAACAGATCTCCGCTCGCCAGGGATCGCGGAAATGGAAATGTCAGTTGAAATCGTAGCTCATGCGCCGGCCTTGGCCGTGGTTGCCGAAACCGTTGCCGACGTGGCGGCGCGCGAAGCCTTGCTCGATCGCGCCATGGGGCCGAAGCGCAAGACCAAATCGTCGGAAAAGCTGCGGCGTGGCCGTCGGCCCTCGGAGGGTCTTGCCTTCGTCGCGCGCGATGCCTCGGGCGGCGTGGCCGGCACGGTGCGGCTATGGGATGTCACCTTGGGCGACGGCGGTTCGTCGGCGCTGCTGCTTGGCCCGCTCGCCGTCGACCCCTCGCTCAAGAGTGCCGGCATCGGTTCGGCGCTGATGCGGCATGCCATCGCGGAAGCCGCGCGCCTCGGCCATGCGGCGATCCTGCTGGTCGGCGACGAGCCCTACTATGGCCGCTTCGGCTTTTCGGCCGCCAGGACCGGCGCGCTCGCCATGCCGGGACCTTACGAGCGGCACCGCCTGCTGGCCCTGGAACTGGTGGAGGGCGCGCTCGATGGCGCCGAGGGGACGCTGAAGGCGTCCGGCCGCAAGCTCAAGGCACAGGCGCCGATCCTGGCGCGTGAGGCTTAAGCGCGACTGCCCTTCAAAAACAAAACGCCGCCTGAAAAGGCGGCGTTTTGTCATCTCAAAGCCGCTTCTGGCGGCCACGTCCGTTCAGCCGATCAACTGGCTCAGCGCCATGGCGACGGTCATGTCGCCTTCGACCTTTATCTTGCCCGTCATGAAGGCCATGGTCGGATTCAGGTCTCCCGCGATCAGCGAATCCAGATCGTCGAGCGAGAGCTTGATGGTGCAGTCGGCGGGGGCGTCCGTGGTCGAGACGGTTGCGCCGTCGATGACGATGACGCCGTCGCTGCCGGTGTCGAATTTCACGGAACGATCGAACCCGCTGCTGGCCACGCGCGACTTGATCTTCTCGGCAATCTCCTGAACGCTCACGCTGTTCTCCTGTCTGGTTGCATTCTGTCGCGCAGGGCATTTCGGTCCGGCCGAAGCCCATGCCTCTGAGGCGATTACAATCGCTGCCGCATATAGCTTTGGATTGACGTTTACGTCAACGCAAATTGCGGGCATCGGCCCCGGCGCCGACTGCTATCGGGACCGCTGGCGCCGGCCCGACGGCCGATAGCTCAATGCGCGCTGACCGGCTTAGGCGTCTCGGTCGCGGGGGTGCTGGCATCCTGCCGCCGGCGCAGCCAGTTGTCGCGGATCTCATCCTTGCTCAGGAAATTGACCTGATCGATCAGGACCTCATGCACCAGGGTTGCGCCGACACGTGTGTTGATCGTGTCGCGGATGGCGGCACGAAAGGCATCGAGGTCGACCGTCGCCTTCTTGGTGAAGTCGATCTGGGGATGGGCGTAGAGATAGCTGTAGACCTCGTCTGTAATCAGCGCCTCGGCCGGGATCGACAGCTTCTTTATCTGCTCGGGCTCGACGGTGTAGACGAGCTTGGCCAGGAAGTAGCCGTCGATCTTTGAATCGTGGATCAGCGGCACCGAAATGACGTCGGTCTTGACGTAGTCCAGCCCGCCAAGCATCGGCTTGGGTTTCTCGCCGACGCCGCGTTCGCCGGCGGCCTGGAACGAATAGAACACCGCGCCGAGCGTGGCGGCGCAGATCCAGACCGCTATGGCGATGACCTTGATCATTTTGAATCCGAGCCCGGCATCGCCGCGCTCTACCCTTTCAGCCTGCCGAATTCGCCGGCGGAGTAGGTGCCGTCGGTTTCGGCGCGCTGAATGGCGCTGCGCAGCAGGCCGGCCACCTCGTTGACGGCGCTCAGATGCGCCAGGATAGCGGCCTCGTTCTTCGCCAGCTTCTGGCGCAGCCGGGTCAGGCCCTCGCGATGCTGCTCGAGGAATTCGGCCTCGCTGCCGCCCTTCATGGCGCGGGTGAGCTCGTAGAGATAACGGCTCTTGCGGGCGTTCGACGCCTTGAGGTCATAGCTTGTATCGCTGCGGATGCCGGCGGTCTCTTCCTCGACCACCTCCTCGATGCGGCCGATGATGGCGGCAAGGTTTCCAGGCCGAGCGAACGGGGCCGGTGTGTCCGGCGCGGTCGCTCGTGCTGGCAGGTTGGCGGTGAATTCGGAAGAGTCGGCCATGGTGTTTCCCAGTCTAGATCTTGATGTCTGTTTTTATGGTTGTCTCGTCGCCGGTCATCGACCTGGCGGCCTTGCGCTGCAATTCCTGGACGAGCGAGGTGGACAGACGGGTTTGCTGGTCGATTTCGGTCTTTTCCGGTCCATTCGAGACCGGGCCGATCGGCACCTTGCGCTTGCCGTCCATGTAGTGGTCGGCGAGCAGCGACTTGGCGATGCCGATGCCGCCGCGATCGGCCATGACGTCGGCGACGCGCTCGGCGAGCTGCGATTTCCACATGTCGCCGGCGAGACCCGTGCCGTAGACGCCCTCGGTGTCCTTGGGCAGCATGTTCTGGATGAAGGTCTGCAAGACCATCGCCTCGAACTTCTTGAACTTCTTGGCAGGATCGGCCGTGGCGGCGGCCTTGTCGGCCGTCGCGCGTGACAGGATCGAGCCGGCATCGACAGAAGCCGCGGTGTCGACCGCAAACGTGGCAGCGACGCCGCCGGCGCGCTTGGTCAGCGCGGCGCGGGCAGCCTCGATATCCATCGGATCGGCAGCTCGGGCGACATCCATCACGATGTCGCTGGGTGGAGAAATCGCCAAGAAAGTCCGCCTTTTGCCGGGTTTCCTTAGCCAGGACCATGCCTCAACAAGCTTGTGGCAGGCTTGCGGAGGTTGGAGGTGGAACGCAGGGATGGGTGGAAGTCTGCCGCGTCCGATTCTCCTCGCAGTAGCGGGCAGCCTCCGTCTCATGCCTGATCCGTCCCGGACTTACACGTTTGGGGCGTTCTGGGCAGCCTCGAATACATCGCGTGCGGACGTCGTGCCCGCCACGTGCTCCGTACCCTCGACTCCGAGGTCCATCCCTCCGGCGTTGACGGCCTCATACATCGCTTCGGCCGGGCCAGACTGGCCCTTTGGAATGCCGAACTGTTCGAACGTCGCCGGCCACCCGGCCCTCGGGACAGCAAAGGCTTTAACGTCGAGCTTCATGACTTCACCCAATTGCGCGGCGACTTCATCCGCGCTCACCATCGAACCGAGTTCGATGACCCGATGCCCCGACCATGCCGGCCCGCCCAGAAGCGTTGCGACCTCGGCGCCGATGTCGTCGGTCGCGACCATGGTCGATTGCCGATTGGTCGGGTTGTAGAAGACCGGCAACGCGCCGCCCTGGGCGACTTGCAAGCCATAAAGGAAGTTTTCGAAAAACCCGCCGGCTCGCACATATGCGATCGGCAATTTCAGGTTGCCAAAGCCCTGCTCCAGAAGCGACAGGGCCGTGATCAGCCCCATCCCGCTGGTTCTGTCCGCGCCCATCGACGAAAGCGCCACGATCCGCGGCGCCGGCGCTTTGGCGAGCGCCTTGACATAGTTCGCGATGATGCCCTTGGCTTCGTTGAAATCCGGTGTGGGGGCCCAGATGGGAGGCAACATGACAAACGCGCCTTCGACGCTTGCGAGCGCCCGCTCGATCGCCGCCGCATTGTTCCAGTCGCCGTCGACCAGTTCGACGCCCTGGTCTGTCCAGCTAGCCGCCTTCGCGCGGTCGCGGACCAGCGCGCGTACTTTCTTGCCTTGCGCCAGCAAATGCCTTGCCGTCGCGCCGCCAACTTTTCCCGTAATTCCCATTACTAAAAACATGCGTTTTCTCCTGATCTTGAGGCACAGAACCCTGTTCCGCGGGTTCAAAGGATGAGCGGCAGAATGGCCCGGATACGGGGATCGCGCAGATAGAGGCCGCCCCATGTCATCGCGCCCAGAAGCAGGGAAATGACTTCCGGCGGCGACCCCAACTCACCAATGCGGACATGGGCGCAGATGGCGCCGCCCAGAAAGCCCGTCACCAGGATCGCGCCGAGGACGGCGGTGGCCGGGATGGCGTAAAGGATGGCGCAGGCGAGTATGATAGGACCCACGACACGGGTCAGCTCCATCGCGAACCCGGTTTCCTGCAACATGCTCGCGATCCGTGCCGGCGCGAAAAGCTGAACAGTGCCGTCAGCCACCAGAGCAATCACGACAAACGCGCTCATTATCCGGCCGGCCCACACGGCGCGCTGCAAGGTGATGGTTTCAGGCGCCTGATGAAGGTTCATTGTTTGGGGCACCTGTCATTCTCCGATTGGAATATATTCGGAGCTTACTGTGTCTCTTAGATATGATAAGCGCCGAGGTTGAGAACTCACTGTTCTCTCTGCGGGGAACAATACCGAGGCGCGAAAATGCAGAATCTCGAACCCATCCTCATCTTCATAACGGTAGCGGAAATGGAGAGCTTCACTCACGCAGCCGACAGCTTGGGCATTCAAAAGGGAAGGGCCTCAATGGCGGTCCGCAAGCTGGAAGAAGATATCGGTGTCAGGCTCCTGCACCGGACGACGCGCAGCGTGCAGTTGACGGAAGACGGACGCGCATTTCATGCCCGTGCCCGCGATCTGCTTGCTGAAATCGATGACTTACACTCGATGTTCGCAGGCGATCGCGTGGCACTTCGCGGGCGTCTGAGGGTCGATCTTCCGACCGAGGTTGCGCGCACAACGATCGTGCCGGCCTTGCCGGCCTTCATGGCGGCTCACCCCGAGTTGGAGCTGGAGATGTCGAGTACGGATCGGCAAGTCGATCTGGTTCAAGAGGGGTTCGACTGTGTATTGCGGCTTGGAGCCATCCGGGACGAAACGCTGATTGCCCGCCCTCTGGGCCTGTTGCGCATGGTCAACGCCGCCAGTCCCGCCTATCTGGCGCGCCACGGCGTCCCTCTGTCGCTGGAAGATCTGCAGCGTCAGGAACATCGGACAATTCATTTTTCGACGGTGCTGGGCGCAAGACCCTTGGGATGGGAATATCCGGACGGCGACAGCTACGCGACGCTTCAGTTGCCAGGCGCGCTGCACGTCAACAGCGCGCAGACCTACGACGCCGCTGCGCTCGCCGGCCTTGGCCTGATTCAGGCGCCACTCCTGGGGATTGGCCAATACCTGGAGAGCGGAACGCTTGTGGAGGTCCTACCCGATTTTCGTCGACGGGCGATCGCTGTGTCCCTCGTCGTGGCTCATCGGAGCAATCTGTCGCGCCGGGTCCGCGCATTCATGGCATGGATCGAAGACGTGCTGAGGCCGTATCTGGAATAGCGAGCCGAACATCTTCGTCCGTCCGTCGAAATCAACATTCTGAAGTAATGTCCGCCGTGGCGGCCAGGCGGCCCACCAGAATGGGACACTGAAACCGGCTGACATGAGACGCGGAGCGGATGCCCGCGCCTCGGCGGACAAAGACCGTCTCTGGATCAACAAAACTCGCCGCTATTCCTGCCGCTTCTGCGCGATCAAATCGAGCCGCTCGCGGTCTGATCTCTCGCGCTCGTCGCGGTTGCGTACGTCCTTGTAGGCGCGCTCGACCATGTTGGTGCGGGCGCTTGCCGCGGCGATGAGGCCGGCCTCCTGCCTGGCGCTTTCCAGGTTCTCCTCCTGGCGCACGACAGCCTGGGCGATGCGGCGATGGTAGAGATCGGGGAACAGGCCGGAGAGGGAATTGTCCTGGTCGAAATGGCCGATCAGTTCACGGGCTTCGGTCTCGGCGGCGTTTGCGGCGGCGACGAAGGTGGCGTGGCGGGTTTCGTGCAGGGCTTTCAGCTGCTCCTGCACCTTGACGAGTTTCCTCAGACGATCCTTGCGCGTGCTCATGTCACCTCGCCAGTGTGAGGTCGACGAAGCCGTCGACGAACAGCGACAGCATGGTGCCAATGGCGAAATAGAATATCAGCATGCCGCCGGCGATGACGAAGGGCTGGGAGATGAAATAGATCGGGATCTGCGGCGTCAGCTTGTTGACGAAGCCGATCGTCAGGTTGACGAGAATGGCATAGGCGACGAAGGGGCTGCCGAGGCGGATGACCAGGAAGAACGTGTCCGACACGGTGTCGGTGATGTCGACCAGCGCTGCCTGCGGGTTGAAGAAGACGTTGACCGGCGCGACCGTGTAGGACGTCACCAGGGCACGGACGATCTCGTGATCGAAGTCGAAGACGAACAGCATCAGCAGCGCCGAGAACGAAATGATGGCGGCGAGCGCCGCCTGCGGCTCCGGCTCCTCGATCGCCGGTCCGCCGGAGCCGCCATAGCCGATCAGCATGGCGATAGCCGAGCCCATGAAGCGCAGCGCTTCCGTGTAGAGCCTGGTCATGGCGCCGATCAGCCCGCCGACCAGCAGTTCCGAAATGATCATCGGCACCAGGACCTGCGGACGCGGATCGACGAAGGGAAAGATCTTGTCCCACAGGAAGGCGAGCAGGCCGCCGGTGGCGGCGACCGCCACGAACAGCCTGACCTGGACGGGCACGCGGGCGCTGGACAGGCCCGGCATCAGCATGAAGCAGGCGCCGATGCGGCAGAAGGCGAGGAACGCCGCGATGACGACGGCCTGCGAGAGAACGCTCACGATATGGTCCCGAGCACCCTGATCTCGACGCCCTTGGCGATTTCGACGTGGGAGAGCACCGGCAGCGTGGTGAACAGGCGCTCGATGATCATGCGTACATAGGGGCGCGCGTCGGGCGCGGTGACCAGCACGAAGCGCTCGCCGGCTTCCAGGTGTTTCTTGATCGCCTTGGTGGCGTCCTGGCCGAACTCCTCCAACTGGCGCGGATCGATGTCGAACTCGCGCACCTCGCCCTTGGCGTCGCGCTTGAGGCTCTGGTGGAAGGCAAGATCCCAGCGGTTGCCGAGGCGCAGCACCTTGAGCACGCCGCCTTCCGACAGGTCGCCGCAGATCTGCTGGGCCATCCGGATGCGCACATGTTCGACGATCTGCTCGGTGCGGCGCACATGCGGCGCGATCTCGGCGATGGCCTCGATGATCAAATGCAGATTGCGGATCGAGACGCGTTCGGCAAGCAAAAGCTTCAGCACCGCCTGCAGGCCGGGATAGGAGATGTGGGTGGTGCAGATCTCGTCGGCGAGCTTGCGGTATTCCTGGTCCTGGCGTTCGAGCAACGCCTTCATGTCCTTGTAGGAGAGCAGCTGCGGCAGGTTGTTGCGGATGACTTCCGAGAGATGGGTGAGCAGCACCGACATGTTGTCGGCGAAGGTGAAGTTCTCGCGCTTCAGGTCCTCGGCGAAGGTTTCCATGACGGAATAGGCGCGCATGCCGAAGGCTGGCTCGCGAATTTCCTCGCCGGGGATTTCGGGTATGTCGCGGTTGCCGAGCAGCACCATGATCTCGCCGACGCGCATCGAATATTCGGCAACCACGGTGCCGTGCACCTTGATCTGGTAACTTTTCGGCGGGATTGCGAAGTCGTCGGCGACACGGACTTCCGGAACGACGAAGCCGTATTGCTGCGCGAATTTCTTGCGCATCTTGGACATGCGGAAGACCAGTTCCTGATGCGAAACCAGGAGCCGGGTCGAAAGCTGCTTGCCGATCAGGAGTTCGATCTCGGCGGTGGCGAGCGAGGCCTTGACCGAGTTCTTTTCTTCCTCGGCCTTGGTCGCCTTCTCCTGGCTCTTCAATGCCTCGGCCTCGGCGACCGCGCGGTTGTGGCGCATCGGAATGACATAGCCGAGGCCAGCCATGCCGGCGGCCAGCGCGAAGAACGGGAACAGTGGCAGGCCGGGCATCAGGCCGAGCAGAACCAGCAGCGCCGCCGCCACATAGAGCGCGCGCGGATGGGCACCGAGTTGGCCGAACACGGCCTGGTTTGTGGAGCCGCGCGTGCCGCCCTTGGAAACCAAGAGGCCGGCGGCGAGCGAGACGATCAGCGCCGGGATCTGGGTGACGAGACCATCGCCAACCGACAGCTTGATGAACACGTCGGCGGCCTCGCCCATGCCCATGCCGTGCCTGATGTAGCCGATGGCGATGCCGCCGACGATGTTGATGGCGGTGATGATCAGGCCGGCAATGGCGTCGCCGCGCACGAATTTCGAGGCACCGTCCATCGAGCCGAAGAAGGAGGATTCCTCTTCCAGTTCGCGGCGGCGCAGCTGCGCGGTCTTGTCGTCGATCATGCCGGCGGAGAGATCGGCGTCGATCGACATCTGCTTGCCGGGGATGGCGTCGAGGGTGAAGCGGGCGCCCACCTCGGCAATACGGGTGGCACCCTTGGTGATGACGATGAAGTTCACCACGATCAGGATCATGAAGACGATGAGGCCGATGACGAAGTCGCTGGCCATGACCAGCTTGGAGAAGCCGGCGATGACATAGCCGGCGGCGTGCGTGCCCTCATTGCCATGCGACAGGATCATGCGCGTGGTGGCGATGTTGAGCGACAGGCGCAGCATGGTGGCGATGAGCAGCACGGTCGGGAACGAGGAGAAATCGAGCGGCCGCTGGATCCACAGCGCCACCATCAGGATCAGCACCGAAAGCGCGATCGAGAAGGCCAGCCCGATGTCGATGAGAAAGGCCGGGATCGGCAGGAACAGCACGGCCAGGATGATGACGATGCCGAGCGCGAAGAAGATGTCGCGGCCGTTCTTGGCCACCGCGCCGGGCTGGATGCTTTCGCTGATCGCCATTCTCGTCCTCGAACCCATAGGGCTGCCGAGCATGCGACAGCCCGGCGAGGGTAGCTGGCCAAGCTTGCGCGAGGGTGGGAGAGTGGCCGGATCGACTCTCTCGCGAAGGACTATCCATGCTGCTGATCATCGGTACGATCCGCCTGCCGCCCGGCAGGCTCGACGAGGCAAGGCCGGTGATGGAGCGCATGGTTCGCGCCAGCCGCGCCGAGGACGGATGCCTTGAATATTCCTACGCGCAGGATGTGCTTGATCCCGGCTTGATCCGGGTCACCGAGGCATGGCGCGACCGGCCGGCACTCGATGCGCATTTCCGCTCGCCGCACATCGCCGACTGGCGCGCGAGCTGGCCGGGGCTCGGCATCGGCGAGCGCAATCTGGTGCTCTACGAGGCCGGCGAACCCATGCCGACCTGAACGGTCCGGCGCCTCGCCAGCCGCCAGCAAGCAATCAGGTTTCGGCGGTATCGGCGGTGGCAACGCCGACCAGCCACCGCCTGACGGCTCGTTCCTCCGACGCCGACAGACCGGTGGCCAGTTCGGTCTCGATCGCATGCACACGGTCCCGGCATCGCCGCAGCAGCGCCTGTCCACTGGGGCTGAGCTCGATATGCTGGATGCGCCCATGTACGGCGTGGGGCTTGCGCAGCAGCGAGCCGGCGCGCTCCAGATTGGTAACGATGACGCTGAGCGTTTGCGGGGTGAGCAGCGCCAGCCGGGCAAGATCGGCGTTGGAGAGGCCGGGATAGGCCGCCAGCATGGTCAGCGTGACGAATTGCGGCTGCGTCACGCCGAGGTCGGCCAGCGCCCGGTCGACCCTCAGCCGATGCGCGCCGGCGGCCTGCCGCAGGAGATAGCCGAGATAGCCTTGCTCGCCGCGTTTGCCTTCGCCCGGAGCCGGAACCGAGGCATGTTGATCTGGCTTGCGCATGATGTAAGAGCTCTTATATGTTGTTCGAACCCTGAGATTATAGCAGAGCAAGGACGATGACGATGGCCTATCGGATTTTTCTCGCCGGCGCTTCGGGCGCCATCGGGCAGCGGCTGATCCCGCAACTCCTGGCCGCCGGCCATCAGGTGACGGGCACTACGCGCAATGCCGACAGAGCCGCCAAATTAGGGACCCTTGGCGTCGAGCCAGCGGTTGTGGACGTGTTCGATGCCGACGCACTGTCGCGGGCGATGCGTGCTGCCCGCCCCGACATCGTCGTCCACCAATTGACCGACCTGCCGGCAGGCCTGGACCCGAGCCGCATGGCCGAAGCTGTCGTGGGCAACGCCCGCATCCGCGAGGAGGGCACACGCAATCTGGTCGCCGCGGCCGTCGCATCCGGCGTCAGGCGCATGGTGGCGCAAAGCATCGCCTGGGCCTTCGCGCCAGGCTCCGAGCCGCATGCCGAGGCCGATCCGCTGGATAGCGGCGCGAGCGGCAATCGCGGAATCAGCGTCGGCGGGGTCATCGCGCTCGAAACGGCCGTGCTCAATGCACCATTCGCCGGCATCGTCCTGCGCTATGGCCAGCTCTACGGCCCCGGAACAGGAGCGGACACGCCCGCCGGCGCGTCGCCGCTGCATGTCGATGCGGCTGCCTATGCGGCGCTGCTTGCACTGGACAAGGGCGCGCCAGGCATCTTCAACATTACCGAACCCAATGAGGCCGTCTCGACGCGAAAGGCGGCCGAGGAACTCGGCTGGTGCGCCGATTTCCGCTTGCCCGCCTGAACCAATCCGCTCGGAGACATCGACATGATCACCCATCAAGCTCGTTTGCGGACCGGCCAGTCCCTGATCGCCGTCAGTGCCGTCGCGGTTCTGTTCGCGCTGGCGGCCAAGTGGACCGGTCCGGGTTTGATGGCTGTCGAGCCGGTCGGCATGGAAACGCACATGAACATGGAAGGCGCTGCCGAAGGTAGCTCCGCCGCACGGCCCAAGACGGTCGTCACGCCTGTCTCCTGTGAAGGGCTACCCAACGTACCGGGCAAGTCGATCACCACGGTCGTCGTCGCATTTCCTCCAAATGCTTATACGCCCCGCCATCGGCATCCGGGCTCGGTCAGCGCCTTCGTGCTGAAGGGTACGCTGCGTTCACAACTGGCGGGCGGCCCCGTCGGCACCTATGCGCAGGGACAAACATGGTTCGAGCCGCCCGGGGCGATCCATCTCTTCGCCGAGAATGCCAGCACGACGGAGCCGGCCGAACTGCTGGCGACCTTCATTGCCGACGACGATTGCGGCCCGCTGACGATCCCGGATTGACCACCGCGCCGGTGGCTTTCCGATCCAGGGCTGGAAAGGCGGGCGGCATCGCGGCCATATTGGCGCCTTCGATGTCGGCATTGTGGTTGTCACGACGTGCCGCCCGGCGTATCAGGCGGGTCTTCCTTTGCCTTTGATATCGGCGAGCCGCCCCGTGCTTTCCAGAAACCAACCCCAAGTCTACGCCCGCCGGCTGCGCGCGGTGCTTCTGAGGTCAATCCCTCTGCTGGAGGCGCGCGGCATTGCCGTGGTCATCCTGGCGGGCGTTGTCGGCGTCATGGCAGGCATGCTGGTCACCGCGATGAGCCAGATCGTGCAGGATCTGCACGGGCTTCTGTTCGGTGTCCAGCCCGGCGGCCGGCTGTCCGGCATGTTCTCACTTGCCGATCCGATGCAGGCACTGATCCCGGCGATCGGCGGCATCCTGCTCGGGATATCGGTGGTCTGGCTCAGGCTTCGGAAATTCCGCACGCCGGTCGACCCGATCGAGGCCAACGCGCTCTATGGCGGGCGCATGTCACTGACCGATACCTTCATCATCGTCGTCCAGACGATGATTTCCAGCGGCTTCGGCGCTTCGGTCGGCCTGGAGGCCGGCTATACGCAGGTCGGCTCCGGCGTCGCCTCGCGGCTGGCGCGCGCCTTCCGGTTGCGCCGCAACGATGTCCGCATCCTGGTCGGCTGCGGCGCCGCCGGCGCCATAGCCGCCGCCTTCGATGCGCCGCTGACCGGCGCCTTCTACGGTTTCGAACTGGTCATCGGCATCTACTCGGTCGCCAATGTCGCGCCGGTCATGACCGCGGCGATCTCCGCCTCGCTGACGGCGGAAGTGTTCGGCGGCGTGCCGTTTCCGCTCGAGCTCTCAGGGTTGCCGCAACTCACCGCCAGCCAATATGTGCCGTTCCTGCTGCTCGGCCTGCTTGGCGGGGCGGCCTCGATCGCCATCATGCAACTGGTCACGCTGATCGAACGCGGTTTCAACAGGCTGTCGGTCGATGCCTCGCTGCGCCCCGTCATCGGCGGTGTCCTGGTCGGGCTCCTGGGGCTGATCACGCCGCAGGTCCTGTCCAGCGGCCACGGCGCGCTGCATCGCGAGTTCGCCATGAATTACGGGCTGGCGGTGGTGGCGAGCGTCTTCGTGCTGAAACTGGCGGCGTCGGCCATCTCGCTTGGCTCGGGCTTTCGCGGCGGATTGTTCTTCGCCTCGCTGTTCCTCGGCGCGCTGCTCGGCAAGGCGTTTGCCGGTGTCATGGCGCTCGTCTCGCCAGCCACTGGCATCGACCCCTCCGTCGCCGCCGTCGTCGGCATGACGTCGCTTGCCGTCGGTGTCGTCGGGGGTCCGCTGACCATGACCTTCCTGGCGCTGGAATCGACACGCGACCTGACGCTCACCGGCGTGGTGCTGGCCGCCTCGATCATGGCGGCGATCCTGGTGCGCGAGACCTTCGGCTATTCGTTCTCGACCTGGCGCTTCCACCTGCGCGGCGAGACGATCCGCAGCGCCCACGATGTCGGCTGGATGCGCAGCCTGACCGTCGGCTCGATGATGCGCAAGGATATCAAGACCATCGATGCGTCGACGACGCTGGCCGCCTTCCGCAAGGAATTCCCGCTGGGGTCGGCCCAGCGCGTAATCGCCGTCGATCCGGGGGATGAGTATGTCGGCGTGCTGATCGTGGCCGAACTGCACAGCGATCCTTCCGGAGGCGAGGCGACGGTGCGCGATCTTGCCCAGTACAAGGATGCCGTGCTGGTGCCGAGCATGAACGTGCAGGCCGCCGCCGAGACCTTCCAGCGCGCCGGCGCCGAGGCACTGGCCGTGGTCGAGGATTTCGCCGACCACATCGTGCTCGGTCTGCTGACCGAGGGCCATTTGATGCGGCGCTATGCCGAGGAACTCGAAAAGGCGCGCCGGGACCTGTCGGGGGAGGGATAAAGGCGCGGGCCTGTGGATGGCACTCGGATGAATCGTTACCTGAAGATTGTATATCCCATCTCACCTTTGGGATGCTCCTGTGTCCATTGAAGCACCAGCTGGGTTGGCACTATCAAGCTGATCTGCCCCTTAGGATGATAACAGTTCTTGCCGTGCTTCATGTAGAACGCTCCGTGACCTTTCACGTAAACGCGCCCTCGGGCTGGATTGGTCCCCTCGATTTCAGCAACGTGATAAAGGAGACCGTGGCCTTGCGTGTTTCGGACGACGGCGCTCATACCCAGGAGCGCGGTGCGGTAATAGGCTTCGATCTCGGCTTCAGTCTGATCTATACATGGTGACCTAGGCGTTGGGTGAGCGTTCCGATATTCCTCCAATTCTTTTTTGAAAGCCTCTGGAACTCGACGAAGCCGTGGTAGAGGAAGTTTGGTCATCCTGCGTCCTTCAGGGTTTAGCTTTACGTACTTGCGAAAACTGGGACAGGGTTTCAGAACAAACTTCCTTGGGCTTTCTCGGCCCCCGAAAGCTCGTCAAGCCGAAGTACTCCGAGAAGCTGCCATGTTTGCGGACGCTTCGCTTGGTTTCCCACGGCAAAAGCCATACCCCTTGCAGGGTATTCAACGTTAAATGTACGATTCATCCATTCGAGCACATCTGCTTCAGACTTACCGCTGCGGATACCGTTGTAGAACATTGCATGTGCTTCCCAATCACCATCCACATAGGTGTGCTCAGCCTCATCGTCGCCGAACCTGAACCTGAACTCGTATGGGGTGGGTTCCAACGCCTCCAATTCCCTGTCGAGTAACGATCCTTGACGTGCAGCTTTCGCGTAAGCTTCACGCTCCTCTGCCATCGCAGCGTCGGTTTTTCGTTTCCATTGGAAGTTCGGGTCAATTGGCCGGATCAGTGCCAAAGATTGACCGCGACGTGCGGCTTCGGCGACGGAGGGGAGGATCAGTGGATCAAATGCCCGGGATCGCTCTTTACGCGAAAGCTCGCCAAGTATCTCGATACTCTCCTCATGGACGTGACAGCTTTCCTCCCGCTTGTCTCGGCGAGGTTTGGAATAACGAAATCGAACTTGGTCCCATCGTTTGAAACTAGTTTTGCCGGAAAGGTGTCGAAACCGAATGGGGTAGAGGCGCTTCCATTTCCCGTCGGGCGTTACACCTGCGCAGCAAACAGTCTCACCATACAGCTTGCTAGGCTGCGGCAACGCCTTCACGAGGATGGTAACGCGGCATTCTTGGGGCGTTCCGGACATAGCGTTCGGGGCTGTCTCCGTAAAGATCGCAGACCTCGAACTCCGCCGACTCCGTCATGGCCCCCGCGACGATGGACCTATGACAGGTCACCGGATCGCGTTCGAAGCATAGCAGGCACGTAGGCTTTTCCCCCGCCACGACCACTAGCTCCCTGAGGGACGATTGAGCATCGTCAGAATCAAGGTGTGCTGAGTATATAGCACGGAATTTGTCAAAAAATCCCGCGCGGGCGGCGTCCCTTCCGGGTTTTGGATCGCCGAGATCAATGAAGTGCAAATATTCGATGCCCTCTGCTTCGAGCCGAGTCGATAAAGCCTTCTTAGAGAATCCCTTCTTGCGGGAGAGCGCAACCGCGCGGACGTCTGCCAGACGCTCTATGCCCACCGCTTTTAAAGTTGCGACAAACCGTTCAATGTCCGTCCCTTCGTATCCAATCGTGTAAACGACGCTCATTGCGATTCCTCAACCTCGGTGTCTCGAATACTTGCATTTAGAGCTGGCGTCGACCTGAGGCGATCACGCATGGCGTCACAGATTGTTTCACTTGCCCCTGAAGAAAACGTTTCAGATCGTCATAGAACCACTGTCAGTGCTCGATCGGTCCCTTGGCCGGCACCAGAGCCGTGCCGGCTGTCGTCGGGCGCTCGATGACGCGGCGCACGCGCGGCGGCTCGTCGCCCGAGTGCAGCGCCCGCAAGCGTTCGCCGACCATGGCATCGGCATGGGTGATGCGGCCGTTATGCCTGACATATTCGAGCCAGGTCGGCGTGTGGTAATGCTCGATCCAGATCGACGGATTTTCGAGATCGCGCGCCAGCGTCCAGTTACGGGCGCCGTCACGGCGGCGGATGCGGCCGCGCTCGGCCATGGTGGCGAGGAATTCCGCCTCGTCCTCGCGCCGGATCACATATTCGATCATGATGGCGATCGGGCCGCTGCGCGGCTTGAGGTCGAGCGCGAGGTGCGGTTCCTTGAAGCGGTTGAGCGGGTCGAGGTTGAGCACCTGCTGCTGCGGCAGCGGCAGTACGAGGCCGATGGCGCCGCCGGCCAGCATGGCGATGGCCGCGGCGATCAGCGCCGTCTCGGCACCATGCGCATCGGCAACGACACCCCAGATCCAGCTGCCCAGTGCGATGCCGCCGAAGGTGGCGGTCTGGTAGACAGACAGGACCCGGCCGACCACCCAGCGCGGTGTCGCCATCTGCACGGTGACGTTGAAATGGGACAGCGCGATCACCCAGCAGGCTCCGCCGACCAGCAGGCCGAGCGAGGTCTGCCAGGCATGCTGGCTGATGGCGGCGTTGAAGGCGCAGGCAGCGAAGCCGGCGAAGGCACAGCGCACCATCGTCTCGCTGGAGAGCAACTGCCGCAGCCGCACGCTGATCAGCGCGCCGCCGACGGCACCGATGCCGAAGGCGCCCAGCATGATGCCGTAGGTCAGCGCGTCGCCCTTGACGACGTCGCGCGCCACCAGCGGCAGCAGCGCCAGCACCGCGCCGGCGCTGAAGCCAAAGGCCGCGCCCCTGACCAGCACCTTGCCGATGTTGGGCGACATGGCGACGTAACGCAGGCCGGCGCCCATGGCGGCCCCCAATGACTCGCGCGGCAAGGTCGAGACCGGTAGATCCGGTTTCCAGCGTGCCAGCACGACGATGAGGCCGATATAGCTCACCGCGTTCGCCGCGAAGGCGGCGGCCGCGCCGGCGGCCGCGACGATGATGCCGCCGATCGCCGGGCCGACGCTGCGGGTCAGGTTGAACCCCATGGAATTCAGCGCCACGGCGGCAGGCACCTTGTTGCGCGGAACGATGTCGCCGACGGAGGCCTGCCATGACGGGCTGTTGAGCGCCGTGCCGCTGTCGATCAGGAAGGTAAAGGCCAGCAGCGTCCACGGCGTGATCAGGTCCAGATAGGTGAACGCGGTCAGAAGCACCGAAACGACCAGCATGAAGGTCTGGGCGACCAGCATCACCTTGCGGCGGTCGAAGCTGTCGGCGATGGCGCCGGCGACAAGCGCGAACAGCATGATCGGCAAGGTGGTCGAGGCCTGGACCAGGGCGACCTGATAGGGCGAGGTGGCGATGGTGGTCATCATCCAGGCGGCGCCGACGCCCTGGATCAAGCCGCCGAAATTGGAGACGAGACTTGCGCCCCATACGGCGCGGAAGATGCCGTGCCGGAACGGCGCCAGCGCCGAGACGCTTTCGCTATCCGGCTTTTCGTCAATCATCGGTGGGTTCCTGCCACGGCGCGCTGATCCTTGCGGTGATCCGTTTCCCCGCATGATTTGCCGAAACTATGGCATCGCGGCGCAAAGCGCGAATGCCTTGCGGGGAAGATCATGGTCCAACAAGGGGATAGCGAAGGGCCACACGCCTCTGACGTTTCAGCGCGCCTCGGCGACGGCCGCGTGCAGTGCCTCGGTCAGGTGGCCGGTGGATTGGCCGCCGGCATGGAGACGAAGGAAAAGCTCCATTCCCACCAGCCGAAGCCTCGAGGCCTGATCGCGCCTGGCGAGGTCGATCAGGTCCGCGACCGAAGATGCCGGCCACTTCATCGCATCGCGCAGAAAGCCGCCATGCAACAGGGACTCGGTGCCGGCTGTGAAGTTCGCCGATACCTGGAAACCGTTCTTCCTGGCCCTCACGTTCTGAAGTGGAATGTGTTTTTCCGCGACTTTCTTCAAAAGCCATTTTCCTTGCTTCTGGCGGTATTTGTGTCGCCGAGGCAGATGGATCGCGAAGTCGATCAGCCGGTTTTCGAGGAACGGCACCCTGAGCTCAACCGAGGCCGCCATGCTGAGCCGGTCATGCCGGTTCAGCAGATCCTGCAGATGCGAATACATGTCGTGAAGGCAGCATCCAAGGAAGGCGCGGTCGCCAAGCGGCGTCACCGGCTCGAGCCGGTCGAAAATCTTCGCCTGAAGGAAATTCAATTCCGGCGAAAGCGCCCTGAGCACGACGTTGCGATCCCAGGCATGGCCACCCGCGATCGATGTGCGGAACGGGGCATGACGCTGGCGCTCGAATTTGCGGGTCAGGCTTCGCTTCGAAAGAAACAGCCGCCTCGGCCAGGACCAGGGCCGCCACAATTTCAGGCTGGCTTCCTGCCAGTCGTAGCCGCCAAAGAGTTCGTCGGCGCCTTCACCGGTCAGCAGCACCTTGATGCCATCGGCCCGGCACTGCTCGGCGAGCGCGAGCAGGCAGACATGGCTTGCATGCCAACCGTCGCTTTCCAGATGCCAGATGGTCTTCGGCCATAGGTCGAGGAACCGGTCCTTGTCGACCGGCACCCTGTTCAGCGGCACATGGGCTTGGCTGGCGGTGCGCTCGGCGTCATCGGCTTCGCTGTGGCCAATGCCGGGATCGACGACATAGGCCGTCATCTCCGGCCTGAACCGTTTGGCCAGCGTGGTGACGAGACCAGAATCGACACCGCCGCTGCAGGCCGCGGCCAGGCTGGTATCGGCGATGCAATGGAGCTCGACGCTGTCCTTGATCAGCGCTTCCAGTGTTGCCATGTGCTCGGCGTCGCTGGTCGTATCGCCAACGATGCGGGCGGGGTCGAGCGCATCGAGGACATGCCAGAAACAGCGCTTCTCAATGCCGGCATCGCTGATCTTCCACAGGCCTGCCGGCGGCAGCCGCTCTATGCCCTGGAACAGGCTGGAACAGGAGTCACGGCTCTGCCAGGCAAGGCGCAAGGTGATCTCGCGCGCATCCACGCTCCGTGCAACGCCATCGCAGGCCAGGATCGCCTTGTCCTCGGAGGCGAACAGGATTCGCTCGCCCGTCTCGGCCACCGACATCGGCTTGATGCCGAGACGATCGCGCGCGAGCCACAGGGCGCCGGCACGCGCGTCGAAATAGGCGATGGCGAACATGCCGTCGAACATCGGGATCGCCTTGTCCGGCCCCCAGTGATGCAGCGCTTCGAGAACCACCTCTGTATCCGAGACCGTCCGGAACCGCCTGCCCTCAGCCTCCAGCGCGTCCCGCAGCGAGCGATAATTGTAGACCTCGCCATTGTAGACCAGCACGCCCTTGCCACAGGCCGTGAGCATGGGCTCGCGCGCCTGCGCGGACAGATCGATGATCGACAGCCGCCGGTGACCGAGCGCCAGCCGGCCGTCGTTCCAGCTGGCATGGTCGTCGGGCCCGCGATGGGCCAGCGCCTGCATCATGCTGTTGACGTCGGCGATGTCGCCGCCGCTGATCGGATCGCGTTTGCGCCAGACGCCGGCTATGCCGCACATGGCGTGCCGGCCGGTCTGGGCTGGTCCGGGGTTCTGCGAGAAGCCATTGGGACAAAACGATCGCCTGGCCGGGAGTGGCCAACACGGCAATCTAGCCGGAACCGGGTCAACCGCAAGCGGGCCGCCGCTTTCAGGGCATTCCCAAGGGAAGCCGCACCGTCCCGGAAGGTTCCAGATCAGAAACCGTTCTGGATGCGCTCGAAGATGACATTGGTGAAAGCCGATATCTGGCCGCCGATGAAGGGACCCGTAAGCGCCACCACAAGCATGATGGCGACGATTTTGGGCACGAAGGTCAAGGTGATCTCCTGGACCTGCGTCAGTGCCTGGATGAGCGCGATGCCGATGCCGACCGCCATTGCGACCAGCACCACCGGCGCGGAGGCGGTCAGCACCGTCCACACCGCATACTGGACGATGTCGAGAGCGTCGGCCTCATTCATGTGGCGGTTGGCCTAGCTCGCCGGCTTGATCGATACGCCCGCGCCGACGGGGACCGTGGTGCCATCCTGCAGCACCGCGATCAGTCCGTTGCTGCCAAGCGTCACCGACGCCACCGTGCCCGTGGTCTTGCCATCGGCCGAGGTGATGTTGCGGCCTATGAGAGCGTCGGCCTGCGACAGCGCCGACGACTGCATGATCTGGTCGAGCTTGGTGTTGGTCTGCACTGACTGCTCGACCTGCGAGAAGGTGGCGAGCTGGGCGACGTACTGCGTCGAATCCATCGGCTTGGTCGGATCCTGGTTCTTCATCTCGGCGATCAGAAGTTTCAGGAACGAGTTGTAGTCGACAGCGGTCTTGGCGGTCTGCGTGGTGGTCTGGTTGGCGCCAACCGGTATCGAAGTCGTCATGTCCACGGTCATTAGTATCGTGCTCCCACGGCCAGCGGGCGCGCGGCGCCCGGAACGTCGTCATTGCCGCCAAGCGCGCGGCGTTCGAGAGGATAAAGCGAACGGATCGCCTTCAAGGCCTCGTAGATGTGATCCTCGCCGACCATGCGGTCGACCTGTTTCAGCGCGTTGCCGATCTCGGCGTCTTCGAAGCTTGCAATGAGCAGCGGCAGCGAGCGGCGGAACATCTCGCGCGCTTCATCGGCACCAGCGGGGTTCATCAGCATGACCTGCACGATGAAGTAGAGCTGCCGCAATGGCGTCGACGCCTCGTCGGCCTGGATCACGTGGCTCTCGAGCAGGAACTGCACGTCGTTCATCAGCTCGACGGTGACCTTGCGGTCGACGCGGATGACCGCGCCGTTGATGTAGATCTTCTCGTTGGGCTTCAGTGATATCTTCAGCGTGTTGGTCATTGAATGCCGTCGCGGATGATCTGGGATACTTCGATCAGCCCCTCGAAATTGTCGGTGCGGCCCTGGCGGATGTCCTCCGCCTCGCGCAGCAGCCACAGGCCGATGGAAATCAGGTTGGCGCGCAATTCCTTGGGGAGCGCATTGTCGCTGGAGCCGAGGTCTTCGACGAAGACAGTCCAGATACGGTTGGTGAAATTCAGTGCCTCCACGGCCTCCATCGAATCCCGGCCGGCCGCCGCCGCGGCCGACAGCATGTCGATCGAGCGGGTCAGCAGCTCGCGCTCGCGGTCCTTGGCGTCCGTGACGGAGGTGCTTTGGACGTCGGCGTAGGAGAATTGGTACATCGTTGGCTCTACCGTTCCGGTTCAGAGTGCTTTCAGGTCAGGTAATTCAACAGGCTGAGCTGCTGCAGGCGCGCCGTCAGAGCAAAGGACGTCTCGATATGCTGCGTCAGGTCGGCGACGCGGGTCGCGGCTTCCGCCGGATCGACTGCTTCGAGATCCAGAATGTGCCGTTCGAACAGGTCGATCTGCGTTTTCATACGGTCGCTGGCGTCGGACACGCGCTTCTGGACGATACCGGTCTGGGATTGGACCTGCGCGATGCCGCTCAGCGCCTCGCCGACCAGTTTCTGCGAGTGGTCGATGATGCTGTCCTTTGCCGCCTGGCTGATATTGGTGGACATCAGGCTGGAGACCATGGCCGCCGCCATGGCGAGCTTCCTGATGCCGTCGTTGTTGGCGCCGGTCGAGGTCTCGGTGGTTTCGTTGAGCGCGATGCGGCTGACGATCTGCTGGTCGGTGGCATTCGACATGTTGGTCTGCCAGCCCGCGCCGAGGAACTGCGGCGTGACATAGTTGGTGATGAAATCGTCCATCTGGGCCGCGGTGATGTTGGCCGCGAGCGGGTCAGCGGGCGTGAAGCCGAATTTGGCGACGAAGGAGGCGTCGAAGGCAGCCTTGGCGGGAGAGCCGGCGGCGGTGAAATCGTTGATCGGCTTGACGTCGGTGTTGGTGCCAGCGAACAGATATTCGCCGTTGACGCTCGTGTTGAGGATCGACGTAAGCTGCTGGATAGTTGTCTGGCCGGTCGATTGGGTCAGGCTGTCTGAGTTGTCGCCCGACGATGCGGTGGTCAGGCTGGACAGGAAAGTCTGCGCGACGTTGGAGAGCTGGCCGAGCGAAGTCTGGGTCGACGAGAGCCGGGCGGCCACCAGTCCGTTGGAATCGACAATGACGTTGAGCCGGTCGAGGTCGCGCGAAAAGGTAACGGACTGGGCGGTACGTCCACCAAGTGCCAGACCGACATCGGCGACCTTGCCGGTCGAGGACTCCTTCGTGGCTTTGACGAGATCGGCTTGCATGCGCATCTGCTGATAGCGCATGGCATTCGTAAGGGCAGCAGAGGAGACGAAGGTCATGGCTTATCCCACCGCGTTCAACAGCGCCGTCATCATGTCGTCGACGGTCTTCATCATCCGGGCGGATGCCTGATAGGTGTGCTCGAGATCGAGCATCAGCGACATTTCCTGATCGACATTGACGCCGGTTGCGTTGGACAAGGCATCGGCACTGCGCTGTGCCAGGGCTTCTTTGGCGTCGGCGGCGGTCGAAGCCTGCTGACGAATGCCCTGCAACCAGCCTATCGAATTGGCGGCGTAGTCGGCAACGCTGGAGGTTGCCGAAATCCCGGCCGAGGGATCGAACGTCATCGGCTTGTCGAGCTGGTCGCCATAGGCGACCAGAAGATTGGAGTATGAAGGCCCGCCAGTGGTGTTGGCGATGTAGGCGGCGCCGTTGGCGCCCCCGTCGCGCAGCAATGTCGGGTTGCCGCCGGCGCTGGGGTCCATAGCGGCATTGATCTTGATCGTTCCAGCAATGCCATCGACGAGCGTGCCTGCGGCTGGCACCGCCGGTGCGCCCGGCCAGGTGAACAGGCCTGCCGCGTTGGGCATCGACGGTGCCGTTTCGGCAAAGGCGGTGATCAGGCCGCGCGCGGTTTCGTCGAGCTGGCCCTGCATTGTCGAGGCGACGCCGTCACGCAATTGCAGCAGGCCGGCAATCGTGCCGCTGGCGGTGGTGTTGCCGCCGCTGCCCGCCGAGACCGGTACGTTGTCGATATAGACGGTGTTGCCGGCCGCACCCGCGGCATAGCCCGAAGATGGGGCGAAGCTGACGGTGCGTGGGATCGTCTCGAACAATGTCGTGCCGTCACCCGTGGTGATGACCATGTCATTGTCGCCACGCGTGAAGGTCGATACCGGAATGTAATTGGCGATCTTCTTCAACAATGCGTCGCGTTGGTCTAGCGCATCGGAAACGTCGGTGCCGGAACGGGTTCCGGACATGACCGCCGTGTTGGCATCCTGGAACTGGTTGAGCAGCGAGTTGAGATCTTTGACGGCGGTATCGATCTGGCCGTCGGTTTGGGTACGAAAGTCCTGAATGGCCTTGGAGCCTTCATTCAGGGACCGCACGACCTGTTTGGCCGCGTCGATGACGCTCGCGCCAAGATTCTGGTTGGACGGCGAGGTCGCGTATAGTTGCAGCGCCTGCTGCAGGTTGCCGATCGCAGTCGAAGGTGAGGAGGCGTTGTCGACGCCATTCACTGAAACGTCGAGCTGATCCATGCCGCTGTAAAGCGCGCTCTGGCCGGCGTAGGCGGACAGGGCGCCGAGGTTCTGGCGAAACAGCAGGTCGTTGGCTGCACGCTGGACATCAACCGAACGTGCGCCGGGGCTCGTGCTGGTGACGAGCGCGATGCGGCGCGAATAGTTCGGATTGTCGGCGTCTGCCACATTGCGCGTGACGACGCTTGTCTGCCGCGAGGTGGCCAGAAGCGCCGATTGGGCGATGCTCAGTGCGGTGGAAAGCGACATGCTGGTCTTTCACGGGCGGAGCCCGGTTATCTCTTCAGGTTGACAAGGACGTCCATCAGATCGGAACCGGTCTGGAAGACTTTCGAATTGGCGGTATAGCTGCGCTGGGCCGCGATCATGTCGGTCAATTCCTCGGCGATATCGACGTTGGAATTCTCGAGCGCGCCGGAGATGATCGAGCCGGCCTTGCCTTCATTGGCAAAGCCGACACGGACCGCGCCGGACTCAGTGCCTTGCGCGTAGACGTTGCCAGGCAGCGCCTTGAGCTGGTCGGGGCTCTGCACGTCGGCCAGCGGAATCTTGTAGAGCGGCTTGGAGGTGCCATCCTTGTACTGAGCGTAGATGGTGCCATCCTTGCTGATCTGGATCTTGTCGATGGTGCTCGGCGCATTGCCGTTGACCTGGGCATCGGAAACGGTGAATCCGGTCCCGAGCTGGGTCAGCTTCGACAAGTCGAGATTGAGGCTGGCGCCACCCGGCACGGTGAATGAAATGCCTGTGGGTGTGCCGGTCAGCTTGCCCGTCGTGGTATCGAAGGTCAGGTTGGCTGAGCCGAGCGCGCCGCCGGCGGCGTAGGGAAAACCGGTTCCAGGCGTTGCCTTCGACTGATCGAAGACTGCTACCTCCCAGGTGCCGGTGCCGGTGTTGGTGAAATAGACGTCGAGCAGCTTCTTGTTGCCGAGATTGTCATAGGCGACCATCGACGTTTTCTGAGTGTACTGTGCGGTGGCGGCGTTGGCGCTGGGCAGGTTGGCGGCAGCGACCGGTGTCGCGCCCGCCGGCAGATTGCCACTGAAATTACCCTCGGTGCTCGGTGTCGCGGTCAGTCCCTGGTCGGAGATGACGACCGGCTCGAGACCTTCGAAGCCGTTCACTGTCGCCGCCGGCGTGCCATTGGCGTAGCTGTAGGCCATCAGCTGAAAGCCGGCGGCATTGACCAGCCGGCCCTGTGCGTCGGGCACGAAGGCGCCGGCGCGGGTCAGGAAAGGCGTGCCGCTGGGATCCTGGACGACGAAGAAGCCATCGCCGCTGACGGCAAGGTCGGAAACCGATGTCGTGTATTGAAGCACGCCCGGATCGCTGACCGCCTGGCGGATCGTCGTGGTGACGCCGCCGGAATTATAGGCGCCGCCTGTCGACGGCATGATCAGCGTCGAAAATTCAGCCGAGGACCGCTTGTAGCCGGTGGTGTCGGAGTTGGCGATGTTGTCGGCTGTCGTCGACAAGCGGTTTGCCTGTGCGTTCATGCCGGAAACGCCGGTCCGCATCATTCCGTAGAGGCTCATCGAGATGTCTCCGCAATATCCATGCCACTGGCTTCGAGGCTACGCGTCCTGTCTTGCGCGAGGCTGGCGCGGCGCCGCATCAGAACACGAGCCGGTAGCCGAGGAAGCGCTTGGAATCGATAGGGTCGGTGCCCAGCTTCTCGCGCAGTTTCTTGCGCAACTTGCTGATGTGGCTCTCCACCACGTTCTCCTCGACCTCTTCGTCGAAGATGCCGTAGATGGCGTTGAACACCTGGGTCTTGGTGACGCGGCGGCCGCGGTTGCTCGCCAGATATTCCAGGATACGGCGCTCGCGGCGCGGCAAGGGCAAAGGCTGGCCGTCGATCTCGGGATCGCGGCCGTCCATGAAGATGCGCATGGCGCCGATCTCGGTATAGGCGACGTCCTCGCTGGCGCGTCGGCGGATGGCGGTGATGCGGGCCAGGATTTCGCGGATGTGCACCGGCTTGCGGATGACGTCGTCGACGCCGCTCTCGAACAACCGCAGCGTGTTTTCCAGCGAATGCTGCTCGCTGAGCGCAATGACCGGAGCCCCGGTGCGGTCGCGGATCTGGCGCGGCGAGATCGCGCCGTCACGGCAATCGCCGATCAGGAAGGCCCGGACCGAGCGCAGATCGGTGTCGGCGGCCGAGTTGACCCACTCGCCGAATTCGCCCGGTGCGAAACCGGCGCAGGCGATCCCCTCGCGGTCGAAAAGTGAATTGTAGCCCTCTGTCACGAGCTCTCGCTCGTCAACGATAACGATCATCGGCCCCGCCTCCGAATCAGCACATTTGCCCCGTGGGGAAAGGCGTATCCGCTGCCGGGAATCCTGAACAACCGTCATTTCTTATAACTAGTTTCTTGGGAGTCTGGAATCGGATCGGTTGCATTAGCGTGCAGCCAGATATGCTTGCGGGTGCAAGTCTTGACCAAGTCGTGCCGAACCGCTCCGCAGTCGGGGATTGATGTATTAGAAGCAGAAAATGCGCTTACGGGTTGCAGAAGGTGCGCGCGTTCGTGGTCCATTTGCCAAAGCCGGTGGCAACCATGTTGGCGATCACCCTGCAGACATAGACCTTCTGCGCCGGGTCGTTGTCGGGACCGGCATGATAGCGGGCGACGGCCATCGACCAGGTCTCGTGGCGGGCATGGAGGCTGGCCAGGAAGCGCGCCGCGTAGTCGACGTTCTGGCGTGGGTCGAGCATGTCCTCGACGCTGCGGAAATGCGAGGCGTGGTAGTGATGGTTGATCTGCATGCAGCCGAGATCGATCAGCGTCTTGCCCTCGCGCTGGGCGTTGGCGAAGGCGGCAAGCGCTTCGGTTCGGCTTCTCGGAAAGACTGCTTTTCCTTCTATATTCAATGCGTTGGGCTGAAGACTGCCCTTGTTGCCGGTTTCCGTCAACCCGACCGCATAGAGGATGCCGGCGGGCACGCCATAGCGGTCGGCGGCACGCAGGATCTCAGGTTCGCAGGGATTGGTGGCGGCGCCGGCGCTGCTCGCGAGGCTAGATAAATATATCGCCGCCAGCGCGCTCGCGAGAAGGCGAAGCGACGCGGCCGTGTGTTTGCGCATCATCATGGCTACCCCTTGCGGAATGCTGACCCGACTGCTGGCCACCGGCCCCATTATTGCCGCCGCCGGAGTTTCCGGGCTGGAAGGATGATGGATCGCGGCCGGGTGCCGCGCTCACGGAGGCGGTTGTATCCGTCCGGGTTGTGGAGGTGACTGCAATCGATGGTTGCAGGATGGTCACCTTGTCAACCTCGAAACCGAGCCCGCGCAGCGACTTGACGATCGCTTCGCTGTCGCTGGAAAGCCGGCGATAGGCATCGTGTGTTTCGGGCTTCAACTCAATCGACAGTTGTTCTCCGGAGAGCCGAAGATGGGCCGTGACCATGCCCAGTTCGGCCGGGTGAAGTTCGATCTTCAAGACATGTGTCGGAACGGCAACAGAGCCCGTCAGCTGAGCGGTCGCGGACGCCGTGGCGAGCGCCTGGTTCGGGCCGCCGTCGGCTGAAATGGCGCCGATCACGTTGAGGGCCGCCTGGCTCATCGGGGCCTGCGGCGGCGCGGGGAAGCTGCGCTCGGAAACGACGTCGATGCGTGCCGCCGCCGACTGCTGTTTTCCTGGTTCGGACCGCAATGAAGACTGAAGGTCGGCGATGGATTTCAGCTGCGGCGCCGCCTGCTTCGTCTCCACGCCCGGCACCTCCGCGGATGTCTCGGGCAGGGGGCCGGCCTCGATCATGCCGTCGTGTCTTGGCGCGCCGGCGGCATCGCGGACGAGCTGACCGTCGAGTTTGGTCAACGGCCCGTCTGCGAGCGATACCCGCTCAGGCTTGGAGATGGGGTCGAGACCGTCACTGGCGGCGGCGGATTTCTGCCGATAGCCCTTCGAGGGAAGCTGTCCAACGACAGCGGCGTCCTGTCCTGTTTCGCCCGCGCTCGAGTCGGCCGACTTGGCTGACGTCGAGAAATGGCGCAGGTCATGAAACGCCATCAGCAGCGGCAGATGCTCGTCGAGCGCGGTTGCACCCGGTTCGATGGCCGACGCGTCGGCATCGGCATCCTTGTCCGTCCCGGTGTCCTTGCCGTCCTTCATGGATTTCGCGGCAGATGATCCACTCGGCGTGGTCCTTGCCTTGCCTGCGGGCATCGGCTCATCCTCGCCAGTCTTCGCCGCAAGGTCTGCCGCAAGCCTGCTCCAGCGCGGATCGCGAGAGCCGGCCTCGGCCGGTGGCTGCTTTTCCGAATTGGCAGGGCTCGCGCCGCCGTGCACCATCTTGCCGAAACCGGTGTCGTCCTTCTTTCCAGGCGCGGCCGGCTGCTCGGCCGTGCGCGCGGCGGTAAATCCTGGCAGGGCCGGGCCGAGGCTGGGGGTCATTTCGGGGCGGCTCCAAGCATCTGGTCGATCAGGTCGAGCTGTCGACGGGTTTTTGTCATGGCGGCGTCGGTCGGGTCTGTCGTGTCGGCGCTGGCCGAGGTCGCCGGCGCCGATGCCGGCAGGGCGGTTGCCGCGTCGGTTGCCGGCGCGGATGCGTTCGGCGCAGCAGGCGCGGCGGCCAGGGATGGCGCCACGGCCGGCCGTTCGGAGACGGCGCCCTCGACGGGGGGCAATCCGGCGGCATCAGTGGTCGGCACCGCCGCAACCTCCGGTTCGGGTGCCGGCACCACTGGTGCGGGCGCCGGATTTGCGGCCGCAAGTGAGGCAGGCGGCGCCACCACTTCGCCGGCGATGGCCTGGGCCGCGTCGAGCAAGGCGCGGTCGCCGTCCGACAATTTGCCGCGGTCGATCTTGCCCAGTTTGGCGCGCACGTCCTCGATGGTATCGGAGGTCACCGTGGACAGGCTGGAATAGAGCAGGGCGCGCGGATCGCCCTGATTGGTGTTGCCGTCGCGACCCTGTTCGGCCCGTGCCGAGGCGAAGGCCGACAAGTCGCTCATGCCGTCAATCGCGGCGCGGCGGGCGATGCGCAGATAGATCACTTTCTCGCGCTCGGGATCCATCATCGAGGTGATGTCGGCAAGCTTGTCCTGGCTGATTGACATGTGCAGTGCGATGACGCCGGAGACGAAGGAGTCGGCGAACTGGCTGGCGTAAGGCGAATAGAGATAGCGCTCGACATATTGGGTCGAGGCAAGCGCGAACCGTGCCGCGTCGCCTTGCGTCACCGCAATGCCGACCGAGCGCCGCAAAGCCGCTTCCTCGACCAGAGTGCCGGGGCTGAGCAGCTTGGCCTCATCGAGCAGCATCAGCGCGGCGGCCGGCTGGTCCGTGGCGAGCAGTGACCCTTTGACCAAAGCGAGGAACGCGCCGAGATCGCTTGGCTGGGTCATCGGGTCGATCGGCCTCAAGGCTTCGATCGCCTCGCCGGGCCGGCCGTTCAGATAGCCGATCACGCCTTTGGCGATGGCAAGGTTCCGCGGATCGGAGGCGGCGCGCGATACGGCCGCCTCGACGGTCACCGGATTGCCGCCGCTCATGCCGTAGACCAGCAGCGCGCGAAAATTCTTGGGATCCTTGAAATCCTCGGCATCCGCGGCGCGCAACCGGGCATCGGTCATCTCGAGCAATTTGGCCTGCATCGGCATCGCGGCATGATCGCCGGCCGCGATACGGTCCTGGACGAGCTGCAACGAGCGCACCAGCTGATAGGGCTGCAGCGTATCCTGGGCGAGGCCCGTGGACGGACACGCCGCGGCCAGCAGCAACAGGCCTGTCAGGCGGCTGGTCAGCGCCCCCCTCTTCATCCGCCGGTCGCCATCAGGATCTCGATGCGGCGGTTGGCCGCCGACATCGGGTCTGCCGGATCCTTGGGCTGGCGATCCGCGAAGCCGGCAACCTCGGTGATACGGCGTTCATCGACGCCACCACGCACGAGCATGTAGTAGGCCGAATGCGCGCGCGCCGTCGACAGCCGCCAATTGTCGTAGTTGGCGCTGCGGAAAGGGCGCGCATCGGTGTGGCCGTTGATGCTGATGGTGCCCTTCTGGCTGTTGACGATGCGGCCGATCTTCTCCATCGCCAGCACCAGTTCACGGCTCGGCACCGCCGATCCGACCTCGAACATGCCGAAGTCGAGCTGATCGGTGATGGAGATGACGACACCCTTGTCGGTGGCTTCGACCGAGACACCGTCATGCAGCTTGTCGCCGGGCTTGAAGGCATCGGCAAGCTGCTGCTTGACGTCGGCGGCCGCTTTCACCGCGGCGGCGGTCGGAGCCTTGTCCGCCGCCTCGGGCTTTGCGGCCTCCTGCTGCGCGACGGCCTTGGGCGTATCCGCAGCTTTGCTGTCTCCAGCCTTGGCGTTGCCCGCCTTGGCATCCCCGGCCTTGGCATCCCCAGCTTTCACATCGCCGGCCTTGGCCGTTGCCGCGGCGGCATCCTTGCCATCCCCGGCCAACGGCTCCAGCGGTGCGTCCTTGATCGGTGGTGCCGGCGGCACGGCCTTGACCTTGGCGATCTGTGTCTCGGCAGCCTTGTCGCCGGGCTTGAGCGGATCGCCCTCGACCCTGGGGCGCTGGGCACTCGCCTCGGCGCCAGGTGCGGCGACCTGCTGCGACCAGAAGTCAGGCTCGAAGGGATCGCGGTAGGACGCGCCGCCCGAGGCGCCCGTCGCCGGACCAGAATTCTGCGCGCCGCCGTCGCCTTTCTGGCTGACATTCTGCATGACGCCGGTCTCCGTGGCGATCTCCGAGAGCACCGCATAGGGGTCGGCGAAGAGATGCTCGTCGGACTGTTGCGACTGCTGCGGTTCCTGCTTGTCTTGCTTGCGGTTGGATGAGCCCGCGGCGCCGCTGCCGTCCTGCCCGGCCTTGGTTATCGCTTCCTGCGGTTCGTCGGCCATCAGCCCGACCGAGCGCGGCCCATTGCCGAGATCCTGGAGGCCCTTGCGGCTCGACTCGCGATCGACCAGCTTGACGGGATTGAAGTAGCTGGCGACGGCCGCCTTGGTTTGTTCGTTGGCGGCATTGATCAGCCACATGACCAGGAAGAAGCACATCATCGCGGTCATGAAGTCGGCGAAGGCGATCTTCCAGACGCCGCCATGATGACCTTCGTCGTGGTCGTCATGCCCGCGCCGCACGATGATGATCTCGTGCCTGCCGTGATCGGCATCGGCGACGCTCATGACAGGACCTCGGAAAGGGTTGCCGACCATTCGGCCATGTGCGTCTCGAACACGGCCTCGTCGATGGTGACCGTCAGGTCGAAGCCGGGCGCCTCGATGAAGTCGAGATTTTCGGCGCGCGGCCCAAGCGATGCCTTCAGCGTTTCGGACAGCGAGAGTGGCCCGCGGACAGCGATGCGCACGGCTTCGCCATCGCGGACGGCTTCGCGGATCGCGCCGGCGAGCGCTTCAAGCGAGCGCTTGCGCAGATCGTCGCTGACAACGCCGCCGATGATGCGGGCGACCGTGGCGCCGACAAGATCCGTCACGCGCGCCTCCATGGCGTCGAGCCGCGACGAAACCGCCTTACCGACATCGCCACCGAAGCTGTCGAGAAACGCCCTCGCTTCCTCGGCATTTGCCTGGCGTTCCGCTTCCAGCGCTGCTTGATGGGTCGCGGCAAGCCGTTCGCCGAGCGCCGCCTCCGCCTGGGCAACCGCCTCGGCGATCAGCGTGCCGATATCGGCCGGCGGTGCCGCCGCCTCGGGCTTGTGCTCGGCGGCGGGCTGGGGCTGGCTGGCGCGTTGCGCGCGCGTGCCGAAGTCCGGAAGAAGATCGAAGAGGGCTGCGGAGGGCATGGTCTACGCCGCGACTTCCTGGGCCGCCCATTTGCGCAGGATCTGCGCGGTGCGTTCCTCGTTGATGTCGACCATGCGGGCAAGCCGCTCCTGCGGGGCCGGCCTGATCTTCTGGCGCAAATCGTCGAGCGGGGTGGCGCCGGCACGCGTGCCGGGCAAGGCGCCGACGGCGGCACCCGCATCGGCGGAAGCGGCTGCCTCCGGGGTCGGCAGAGAGCGTTGGACTTCATCGAAATTGGGGCCTGCTATGGCGGGCGTCGCCTTGGCCGTCAGCGCGGCCGCCATCGGCCGCAAGCCGAAGAAGGCGACCAGGAACACCACGACAATGAAGGCGCCGGCATTGATCAACGTGCCGGCATGCTGGCCGATGGAATCGAGCATTCCCCCCTGCGGGATCGCCTCGCCGTCCAGCCCGTCGATGAACTCGACCGCCGAGACGTCGATGACGTCGCCACGCTTGTCGTCGAAGCCGGTGGCGGAACTCACCATCTTCTGGATTTCGGCGACGCGCTTGGCGATCTGGTCGGGCGTCGCGTCCTTGCCCAGGATCGCCTTCAGCCGGTCCTGGTTGACGACGACTGCGATCGACATCTTGGTGACGCTGTAGCCATTGGAGACGGTGGCGATCTTCTTGGAGTTGATCTCGTAATTGGTGATTTCCTCCTTGCGGTCGTTCGCCGAGGAGGTCTGCGGACCCTCGGTGCTGGTCGCCTGGGTCTCGGGCAGGTTCTGCTCGACGCTGGCCGGGGTGGAGGCCTGTTTCTGATTGCTGTTCTCGTTGGCGCGCACCGACTGCACCGAGCGTTCGACGCGGGACTCCGGATCGAAGATCGTCTCTTCGGTCTGGCGGGTGTCGGTGTTGACGTCGGCCTTGACGCTGGCGCGGAAATTGTCAGGCCCGAGATAGGGCGTCAGCGCGCGGCGGATGTTGTCGCCGATCTGCGCCTCCACGGTCTGCTCGACGCCGAGTGTGCGGGCGGCGCTGGTGTTGGAGGGATCATCGCCCGCGGCCAGCAGATTGCCGTTGGAATCGAGCACCGTCACCTTGTCGGCCGACAGGCCAGGGACGGCGGCGGCGACGAGGTGGCGGATCGACATGGCGCTCTTCTCCGCGTCGATGCCGGAGTAGCGAATGACGACCGAGGCGGATGGCTGCTGTTCATCGCGGCGGAAATTGGCGCGCTCGGACATGACGATGTGGACGCGTGCCGCCTTGATGCCGGCGATGGACTGGATGGTGCGGGCGATCTCGCCTTCGAGCGCACGCACGCGGGTAATCTGCTGCATGAAGGAGGTGAGGCCCATCGCGCCGACATTGTCGAACAGCTCGTAGCCGGCATTGGCGCTGGTCGGCAGGCCCTTCTCGGCAAGCAGCATGCGGGCCTGCGCCGTGGTGCCGGCCGGCACCAGCACGGAGGTTCCGTCGGAGCCGACGTCGAAGCCGATGCCAGCCTCGCCCAGCACGAGGCCGATCTGGTTCACGTCGGAGCGGTCGAGCCCGACATAGAGCGTGTCATAGGCCGGGCGGTTGAGGTAGACCGATGCAATGCCGATGACGCCCATCACCAGGACAGCGATGCCCGCCAGCATGGCGAGGCGCCTGACGCCAAAGCCGCGGAGATTCGAGATGATGCTCTGGATCTGTTGCGGCACGGTTGAGCGACTCCCAGCATGACTGTCCGCCGGAACACTAAGCCTCGAAGCTTGTGCGAAAATGAAATCGGGCCGCGCTTGCGGCGCGGCCCGTGAATTGGAAGTCGAAGTATCCGTCGGCTAAGGCTGAACTAGCCGTTCTTGAACAGCGACAGGATCGACTGCGAGGAGCTGTTGGCGATAGACAGCGACTGGATGCCGAGCTGCTGCTGCACCTGCAGCGCCTGGAGGCGGGTCGATTCCTTGTTCATGTCGGCATCGACGAGCTGGCCGACGCCGCGGTCGATGGAGTCCATCAGGCTCTGCGTGAAGGTCTTCTGCAGATCGATGCTGCTCTTGGCCGAACCGAGGATGGTGGCCTGGTCGGTCAACTGAGCCATGACGTTGTCGATCTTGCCGATCATCTGGGTGATGATGTCGTCGGTCACGCCGGCCGCGGTGATGTCGAGATTGAACGCGGAGACGTTGTCGATCTTCGTGGCCGTGCTCGCCGCGGCCGCGGTCTGGCCAGCGGTGTTGGCGGCGGCGTCCGTGCCGCCGCCAGCGAGTGCTGTCGCATAGGCGGCGTCGTACAAGGCCTGGGCGGCGGCGGTGGAGTAGACCGAGGTCTGGCGGTCGAGCGTGCCCTGGTTCTTGACGACGGCAGGAAGGCCGGAATCGAACAGCTTGGTGCTCTCCAAATTGATGTCGATCGTTCCGAGCGAGATGGCGCCCGAGGAGGAGCGATTGAAGGACGAGACGATCTTGGCGTCAGATTGGACGCCACCATTGGCGGCGTTGGACGTCACCGAAAGATAATTCGAACCAGAAAAAGTGGCGGCGTCGGCGAAGGACTTCATCTGCGCCTGAAGCGTCGTGATCTCGGTCTGCGTCTTTGCCTTGGCGGCTGCCGTCTGGCCAATGGTCGAAAGCAACTTGGTCTTGATCTTGCCGATCGTATCCAGCGCATTGTTCATGCCAGTATAGGCAATGTCCACTTTCGAGGCGCCGAGGCCGAGCGCGTCCTGCACTGTCGACAGCGCCTGGTTGTCGGAGCGCATCGTCGTGGCGATCGACCAGTAGGCGGCGTTGTCGGATGCTTCGGAGACCCTGTAACCGGTCGAGATCCTGGCCTGGGTCTGCTCGAGCGACTTGTTGGTGGCGTTAAGGCTTTGAAGTGCGGTCAACGCCGCGGCGTTTGTCATGATGCTCGCCAAGAAACTCGCTCCTTTTTTCAGACCGGTCTTTCTCAAAGACCGGCGTTGCCCTCGCGAGCCGCTCGACCCGCCCCTGGATTGCCGCCACCCCGATCGGGCCGATTCGGCAATCCGTTGTAGTCATTGGTTAACCATGACTAGCTCGTTATGGTTAATGGCCTGTTAAAAGCCAGCTTCAGAGGGTTAAGGAACGAGGGTTGCGCGGGGCTGGAGCAAACGCAAAACGGGCCGCGCTTTTGGCGCGGCCCGTTTGCCTGGTTTGGTCGGTCGAGAGGGATCAGCCGCGGAAGAGCGACAGGATCGACTGCGAGGAGCCGTTGGCGATCGACAGCGCCTGGACGCCGAGCTGCTGCTGGACCTGCAGAGCCTGGAGGCGGGTCGATTCCTTGTTCATGTCGGCATCGACGAGCTGGCCGACGCCGCGATCGATGGAGTCCATCAGGCTCTGCGTGAAGGTCTTCTGCAGGTCGATGGAGCTCTTGGCGGCGCCGAGCTTGGTAGCGGCGGTCGTCATGTCCTTGAGCGCGGCGTCGACGACGGTCATCATCTGCGAGATCTGAGCGTCGCTGGCGGCCGTGGTGCCTGAGAAGATGGCCAGGCTGGCGACCGAATAGGTATCGCCGGCAACGATAGGGCCACCAAGGGTCGGGGCCTGTGCTGTGGTGGTTGCAGCGCCAGTGGTGCCAAGGCGGGCTGTGTCGAGGATACCCTTGGCGGTCGGCGCGGCGCCGGAGTCATAGAGCTTGATGCTTTCGACTTTGACGTCGATCGTCGAGATCGAAACCGCGCCGGCAGAGGTGCGGTTGAAAGCCGAAACGACCTTGACGTCGGCTGCCGTGCCCGAGGCGGTGGACACCGACAGCATGTTGGTGCCGGAGAAGGTGGCGGAGTCGGCGTAACCCTTGAGCTGTGCCTGAAGGGCGGCGATTTCGACCTGGGTCTTTTCCTTGGCGGCGTCGGTCTGACCGTAGGACGCGGTCAGCTTCTGCTGGATCGAGTTGATGGTGGTGATCGCGCTGTTCATGCCGGTGTAGGCGGTGTCGACCTTCGAAGCGCCGAGGCCGAGCGAGTCCGAAACGGTGGACATGGCCTGGTTGTCGGAGCGCATCGTGGTGGCGATCGACCAGTAGGCGGCATTGTCCGAAGCCTGGGAGACGCGATAGCCCGTCGAGATGCGGGACTGGGTGGTGTCGAGGCTCTTCTGGGTGGCGTTCAAGCTCTGCAGCGCGGTCAACGCTGCGGCGTTGGTCATGATACTGGCCATGGCTACTCGTACCTTGTTTTTACAGGTGTTTTTTGCATACCGGTTTGTCCGGTATGACGGAGCGGCATCATGCCAATGACCGTTGTGTTTGGGTCACCCGCCATCTGCGAGCGACTATGGCGGCGAGTCCCTACCAAAGGACTAAATCGGACGGTTAATCGAAAATAATTCGGAGAAAATTCGATGATGCTCGCGCCGTCCGATTCCTCGGGCGCGCGATGCCTGATGTCGAGCGCGGACGATCAGGTGAAAGAGCGCACCAGGCTGCCGACGAGCAGGTTCCAGCCGTCGATAAGGACGAAGAACAGGATCTTGAACGGCAGCGACACCACTGTTGGCGGCAGCATCATCATGCCCATCGCCATGGTGATGGTCGCCACGATCAGGTCGATGACCAGGAATGGGAGCACGATCAGGAAGCCGATCTCGAAGCCGCGGCGAATCTCGGAGATCATGAAGGCAGGCACCAGGATGCGCAGGTCGACCGTCTCCTTGGCAACGACCTGGCCGCGCTCGCGGGCGAGGTCGGCGAAAAGGTCGAAGTCCTTGTCGCGCACATTGTGCAGCATGAAGGTGCGGAAGGGATCGGAAATCTTCTCGAAGGCCTCGGTCTGGCTGATCTGATTGTCCATCAACGGCTTGACGCCGGTGTTCCACGCCTGGTCGAAGGTCGGCGCCATGACATAGAAGGTCATGAACAGCGACAGCGAAATGAGGATGAGGTTCGCCGGCGTCGATTGCAGGCCGATGCCGGCACGCAGGATCGAGAAGGCGATGACGAAGCGGGTGAAGCTCGTCACCATGATCAGCAGCCCCGGCGCCACCGACAAGACGGTAAGCAGGCCGAACATCTGAATGATGTAGCCGACGGTGGTGCCATCGGCCTTGCCGATGCCGCCGAGGTCAAGCTGCTGGGCCGCCGCGACGGAGGTGGCGGCACCGATCAGTACCGCGGCAAGAAGGAATTTTCTCATTCGAGCAGCAATGTCCTGATAAGAACCTGTTTGACGTGCCCCTGACTGCGGATCGAGGCGCGTTCGTCGAGATCGGCCTTCAGGTGCTGGTAGCCGCTGGCGCCTTCGATCTGGTGCATTTTCAGGGTGCGCACGAAAGCCAGAAGATCCTGTTGAATATCCTCCGCCATGGCCGGCGGCTGCGGCGCGTCGTAGACCACGGATACTTCCATCCTGATCCATGTATCGGCAGGCGAGGCGATATTGGTGGTGATCGGCGCCAGTGTGACAAGCGTTGGACCCGTGCCTGGCTGTTGGGTGGCGGCGGGCTGGGCGACCTTGCTTTCATTTTCGGGCGCAACAGGCACCGATGATGGTGCGCCGACGCCTTTGAGATAGCCGCCTGACATCCAGCCCATGCCGATGGCGGCGGCCGTCACCACGAGCAGCATGGCGCCCTGGATGGCAAGGGAAGGACCCTTGCGAGGCTGAACCTGTTCGATATTGGCCACGGTGCTTTGCTCTCCAATCCCCAGAAGGCCAAGACCTAGAACGGAAGAACCTGGTCGAGGACCTGCTGGCCGTAGGCCGGCTGCTGGACCTCACTGACGCGACCGCGGCCGCCATAGGAGATCCGCGCCTCGGCGATACGTTCATAGGAGATGGTGTTCTCCGCGCCGATGTCCGACGGACGCACCATGCCGGCGATGGTGAGCACCCTGAGTTCGTAGTTGACGCGCACTTCCTGCGAACCCCTGATCATCAAATTGCCGTTGGGCAGGACCTCGGTGACGACGGCGGCGACGTTGAGCTCAAGGTTCTCCGAGCGCTTGATTTCGCCGTCGGCGTTGGTCTCGGTGCTGGAGCTCAAGCCGGCGTCGCCCTTGCCGCTCGTGCTGTTGCCTTCCCATCCCAGCGTGACGTCATAGCCCAGCTTGCGCGCGGCAGTCCGGCTCCTGTCGTTCTGGTTCTTGAAGTTGGCCTTGTCGTTGAGCTTGATCCTGACGGTCAGGATGTCGCCTTCGCGCAGCGCCCTGGGATCGGTGAACAGCCGGCTCTGACGATCGTCCCACAGAGAGAACTTCTTGACCGGCGTGGCGGGCGGCTGAGGATAGCTGTAGGGCGCTGCACCGTCGCTGCCGATGCCCGACCCGACCGGCGACATGGTCGGTTCCCTGCCGATCTCCTTGAAGTTGGTTCCGCAGCCCGACAAGGCTGCGGCCGCGCACAGGATGAGCATTTTGCGGATCATGACGGATCTACCCTTCGGGCTGCGCTGGCCATGATGCCGGTGAGCGTCGCCGCCGCCTTCTGGTCCATTTCGTTGAGGATGACGCCGGCCTTGCGTGAATCGAGCTTCATCAGGATGGCCGCGGCGAGGTCCGCATTGACGATTGCCAGGCGTTCGGCAGCCGCATCGGGCTTCATGCCGGCATAGATCTTGACGACGCCGTCCTCGGCCCTGGCCAGGAACACTTCGCGCCGCTTCAGCCAGGTCTCGTATTCGGCTTTCTTTGCGTCCAGCGCCTTCATGCGCTCGTCAATGCCGGCCTGCAGCTGCTTCAACTCCTCCGCCTGCAAGGCATAGCGGCGGTCGCGGGCGGCATCGGCGATGTTGGAACAGAAGCGCTCTATCTCGCTTTGGTCCGGTGATTTCTCCCGCGTCAATTGCTGCGGCGCGACCGCGGGCTGCCCACCGGGCAGAACCTGCCGCACGGCATCGTCCGCGTGTGCGCCGCCAAGGACAGGCATGGCCGCCATCGCGGCCGCCAACAGGAAGATGCGGGAGCGGCGTCTTTCACGGGACGAGAGGGAGGAGATCATCGGCATCGCTATTGGAGAACCAGATCGGCTTGCAGGGCGCCGGCCGACTTGATGCCTTGCAGGATGGCAATGATGCCGTCCGGCTTGACGCCGAGACGATTGAGGCCGGAAACGAGGGTTTGCAGGTCGGGTCCATCGAGCACGGCAACGCGGGCGTCGGGCCGGCTGGCATCGATGGCGGTGAACGGCTCGACGGCGGTTTCACCCTTGGAGAAGGGTTCCGGCTGCACGACGCGCGGCGCTTCCGTGATGCGCACCGTCAGCGTGCCGTGGCTGATGGCGACACGCGAGATCTTGACGTCGTTGCCGATGACGATGGTTCCGGTGCGCTCGTCGATGACGACGCGAGCCGGCGTGTCGGACTCGACCACCAGATTCTCAATCTCGGCATAGAAGCGGGCCGCCGACACGCTCTTCGGCCGCCTGATCTGCACGGTGCGGGAATCGCGCTCGGCCGCCACGCGCATGCCGAAGCGCTGGGCGGTGTAGTCGTTGATCGCATCGGCGATGCGGATGGCGGTCGAAAAATCTGGATTGCGCAATTGCAGCGTCAGCGTCGACTGGTCGTCGAATTCGGCCTTCACCTGCCGCTCGACGATGGCGCCGTTCGGCACGCGGCCGGCGGTCGGCACGCCTTGCGTCAACTGCTCGGCCTGGCCCTGCGCGGTGAAACCGGAAACGATGACCGCGCCCTGGCCGACGGCGTAAATCTCGCCGTCCGCCGCCTTGAGCGGCGTCATGATCAGCGTGCCGCCGGCAAGCGAGGTGGCGTCGCCCATCGAGGAGACGTCGATGTCGATGCGTGCGCCCGACTGCACATAGGGTGGCATGTTGGCGGTGACGATGACGGCGGCGACGTTCTTGGCGCGCGCGCTGCCGCCTTCGGTGGCGATGCCGAGATTTTCGAGCATGGCGCGGATCGACTGTTCGGTGAACGGCGAGTTGCGCAGGCTGTCGCCGGATCCGGCGAGCCCGATGACGAGGCCGTAGCCGACGAGCTGGTTGTCGCGCGAGCTCTGCAGCTGCGCGATGTCCTTGATGCGCGAGGCGACCTGGCCTGGCGGCAGCGAACTCGGCCCGGGCGACACGCGGAACATGCGCGTGGTGGTGGCCGGATCATATTCCGGATCGTCGTAGACACCGCCATTCCTGGCGGCGAGCTCGCGCTTGGCCTTGGGCGTTAAGCCATCGGCCAGCACCGGCTGCAGGCCAAGTGCCGCCGCGAGCAGAAGGGCAAACGGCCGCATCATGAAGCGCCGACCTGGATGGTGCCGTCGGCCATCACCGTGCCGGAGAGGATCTTGCCGCTGTCGCTGTTGCGAACCTTGATGAAGTCGCCGGCCGAGCCCGGTTGCAAGGTCACGGCGGTGGCCGTGATCGTCAGCCCGCCGGCGACGAAGAAGACCTGCACGGCCGCACCCTGTTCGACCAGCCAGGCCTCGCGGATGGCGGCGGAAGGAATGTAGCGGCCCGGCAGCAGCGTGCGCTTGGCGATCTTGCCCTGGAGTTCCTCGGAACGGGTCGCTACCGCATCGGGCTTGTGCTTGCCCGTGATGAGGGTGACCTGTTTCAGCGCGGCGAGTTCGATGGTCTCACCGGGATAGATGACGCGGTTGGGAATCAGCACGACCTCGCCGGCGGGCTGATTGGTGGCAATCTGGTTGGCCGACTGGCCCGTCGATTGGCTTGCCGATTGACTCGTCGATTCCTGGGCGAAAGCCGGCATGCCGCCGGCCACCAGCGCAAGGGTCAGCGCGGCGCGGCGGAATGCGGAGCGGGAGATCGGCATGGCCATCATCCGTTACCTGATGTTCTTGGACACAACGGAGGCCATGTCGTCGGCGGCCTGGATGACCTTGGAATTCATCTCATAGGCGCGCTGCGCCGAGATCAGCTCGGTGATTTCCTTGACCGGATCGACGTTGGAAGCCTCGAGATAGCCTTGCTGGATGGTGGCGAAGCCTGGATCGCCGGGCACGCCGACATTGGCGGGACCGGAGGCTGTCGTTTCCTGGAACAGATTGTCGCCGAGCGGTGCCAGGCCTGCCTCGTTGGCGAAGTTGACGATCTGGAGCTGGCCGAGATTCTGCAGGTCGGTCTGACCGTCGATGCGGGCAAAGACCTGGCCGGTCTTGTTGACGATGACCTCGACCGCATCAGTCGGCACGGTGATGGCCGGAATGACGTTGGCGCCGTCGACCGTCACCAGCTGGCCGGTGGCGTTGGTGTTGAAGGCGCCGGCGCGCGTATAGAGCGTGCCGCCATCGGCACCTTCGATCTGGAACCAGCCCCTGCCGGTGAGCGCCATGTCGAAACTGTTGCCGGTGCTGGTCAGTTCGCCCTGTGTGTGGACGTTGCGCACGGCGGTCGTCTTGACGCCGAGACCGATCGAAACGCCTTCCGGCACCAGCGAGGCGTTGGAACGGTTCGGCACACCTTGCGTGCGATCGACCTGGTAGAGCAGGTCGGAGAATTCGGCGCGCGCGCGCTTGTAGCCGGTGGTGTTGATGTTGGCGATGTTGTTGGCGATGACTTCCAGATTGGTCTGCTGGGCATTCATGCCGGTGGCGGCGATGGCGAGTGCTTTCATGGCCTGCTCCTCAGATGCCCATACGACTGACTTCGAGATAGGCCGAAACGACCTTGTCGCGGATAGCAACGGCGGTCTGCAACGCCTGCTGGGCGCTCATCACGGCATCGACCACCTGGCGGGTGTCGGCGTCGCCCTTGAGCGCCTGCAGCGACACCTGCTCGGCATTCTGCATGGTGCTGACGGTCTTGGAGGCTGCCTGGCTCACCGCCTCGGCAAAGGAGGTGCCGAGGTTTCCCGATGCCGCCGGCGCAACGCCACCCTGCAGCAGGTCGGTAGCCGTGTCGCCCAGCCCAGGCTTCAGGTTAAGCGCGCCGATGCCGTTGACGATCATTGGTTCCTCATCAGGTCGATGGTCATTGAAATGAGGTCGCGCGCCTGCTTCACGACTTGCAGGTTGGCCTCGTAGGAGCGGTTGGCCTCGGTCATGTCGGCCATTTCGATCAGCACGTTCACATTGGGCATCTTGACATAGCCCTTGTCGTCGGCGGCCTCGTTGCCGGGCTGGAATTCGACGGGAAAGTCGCTCGGGTCGCGGTCGATCGAGTTCACCTCAACGGTCGAGCTGCCGGAGGCCCGGTCGAGTTCGGAGACGAAGCTGATGGTCTTGCGGCGATAAGGGTCGGCGCCCGGCGTGGTTCCCGTCGACTGGGCGTTGGCGAGGTTTTCCGAAACCACGCGCAAGCGCTCGGACTGGGCGCCGAGGCCTGATGCTGCGACTTTGAGGGCTGCGGTCAGCGCGTCCATGGTCAGCTCTTCACCGCCATCATCATCATTGAATGGAATGCCTTGACGATTGCCGTGTTGAGCTCGAAGGAGCGGCGCACTTCGCCGGCCTTGAGAAGCTGGTCTTCAAGCACGACCGTGTTCTTGGACGGCAAGATCACGCCGTCGTCTTCCTGCGGCTTGATGGCGAAGCCGGCATTGGTGGCAGCGCTGCCAAGATGGCCGGGCTCGGTGATCTCAAGCGACACCGCGGTACGGTCGAGCACCTTCTCGAAAGGCTCGACATCGTTTGCCGTGTAGCCCGGCGTGTTGGCATTGGCGATGTTGCCGGCCACGGCCGACTGACGCACGGACAGCCACTGCGCTTGCTTGGCGGCGAGATCGAAAAGGGAAACAGGCTCCATGGGAATCTCCGGGCATGTGCCCAAAGACTAGGCCGCCAGTCTTGCGTGGACCTTGCGGACGGTCGCTAGAGCAGGATGCCGAAAAGTGTGAAGCGGTTTTCGGACGATATGCTGCTCTATCTTGGATCCGGCTCTGGGCAAGGCCGAGACGGCCTTACCTGGAAAGCTCGATCACCTGGTTGGCGCTGGTGAGCATGACCCATTTGCCGTTGCGCTGTTCGATCGCCGAGACCTTGCTGGAATCCGGCAGCGTTGAACCGCGTTGGACCATCCACAGGCCGGTGTCGTCCTCGATCATGGCGCGGCCGTTGGCGACATGGACCATGCGGAACTTCGCGATATCGGCGGGGAAGGGCTGGTCGCCGGGCGGCTCCGTTTTGGCATCGTCCTGCACCGCGCCGGTGGCGAGCAGGTCGACACCTGCGTTGGGAACGTCCTTGGCGGTCAGCGGCGCGCTGCGTGCCGCGACCACGCCGCCGCCCACGCGTCCTGAATTGGTGCCGGTGCCGCCGAACTTGATCGCCTGGACGCCGAACTGGTCCTGGTTGAAGAAAATGTACCAGGGAAACAGAGCGCAGATCAGGCCGAGCGTGATGCCGAGCGCGGCGATGACGACGTCGCTGCGACGGTCCGCCTTCTTTCGCAATTTTGGAAATTGCGCCTTTGGCGGTTGCGGCCATTCGGCGACCGGAAAAAGGTCTTCGATCAGCAATTCGCGGCTGGCCTGCATCATCTCCGGAGCATCGACGCCGGGAGCCACATGCGTTGAGGAAAGGGCGGTCCGGCCCAGAACAGGTTCGGATCTGGGGAGAGCCGGTTTGACGGCCCTGGCCAGAACAGCCGCGGTCCTGGCAGCAATGGCGCCGGCGGCGTTTGCTTTGGCGACCCTGGCCTCCTCCGCTCGAGCCTGCTCCGCGGCGTTCGCCTCGGCGATCATCTCGTTCAGGAGGCGCTCCGTGTACTGGCGTTCAGTCTCCTGGTTCGACATTCTGCTTTCCCTTGAGATGGCGGGCAAGGTCGGAGAACGGATCGGCGGACGGACGGTCCCTGGGTGATTGCGTCAGCGCCTCATAGATCAGGGGCACCTGGCGCACCGCCATGTCGAGTTCGGCGTCGACGCCGCCCTGATAGGCGCCGAGCAGGCGGATGTCGCGGGTGTCCTCGAAGCGGGAGATCATCGACTTCAGCCGCGTCACCAGGGCTCGCTGCTCGATGCTCCAGGCCTTGCCTGCCAGCCGCGATATGGACGACAGCGGATTGACGGGCGGATAGCGGCCCTGTTCGGCGATCGCGCGGTCGAGCACGACATGGCCGTCGAGAATGCCGCGCACGGAATCGGCGACCGGATCATTGTGGTCGTCGCCGTCGACCAGCACGGAAATGATGGCGGTTATAGAGCCTTTACCTTCGGCCCCGGGGCCGGCGCGCTCGAGCAGCTTGGGCAGTTCGGTGAAGACCGAGGCGGGATAGCCGCGCGCGACCGGCGGCTCGCCGGTTCCCGTCGCCACCTCGCGCAGCGCGTGAGCGAAGCGGGTGATCGAATCCAGCACCAGAAGCACACGGTGGCCCTGGTCGCGAAAATGCTCGGCCACACGCATGGCGGTGTCGGGCGCGCGCCGGCGCATCATGGCGCTCTCGTCGCTGGTGGCGACGACGGCGACGGTCTTGGCCATGCTGTCGCCGATCGTGTCCTCGAGGAATTCGCGGACCTCGCGGCCACGTTCCCCGATCAGCGCCACGACGACGGTGTCGAACGCGTCGGCGCCGGCGAGCATGGCTAACAGCGTCGACTTGCCGACGCCGGAGCCGGCGAAAACGCCCATGCGCTGGCCAAAGCAGAGTGGCGTGAAAATGTCGATGACCTTGACACCGGTCATGAAGGCTGTGCCGACACGCTGCCGCGCCATGGCGCCGGGCGTCGCGGCTATCGCCGCCATGTCGTCGCCCCTCATCAAGGGCGGACCACCATCGATCACCCGGGTGAGCGCGTCGATGGCGCGGCCGCGCCACGAGGCATGCGGCGCCACCGCGAGCGGACCCCGGCGGAACACGGCATCGCCGATGCCGGCATCGGCACTGCGTTCGAAGGGGGCGATCACAACCTCGTCACGGCTGATCTTGACGATCTCGCCGCGACGCGCGCCGGCCTGGCCGCGCTGTTCGACAATGTCGCCCAGCCTGGTGAAATCGGAAAGGCCGCGCACCTTGTAGTGCGTGGGCGTGACTTCGGTGACGAGGCCGCCGCGCTTGACCAGCCCGTCGCTATCGCCGAAGCGTCTGATGACCCGCTCCAAAGCGGCAAGCCGATCTTTCGGCGCCGGCTGGAGCTGTCTTTCGGGTGCGCGGATGGATGGCTGCTCTGACGACATGCTACGACTTCGAGCCGAGCGTCTTTATCGCCTCATCGGTGGAGGAATCGGTCTGCCGCATCATCGCGGCGGTGTTCTCGAAGGCGCGCTGGACCATGATCAGCCGGGTCATTTCCAGCACCGGATTGACGTTGGATTCCTCGACGAAACCTTGCGCTATGCCGACATCGGAACGGTCGGTGACCGGTTCGGGCGTGCGTGCGGGCACAATGCCGGAATTGCCGTAGCGCACGAAATTCTGGCCCGGGTCGAAATTGTAGAGGCCGATCGAGCCGACGAGCTGTTCGTTCTGGCGCAGCGAGCCGTCGGCGCCCGCCTTGGGCGGGCCGTTGCGGGGATCGAGCTGGATCGGCGCGCCGCCGGCGTCGAGCACCGGGTGGCCCTCGACCGACATCAGCTCGCCATTCTCGTTCATGGAGAAGCGGCCGTCGCGAGTCATGACGGTGCCGGCCGGCGTGTCGATGGCGAACCAGGCGTCGCCCTGGATGGCGAAATCGAATGGGTTGCCGGTTTCTGTCATGGCGCCGTGAGCCCCCGACAGATAGGTCTTGCCGGAGGAAGCGAACGATACCGACTTCTGCCCTGCACCCGACACCACATCCTCGAATTTCACGCCGGTGGCGCGAAAGCCGACGGTGCTGGCGTTGGCGACATTGTCGGCGATCGTATCGAGCCGCCGCTCGAGGGCCATCTGCGCGGAGAGGGCGACGTAAAGACTGTCTCGCATGATCAGAACTTCAGTTTCTGCATGGCCATCATCAGGTCGGTGGAGATGCCCGATGTGACCGGTTTGGCGAAGAGCACGCTGATCGATGTCACGGCCGTCGAGGTCGGGTTGTTGATCTCGTACATGCTGGTGAAGCGGGTCAGGAACTTGTTCAGTTTCACGGAATCCGTGAAATCCGAGATGTCGAGCTTCTGCTCGAACAGTTGCGCCTGCTTGTCGATGTCGGCGGTGGCGAAGGAATCAGGCAGCCCCAGCGCGGTGCGCACCACGCTGGCCAGCGCGGTGTCGGCCAACACGTCGTACCAACTGGTGATATCGGGCGCCTTACGGTTGAAATAGAGGGCCAGCCGCACGCCCTCATTGGTTTGGCCGGCATCCTCTTCCAGCGTCTGGCGCATGTATTTGTCGACGGTCGGCTGCTGCGCCGGATTGATGGTGGTGGCATTTTCGCCGTATTGTTCGAAGTTAAGGGCCGTGGCCAGTCCCGCGTAAGCCGGGTTCGTCTGCTTGTTGGCGACACTGTTGGGGTCGCGCACGCCACCCTGCAGGACCTGCTTGATAAGGTCCTTGTTCTCCGTCGCCGAATCGAGGCCGTACGCCGCCAGCGCGTAGGTGTAGAGCCGGCTGTTCGACATCAGATCGTCGACCGACTTCACCTTGGTGATGTTGGCAAGATAGTAGGTCGTCTCGCCCTTCACATAGGCGGAATTCGGATCGAGGCCGGCGATTTGCGCCTGCGTGGCGTAGTTCTTCGCCACCAGCTGCTGCGCCTTGTTGTAGATGGTCGCATCGGCACCGTTGGCGGCGAAGTTGAAGGCGGTGACGAACGCGGCGTAGCGCTTGTCGGTGAGCTTGTTGGCGAAACTGTTGGGATTGGAAACGCCTTCCTTGAGCGCCTTGACCATGAACGCCTTGGCGTAGTCCATGTCCCCCAGCCCGTAGGCCTTCATGGCATATTTGAACAAGCGGTCGTTGTTGACGAAATCGTCGATCGATTTCACCTTGGTGATGTTGGCGAGATAATATTTGGTATCGCGATCGACCGTCGGCTGTTGCTCGATACGGTCGATCGACTTGTTGATGTCTTTGGTGATCAACTGGTAGCTGGTATAGGTACTGAGCAAGGACGCGCCTCCGGCCGAAGCTATGCCAGCACAATAAGCGCACTTCCTTGCGCGAAACTGAATCGCCAACATTCGGCCCCATGGCGGCTCCGATTCAAGCCTCACACAAGGCACGGGGGCTATCCCTTGTCCGACGTGAAATGCGGAAGGACCGGTCGTGGGCATTCTGATTGGACTTGTGGTGACGCTCGGCTGCGTCCTTGGCGGCTTCATGGCCATGGGCGGGCATCTGCACGTGCTGGTGCAGCCATGGGAAGCCGTGGTCATCTGCGGCGCCGCGCTCGGCACCTTCCTGGTCGCCAATCCGATGAAGACGGTCAAGGATACCGGCAAGGGCATTCTCGAAGCTTTCAAGCAGGCTGTGCCGAAGGAGCAGGACTATCTGGAAACGCTTGGCGTGCTGCACAGCCTGATGCGCGAGCTGCGCTCCAAGTCGCGCAGCGAGGTCGAGGCACATATCGACAATCCGGAGGAGTCGGCGATCTTCCAGGCCTTTCCGACCGTGCTCAAGAATCACGACCTGATGAATTTCATCTGCGACTACTGCCGCATCATCATCATCGGCAATGCCCGCTCGCACGAGATCGAGGCGCTGATGGACGAGGAAATCCAGACCATCAAGTCCGACAAGATGAAGGCCTATCACGCGCTGGTCGCGGTGGGCGACGGCCTGCCGGCGCTCGGCATCGTCGCCGCTGTGCTCGGCGTGGTCAAGGCGATGGGAGCGCTCGACCAGTCGCCGGAAATCCTCGGCGGCCTGATCGGCGCCGCGCTGGTCGGCACCTTCCTCGGCATCTTCCTGTCCTATGCGGTGGTCGGGCCTGTCGCCACCAAGATCAAGACGGTGCGCGAGAAGAAGAACCGCCTCTACATCATCGTCAAGCAGACGCTGCTCGCCTACATGAACGGCGCGCTGCCGCAGGTGGCGATCGAGTTCGGCCGCAAGACCATCTCCTCCTATGAGCGGCCGACCATCGACGCCGTCGAGCAGAGCACGATGAACACCGGCAGCGCCGAGAAGAAGGCCGCCTGAGCGATGCGCGACAGACCGGTGCCAAAACTGTCATGACGAGTCCGGGCAGCCCCTCGCAAGCGCGTTCGCTGATCATCGAGCGCCTGGTCGGCGACAGCGGCGAGGCCGACCAGGTCATCGACGCCGGCCGCGCCATGGCCGAACGGGCCGTACCGCTGCTGCAGAAGGCGCTCTCGAGCGAGCTTGGAACTCCCGTGAGCGTCGACCTCAGGACCGTGGAAATCAGCCGTGTCCCCGAGGCGCGTTCGCGCGCCGGCGAGACGTTCGCCATGACCGTTGTCGGCTCACCGGCATCCTCCGATGCGATGACCCTCGTCATCGACGCTGCCGCGATCGCGATCATCGTCTCGACGCTGTTCGGCGGCGACCCGGACATGCCGGTGTCGCCGATCGAGCGCGACCTGTCGCAGATCGAAGCCGATGTCTCGTCCATGGTGTTCCAGGAGGTTGCGCAGGCGCTGAACGGATCGGGGCAGCGCTCGCTCGAACTGCGGCTGCCTGCGCCGCGCGCAATGTCGGGCCTCGAGGCCAGGCGGCACGTGTTGCGCGACGGCGCCGCGATCCGCATCGTCCTCGGCATCTCGACGCCGGTCGACAGCGGCTCGATCACGGTGATGATGCCGCAGCGTATCGTGCTGGCCGGCCGCGACGGTACGGCCGGCGTCAGCGAAGACGATCACGGCACCAGCTGGCGGGCTCGCTTTTCGGAAGAGGTGATGCGCTCGACCGTGGCGCTCGAAGCCACCATGCCGCTGACGCGGCTGACGCTTGGGGACCTCGCCAATCTCGAAGTGGGCCAGGTCATCGATTTCGATGAGACGGCGCAATCACGGGCTCGCCTCGGCGCGCGCGGCCAGACGCTGTTCGTATGCGAGTTCGGCAAACTGGGGCAGAATTACACCGTCCGAATCAGGCATCCTTTCGATGCCGGGCAGGATTTCATCGATGGGCTCATGCCGGCCGGTGCCGGGCGCGCCTGAGCTTTTGGAGACGACGCATGGCCAAGACCAAGGTAGAACCAGAGCTCGATCAGCCGGACGAGCAACTCGATCGCGCCATCGAGGAATTGCGCGGGGTCCTGCATGAGGAAGAGCAGCGCCCCGAGATGGCAGCCAGGGCCGCGGCATCGGCCAATTCCAGCGTCATCATGAATATCCCCGTCGATGTCCAGATCATCCTCGGCAGCACCGAGATGGCGGTTGCCGATCTGATGGCGCTGCAGAAGGGTTCGACGGTCGCGCTCAACCGCCGCATCGGCGAACCGGTCGATGTCGTGGTGAATGGCCGCAAGATAGCGCGCGGCGAGATCACCGTGCTCGAAAGCGACCCTTCGCGCTTCGGCATCAGGCTGACCGAAATCATCGCCGGCACGAAGGGCGCCTAGACATGGCTGGCAGGGCTTGCCGATGGCAGCGGAGGCGAAAGGCATGACAACGCCGCTGACGACCCTGACACGCGCACAGAAGGCGGCCGCCATACTGGTGGCGATGGGCAAACCGTCCGCCAGCCGCCTGCTGAAATTCTTCAAGCAGGAAGAGCTGAAGGCGCTGATCGAGGGCGCCCGGCTGCTCAGGACCATTCCACAGAGCGATCTCGAGCGTATCGTCGCCGAATTCGAGGCCGAATTCACCGAAGGCGCGGGCCTGCTCGATTCCGCCGACAGGATGGACACCATCCTCAACGAGTCGCTCTCGCCCGAAGAGATGAGCGCCATCATGGGCAACAAGAAACCGGAGGCTGCGCCCGAAGGGCCGCCGCCGATCTGGCCCGATCTCGAAAAGCTCGAACCCGCGCGGCTCGGCGCCTTCCTCGCGGGCGAACATCCGCAGACGGCGGCCATGGTGCTGTCGAAACTGGCGCCGCAGGCGGCGGCAAGCGTGCTTTTGACGCTGACGAAGCCAATGCGCGGCGAAATCATCAAGCGCATGGTGACGATGGCCAACGTTCCGGCCGCCGCCACCAGGATCGTCGAGAACAGGCTGCGCGCCAGCGTGCTGTCGGACACCTCGACCAAGGACACGTCGGCCGGGCAGGCGCGCGTCGCCAGCGTGCTCAACGAGTTGGAAAAGCCCCTGCTCGACGAGGTCATGCAGGATCTCGAAGCCGCCGGCACGCCCGACCTCGACGGTGTTCGGGCCCGGCTGTTCGCTTTCGACGACCTGCCGCTGCTCACCCAGAAGGCGCGCGTGCTTTTGTTCGACGGGCTGTCGACCGAGCTTGTCACGCTGGCGCTGCGCGGCACGTCGGCGGCACTGGCCGAAGCGGTGCTGTCGGCGATCGGCGCCCGCTCCCGGCGCATGATCGAGGCCGAACTCGGGCAAGGGTCGGAGGGTGTCCCCGCCGCCGACATCATGGCGGCACGCAAGACGATCGTGACCACCACCATCCGGCTGTCGCGCGAAGGCGCATTCGAACTTCCCTCGACGCAGAACGCCGCCTAAGGCATGTCCGACGCCGTCGACAAGGATTCGAAAACCGAAGAGGCGACGGAAAAGAAGATCCGCGACACCATCGAACAGGGCAAGTTGCCCCATTCGAGGGAAACCGCGATCCTGGCCTCCTTTGTCGCCATACTGGTGTTTACCGTCTTCTATGCCAAGGACGCCATCGTCGAGCTCGGCATGTTCCTGTCGATGTTTCTCGAGAAGCCCGAGGCCTGGCCGATGGACACCGAGACCGATGTCATCGACCTCTACAAGATCGTCATGCTGGAAGTCGGCCGCGCCGTGCTCAGCCTGCTGGTGCTGCTGACCGTTGCCGGGATCGGCGCCTCGGTGCTGCAGAACATGCCGCAATTCGTCGGCGAGCGGATCAGGCCGCAGATGTCACGCATCTCGATCGTCAAGGGCTGGAACCGGATGTTCGGCGCCCAGGGCTGGGTCGAATTCCTGAAGTCCCTTGCAAAAGTCGGTTTTGCCATCGCCGTGCTCGCCTTCACGCTGTCGGAGGACCACCGCAAGCTGCTTGCCGGGATGATCACCAATCCGGTCGCTTTCGGCCTCGTCATCCGCGGCATCGCCGTCGACATACTGGTGGCGATCGTCTTCGTCATGGGACTGATCGCAGCGGTCGACATCGTCTGGTCGCGCTTCCACTGGAGGCAGGACCTGCGCATGAGCAAGCAGGAGGTCAAGGACGAGTTCAAGCAGTCAGAGGGCGACCCGATCGTCAAGTCGCGGCTGCGTTCATTGGCCCGCGACCGGGCGCGCAAGCGGATGATGACGGCGGTGCCGCGCGCGACGCTTGTCATCGCCAACCCGACCCACTTCTCGATCGCGCTGAAATATGTGCGCGACGAGGATTGGGCGCCGCTGGTGGTGGCGAAGGGGCAGGATCTCGTGGCGCTCAAAATTCGCGAAATCGCCAAGGAACATAACATCCCGATCTTCGAGGACGTGGCGCTCGCCCGCTCCATGTACAAGCAAGTTTCGGTCGATAATGTGATCCCGTCACAATTCTACCAGGCCGTCGCCGAACTGGTGCGGATCGTCTACTCGAAAAAGGCTGAGCGCAGACAGATTTCATGAACCGCCAACCGCACGCAAAATCCCGCGAGATCATCGTCGCCAGCGCCATCGAACAGGTGGTGGTGGAACTCAGACTGATCGACGTCGCCGACTATATCGCCTTCATCCGGCTGGAGCATTTCGCCTGCCTGTCGGATCTGGTCGATTCAGCGGCGGAGCTGTTCTTCATGCCGGGTACGCTGAGGCTCGGCCATGGCGGCGAAGCGCATGTCGACTGGAGCGGCAGCCCGCGCATCGTGCTCGACCTGGAGCTCAGGCCACCCGGCGTGACCGTCTATTTCCAGCTGACGCTGAGCGAGACCGGCAACACGGTCGTGGTCAACTACGTGTCGTTTGAAAAACCGGGCGAAGACCCCCAGCATAATACGGCGCTGCTGGAGGCTGTGATTGAACAGGCCCGCATCCGCAAGGTCGAAGCTCTTACTCGATAAGCCCCAGCCGCAGCGCCTTGGCGACCGCCTGGTTGCGGTTGACGGCATTGAGCTTCTGGGTCGACTGGGTGAGGTATTGGTTGGCGGTATGCACCGATAGTTTCAGCAGCCGCGCGATCTCCTCGCTGGTGTTGCCGTTGGCGGTCAGCTTCAGGCATTCGAGCTCGCGCTTGGAGATCGAGCGCATTCTGCCGGCATCGCCCGGACGCATGCGCGCGACGGCGGCGAACAGCGAGAAGCAGCGAGCGTGGATTTCGTAGAGCGCATCCGACGGCAGCGCGATCTCCGATCCCAGGAAGACGACGAGCCCGCATTGGCCGCGATCGGCATGGACGGGAAAGGCAATGCCGCTCGATCCGGGTGTCAGCGGCGCCATCTGTCCGGTCCAGGCGAGACTGCCGAACATGCCGGCCATGGCCGCCACGCCATCATCCGTCCACCAGCGCGGCTCGGTCGAAATCCGGCTATGGCGCACGATCTCCTCGCCATTGGCGCCCGAAATGAACTTCGTCGCCACCGCGGTGCCGGGATAATCGGAATCAAAGCACGGGACCAGCCGGGCGCGCTCGGGCGACGGGCTGACGAAGAACAGGCCGAAGGCCGAGGCGTTGATGTCGACTGATATCCAGCGGCAGCGGCGCACCGCATCGGGAATGGTGACGGCGTGATGCGTTTCGGAGCCAAGCGAAAAGGCGCCGAAAGGGCTGCGCTGCTCGTTGAAAAGGGCTTCCGCGGTGTCCTTGATGTCGGCGTGTTTCAAATGATGCCACTCCTGATCGCCGTGGCGATGGCCATCGCACGGTTCGAGGCCGCGAATTTCTGGATGGCGTGGGTGATGTAGCTGTTGACAGTGTTGGAGGAGACGCCAAGGATGACCGCCACCTCGTCGGTGGTCTTGCCTTCCGAAACCCAGAACAGGCATTCGCGCTCGCGGTCCGACAGCGGATCCTGCATGGCGGCGGCGGCGATCAACTGCGGAATATGCGAGAGCGCGTAGCAGCATTTCAGCTGCGCCCTCATCAGCGCCGGCTGGTCGATCCGGCCGGCGGCCGCCGCCGAGAACAAGGCGAACAGGCGCTGACGGCCGACATTCAGCCGCAGTGAATAGATCTCGGCATGGCCGAGCACGTCGAGGAGCCGGGCTTCTTCGCCCGAGACCAGCCCGTCGGCCTCCGGCGCCTGGGCCGCCACCAGCGGTGTCGGACGGATACCGGGTGCCGCGGTGAGCGGTCCCTGGGCAAGGCCGGCGATCAGCCGCTTGCCGATCAGCTCGATGACGTCGAAGATCCAGTTCGAGGAGACAATACGCGCATCGTTGCGGTCCTGGTCATGGACGATGGCGACTAGCATGTAGCTGTCGGCGCCGATCTCGGCGGTCAGCTCCATGAAGAAGCTGGTGAGATCACCGCGCGACGTCAGGCGCGAGCCTAATGTGTCGGATTGAAGAGGCGCGGCGGGACTGCTCATCTGCTGCTTTTGGCCGGAATCGGTTCTGATGTCCGGTTGCTGGAGAGCCAGCCGCCGAACTCGAAAACGCGTTACTTTTACGAGACACACACGAGGCGCGGGGCCGCGCCCAACCAGACGGAATCCATTCAGGGAACGCGAAGACGTCCGCGTCTGGCGCCGGAAAAATCCGGAACGTGAGACTTTGGGTGGTCGCCGCGCCCCCCGAGGACCGGCTGATTCGGGTCTAATCTACCCGCAGATGAATCTGACATCAAACGCGATTTGACAAAATCGAATCTGGGGGACTCTGCCTGCGACTCAGCGGCCGGTTTCCGTGCCTTTCCATGGCGGGAACCTCGAGCCGCACGGGCCGGCCATGGCGTTTGCGATGGCCTCATGGGGTGCCGGTGGATGCAAAAAAGGGCGGCTGACGCCACCCTTCCTTTGTCCGTCTTCCGCGCAGCCGGCTGCGTTCCCTGGACGACGGTCTACCGGTCCTCGAAGCCGGTCAGCACGCCGACGGCATTGATGCCGATCTCCTCGACGGCATAGCCGCCTTCCTGGACGAACAGCGTCGGCAGGCCGAGCTTGGCGATGCGCCGGCCGATCTTGGGATAGTCCGGGCTTTTCAGCTTGAACTGGCTGATCGGGTCCTTCTCGAAAGTGTCGACGCCGAGCGAGACGACGACGATGTCGGGCGCGTAGGCGGCGAGCCTGGCGCAGGCGTCTTCCAGTGAGGCGTTCCAGGCGTCCCAGCCGGTGCCGAACGGCATGGGATAGTTGATATTGAAGCCTTCGCCGGCGCCGGCGCCACGCTCGTCGGCATGGCCGAGGAAGAACGGGTACTCGACCATCGGATCGCCGTGCAGGTTGATCACCTGCACGTCGGCGCGGTCATAGAAGATCTCCTGCGTCCCGTTGCCGTGGTGATAGTCGACGTCGAGGATCGAGACGCGTTTGGCGCCCTGGTCGCGGAACCATTGCGCGGCGACCGCCGCGTTGTTGATGTAGCAGTAGCCGCCCATGAAGCCGGCCCCGGCATGGTGGCCGGGCGGTCGGCAGAGCGCAAAGGCCGCTCTCTCGCCGTCCTTGACCAGGCCGGCGGCGGTCCGCGCCACGTCATAGGATGATTTGATCGCGGCCCAGGTGCCCTCGACGAAGGTGGCGCCGCCGTCGAAGGAATAATAGCCGAGCAGGGCGTCGATGCGCTTGGGCGGCACGTCGCCACGCAGGCCGCGCGTCGGCCAGGTGAAGGGCATCGCCGTACCCGTGTGGCCCTCGGCGATCCATTGCGGCCAGACGGTCGGCAGGAAGTCGATATAGTCTGACCTGTGGACGCGCTTGGCCGCGGCAAGGTCGTGCTCGACCGGTGCGATGATCGCGCCGAGCTTCTCGCTTTCGACCCGCGCCTTGATGAACTCCGCCCGCGAGGGCTTTTCGAAGCCGGGCACGATGGCTGAGGTAACCAGTTCCATCTGGCCGGCATGGCCGGCGTGAAGCGGCGAATAGACAGTCTTCATAAGGTTCCTCTCGAAATGCGAAATTAATCAAGATTGAGATAGGGGGTCACCAAGGCGAGCCACATGACTTCCACATCGTCCTCGATGAGGTCGAACGTCCTGCGATCTTTTTTCAGCCCCACAAGGCGGCAGACGTGCCCGACCTCCATCATCAGCACGCCGAGCCGGCTGGCGATCTTGTCTTCAAGGGCCGGGTTCACATGCCGCAGCCATGCGGCGTAGAGGGCGATGATCTGGTCGTCATATTCGTTCTGGATCGGCCGCAGGTCGGCGTTGCCCGAAATGGCCTCGATCACCGGCATCAGGGTGGCGTTTTCGAGGTAGAGCTTCGAGGTGTCGATGAAGAGCTTGCGCACTTCACGCCGAAACTCTTCCCGGTTGGTCGGCGGGGCGACCTTGATGCGCCGCGCGATCACTTCGGGAAAGGATGACAGCCAGCGCCTGGCGAGGTCCAGAAGAATGGCTTCCTTGTTGGGAAAGTACTGGTAGACCGAACCGACCGACAGGCCGGCGCGCTGCGCGATGGCGAGCGTCGTCGGCGTCTTGGTTCCTTGCTCCCGCGTCAGGATCAGCGCGGCGTCGAGAATCCTGTCGACCACCTTGCTGGACCGTTGTTGCCGCGGCTGCTTGCGCGGTTCAAGCGCTATCCTGGTTTTGCGGTCGAGACTGCGCTTCACTGCTTGATGCCCTCGTTCCCCGCCTGGTCCCAACACAGGCGGAGCGTGCTGTCCACAATACATTCTAAATCCGGCATGTTGACAAACGCGAATAATCAGTCGCATTCTTTTATCCACACTGTCTCTCGGGATAACAAGGGGAATCTCGAAGACAGCGCGCCGGCATCATTCGTTGTCCGATAGCCCACGCTCCGTGGTGTGGCGGGTCGTTGGGCACGAGCTTTGCCGGTCTCAGTCAGTCGTCAAAAGCGCGGAGTCGCGATGTCGGTCACGGGTGCGGGTCATAGTGCGGATCTGATTGTCCTCAACGGTCGTGTGCTGACCATGGACAATGACAATCCCGCCGCCGAAGCCGTTGCCGTCAAGGACGGCGCCATCATCGCCATCGGCAGCAGCACCTCTATCGAAGAGTTCAAGGGACCGGCTACCAAGGTCATCGATGCGCTTGGCGGATCAGTCCTGCCCGGCTTCATCGAAGCCCACATGCATCTGTTTTCCGGCGCCGCCGAGCTCGCCCATCTGCAACTGGCTGGCGTGCATGGGTTCGAGGCGCTGCAGAAGGCGATCCGCGACTATGCAGCGACGCACCCCGACGCGCGGATGCTGGTTGGCCAGAGCGTCGACTACACCGTGCTCGACGACGAGCGGGTGACGCGTCACCATCTCGATGCGATCCTGCCGGACCGGCCTTTCGTCATGGCCGCCCCCGACCACCATACGATGTGGGCCAACACCAAGGCGCTTGAACTGGCCGGCATCCTCAATGGGCGCACGCTTGGGCCGGGCAATGAGATCGTCATGGGCGACGATGGCCTGGCAGCGGGCGAATTGCGCGAAGGCGAGGCCTTCGGCCCGGTTCTCGACCTTGCCGGCGAAGGCCGCGTGCGGCTGGGCCTGGCGACTGGCGGCGAGCCCGACCCGATGCCGTCGGCGGAAGAACGGGCTTTCGACCGCGACATCATGCGGCGCGGGCTTGCCTGGTGCGCGCGCCACGGCATCACCTCGATCCAGAACATGGACGGCAACCTCTACCAGCTCGAACTGCTGGCCGAGATCGAGGCCGAGGAAGGCCTGCCATGCCGCGTGCGGATGCCTTTCCACTACAAGAATTTCATGACGCTCGACATGCTCGGCAAGGCCTCCGTCATGGCCGAACGCTACGACAGCGAGTGGCTGTCATCGGGCATGGTCAAGGTGTTCTACGACGGAGTGCTCGATTCCTGGACGGCGGTCATGATCGAGCCTTATGCCGATCGGCCCGACTGGGTCGGCGAGCCATTGTTCACGCCGCAGCAGTTCATCGATCTGGCAGTCGCCATCGACAGGCGCGGGCTGCAGATCGCGGTGCACTCGATCGGTGACGGCGCGGTGCGCGCCGTGCTCGACGGCTACGAGGCGGCGCAGAAGGCCAATGGCAAGCGTGACAGCCGGCATCGCGTCGAACATATCGAGGTTACCACCACCGCGGACGTACCACGTTTTGCCGAACTCGGCGTCATCGCTTCCATGCAGCCGCCGCATCCGCCCGGCGCCATGGATTTTCCGCTGGAGCCGACAGTGTCGCGCATCGGGCCGGCCCGCTGGCCGCTCAGCTATGCCTGGCGGACGTTGAAGGATGCCGGCGCCCATGTCGTGTTCGCGTCGGACTGGCCGGTATCGCCGATCGATCCGATCCTGGGCATCAAGGCGGCAGTGCTGCGCAAACCGTGGGCAGAAAGCGACCCGGACCAGAGCTTCTCGCTGCATGAATCGATCGCCGCCTACACGGTCGAGGGCGCCTACGCGGAATTCGCCGAGCACCGCAAGGGCATGCTGAAATCAGGCTACATGGCGGATCTGGTGGTGCTGTCGGCCGATATCGAGAAGACGGCGCCGGCCGATCTGCACAAGCTGCGGCCGGTGACGACGATCTGCGGCGGCAAGATCACCTATCAGGCCTGACAATGGCATGAGGCTTGCTGTCTAAGGACTGACTGAACTGTGATTCAATGCCGGGCTTGCCATCCTACCGGCCATGTGGTCACATCCAACAGGGGACAAACTCCGCCAGCAAGAGCGGGGTCAACAGTGAGGCGTAATCGTGCCGGACAAACCGGATCGGAATGCGATTGAAGTAGTAAACGTCAGCAAAATTTTCGGATCGGGTGAAGGGCAGGTCGCTGCCCTCGACAAGGTCTCGGTGTCCATCCGCGAAAACGAGTTCTTCACGCTGCTGGGACCGTCCGGCTGCGGCAAGACCACCTTGCTGCGATTGATCGCCGGCTTCGACTTTCCAACAGCCGGCGAGATCCTGCTCTACGGCCAGGACATCGCGCCATTGCCGCCCTTCAAGCGGCCGGTCAACACCGTCTTCCAGTCCTACGCGCTGTTCCCGCACATGACGGTCGCCGACAATATCGGCTTTGGCCTTGAAATGCTGGGCAAGCCGAGGGCCGAGATCAAGGCGCGCGTCGCCGAGATGTTGAAGCTGGTCAAGATGGAAGCTCTGGCCGGTCGTCGCACCGGCCAAATTTCCGGCGGCCAGCAGCAGCGCGTGGCGCTGGCCCGGGCGCTGGCGCCGCAGCCGAAGGTGCTGTTGCTCGACGAACCGCTCTCGGCGCTCGACTACAAGCTGCGCAAGGAGATGCAGATCGAGCTGAAGCGGCTACAGCACGAGACCGGCATCACCTTCATCTTCGTCACCCACGACCAGGAAGAAGCGTTGACCATGTCGGACCGCATCGCGGTGATGTCGTCGGGCAAGATCCTGCAGGTCGGCTCGCCTTGGGACATCTACGACAAGCCGGCGGAACGCTTCGTGGCCGACTTCATCGGCGAAACCAATTTCCTCACCGCCGCCATCTCGGGCGTCGGCAGTGGCAAGGCGCGCGCGACGCTCAAATCCGGTACCACCATCGAGGCGACCGTTGCCGAAGGCTTTCAGCCGAAGGACAACGCCACCGTGGTGGTGAGGCCCGAGCATGCCAAGCTGACCAAGGACAAGGGCGACCTGTCGGGCACGGTCGAGAACATCGTCTATTTCGGCACCGACACGCATATCCATGTCCATCTCGACAGCGGCGAGGCCTTCACCGTGCGCCAGCAGAACACGCGCAGCGCGGGCTGCGGTTTCGAGCGCGGCGACAAGGTCGGCATCATCGTCGGCAACGACGCCGCGCAAGTGCTGAGGGACTGATGGCCACCGCGGAAGAAGTCGCCAAGGCAGCGGAACGGCGCGATGTCCGTGACCGCTGGCTTTTGTCAGCGCCGGCGCTGCTGGTCATTCTGTTTGCCGCGACCGGCCCGTTGCTGATCGTGCTGGTCTATTCGTTCCTGACCCCCGGCGCCTATGGCGACGTGAAATGGCAATTCTCGGCCGATGCCTGGACGTCGGTATTCCTGGAACGTGATATTTTCGACGATACGCTGTCGCTCGCGGCGGCGCATGTCACCATCTTCTGGCGCTCGATCAAGCTTGCGGTGGTGACGACGCTCGCCACCTTGGCACTCGGTTTCCCGACCGCCTATTTCATGGCCACGCGTAGTGAGAAAACACGCGATCTCTGGCTGTTCCTGATCACCATCCCGTTCTGGACCAATCTCCTGATCCGCACCTTCGCCGTGCTGCAGATCATCCGCAACGAAGGCATCGTCAACACGATCCTGCTCAAGCTAGGCATCGTCTCGGCGCCGGTCCAGATCCTCTACACCGACACGGCGATCCTCATTGGCATGGCCTATGTCTACCTGCCGCTGATGGTGCTGCCGATCTATGCCAGCATGGAGAAGCTCGACTTCCGGCTGGTCGAGGCGGGCTACGATCTCTACGCGACGCGCTTCAAGGTTTTGCGCAAGATCATTTTCCCGCTGGTCAAACCTGGTGTCATTGCCGGCTCCATCCTGGTCTTCATTCCGGCGCTCGGCGCCTATGTGACGCCGAGCGTCCTCGGCGGCGGCAAGAACATGATGCTGTCCAACCTGATCGAATTGCAGTTCGGACAGGGCCGCAACTGGCCGCTCGGCTCGGCCCTGTCGATCACGGTGATGATCATCGTCATGGCGGCGCTGCTTGCCTATGTGCGCAATGCCGGCAAGTCAGGGGTGCGGCATGGCTAGCAACTTCTCCATCAAGCACCAGCCGGGCTTCACCGCGATCGCGGCGACATGCTTCATCGTGCTCTACCTGCCGATTTTCGTGCTGGTGGTCTATGCCTTCAATGCGGCAAGCTCGACCTCGGAGTGGGGCGGCTTTTCGCTGAAATGGTTCCAGTCGGCATACCAGAACACGCAAGTCATCGATGCGACGCTGCGCTCGTTCCAGATCGGCGCCATCGCGGCGGTGCTGTCGACCATCTTCGCCACCATGGCCGCGCTCGCCACCACGCGCACGGCGTCCTATCCCGGTCTCACCTTCAAATACGCGGCGATCAACCAGCCGCTGATGGTGCCCGAGATCGTCACCGGCGTGGCGCTGCTGATCTTCTTCTCGCGCATCAAGATCTTCACCGGCTATTCCGGCATCGGCTATCTGGTCGCCGCGCATACGGCGTTCTGCATCCCCTTTGCCTATCTGCCGATCCGGGCGCGGCTGGAGAACATGGACCTGACGCTCGAGCGCGCCGCGGCAGATCTCTACGCCACGCCGTGGAAGACCTTCCGCCGCATCACGCTGCCGCTTTTGTGGCCCGGCATCCTGGCCGGGCTGATGCTGGCCTTCGTCATCTCGCTCGACGACGTCGTCATCACCGAATTCGTCAAATCGGGCGGCCAGGACACGCTGCCCACCTACATGCTCGGCCAGATCCGCCGCGGCATCACACCCGAGATCAACGCGATATCGACCGCCTTCCTGCTGCTTTCGGTCGCGATCGTCACGTTGTTTTTCTTCGTCAGCAGGAAACGAGACTGAACCTGAAATGGGAGTTAGAACGATGAACTGGAAGACAACGGCGAGCGCCATGGGGTTGGCGCTGCTCGCTTCGACGGGCCTTGCCCGCGCCGATGGCGTGCTCAACATCTACAATTGGGGCAACTACACCAGTCCCGACGTGATCAAGAAGTTCGAAGCTAAATACAACGTCAAGGTCACGATCACCGACTACGATTCCAACGATACGGCGCTGGCCAAGGTCCGCCAGGGCGGCACCGGCTTCGACATAGCCGTGCCTTCGCAGACCTACGTGCCGATCTGGATCAAGGAGGGCCTCGTCCAGGAGACCGACCCGGGCCAGATGGAGAACGCCAAGAACATCGCGCCCGAATGGGCCAATCCCGACTTCGACCCCGGCCGTAAATACACTGTTCCGTGGGCCTGGGGCACGATCGGCGTCGTCGTCAATACCGATGCCTACAAGGGCCCGGCCAACACCTGGGGCATCATCTTCAACACGCCTGACGAACTGAAGGGCAAGACCAACGTCGTGCCGGAGATGGGCGACGTGATGTTCGCCGCGATCAAGTATGTCGGCGGCCAGCAGTGCACCAACGACAAGGCGGTGCTGAAGAAGGTGCGTGATCTCCTGGTGGCGGCCAAGCCGAACTGGATCGCCATGGAATACAACACCATCGAGAAGATGGGCGCCGGCGACTTCAAGGCAACCAGCGACTGGAACGGCTCGGCGCTGCGCCAGCGCCTGGCCAATCCGGCCATCCACTTCAACTATCCGAAGGAAGGCTACGGCCTGTGGAGCGACAACGTCGTCGTCCTGAAGGAAGCCAAGAACGTCGAGAACGCCAAGCTGTTCCAGAACTTCATCATGGATCCGGAAAACGCGGCGGGCCTGTCGGCCTTCCACCGTTACGCCAATGCCATCACCGGTTCGGACAAGTATATGCCGGCCGACATGAAGGACGCTCCGGAAGTCGTCATCCCGGCAGACGCCAAGCCGCTTGGTGAACTGCAGCAGATGTGCGCGCCAGAGACGCAGGAGCTCTACACCAAGATCTGGACCGAACTGCAGAAGTAGTCACAGACCCCAGGGGGCCCGGCGGCATATGCCGCCGGGCCTTTTCTTTTCCGGGAATGGCCTTTCATGGACTCCTACCGCAACAGCGATCCGCGGCCGCCGATCATGCAGGGCTCGCCGCCCGCAATGGTGCCGCCGAAGCTCGACTGGGACAGGCCGCCCTGGAACCGCTGGGCTTTCCAGCACATCAGGGAAATTCTGCCGACCGCCGAAGTCTGGCGCGGCACTGGCCACCGCCGTCGTCTCGAACGCGCCGAGGCCGATCTCGACGGACTGGCGGTCGAGGACAGCGGGGGCAGGCCTTCGACGCTCGCCGGCTTGCTCGACGAGACCTATACGGACGGGTTCCTGGTGCTCAAGCACGGCAAGGTCGCCTATGAGCGTTATTTCAACGGCATGGACGAACGCACGCTGCATCTGTCGCAATCGATGGCCAAGTCCGTCACCGGCTCGGTGTTCGGCATACTGGCCGGACGCGGCCTGATCGATCCGGCCAGGCCGGTCACCGATTATTTGCCGGAGCTTGGCGCCACCGGCTGGGCCGGCGCCAGCGTCCAGCATGTGCTGGACATGGCCACCGGCGTGCGGTTCTCCGAGGAATATACCGACCGCTATTCCGACATCGGTCAGGTCGATGTCGCCACCGGCTGGAAGCCGGTGCCACCGGGCAGCGATCCGGATTTCCGCTGGCCCTCACACATGTTCGAGCTGATCCTGGGCTTGAAAGAGACGGTGCGCCCGCACGGCGCTCAGTTCGAATACCGCTCGATCGAGACGGATGTGCTCGCCTTCATCATGGAACGGGTGACCGGCAAGCGGCTGGCGCAGCTGGTTTCCGAGGAACTCTGGCAAAAGCTCGGCGCCGACGAAAGCGCCTGCTTCACCGTCGACAGCGCCGGCTATGCGCTGGCCGATGGCGGCTTCAACGCGACGCTGCGCGACTACGCCCGCTTTGGCCAGTTGATCCTCGACAATGGCGGCGGCATCGTGCCGGCCGACTGGATCGAGGCGACGCGCACTGGCACGCATGGTCCGGATTTCTCCGTCAGCCTGCCCGATGGCAGCTACCGCAACCAGTTCTGGATCGAGAATTCCAGGTCGCGGGCGCTGATGTGCCGGGGTGTGTTCGGGCAGTTGATCCACATCGACTGGAACACCGGAATGGTGGTGGTGAAGCTGTCGACCTACCCGGATTTCAGCAACATGGCCTATTCCGTGGCAACGCTGAAGGCCGTGCACGCCATCGCCGCGGCGCTCGCCTGAACCTCAAGAAAGAAAAGACTGGGAGGAAACGCCATGACCGGCAAGACCGCGTTCGAGACCCGCTACGGCTTCCGCCGCAACGAGGTGCTGCTCGGCAACTGGCGCGAGAACCCGTTCAACCGCTGGTCATTCCAGAATCTCGGCGAACTGGTGCCGACGGCTCGCGTGGCCGCGTCACCGGGCGTCGTCGAAGCTCCGGTGCGCGACTTGGCCGGCTTGCTCGGCGAAAAGGTTTCGATTGCCGGTGCGCCAGAGACGGTGGCCGCATTCCTCTTGCGCTCCAGCACCGACGCGCTGACGGTGATGAAAGGCGGCAAGGTCATAGGCGACTGGTTCGCCCCGCATATGGATTTCGGCGCCCGCCACATCATCTTCTCGATCAGCAAATCGGTGACCGCCATCATCGCCGGCATACTGGAAGGCGAGGGGGTGTTCGACCCCAAGGCGCCGGTGACGCAATACGTCCCCGAAGCCGTCGGTTCAGCCTATGGTGATGCCAGCGCGCGGCATGTGCTCGACATGAGCGTCAGCCTCGATTTCGAGGAGGCCTATCTCGATCCGGAAAGCGCCTTTGCCCGCTATCGTCGCGCCACGCTGTGGAATCCCGGCGGCGGCACCGAAAGCCTGCGCGAATTCATCCTGACCCTGCAGCGGCTCGCCGAGCCGCATGGCCAGACCTTCCGCTACCGCTCGCCCAATTCCGACCTGCTCGGCCTGCTGTTGGAGCGGGCGTCGGGACAGCGCTTCCCCGATCTGATGCGCGAGAAACTGTGGCTGCCGCTCGGCGCCGTCAGCGAAGCCTCGATCGGCGTCGACATGGAAGGCACGGCACGCACCGCAGGCGGCATTTCGGTGACGCCGCGTGACCTGGCGCGCATCGGCGAGATGATGCGGCAAGGCGGCACGGCCAATGGCCGCCGCATCGTGCCCGAGGCCTGGGTGCGCGACACCACGGTCACCGGCGGCAGCTCGGAAGCCTGGCAGCGCGGTGCGATGCTGCCGTTGTTCCCGCAGGGCCGCTACCGCAACAAATGGTATCAGACCGGCTTCGAAAATGGCGCCTATTGCGGCATCGGCATCCATGGCCAGTGGCTTTACGTCGATCCCAGGACCGAAGTGGTGATCGCCAAGATGTCGTCGCAGCCGGAGCCGGTCGACGATCCTCTGGATGTCGAGATCGTCGCGTTCTTCGAGGCGCTGAGCCGGATGATTTGAGTTGGGGGTGGTGAGCCGGTTTATCAAACGGTAGCGCCGCCCCTCATCGCCCTGCCGGGCACTTCTCCCCGTATAGGGACGGGGAGAAGGAGCTGGCAGCAATGTCGGCTCACTTCTTGCGACGTTGGTGATTGGCGAAGCCAGTGAGACAGCCCCTCTCCCCGTCACTATACGGGGAGAGGATGCCGGCAGGCAGGTGAGGGGCAACGCTGACGTTCGATAGCAGACATGCTTTCCTGTGGACCTCGCGCACCGGCGAAGCGCTCAGCAGTTGGCGATGTGAACGTCGGCGCCTATGGTCGCCGCTCTTTTCGAAAAGAGTGGGAATAACATGGCATCCGACATCAAGCGCATCGCAGCCATCATCGCGGCCGAAATCAAGGCGCGGCCCGAACAGGCGGCCGCAGCGATCGGACTGCTCGATGAGGGTGCGACGGTGCCGTTCGTGGCGCGCTACCGCAAGGAAGTGACCGGCGGGCTGGACGACACGCAGCTGCGCGACCTTGCCGAGCGGCTCGCCTATCTGCGCGAGCTCGATGCGCGCCGCGCCACCATCCTTGGCTCGATCCGCGAACAGGGCAAGCTGACCGAAGAGCTTGAAACCAAGATCGCGGCGGCGGTCACCAAGGCGGAGCTGGAAGACATCTATCTCCCCTACAAGCCGAAGCGCCGCACCAAGGCCGAGATCGCCCGCGAGCGAGGCCTGGGGGCTTTGGCGGAGGCAATCCTCGCAGACCGCTCGCTGGTGCCCGCTGAGGTGGCGCTGGCGTATGTGACCGAGGAGGTGGCCGACGCCAAGGCGGCGCTCGAGGGCGCGCGCGACATCCTGTCGGAGCAGTTCGCGGAAAATGCCGATCTGGTCGGCAAGCTGCGGACCTACATGAAGGAGCGCGCCTTCCTGCGGGCCAGGGTGGTCGATGGCAAGCAGGAAGCCGGCGCGAAATTCTCGGACTATTTCGACCATGTCGAGCGATGGTCCACGGCGCCAAGCCACCGCGCGCTGGCCATGCTGCGCGGCCGCAACGAGGAAGTGCTGTCGCTGGACATCGAGGTCGACGCGGATGACACCTCGCCGGTGAAGCCGGTCGAGCGGATGATCGCCAACGCCTATGCCATCGGCGGCAGCCTGCCGGGCGACCGCTGGCTGATGGAGGTCGCCGGCTGGACCTGGCGGATAAAACTGTCGCTGCACCTGACGCTCGATCTGATGCGCGACCTGCGCGAACGGGCCGAGGAAGAGGCGATCCACGTCTTTGCCCGCAACCTGAAGGATCTGCTGCTGGCGGCACCCGCCGGCTCGCGGCCGACGATGGGGCTCGATCCCGGCATCCGCACCGGCGTCAAGGTGGCGGTGGTGGATGGCACCGGCAAGCTGGTGGCGACGACAACGGTCTATCCGTTCCCGCCGAGGAACGATGTGCGTGGCACGCAGGCCGAGCTTGCCGCGCTGATCCGCCAGCACAAGGTGGAACTGATCTCGATCGGCAACGGCACCGGCAGCAGAGAAACGGAAAAGCTGGTGGCCGACATGCTGTCCGATATGCCCGCGGGGGCAGGTCCGAAGCCGCTCAAGGTGATCGTCAGCGAGGCGGGTGCCTCGGTCTATTCGGCCTCGGCGGCGGCGGCGGCCGAGTTTCCCGGCCTCGACGTGTCGCTGCGCGGCGCGGTGTCGATCGCTCGGCGCCTGCAGGACCCGCTGGCCGAGCTGGTCAAGATCGAGCCGAAATCCATCGGTGTCGGCCAGTATCAGCACGATGTCGACCAGTACCGGCTCGGCCGCTCGCTGGAAGCTGTCGTGGAGGACGCCGTCAACGCGGTCGGCGTTGATCTCAACACCGCCTCGGCGCCGTTGCTGGCGCGCGTCTCGGGCCTCGGCGCGTCGCTCGCCGACGCCATTGTCGCACATCGCGATGCGACCGGACCATTCGCCAGCCGCAAGGAACTGCTCAAGGTGGCGCGGCTTGGACCGCGCGCCTTTGAACAGTCCGCCGGCTTCCTGCGCATTGCCAATGGCAGCGAGCCGCTCGATGCCTCGTCGGTGCATCCGGAAGCTTATGGCGTGGCCAAGAAGATCGTGGCGGCCTGCGGCCGCGACGTGCGTTCGCTGATGGGCGACAGCGCGGCGCTCAAGGCGCTCGATCCCCGTGTCTTCGTCGACGAGCGTTTCGGCCTGCCGACGGTGCGCGATATTCTGGCGGAGTTGGAGAAGCCCGGCCGCGACCCGCGCCCCGGCTTCAAGACCGCGACCTTCGCCGACGGCATCGACGACATCAAGGACCTGAAGCCCGGCATGCTGCTGGAAGGGACGGTGACCAACGTGGCGGCGTTTGGCGCCTTCGTCGATATCGGCGTCCACCAGGACGGGCTGGTGCATGTCTCGCAGCTTGCCGACCGTTTCATCAAGGACGCGCATGAGGTGGTCAAGGCCGGCGACGTGGTCAAGGTGCGCGTCGTCGATGTCGACATCAAGCGCAAGCGCATCGCGCTGTCCATGCGCAGGGATGGCGGCGAGGGCGGCGCATCGAAGGGCGGACCGCGCGACAATGGCGGCGGCAGACCGGCGCCACGCTCGCCGGCGCCGCAGCGCCAGCCGGAGCGGCCGGCAGAGCAAGGTGCGTTTGGCGCGGCGCTGGCGGACGCGCTGAAGCGGAAGTAGCTACCACGCCAGAACAGCCGGCTCCTTCTCGAGCCGGCCCAGCAGCCAGTCTCGAAAACTGGCAACCGGTGGATAGCCGCGCTTGTCGCGGGGAACGACGAGGTAATAGGCGCTGCGGCTTTGCATCGGCTGGCCGGGCGCTGGCACAAGCTGGCCGCGCTGTAATTCACCCTCGATGAGGAGCAGCGGCAACAGCGCCACGCCGAGCCCCGCCATGCAGGCCTGGGCGGCGGTGCCGAACTGTTCGAACTGCATTCCGGGTCCGGTCGGAGCGCTCAGAGCCTGATGCTCGAACCATTCCGTCCAGGCGCCTGGGCGCGTCGTCATGTGCAGCAGCGGCAAACGGCCGATGTCGGCCGGCGTGGCGATGGCGCGGCCGGCGAGGAATTCGGGCGACACCACCGGCGCCACCGTTTCGCGCACCAGAAGCGTCGAGTCGGCTTCCGGCCAGTCCGGCAGGCCGAAGTGGATGGCCGCATCCAGCCTCTCCCTGGCGAAGTCGAAGCGGCCGACGCGGGTGACGAAGTTGATGGTTATGTCGGGGTTGCTTTCGACGAAATCGGGGATCATCGGCATCAGCCAGCGCGTGCCGAAGGTCGGCAGAATGGCGAGGTTCAGGATGCCGCTATGCTGATTGCTCATCAATCCGAGCGCCGCGTCGCGCAATTGGCCAAGGGCCGAACGCACCGTCTCGGCATAGATTTCGCCTGCCGTGGACAGGCGGACGTTGCGGCTGTCGCGCTCGAACAATCGGCGGCCGAACTGATCTTCCAACAGCCGGATCTGCCGGCTGACCGCACCCTGGGTCAAATCCAGCTCCTGGGCAGCGGCGGTGAAGGAGCCGAGCCGGGCCACCGCCTCGAAGGCGGCGAGGGCACTGATGTTGGGCAAAAGGCGACGCTGGACACTCATGATCCATTCCTAACGCTCATTGATCGGTGAAGCAATTTCGTTTGATTTTTTCAAGGCACAGGCCGATAAGCCGGGCTTCACCCTTCGAAGGATCGAAAAGCCATGGCCGCTGACAAGAATGCATTCGTCTGGGAAGACCCGTTCCTGATCGAGGGCCAGCTTTCGGAAGATGAGCGTATGGTGCGCGACGGCGCTGCCGCCTTTGCCGCCGACAAGCTCGCGCCGCGCATCGAGGAAGCGTATCTCAACGAGACTTTCGACACGGCGATCTTCCGCGAGATGGGCGAGGCCGGCCTGCTCGGCATCAACATCCCGGAGGAGTTCGGTGGCCTCGGCGCAAACTATGTCACCTATGGGCTGGTGGCGCGGGAAGTCGAACGTGTCGATTCCGGCTACCGCTCGATGATGTCGGTGCAGTCGTCGCTGGTGATGTATCCAATTTACGCCTATGGCTCGGATGAACAGCGCAAGAAGTACCTGCCGAAGCTCGCCAGTGGCGAATGGATCGGCTGTTTTGGCCTGACCGAGCCGGATGCCGGCTCCGACCCCGGCGGCATGAAGACCCGCGCCGAAAAGACCGCCAACGGTTACAAGCTGACCGGCTCCAAGATGTGGATTTCCAATGCGCCGGTCGCCGACGTGTTCGTCGTCTGGGCGAAGGTGAAGGGCGAGAACGGCAAGGACGAGATCCGCGGTTTCGTGCTGGAAAAGGGCATGAAGGGGCTTTCGGCCCCCAAGATCGGCGGCAAGCTCTCGCTGCGCGCTTCGATCACCGGCGAAGTGGTGATGGAAGGCGTCGAGGTCGGCGAGGACGCGCTGCTGCCCAATGCCAAGGGCCTCGGCGGACCGTTCGGTTGCCTCAACCGGGCCCGCTTCGGCATTTCCTGGGGCTCGATGGGAGCGGCGGAAGATTGCTGGCATCGCGCTCGCCAGTATGGCCTGGACCGCAAGCAGTTCGGCAAGCCGCTGGCCGGCACCCAGCTTTACCAGAAGAAGCTCGCCGACATGCAAACCGAGATCGCGCTTGGGCTGCAGGCATCCTTGCGCGTCGGGCGGCTGCTCGACGAGGGCAAGATGGCGCCGGAGATGATCTCGATCGTCAAGCGCAACAATTGCGGCAAGGCGCTCGATATCGCCCGCCAGGCCCGCGACATGCATGGCGGCAACGGCATCCAGATCGGCTACCACGTGATGCGCCACGCGCAGAACCTCGAGACCGTCAACACCTATGAGGGCACGCATGACGTGCATGCGCTGATCCTTGGACGGGCGCAGACGGGGATACAGGCGTTCTTTTGAGCGACTTTAAGCCGGCAACGGGTTCTTTAGTTTAGGTGCGCCGCAACATCCGCTTGGAGAATGGCGGCCAGATGTGGCAGGGTTCGGCCAGCTAAACGCCGATCCCGGGGCCCCATGGCAATTCTGGCAGCCGTCTATCACCTGACCCACTACAAATATGACCGGCCGGTGGTGCTCGGCCCTCAAATCATCAGGCTTCAGCCTGCACCGCATTCCCGCACCAAGGTGTTGAGCCATTCGCTGAAGGTCGAACCGGCGAACCATTTCGTCAATCTGCAACAGGATCCCTACGGCAATTTCCTCGCCCGGTTCGTCTTTCCCGAGCCGGTGACGGAGCTGAAGATCGAGGTCGACCTCGTCGCCGACATGACCGTCTACAATCCGTTCGACTTCTTCGTCGAACCGTCGGCGGAGGCGTTCCCGTTCGATTATCCCGAGGAAATCAGGGAGGATCTGGCCATCTACCGGACACCGGAGCCGGCGGGGCCGCTTCTCTCGGCTTTCCTGGAATCCGTCGACCGCAGCGCGCCCAACACGGTCAATTTCCTCGTCGACCTCAATGCAAGGCTGCAGCGCGAGATCGCCTATATCGTGCGCATGGAGACCGGCGTCTTCTCACCGGAGGAAACGCTGGCCGCGGGCAAGGGTTCGTGCCGCGATTCAAGCTGGCTGCTGGTGCAGATCCTGCGCAATCTCGGCATCGCCGCGCGCTTCGTCTCGGGCTACCTGATCCAACTCAAGCCCGACCTTGTCGCGCTGGATGGGCCCGCAGGTACATCGGTCGATTTCACCGACCTGCATGCCTGGTGCGAGGTCTATCTTCCCGGCGCCGGCTGGATCGGCTTCGACCCGACCTCCGGCCTGCTCACCGGCGAGAGCCATGTGCCGCTGGCCGCGACACCGCATTTCCGCAATGCGGCACCGATTTCGGGCATGGCGAGCTTTGCCAATGTCGAGTTCGGCTTCGACATGCGGGTCGATCGCATCGCCGAACATCCGCGCATCACCAAGCCGTTCTCGGATGAAAGCTGGCAGGCGCTGGACGCGCTCGGCAACAAGGTCGATGCCGCGCTCGCGGCCGGGGATGTGCGGCTGACGATGGGCGGCGAGCCGACCTTCGTGTCGATCGACGATTTCGAATCCGCCGAGTGGAACACGGCCGCCGTCGGGCCGACCAAGCGCGAAAAGGCCGACGCGCTGATCCGCCGGCTGCGCGAGCGCTTCGCGCCGGGAGGCTTTCTGCACTACGGCCAGGGCAAATGGTATCCCGGCGAAAGCCTGCCGCGCTGGACGTTTTCGCTCTACTGGCGCGCCGACGGCGAGCCGGTATGGAGCGACCCGTCGCTGATCGCGCGGGAGAAAAGCTCGGCCGATATCGGGCCGAAACAGGCCGAAAGCCTGCTGACGGCGATCGCCGGCGAGCTCGGCATCGACACCTCCATGGTCAGCGAAGCCTATGAGGACCCAGCCGAATGGCTGCTCAAGGAAGGCAAGCTGCCCGACAATGTCGACCCGTCCAACTCCAAGCTGGAAGACCCGGAAGAGCGCAGCCGCATGGCGAAGGTGTTCGAGCGCGGGCTGACCAAGCCGTCCGGCTATGTGCTGCCGGTTCAGCGCTGGAACAGCCAGGCGTCCGGCCAGCGCTGGCGGTCGGAAAAATGGACGACGCGGCGCGGCCGGTTGTTCCTGGTGCCCGGCGATTCGCCGGTCGGCTATCGTCTGCCGTTGGGAACGCTGCCCTATGTGCCGCCGGCGCAATTTCCCTACATCGTGCCTGTCGATCCGTCGCTGCCGCGTGGGCCGCTCCCCGTGCGGGAAGCGATCTTGCCGACGGCCGCTCCGGCCGAACTGGAAGGCGCCGACGAAATGGCCCGCCGCCAGCAGGCGGTATCCTTCACCGCTGTCAGTGGCCAGCAGGACCGCGTCGAGCAGGAGATCACCGAAATCGGCGGGGCGGTGCGCACGGCACTTTCGGTCGAACCGCGTGACGGAAGGCTGTGCGTTTTCATGCCGCCGGTCGAGGCGCTGGAAGACTATCTCGAACTCGTGGCCGCTGCCGAGAACGCTGCAAAGGCGATAGGCCTTCCCGTGCATATCGAGGGCTACGGCCCGCCGCACGATCCGCGCCTCAACGTCATCCGCGTGGCACCCGATCCCGGCGTCATCGAGGTCAACATCCATCCCGCCTCGAACTGGCAGGATTGCGTGGCGACCACGACGGCGATCTACGAGGAGGCGCGGCAGACGCGGCTGGGCGCCGACAAGTTCATGATCGACGGCCGCCACACCGGTACCGGCGGCGGCAACCATGTCGTGGTCGGCGGTGCCACGCCCAACGACAGCCCGTTCCTGCGCCGGCCCGATCTGCTGAAAAGCCTGGTGCTGCAATGGCAGCGGCGTCCCTCGCTGTCCTATCTGTTCTCCGGCCTGTTCATCGGCCCGACCAGCCAGGCGCCGCGCTTCGACGAGGCGCGGCACGATTCGCTCTATGAACTCGAGATCGCGATGGCGCAGGTGCCGCATCCCGACCAGGGTAATCCACCTCTGCCATGGCTGGTCGACCGCCTGTTCCGCAATCTGTTGACCGACGTCACCGGCAATACGCACCGCTCGGAAATCTGTATCGACAAGCTGTTTTCCCCCGATGGCCCAACTGGCCGGCTTGGCCTTGTCGAATTCCGTGGATTCGAGATGCCACCCAATGCGCGCATGTCTCTGGCGCAGCAGTTGCTGGTCAGGGCAATCATCGCACGCGCCTGGAAGAACCCGCTCGACGGGCGCTTCGTGCGCTGGGGCACCTCGCTGCATGACCGCTTCATGCTGCCGCACTATGTCTGGGCGGATTTTCTCGAGGTGCTCGACGACCTCAAGCTCAACGGCTTCGAGTTTCGGCCCGAATGGTTCGACGCCCAGCTCGAATTCCGCTTTCCCTTCTGCGGCGAAGTCCAGCATGCCGGCATCAAGCTGGAGCTTAGGCAGGCGCTGGAGCCGTGGCATGTGATGGGCGAGCAGGGCGCGATCGGCGGCACGGTGCGTTTCGTCGATTCCTCGGTCGAACGGCTGCAGGTCAAGACCGAAGGTCTCAATCCGGAGCGCCACGCGATCGTCTGCAACGGCCGCATCGTGCCGATGAGGGTTACCGACGACAGGGAGGTCGCGGTGGCGGGCGTGCGCTTCAAGGCCTGGCAGCCGGCCTCGGGGCTGCATCCCGCGCTGCCGGTCAACACGCCGCTGGTGTTCGACATCTATGATCGCTGGTCCGGCAGGGCGGTAGGCGGCTGCGTCTACCATGTCGCGCATCCCGGTGGGCGCAACTACGACACGTTTCCGGTCAACGGCAACGAGGCGGAGGCACGGCGGCTCGCCCGCTTCGAACCACGCGGCCATACGCCGTCCGGCTATGTGTTGCGCGAGGAACAGCCGGCGGAAGATTTCCCGATGACCCTTGACCTCAGGCGTCCACCAAGACTGTGATCTGACATGGCAAAGGGGAATCACAAAAGGGTACGCGGCAAGCCGCAGGCCCACAGCCTGCTGGAGCACTACCAGCCGATCGATGGCGTCGTCGACGAGATGGTTGACGCTTCGGGCAATCCCCGTCCGGTCTGGAAGCATTTTGTCGAGGCGCTGGACGAACTCGGGGCCGAAAAGCTCGGTCAGCGCTTCGCCCGCGCCGACCAGTATCTGCGTGATGCCGGTGTTTACTACCGCGTCTATGACAAGGCGGGCGCCAACGAGCGCGAATGGCCGCTGGCGCATATTCCCGTGCTCATCGAGGACAGCGAGTGGCAGGCGATCAGCGCCGGCCTGGTGCAGCGCGCCGACCTGTTCGAGGAAATTGTCGCCGATATCCATGGGCAGAACCGGCTGATCGACAAAGGCATCCTGCCGGCAGGGCTGATCGCGGCGAGCCCCGAATATTTGCGACCCGTGGTTGGCACCACGCCGGCGGGGGGGCATTTCCTGCACTTCTGCGCCTTCGAACTCGGCCGGGGCCCTGACGGCCGCTGGTGGGTGCTGGGCGACCGCACCCAGGCGCCTTCAGGCGCCGGTTTCGCGCTGGAGAACCGCGTCGCCACCACGCGCGCCTTGTCCGACATCTATGGCGAGATGCATGTGCACCGGCTCGCCGGCTTCTTCCGTCGCTTCCGCGATGCGCTGATCGGCATGGCAAAGGAGAGCGACGGCCGCGTCGCCATCCTGACGCCGGGCCCCCTCAACGAAACCTACTACGAACACGCCTATATCGCCCGCTACCTCGGCATCATGCTGCTCGAAGGCGAGGATCTGACCGTTTCCGGCGGCAGGCTGATGGTGCGCACCGTGTCCGGCCTGATGCCGATCAGCGTGCTGTGGCGGCGGCTCGACGCCGCCTTCGCCGATCCGCTCGAACTGCGCCCGGATTCGCAGATCGGTACGCCGGGCCTGGTCGAAGCGATCCGGCAAGGCACGGTGTCCACCGTCAATGCGCTTGGCTCTGGCCTGATGGAGACGCGTGCGCTGCTTGCCTTCCTGCCCAAGATCGCGCGCGAATTGTGGGGCGAGGAGCTGCTTTTGCCCAGTGTGGCGACATGGTGGTGCGGGCAGGAGACGGAGCGCGCCCATGTGCTCGCCAATATCGATCGCATGGTGGTCGGCCCGGCGCTGTCGACAAGACTTGCCTTTGAGGATGACGGACAGACAAAGCTCGGCTCGGCGCTGTCGGTCGGGGAACGGGCGGAGCTGGTGGCGCGCATCGAACGCGATGGCGAGGCCTTCGTTGGCCAGGAAGCGGTGACGCTTTCGACGACGCCCGTCTATGTCGGCGGCTGGCTGGAGCCCCGGCCGGCGAGCTTGCGCGTCTATCTGGCGCGCACGCCCGAGGGCTGGACGGTGATGCCGGGCGGTTTTGCCCGTGTTGGCCTGTCGCTCGACCCGACGGCGATCGCCATGCAGCGCGGCGGCCAGGCGGCTGATGTCTGGGTGGTCAGTGACAAACCGGTCGAGCGCGAGACGCTGCTGCCGCAAGAGGGCGACAGCTTCAACCGCACCAGGCCGGGCAGCCTGCCCAGCCGCGCGGCGGAAAACCTGACCTGGCTCGGCCGCTACATCGAACGTTCGGAAGACACCGTGCGCATCCTGCGCGCCTATCATGTGCGGCTCGCCGAAACATCCGATCCCGACATGCCGCTGCTGGCCGACATCAGGGACTATCTCGAACCGTTCGGCATCGATGTCGAGACGGCGATCCCGTCAGGATTGATCGGTACGCTCGACAGCGCCGTCTACAGCGCCGGCCAGATCCGCGATCGTTTCTCGCCGGATGGCTGGCTGGCGCTCAAGGATTTGTCGAAGACCATCCATCAGTTCGCTACCACCGTGGCGCCCGGCGACGACGCGACGCGGGCCATGACCGTCATCCTGCGCAAGCTTGCCGGATTCTCAGGCCTTTTGCATGAGAACATGTACCGTTTCGCGGGCTGGCGCTTCCTCGAGATCGGCCGGCGGCTGGAGCGCGGTATCCAGATCGCCGGCACGCTGGCCCGACTGACCGGCAGCAAGGCGCCGGATGGCGCGCTGGATATGATGCTGGAGATCGGCGACAGCGTCATGACCCATCGCCGGCAATATCCGGTGCAGGCCGGCCGGCGCACGGTGATCGATCTCCTGGCGCTCGATCCGCTCAATCCACGCTCCATCCTGTTCCAGTTGGAAAGGCTGAAGGCCGAGATCGGGCTGTTGCCGACGACAGGCGGCGAGGGGCATATGTCGGCAGCGGCCAAGGAGATCCTGCAGCTCAACACGGCCATCGCCATCAAGGAACCGGCTGACATGACGACGAAGGCGCTGAACGAACTCGCCAGCGAAATCGGCGGCCTCTACAACAGCCTCGCCAGAGCCTATTTCGGCTAGAAAGCAATGGCCATGCTGTACGACATCCGGCTTCTGCTTCATTACGACTACGCCGCCGCTGCCGGCGGCGGCCGGCATCAGGTGCGGGTGCTGCCGCCGACCATCAGCGGCGTGCAACGGGTCATCGCCGCTTCGCTCTCCTTCGAGCCGGCGCCCAATGAACGATCCGACTTCACCGATTTTTTCGGCAACAACGTCACTTCGATCGCGTTTCGCGACGCGCATGAAGCGCTCGACATAAGGATGAGCGCGCGCGTGGCGGTGTCGCGGCCCGAGCCCGGGCTCGACGTGTCGCCTGATATCGGCCGGCTCAGGCGGGAACTGGCCGCCGTGCGGTCGCTGGCGCCCGCCTCGCCGCACCATTTCCTGGCCGCCAGCAGCCATGCGGGTATCGATGCGGCGATCACCGCATTCGCGCAAGACAGCGTCGGAAACTCGGCCGCTGGGACGGCGACGGACCTATGCAACCGCATCCATCGCGATTTCACCTATGATGGCGAAGCGACCACGGTGCGGACCCGGGCCAGCGATGCCTTCCGGCTGAAGCGCGGGGTCTGCCAGGATTTCTCCCACATCATGATCGCCGGGCTGCGCGGTCTCGGCATTCCGGCCGGCTATGTCAGCGGCTTCCTGCGTACCATTCCGCCCAAGGGCAAGCCCCGGCTGGAAGGTGCGGATGCCATGCATGCCTGGGTCAAGGTCTGGTGCGGGCGTGATGCCGGCTGGCAGGAGTTCGACCCGACCAACGGCATGCGGGCTTCCAACGACCATATCACTGTCGGTTACGGGCGCGACTATTCGGATGTGGCGCCCATCGTCGGTGTGCTGAAGACGACCGGCGGCCAGGTCGGGGAGCAGGCTGTCGACGTCATCCCGGTGGTGCTCGAAAAGGCGTGAAAACGGGCGCGCCGACTTGCCCGGCGCCGCGAGTGCCCGCGATAGATGGAGTAGACTTCTCAAACATCGATGAGGCCATTGGAGCAGTTCACCGTTTCACGGAAACGGCGAGCCGCTCTAACCCCTTGATTTGGCGCAATTCCGAACGGAAAAACCGTTTCGCACTTTACCTGGAATTGCTTTAGTCTGTATTCGTTCCGAGGGAGAATAGTCTTAAGCGGCTGCGTACAGGTGCGGGTTTGTCATTGAAAACTGTCAGCGTCGTCATACCCGCGCACAATGCGGCGGCAACGATTGCCAAAACGCTGGCGTCGCTTGGCGGAGAGGCCGGGTTTATCGGCGAGATTCTGCTGGTCGACGATCAATCGACCGATGGCACGGCCGATGCTGCGCGGCAGGCGGCGGCGCGATCCTCCCTGCCGCTGCGTGTACTGCCGGCCAATTGCCGCGACGCCGGCGGCGCCCGCAACCTGGCGCTCGATGAGGCGATCCATCCATGGGTCTACCTGATCGATGCAGACGACCTGCATCTTCAGGGTGGCTTGCGCTCCTTGCTGTCGCAAGCGGAAAGCCAGCCCAGGGCCGACATGATCGTCGGCGCCTTCCGGCGCAGGGTGAACGGCGAGGACCGGCAGATCAAGGTGCCAAACGGATATACCGCGGCCTGCCTCACCAATGCCTCCGCCTATGTGAAGGGGGATATACGCTCGGTGGCGGTGGGCAGCGTGCTGGCTTCCCGGCGTCTCATCGGCGAGACCCGGTTCCCAGTCGGGCTCGCCTTCGATGAGGACACGCTGTTCTGGGCGCGGCTGATGAGCAAGGCGTCGCTGGCCATGGTTCAGCGTCCCGTCATGATTTACGAAGTTTCAGCGGAGCGCTCCGATGATCGCTTCACGGTCAACCCGGCGCGCCGCTTCCTGGATTGGCGCCGGGAGTTGCGGATGCTCACCGATTGCGGCATCCCGATTTCGGCACTGAAAGCCAGAGAGGGCCTTGTCGCGCTCAAGATCGCCCGCGTCCACTATGCGCGGGGCGACCTGGAGACCGCGTCGCGCTTCCTGGCGGTGGCCGCGGCCGCACCGAAACGGCGCTCGGAAGCCTGGCGCTGCCTGCGCTACACGCTCAAGCTCAAGGTGCGGCGCCGGCTGTCCTTTCCGCTGACCCAGATGCAGGGCGCGTTGTAGGCCTCGCGCCGCGCCAGGCGCCGACGCCAGCAGGATCGCCTGCTTTGCAGACGGCGTGTGGAACCAGCAGTCAACCAGCAGCTTATCTACGCGTATTTGCGTGGAGCTTACATGCTGCAGAGATCAGGACTGTCGCTCAGCCCGTCGGCGGAGACAGATGCATCGCCGCGGAACGGGGCGCAAAGCTCAGCCAAGCATGCCGCGCTGACCTATGTCAGCGATGCCGAGCCCGGTATCCGCCGGCTGAAGGCGGGCAAGGGATTTACTTACAGAGGACCGGAGGGGAAAGCGGTGTCCGACGCCGCCAGGGCGCGCATCGCTGCGATCGTCATTCCGCCGGCCTGGACGAATGTCTGGATTTCGCCCGATCCGAACGGGCATATCCAGGCGACCGGGAGGGATCAGCGGGGACGCAAGCAGTATCGCTATCATCCGCAATGGGCCGAGGAGCGCGACGGCGCCAAATATTCGAGCCTCATCGCTTTCGCCCAAAGCCTGCCGGACCTTCGGCGCAGGATCGACAGCGACCTGCGCCGTCGCGGCCTGCCGCTCGAACGCGTCGTCGCCGCGGTGGTCTGGCTGCTCGACAACACGATGATCCGCGTCGGCAATGCCGCCTATGCACGCGACAACAAGAGCTTCGGCCTGACGACATTGCGGGACCGGCATGTCGACATCAAGGGATCAAGCCTGCGCTTTGCCTTCAAGGGCAAGTCCGGCAAGGAATGGAGATTGAAGCTGGTCGACCGCCGCATCGCCGGGATCGTTCGGGGCGCGCAGGACCTGCCGGGGCAGAAGCTGTTCCAATATCTCGACGAGGCCGGCAACAGGCGCCCTGTGCGCTCCGACGACGTCAACCACTATATACGCGAAGCGGCCGGCGACGCGTTCAGTTCGAAGCATTTCCGCACGTGGGGCGGCACCATCCACGCCGCGTCGCTGTTTGCGCAGACGGAACTGCCCGAAAGCCAGGCGCAGCAAAAGCGGGTGATGAACAGCGTCATCGACAAGGTGGCCGAGCGGCTGGGCAACACTCGTGCGGTCTGCCGCAAATGCTATATCCATCCGCAGGTTTTCGAGGCCTGGTCGCAGGGACGGCTGCTTGCCGAAATGGCGGAAGCCAACAAGCGCAAGCGGTCCATAGACGGTCTCGATGAGGAGGAGGCGCTTGTGCTGAGATGGCTGGAAACACACGAAAGCTAACCCGGCGCGACTGACGAACACCGAATCCGCAGCTGCCGGATTTTTTTATCGACGCCGTGTCGGGATCGGTCCTACTGTTTCGTCCTTTGATACAGAAAGGACCGATCATGCTCTACGCCATCCTGTGCTATGCTTCCGAAGACGTCGTCAGCTCCTGGAGCAAGGCGCAGGACGACGAAGTGATGGCCAATCTCCTCAACGTCCAGGACAAATATGCCAAGGCCGGCCGGCTCGGCCCGGTGGCGCGGCTTTTGCCGACGACAGCGGCGACGACACTGCGGAAGGTCAAGGGCGAATCCGTTGTCATCGACGGGCCGTTCGCCGAGACCAAGGAACAGTTCCTTGGCTTCTACACGCTCGAATGCGCCGATCTCGACGAGGCCGTGGAATTCGCCCGCGAACTCTCCGAGGTCAACCCGAGCGGCGGCTCGTATGAGATCCGGCCGGTGTCCGTCTTCAATCCCACCGGGGTTGCCGTATGACCGAACTTGCCTGGATAAGCTCGGCCATCAGTGCCGCCCGTCCGCAGGCGATGGGCGCGCTGCTGCGCTATTTCCGCGACCTCGACACCGCGGAAGAAGCTTTCCAGGATGCCTGCCTCAGGGCGCTCAAGAACTGGCCGCAGAATGGACCGCCACGCGATCCAGCGGCCTGGCTGATCTTTGTCGGCCGCAACAGCGGCATCGACGCGGTGCGCAAGCGCGCCAAGCAGGCGCCGATGCCGGAGGAAGACCAGATTTCCGATCTGGAAGACGCCGAGAGCGATATCGCCGAGCGGCTCGATGGCGCGCATTACCGCGACGACATATTGCGGCTGCTGTTCATCTGCTGTCACCCTGATTTGCCCGCGACGCAGCAGATCGCGGTCGCGCTGCGCATCGTCTCCGGCCTCACCGTCAAGCAGATCGCGCGTGCCTTCCTGGTCGGCGAGAGCGCCATGGAACAGCGCATCACCCGCGCCAAGGCGCGCATTGCCGATGCGGGCGTGCCGTTCGAGACGCCGGGCGCGGCCGAGCGCTCCGAACGGCTCGCTGCGGTCGCCGCCATGGTCTACCTGATCTTCAACGAGGGGTACTCGACCAACAGCGGCGAAGCGCCGGCCCGCGCGCCGCTGTGCGAGGAGGCGATCCGGCTGGCCCGGCTGCTGCTGAGGCTATTCCAGACCGAGCCGGAGATCATGGGGCTGACGGCATTGCTTCTGCTGCAGCACGCGCGCGCACCGGCCCGTTTCGACGGCGACGGCGAGATCGTGCTGCTCGAGGACCAGGATCGGCGCCTGTGGAGCCGCAAGATGATCGAGGAAGGGCTGGCGCTGGTCGACAAGGCCCTGCGCCACCGCAAGCCCGGTCCTTATCAGGTGCAAGCGGCGATCGCCGCACTCCATGCGCGGGCGGCGAAAGCCGAGGACACGGACTGGGTGGAGATCGACCTGCTTTACGGCCTGCTCGAACAGATGCAGCCGTCGCCGGTCATCACCCTCAACCGTGCGGTCGCGGTCGCCAAGGTGCGTGGACCGGAAGCGGCACTGGCGATGATCGAGCCGCTCGAGCCGAGGCTTTCCGGCTATTTCCATTTCTTCGGCCTCAAGGGCGGGCTTCTGATGCAGCTCGACCGGGGCGAGGAGGCACGCATTGCCTTCGACCGCGCCATCGCGCTGGCCAACACGGCGGCGGAAGCGGCCCATATCCGCATGCATATCGACCGCCTGATCAAGGACGGCGCCGTGCGCGCGCCGGCGACAAAGGCAAACTGAGCCCCCTCTGCCCGTTCAGCCCAGGCATCGTCTGGCTCAATCGTGCGGCTTGGGCTTGGACCATGCCGGGGTGGCGATTTTCCCCTGAAACAGGTAATGGCACGCCATGACAGCCCCTTCCAGCCGCGACGGCGCCGGGAAGGCATGGCGCAAGGCGTTGACCCCAGCCATATGAGCGGCGGGATCTGAAAGGAACAAAAATGACGATAGCGAAGGAAACGGCCGAGCTTCTGGCGAAACTGGGCGTGGCCAAGGAGGCGCTTGACGGCGGCGACCTGATCGTGCGCAGCCCGGTGACGGGTGAGCAGATCGCGGCGCTGAAGACGATCTCGCCGGCCGATGCGGCAAAGACCATCGACGGAGCGCACAAGGCATTCCAGTCCTGGCGGCTGGTGCCAGGTCCCAAGCGCGGCGAACTGGTGCGGCTGCTGGGCGAGGAACTGCGCGCGCACAAGGCTGAGCTTGGCCGGCTGGTGTCGATCGAGGTCGGCAAGATCCCCTCCGAAGGGCTCGGCGAAGTGCAGGAAATGATCGACATCTGCGATTTCGCCGTCGGTCTGTCCCGTCAATTGTACGGGCTGACCATCGCCACCGAGCGTCCCGGCCACCGTATGATGGAAACCTGGCATCCGCTGGGCGTCGTCGGTGTCATCTCGGCTTTCAACTTCCCGGTCGCGGTGTGGTCGTGGAACGGGGCGCTTGCCCTGGTCTGCGGCGATGCCGTGGTATGGAAACCTTCCGAGAAGACGCCGCTGACGGCGCTTGCCTGCGAAGCGATCTTCAAGCGTGCCGTCAAGCGTTTCGGCCCCGACGCACCGCAAGGCCTGGCGCCGGTGCTGATCGGCGACCGCGCGGTCGGCGAGATCCTGGTCGATCATCCCAAGGTGCCGCTGGTTTCGGCCACCGGCTCGACCCGCATGGGCCGGGATGTCGGTCCTCGCCTGGCCAAGCGTTTTGCACGCGCAGTGCTGGAACTGGGCGGCAACAATGCCGGCATCGTCTGCCCGACGGCCGATCTCGACATGGCGCTGCGCGCCATCGCCTTCGGCGCCATGGGCACGGCCGGCCAGCGCTGCACGACGCTGCGCCGCCTGTTCGTCCATGACAGCGTCTACGATGCCTTGGTGCCGCGCCTGAAGAAGGCCTATCAGAGCGTTTCGGTCGGCAATCCGCTGGAGACCTCCTCGCTGGTTGGGCCGTTGATCGACAAGGCCGCGTTCGATGCCATGCAGAAGGCCCTGAGCGAAGCGACCGCCCATGGCGGCAAGGTGACCGGCGGGACGCGTGTCGAGAACGGCCATCCCGATGCCTATTATGTCCATCCGGCGCTGGTCGAAATGCCGAAACAGGTTGCACCGGTGACGGAAGAGACCTTCGCGCCGATCCTCTATGTGATGAAGTATTCCGACTTCGATGCCGTCCTCGACGAGCACAATGCTGTCGGCGCCGGCCTGTCGTCGTCGATCTTCACCCGTGACCTGCAGGAATCCGAGCGTTTCCTCGGTGTGGACGGCTCGGATTGCGGCATCGCCAACGTCAACATCGGCACCTCCGGGGCCGAAATCGGCGGCGCGTTCGGTGGTGAAAAGGAAACTGGGGGCGGCCGCGAGAGCGGCTCCGATGCGTGGAAGGCCTATATGCGCCGCGCCACCAACACGGTGAACTATTCCAAGGCGCTGCCGCTCGCCCAAGGCGTCTCGTTCGACATCGATTGAGAATGCCAGGGGTGCCCCCGTCAGGTCGATCAGCTGCGCGAGCATCAATCGACACAGGTGGAGGGTGTACACGCGGCTGTAGCGCTGGACAGCTTCCGACACTTGTCCAGCGTCGGCTTTTTCGTAACTGGGCGCTGGCAGAGCCTGCCGACGCTGCCGAGGTCGTCGGCGTCGCGCAGCCACGCAAACGCGGAACCGGTCAATCCACCTGTTCTGGCACAATTCCGGACGGAAAACGTTTCACCGCTGAAATGGCTCTCGTGCGCCGCTGCTCAGCCGTCGCCTTGCGATGGCGGGAAGCAGGCCTTGAAGGCCGTGTCGACGACGGCCAGCTTGGCCGCCTGGACGGTCATGTATTCCTCGTAAAATCGGTGCGACACCCACATCACCGAATGGCCGCGCTGACCAAGCCAGCCAATGCTGCCGAGCTCCTCTGCCGTGCGCAGTTTGCGGCCGAGATGGGTCCGCGACAGCTTGAGCCATTTGGCGAAGTCACCGATCGAAACCACGCTGGTCGGAATCCGCTCCAGGCCGGCGTGGGTGGGGTCGATGCCCGACATCAGCCAGTCCATGACGATGCCGCCATTGTTGAGCCAGATGAACAGGGAAAAGGTCTGGTTGGGTTCGCGCACCGGCTTGGACGCAAGCAGTCCGTCAGCCACCAGGGGCTGCAGCGTGGCAAGCATCTCGGGCCGCTCCAAATATCTGGCCAGCCGGTCGCCGCCATCGATATGGTCAAGCGTGCGCAGATGGGCTGTTACCCAGCCGGTGAATCGCTCGATGGTCGCCGCTGTCGGCTGCAGGGGATGCGTGCGACCGTCCCCGCCCGCCACATACTCGGCGATGTTGTAGTGCAGCATCTCCTTGATGAAGGCGTCCGCGGTATTGCGGCTGGCCACCGCATTCTTGTGCACGACCTCGATGAAACGCGATACGGTCAGTTCCTTGCGGCGGTCATTCGGGTCGCGCCTGAAGTGCATGGCAAGGCCAACATGACCCAACAGCCAACGCTGCTGGGTGGCAAAGATGGAAGCCAGCCGCGGGCTTTCCTCGTAGATACGGATCAGGGACTGCGACTGTTCCTGAACGTAGCGGTGCAAGGCCGGATGGCCGGCTATGTCTTCCAGATTCAGCGCTGATCTCCCGATGCTTTGAATCACCTCGGATGGCGAGGTTGCGTTCCCCATTTTCCAGTCTTCACCACGCGTGTCCAGACGTACCAATTGCGAAGGACAGGGCCAGCCGAGCCACAGATCACGGCACGGTTACATGCGCATTTCGCCAACCGCTTGCTATGGCTTGGAAAACGCCTCTCAACTATGGTCAGCCGAACGGTGGAATCCAGCCAAGCGAGCGGCGTGGTGCGACGATTGTCTGCAGGGGCATTTCCAGTTGCTGGCCCATGGCGGCATCTTTCACCCCCATCCCCCGGGCGAAGTCGAATTAACCGTTGGACAGGTTCGATCCCACCTTCCGGCTGGAGGTCAGGCCGGCCCGGCGGGGTCAAGTCGCTTCACTCGGCGGCCTCGACCCGATTGGCCGCGATGATCGCCCGGATCTCGGACCGGCAGGAGCCGCAATTGGTGCCCGCCTTCAGCGTGGCGCCGATGGCGTCGACGCTGGTGCAGCCAGCCGCCACCGCAGCCGTGATCTGGTTGACCCCAACGTTGAAACAGGAGCAGACGGTCGCGCCGGCATCTGGCCGCTCGGCACCGGCGCGGCCGGCGACGATCCTGAAACGCTGCCGCTGGCTGGCGTGGACCTCATCGAGTTGCTCGGCCGCCCAGCCGCGCGACACCGCGACCGGACCGGGCGCGATGAACAAGGCACCCGCCAGATGCTCGCCGTCGAAGGCGGCGATGCGGTGCTGGCCGGCCTCGCGGTCGTGATAGGCAAGCATTTCGCCATCCGCAGCATCGAAGAGCGAACCGGCGAAGGCCGTCCAGTCGACATCGTCGCGGGCAAAGGCGAGCTCGACCCGCCAGCCGCCCCGGCATCTGGCTACCGCCCAATAGTCGGCCATCGCCACGGGCCTTTTGCGTGTCACGGCAAAGCCGAATGCCCGAGCGGTGAATTTCTCGATGCGGGCCGCGACATGCTTCAGCGCCGGCTGGCCCGACACCGGATCGGTAAGCGATGTGGTGAGCGTGTCGAGCCGACCCCTGGCGGCGAATTGATCGGTCCAGTGCATCGGCGCGAACAGGCTGCCCTGACGCTGGCGCGTGGTCACCAGCGCGCGGACCAGCACTTCGCCGCGCGGAGTCGAGACGCGTGCGATGTCAGCATCGCCAACGCCGTGGCGTTGCGCATCCACCGGGTGGATTTCGACGAAGGGCTCGGCGATGTGCTGGGACAGGCGCGGGCTTTTGCCGGTGCGGGTCATGGTATGCCAGTGGTCGCGGATGCGGCCAGTGTTGAGGATGAGCGGGAAGTCGGGGGTGGTGCGGGTTTCGACGGTCGGGCGGATGGCGATGAAGCGCGCCTTGCGGTCGGGCGTGTAGAAGTTGCCGTTGGCGAAGAAGCGAGTGGGCTGGTGCCCGGTCGAGTTGACCGCGTCGGGCGGAGGTTCAGCTTGAGTACTTCCGCCTGGCTGAAGTGCTGGCCACTGAAACGGCGCAAGCGCTTCATACCCATCGGCGTCAACATCAGCATAGGCCCCGATGTCAAAATCCCGCGCGCCGTCATTCTCGAATCCTGACAACGCGGCGTGCTCAGCAAAAATCTCCGCTGGCGTCTCATGCGCGAACGCGTCGTCAAAGCCCATGCGCCGCGCCACCTCGGCAATGATCCACCAGTCGGGCCGCGCCTCGCCGGGGGCCGGCAAGAACGCGCGCTGGCGCGAGATGCAGCGCTCGGAATTGGTGACGGTGCCGTCCTTCTCGCCCCAGGCCGTCGCCGGCAGCCGGACATGGGCATGGCGGACCGTGTCGGTCTCGGCCAGCACGTCCGACACCACCACGAAGGGGCAGGCCTTGATCGCCGCTTCGACGGCGCCTGCATCCGGCATCGAATCGACCGGGTTGGTGGCCATGATCCACAGTGCTTTCACGCGCCCGTCGGCAACCGCCTTGAACATCTCGACCGCCTTGAGGCCGGGCTTGCCTGCAATCTCCGGTGTCTTCCAGAAGCGACGCACGCGTTCGCGATGCTCGAGATTTTCGATCTCCATATGGGCGGCGAGCATGTTGGCCATGCCGCCGACCTCGCGGCCGCCCATGGCATTGGGCTGGCCGGTGACCGAGAACGGTCCGGCGCCGGGCTTTCCGATACGGCCAGTGGCAAGATGGCAGTTGATGATGGCGTTGACCTTGTCGGTGCCCTGGGACGACTGGTTGACGCCCTGGCTGTAGACGGTGACGGTCTTTTCGGTCCTGGCAAACAGGCTGTAGAAACGGCCGATCTCGTCTTCGCTGAGCCCCGTGGCGGCAGCGACGCCGGCAAGGTCGAGCGCCGAGGCGGCGAACAGTGCCTGTCCAAAGCCGGACGTATGCGCCGTGATATAGGCACGGTCGAGCGCATTGTGCTGACCGAGCCATGCCAGCAGGCCGGTGAACAGGGCGACGTCGCCATCCGGCGCGATCGCCAGGTGCATGTCGGCGATATCAGATGTCATGGTGCGGCGCGGGTCGACCAGCACCACCTTCATCTCGGGCCGTTTTTCGCGGGCAGCCGCGATGCGCTGATAAAGCACCGGATGGCACCAGGCGAGGTTGGATCCGACCAGCACGACCAGATCAGCCAGTTCCAGATCCTCGTAGCTTCCCGGCACCGTGTCGGAGCCGAAGGCGCGGCGGTGGCCGGCGACGGACGAAGCCATGCAGAGCCGCGAATTGGTGTCGATGTTGGCCGAGCCGACAAAGCCCTTCATCAGCTTGTTGGCGAGGTAGTAATCCTCGGTCAGCAACTGGCCGGAGACGTAGAAGGCGACCGCGTCGGGACCATGGTCGGTAACGACTTGCGAGAAGGTCGAGGCGACGAGGTCGAGCGCCTCGTCCCAAGAGGAGCCCCGGCCGTGGATTTGCGGACCGAGCAACCGGCCGTCGAGGCCGATGGTCTCGGCGAGCGCGGAGCCCTTCGAGCATAGCCGGCCGAAATTCGCCGGATGATCGGGGTCGCCACGGACGGACACCTGCCCGTCCGTGGCGACCTTTGCCAGCACGCCGCAGCCCACCCCGCAATAGGGGCAGGTGGTCCTCACCTCTCGCGCTTCAACGATCTCCATGTCAGGCGGCGCGGCTGGCCAGCGCTTCCAGCGCGATGAACAGGCGCTCGCCTTCCCGCTTCACGGGAATGGTGCGCACGGCGCCTTCGTCGGCGCCAAGCGCCTTGCCCGTCTCCAGCGAGATGACCCAATTGTGCAGAGGGCACGTCACGGCCGCGCCATGGATGATGCCCTGGCTCAGCGGTCCGCCCTTGTGAGGGCAGTGGTCCTCGATGGCGAAGACCGCGTCGTCCGCTGTGCGGAAGACGGCGATCTTGCCTTGTGGTGTGGCGACGCAACGCGCGCCACGGCGCGGGATGTCGGAGAGGGTGCCGATGGCGGTCCAGGTCATGGGGGTCACTCCGCCGCCTGCGCAAACCCGACCGAAGCCATCGGCCGGAACTCGTGCTTGTCCTTGCCGGAGACGCGCTCGGACCACGGATCGACCTGGGCAAACTTCTGCGAAAAGACGAAGCGCTCGTAATAGGCTCGACGCTTCTCGCCATCGTCCATGATCTGGCGCTTGACCTCGGCTATGCCGATGCGCTTGGCCCATTTGTAGATGCGCTCGAGGTATCGGCCTTGCTCGCGATACATCTGCGTCAGCGCCACGATGTGCTCCAGCGCCTCGTCCTCGGTCCTCACCAGGCCGAGCACTTCCGTGCCCTTGATATCGAGACCGGCGGCACCGGCGAAGTGGATCTCGTAGCCGCTGTCGACGCAGATCACGCCGACATCCTTGCACGTCGCCTCGGCGCAGTTGCGCGGACAACCCGACACCGCCATCTTGACCTTGGCGGGGGTCCACGAGCCCCACATGAATTTCTCGATGCGAATGCCGAGACCGGTCGAATCCTGCGTGCCGAAGCGGCACCAGTCCGAGCCGACGCAGGTCTTCACCGTGCGCAGCCCCTTGGCGTAAGCATGGCCGGAAACGAAGCCGGCCTGGCCGAGATCGGCCCACACCGCCGGCAAATCCTCCTTGCGGATGCCGAGCATGTCGATGCGCTGGCCGCCAGTGACCTTGACCATCGGGATCTCGAACTTGTCGACGACGTCGGCGATGGCGCGCAGTTCGGCGGCGTTGGTCACGCCGCCCCACATGCGCGGCACCACCGAATAGGTGCCGTCCTTCTGGATGTTGGCGTGGACGCGCTCGTTGATGAAGCGCGACTGGTAGTCGTCGGCGTAGTCGTCAGGCCAGTCGCAGACGAGGTAGTAGTTGAGCGCCGGCCGGCATTTGGCGCAGCCGCAGGAGGTCTTCCACTCCAGTTCCTGCATGACCGCCGGAATGGTCTTCAGCGCCTTGGCCTTGATCAGCCGGCGCACCTCGTCATGGCCGAACGTGGTGCAGGAGCACATGGGCTGTACGGCGGCCGGGTTGTAGGTGTCGCCGAGGGTCAGCACCATCAGCTTTTCGACCAGCCCGGTGCAGGAGCCGCAGGAGGCCGACGCCTTGGTGTGGGCGCGCACGTCGTCGAGCGAAGTCAGGCCCTTGCCCGCGATCGCGCTCGTGATCTTGCCCTTGCAAACGCCGTTGCAGCCGCAGATTTCCGCATCATCCGGCAAGGCTGCAACGGCCGCCATAGGGTCCAGCGGGGCACCCCCCTGGTAGGATTGGCCGAAGATCAACGTATCGCGCATTTGCGATATGTCGGTCTGCTTCTTCTTCAGGTCGTTGAACCAGGCGCCGTCTGATGTCTCGCCATAAAGCACGGTGCCGATGATGCGGTCGTCCTTCAGCACCAGGCGTTTGTAGACGCCGGCGGAAGCATCGCGCAGCACGATCTCCTGGCGGTCGTCGCCGTCGGCGAAGTCGCCGAGCGAAAAGAGGTCGATGCCGGTGACCTTGAGCTTGGTCGGCGTGTCCATGTGGACGAAGGCCGCGGTCTCGTCGCCGGCAAGCTGATGAGCGGCAACACGCGCCATCTCGTAGAGCGGCGCCACCAGCCCATAAACCATACCGCCCACCTCGGCGCATTCGCCGAGCGCGAAGATGTCGGGGTCGTTGCTGCGCATGCCGGCATCGACGACGATGCCTCTGTTGACGGCGACGCCTGCATCCTTGGCCAGCGCGGCGTTTGGCCTGATGCCGACCGCCATCACCACCAGCGTCGCCGGGATGATGGTGCCGTCGGCGAGTTCCACCTGCTCGACCTTGCCATTGCCCGTAATCGCCTGGGTGTTGGCCTTGGTGATGACCTTGATGCCGCGCTCCTCCACCGCGCGCTGCAGGAGATAGCCGGCGGCCGGATCGAGTTGGCGCTCCATCAGCGTCGGCATGACATGCAGCACGGTGACGTCCATGCCTTGCGCGTTGAGGCCGGCCGCCGCCTCCAATCCGAGCAGGCCGCCGCCGATGACCACGGCCTTGGCCCGCGACTGGGCGGCGAGCATCATGGCCTGGACGTCGTCCAGGTCGCGATAGGTCAGTACGCCCGGCAGATTGTGGCCCGGCACCGGGATGATGAACGGCACCGAGCCGGTGGCGATGACGAGCTTGTCGTAGGGCTCGGTGACGCCATGGTCGGAGGTGATCGTCTTCGCCGTGCGGTCGATGGCCACGATCTTGTGGCCTTTGTAGAGGGTGATGCCGTGCTTGATGTACCAGCCGTCGCCATGGATGATGATTTCCTCATAGACCTTCTCGCCTGAGAGAACCGGCGACAGCATGATGCGGTCGTAGTTCACGCGCGGCTCGGCGTTGAAGATGGTGACGGCGTAGCGGCCCGGCGCCTGCTCCAGCAGATGCTCCAGCATGCGCCCGGGGGCCATGCCGTTGCCGATGATGACGAGTTTTTCGGTCATGGCGTTACTCCGCGGCTTCGACGAAGCGGTGGCGTTCGTAGAGGAATTTCAGCACCGCCTCGCGGCAGCGCAGGAAGGTGCGGTCGGAAGCAAGTTCGATGCGCCGGCGTGGCCGCGCCAGCGGCACGGGAAGCACTTCGCCGATGGTCGCGGCCGGACCGTTGGTCATCATGACGATGCGGTCGGACAGCAGCACCGCCTCGTCGACGTCATGGGTGATCATGATCGTCGTCGAGCCGAGTCTGGAATGGATATCCATCACGGCGTCCTGCAGATGGGCGCGCGTCAGCGCGTCGAGAGCTCCGAACGGCTCGTCGAGCAGCAGGATCTTGGGCTCCATGGCCAACGCCCGTGCGATGCCGACGCGCTGCTTCATGCCGCCGGAGATTTCGGCCGGGCGCTTGTCGGTTGCATGCGCCATCTGCACGAGGTCGAGATTGCGCATGATCCAGTCATGCCGCTCGGCCTTGCTCTTCGAACGGCCGAAGACTTTCGACACCGCCAGGTTGATGTTTTCGTAGACGGTCAGCCACGGCAACAGCGAATGGTTCTGGAACACCACGGCACGTTCGGGGCCGGGGCTGTCGACTTCCTTGTCTTCCAAAAGCACGGCGCCGGCGGAAACCTTGGTCAAGCCGGCGATCAGGTTGAGCAAGGTCGACTTGCCGCAACCCGAATGGCCTATGATGGAGACGAATTCGCCCTTGTGGATGGTCAGCCTGATGTCCCTCAGCACCTCGCTGACCTGGCCGCCACGCGCGAAGGATTTGTCGATGTGGTCGAGTTTGAGATAGGCGGTCATGGCGCTGTCCTCACTTTGCCGTCGTGCCGCGGGTGACAAAGGCGCCGACCGCCGCGACCAGGCGGTCGAGGCAGAAGCCGGTGACGCCGATATAGGCGAGCGCGACGATGATGTCGGGCAGCCGTGACGAGTTCCACGCGTCCCAGATGAAGAAGCCGATGCCGACGCCGCCGGTCAGCATTTCGGCTGCGACGATGGCAAGCCAGGATAGGCCGATGCCGATCCTCAAGCCGGTGAAGATGTAAGGCGCCGCGGCCGGCACCATGATCTTGACGAAGAATTCGAGCTGGTTCAGCCGCAGGATGCGGGCGACGTTGCGGTAGTCCTGCGGGATGTTGCGCACGCCGACGGCGGTGTTGATGATGACCGGCCAGATCGAGGTGATGAAGATCACGAACAGCGCCGATGGATTGGAGTCGCGGAAGGCGGCGAGCGACAGTGGCAGCCAGGCGAGCGGCGGCACGGTGCGCAGGATCTGGAACACCGGATCGAGGCCGCGCATCGCCCAGACCGACTGACCGACCAGCGCGCCGAGCGCGACGCCGACCACCGCCGCCATGCCGAAGCCGATGGCGACGCGCTGCAGCGAGATCAGCACCCGCCAGGCAAGACCGATGTCCTGGGGGCCGTTGTCGAAGAACGGATGCGCGATCAGGTCATAGGCTTCGTTCCATACCTGGCTCGGCGGAGGCAGGCTTGCCGTCGGCGACGAGCAGGCGATCTGCCAGACGACGAGCAGAAGGGCGATGACGATGGCGGGCGGGACGAGGGCGCTGGCGACCTTGCCCGCGATCGCCACCGGATCGATGCGGCGCTGCGTCTTGGCGGTGAAGGCGACCACCTCGCCCGGCTTGGCCGGGAATGCCTTTACCTTGGTGTCCTCGATGGCTTGGATGGACATGTCCTGGAAATACTCCGTGGCGTGCTGGTCGAACGGAACGAGAAACGGTGAAATGCCGTTTGCGCTGGGGGGGCACAAACGGCGAAATGCCGTTTGGCCTGACTAGGCCGATGCCTTGATCGTCAGGCTGTCGAGATAAGCCGAGGGGTTGGCCGGGTCGAAGATCTTGCCATCGAAGAAAGTTTCGACGCCGCGCGAAGACGAGGCCGGAATGTCGCTTGCCGCGACACCGAGTTCCTTGGCCGCCTCGCGCCAAATATCCTCGCGGTTGACCTGGTCGACCAGCGCCTTGATGTCGGTGGTCGGCGCGAACTTGCCCCAGCGGATGTTCTCGGCGAGGAACCAGCTGTCGTGGCTCTTGAATGGGTAGGAGACGCCGCCCTTCCAGAATTTCATGTAGAGGTCGGTGGCGGTGGCGACCCGGCCGTTGCCGTAGTTGATGTCGCCCTTGAGGCGGCCGACGATGTCGGCGACAGGCACGTTCATCCATTGCCGCTTGCCGATGATGGCGGCCATCTCGTCCTTGTTCTCCTTGGCGTCGCACCATTGCTGTGCCGCCATCACCGCCATGACGATCGCCTTGGTGGCGTTCGGGTATTTCTCGATGAAGGCGGCGCGCAGGCCGAGCGCCTTTTCCGGATGACCCTTCCAGATCTCGCCGGTCGTGGCGGCGGTGAAGCCGACGCCCTGGTGGACGAGCTGTTCGTTCCACGGTTCGCCGACGCAGAACACGTCCATGTTGCCGACCTTCATGTTGGCCACCATCTGCGGCGGCGGCACGACGATGGTCGAGACGTCCTTGTCGGGGTTGATGCCGCCGGCGGCCAGCCAGTAGCGCAGCCACAGATCATGTGTGCCGCCCGGGAAGGTCATGGCGGCCTTGACCTCCTTGCCTGCCGCCTTCTTGGCGGCGAAGGCGTCCTTCAGCTTGGAGGCATCGAGGCCGACGCCGGTGGCGGCATACTCCTGGGCTACTGAAATGCCCTGGCAATCGTAGTTGAGGCGAGCGACGACTGCCATCGGCAGCGGCTGGTTGTTCTGCGTCACCTTGCCGGTGTGCATGAGATAAGGCATGGGCGTCAGGATGTGGGCGCCGTCGATGCCGTTGGCTTCGCCGCCGAGCATCAGATTGTCTCGCGTCGCCCCCCAGGAGGCCTGCTTGAGCACCTCGACATCAGGCATGCCGAATTTCGCGAACAGGCCCTTCTCCTTGGCGATGATCAGAGGCGCGGCATCGGTCAGCGCGATGAAGCCGAGCTTGGCGCCGGTCACTTCGGGACCTTTGCCTTCGGCATGGGCGCCCGCGGGAAACAATGTCCTTGCGGCAATAAACAGTCCCGCCGTCAGCGCGCTGCTGGCCAGAAAATCACGGCGGGTGAAATCCTTGAGGGATGTGCCAGTTCCGATCCGTTTCGTCATCGTCGTCTCCGGTTGAGCGCCTTGGAAGCGCCGTCGATTGCGTGTTCGGCCAAAAACAAAAAAGCCGCCGTCCAGGCCTTCGCGCATCCCTGGGGATTGCGCAGTGGCCTGAGCGGCAGCTTTGCCTGTGGCGCCCGCCATTGGACGCCTGTTCCGTTGCCCGAGAAGGGCTCGCTCATTTCAATGCAGGAACCGTGCCAGTTTCCTTCTGGAAGAAAACATCAAATGAATTCAGTGGGATCGGAGCATCACGCGGCAACTCGATCCACCGCGATTGGGGTCAAACATTGATCACCTTGCCTACAGGGGCGCATAATTTTTGTGCAATGCACAAGGATGGCGCAGAAATGATCAGGCTTCTCCGAGGGTCGTTTTTTGGCTGTCGACATAGGCGTCGATCTCGTCCGGATCGAAGATCTGGCCGTTGAAGAAGCCGTCCGGGCCGAGCACTAGGCTGGCGCCCGCCGAGCCCACCGGCGTCGCCACCTTCAGCGCACCCTCGACCTTGGCATTGGCGCCCGGCAGCGCGACGCCGAGCGGCTTCAGCGCCGACCGGTAAAGGTCGGGCCGGTAGCAGTCGCGGGCGATGGCGAGATTCTCCGGCGTGTGCGCGACATGACCCCAGCGCACCATCTGGGTGTAGAACCACAGCGCATGGCTCTTCCAGGGGAAATTGGCGGCCTTGTCGAAAGGCACGAAGAAGTCCTCGACGGCCCGCTGTGCGCCGCCGCCGAGCTGCAGATGCCCGGTCAGGATCGGCATCTGAACGGCCGCCTCCTGGCCAAGGAAGCCGGGCTGCGCCATCAGCGCCGCCAGTTCGGCGCGATTTGCAGGGTCCTGGCACCAGCGCGCCGAGTGATGCAATGCGCGCAGCAGTGCAGCCAGGGCCTCGGGATTTTGCTCGGCCCAGGCCTTGCGCGCGCCGATGACCTTTTCCGGGCTGTTGCGCCAGAGCAGCGCCTTCACGGTGACGATATGGCCGGTGCCGGCCGCCACCGCGGCGCTGTTCCAGGGTTCGCCGACGCAATAGCCGTCGATGCGCCCAGTGGCCAGCGCGTCGGCCATGAAGGGCGGCGGCACAATCACGATCTCGATCTGCCGCTCTGGATCGATGCCGCAGGCGGCAAGCCAGTAGCGCAGTTCGTAATTGTGCCCGGAATGCGGGTGCACGACGGCAAAGCGCAGCGCCTCGCGGCCGGCGGCCGCCCGCTCGCGGATGAACGCACCGAGGGCCGCGCCGGCGCGAGCCGGATCGAGATCGGGTACGGCGCCGTGCGCCGCCATGCCGGCCCAGACGGCGTTGGAGATGGTGACGCAGTTGCCACCGAGCCCCAGCGAAAAGGGCACGATGGTCTCGGAGGCGAGGGGGGTGAGGCCAAGATTGCAGGCAAGCGGCATCGGTCCCAGCATGTGCGCAAGGTCGAAATGGCCGATGGCGATGCGGTCGCGGATGTTGGCCCAGGAGGTCTCGCGGTGCAGCGCCAGATCGATGCCTTCGCGCGCGGCAAAGCCCAGTTCGCCGGCTGCCACCAGGACGGCGCTATCGAAAAGCGGCATGAAGCCGGCGGTGATCTGATGCTCGGCGCCCATGTCTATTCGTCCCCCGGTCCGAGAAGCCCGGCGGCAGTCACCAGGCTCTGGGCGATATCGCTGATCTTGCGGTTCTGGTTCATCGCCGTCTTGCGCAGCAGCATATAGGCGGCCTCTTCGCTCAGGCCGCGCGATTTCATCAGGATGCCCTTGGCGCGGTCGATCACCTTGCGGCTCTCGAGCTCGCTGCGCGCCTCGTCCAGTTCGCGCGCCATGCGCGAGAAAGCGTTGAAGCGGCTCACCGCCATGTCGAGGATCGGCTTGACGCGCTCCTGCCTCAACCCGTCGACGACATAGGCCGAAACGCCGGCATCGACCGCGGCCTCGATCGAGGCCTGGTCGGAGCGGTCGACGAACATGGCGATCGGCCGCTTTACCGCACGTGACAGCTGGAACATGTTTTCCAGCATGTCGCGGTTGGGGTTTTCCAGATCGATGACGATGACGTCGGGCTCGATCTCGGCGATGCGGCGCGCAATGCCACTGACGTCATGGATGACGGTGACCCGCTGATGGCCCGCCTCGCGCAAGCCAGCCTCGATTATCGAGGCACGGATGCGGTTTTCGTCGATCACCAGGACGGCGAGTGAAGTTCGGATCATGCCCGCATTGTGGGCATGCTCGGAAATTTGTGCAATGCGGCAATGGCGGCGTCGGCGGGAGGCGACGGCTGTCAACGGCTATCCTTGGCGGCAACCCGCCAAGGGTTGGATCAGGAGACGGTTGGATCAGGAGACGGAGCGACCTCAGCCGCAGACGCGAACGTCCTCGAACACTCTGTGGTGGTGGCGCCAATGCACAATCGTTTCCGTGTGGCAGCGGTGATGGTGGTGGCGCCAGCGGTAGCCGCCATTGTCGTAGTCATCGTACTGAGCGTTCTGGTCGCCGTCATACTCGTTGTCATAGTGGCGCATATGATGACGGCGAACGACGATTCCGGAATCGTCATCCGAGGAATATTGGCCGCCGTCGTCGGACTGGATAGTCAGGCTGGCGGCTTGGGTCGGCGCCATCGCTGCCGCTGTCGCGGCGAATGCCAGCACCGAGGCCAAAATCAACTTTTTCATTCCATCCTCCTGTATATTCAACACATAAACTCGCTGAAGAACCGGGTGTTCCGCCCGAATCCACACGCTTTGCGACGCCGGCGACATCAAGGTGTTATCGGCCACATGCTACAGGCGAACGAAGGCGGTCAGCGGCAGATGGTCGGAGGCCACGCGCGACAGCGGCGTGTCATGCGCTTCGACGGTCGCGATCATGCCGTGCCGGTTGGCCATGATCCGGTCGAGTGCCAGCAGCGGCAGGTTGGACGGGAAGGTGGGGACTGCTGGCGGCTGCGGGCCGAAGGTCGCGTGCAGCGTGTTCAGCGCGGAGCGGTTTCCGAGCCGCCATTCGTTCAGGTCGCCGAGCAGGAGCGTCGGCTTCTCGTCGGGGCTGTTCATGATATCCAACACGACCTGGGCCTGCTGTGAGCGGGAGCGGCGCAGCAACCCGAGATGGGCCGCGATGATGCGCAAGGACTGGTTCCCGTCGAGATCGATCTCGGCCACCACGGCACCGCGGGGTTCGAGACCTGGAAGCCTGATCTGATGCACGTCGCGAACGACGCCCCTTTTGAACAGCAGGACATTGCCATGCCAGCCATGGCCTTTGCCCGTTGCGGAAATGGGCACCGGCACGAGGCCGGTTTCCAGTTCGAGACGGTGCAGGTCGAGGAGCCCGTCGCGGTCGCCGAAGCGATTGTCGGCCTCCTGCAGGGCGATGACGTCGGGGGCGATCTCGCGGATGACGCGGCTGGTGCGGTCGGGATCGAACTTGCGGTCGACGCCGATGCATTTGTGGACGTTGTAGGAGGCGACCAGCGTCCCGGTGACGCCGTCCTTCTTCGGCGAAAAGGCGTTGGCCTTGCGCATCCGCCTGTCGCGAATGGACAGGAGCATGCTGGCCGGCAGGCTGCGCCCATTCATTCGCATAGCGTGCCCATCATCCCTGCCGTTCTCATCATGCACCTAGAAATAGAGTCATTCGGCCGATGTTCCATGGTTGGCGACACGCTATCGGGCAAACACGTCATTTTGTTAAAGACAGGATTTCTCAGAGATAGGGCGATCCCAGCCAGAGGATGCGGTCAAACAGGCGGATGATGAAGGGCCGCGCGCGCAAGGAGGCCAGCGTCACTGGAACGGCCGTTTCGATCGCCGATCCGATCCGGGTCTCGATCTCGGTGGCAAAACCCGCGTCGAGGACCTCCAGATCGATCTCGAAGTTGAGCCGCAGCGAACGTGCATCGAGGTTGGAGGACCCGACATAAGCCCATACGCCGTCGATCGAAAGCAGCTTGGAATGATCGAAGGGGCCTTCCGTGCGCCATATGCGGCAATAATTCTTCAGGATCTGGTCGAATTGGGCGGTCATGGCGCGGTCGACGAGGAAGAGGTTGTTCACCGCCGGCACCACGACATCGATCTCGACGCCGCGCCTGGCCGCGGTAACCAGGGCGCTGATCAGTTCCCGGTCCGGCAGGAAATAGGGCGACATCAGGCGTATCGACTTGCGCGCGACCGAGAAGGCGCCGATCATCAGTTTGTGGTTGGTTTCGTTGCTGGCGTCCGGCCCGGATGCAACCGCACGCACCAGCATCGGCTGGCCAGCGGGCGGTGAAACCGGTGTGATCCGCCAGGCATCGCCCTTCAGCGCCTCCTTGGTGGCGAAGCGCCAGTCTTCCGCGGCGACCGAGAAGAGATCGGCGACAACGGGTCCGGTGACCTGGAAATGCGTGTCCTTGGCGCTGTTCGACCCGGCGAACTCCGCTGAAAAACCCTTGCGGATGTTCATGCCGCCGGTAAAGGCAACCGTGCCGTCGACCACCAGGATCTTGCGGTGAGTCCGCAGATTGGCATAGGGCAAGCGCAGGCCCATGACGATGTTGCCGTTGAAAACATCCGCCGTGATGTTGGCGCGGCGCAGATGCCCCAGGATGCTGGGGACGGAGTAGCGGGCGCCGACGGCATCGATCAGCACACGCACGGTGACGCCGCGCTGGACAGCGCCGGCCAGCGCTTCGACGAAAAGCAGGCCGACCGCGTCATTGTCGAAAATATAGGTCTCGAGCAGGACGCTGCGCTCGGCCCCGTCGATCGCCGCGCACATGGCGGGGTAGGCCTCGTCGCCGCTTTCCAGCACGTCGATTGCATTTCCCGGGTTGAGCGCGCGCCGCGCCACCCTGTCGCCCAGCGTTCTGAGGCCGGTGAACCGCTGTCCATAGCGCTCGATGATCAGCGCCTCTTCGGCGGCGACGTCGCGCTCATGCTTGGCCGACACCAGGCCCTCGGCAAGCGGGCGCTGCGCGCTGATCGTGGCGCGGCGGATGCGGTTGATGCCGGCCACGGCATAGATCAGCACGCCGAGAATCGGCGAGAGCACCATGATGCCGACCCAGCCGGTGGCGGCGCGGACGTCCTCCTTGGTCATGACGGCATGGGCAATGCCGATGGTCGCCATCACCACCGAGATGATCGCCAGTATTTGGGGCCAGTGAATCGCCAGGGTCTCGAACATTGCCAGGACTATCCAGCGAGCGCCCGCGGAAGGCAATGCAGCCGGCGATTTCCACACTCACCCATTGGGCTCCGCCGGTGAGAGAACGGCCGGCGCACGGTTATTTGAGCAAGCCAACCAGGACATTGAAAGCGGCGTCGATATCGGCGCGCACCGCGGCCTTGACGGCGTCGCCGTCGCGATCACACAGGGCCGCGAACATCTCCTGATGATGTTCGTTGGCGGTCGAATAGTTTCCCGAATCGTGCAGCATGTTGAAATAGGGGCTGATCTGCAGCCACAGGTTCTCGATGGGAAGGACGGACGATGAGCACAAAGGCACCTGAAACGGCGGCGGAATTTCTGGCCGGCCTCAATGGACAGCGCGTGCTGGTGACAGCAGGCGCCGGCGGCATTGGTCTCGCCATCGCCGACACGCTGTCGCGGCTCGGGGCGCGCATCGTCGTCTGCGACGTGTCCGACGAGGCGCTGGCTGCCGCTCCCGGCAAGATCGATCTGGTGGCCGCGGTCAAGGCCGACGTCTCACACGAAGACGACGTCGACCGGCTGTTCGAGACGGTCGCCGAAAAGCTCGGCGGGCTCGATGCCCTGATCAACAATGCCGGCATTGCCGGCCCGACCGGCGGCGTCGACGAGATCGAGCCGGACGACTGGCGGCGCTGTCTCGATGTCTGCCTGACCGGCCAGTTCCTGTGCGCGCGGCGCGCCGTGCCGATGATCAAGGCGGCGGGAGGCGGCTCGATCGTCTCGATGTCGTCGGCAGCCGGCCGCCACGGCTATGCTTTCCGCACGCCCTACTCGGCCGCCAAGTTCGGCGTGATCGGCTTCACACAGAGCCTTGCCAAGGAACTCGGGCCGCACGGCATCAGGGTCAATGCCATCCTGCCCGGCATCATCGAGGGTCCCCGCATCGAGGGCGTCATCTCGGCGCGCGCCAGGCAGATCGGCATCAGCCACGAAGAAATGACCGGGCGCTATCTGCAGAACATCTCGCTGCGCCGCATGACCAGCCCTTATGATGTCGCCTCGATGGTCGCCTTCCTGCTTTCGGATGCGGGGATAAACATTTCCGGCCAGTCGCTCGGCGTCGACGGCAATGTCGAAACACTTTGAGGGCAAGATCCATGGCACAGGTTGCGATCGTCGGCAGCGGATTCATCGGGCGGGCCTGGGCGATCAGTTTCGCGCGCGCCGGTCATGACGTCCGCATGTGGGACCAGTCCCGCGCCGCGACCGGCGGCGCGCGCGACTACATAGCCGGTGTGCTCGGCGATCTCGCTGCCAACGACCTGGTGCGGGGACAGTCCGCCGCCACCATGCTCGATCGCATCACTGTTGCCGCCGAACTCGGCGAGGCGCTGGCCGGCGCGATCCATGTCCAGGAGAACACGCCGGAAAATCTCGAGGTCAAGCGTGAGGTGTTTTCGCTGATCGACTCTGCTGCCGATCCGCGAGCGGTGATCGCCAGTTCCAGCTCGGCGCTGTTGCCGTCGAAATTCACCGACCATTTGCAAGGGCGGCATCGCTGCCTTGTCGTGCATCCGATCAATCCGCCCTACCTCATTCCCGCCGCCGAGGTCGTACCAGCGCCGTGGACATCGGCCGAGACGCTCGAAAGAACACGCGCCTTCCTCATCGAGGCCGGCCATGCGCCGCTGGTGATGAAGCGCGAACTCGACGGGTTCATCATGAACCGCCTGCAGGGCGCGTTGCTGGAGGAAGCGTTCCGGCTCGTCGCCGACGGCTATGCCAGCGTCGAGGACGTCGATATCGGCATCCGCGACGGGCTGGCGCTGCGCTGGTCCTTCATGGGACCGTTCGAGACCATCGACCTCAACGCGCCCGGCGGCGTGCGCGACTATGTCGAGCGTTACCAGGGCATCTATTCCAACATCTTCCCGCAGATGTTGCGCCGGGTCGACTGGGCGGGCGAGGTGATGGAGACGGTTGAGGCCGAGCGCGGCAAACGCCTGCCGAGGGAAAAACTAGGCGAGCGGCAAGTGTGGCGCGATCGCCGGCTGATGGCGCTGGCGGCGCACAAGAAGAAATCGGATCAGGAGTTCGGACAATGAAAGAAACCAGCCGCAAGCCCGGCGCCACGGTGGCCAGGGGCAAGGTCATCATCACCTGCGCGGTGACCGGAGCGATCCACACGCCGACCATGTCGCCTTATCTGCCTATCACGCCGGACCAGATCGCGTCGGAAGCGATCGCGGCGGCCGAGGCGGGAGCGGCAATCCTGCACCTGCATGCCCGCGATCCCGAGACCGGCAGGCCCGACCAGACGCCGGAGGCTTTTGCCCGCTTCCTGCCGCGCGTCAAGCAAGGCACCAATGCCGCCATCAACATCACCACCGGCGGCAGTCCCTACATGAAGGTCGAGGAGCGGGTGAAGCCGGCCGCTCAGTTCAAACCGGAAGTGGCCTCGCTCAACATGGGTTCGATCAATTTCGGGCTCTACCATCTCGCCGACAAATACGAGACCTTCAAATTCGACTGGGAAAAGCCGCATTTGGAAGCGACGCGCGATCTCGTCTTCCGCAATTCGTTCAAGGACATCGAATACATTCTGGCGACTTGCTACGACAACGGCACGCGCTTCGAGTTCGAGTGCTACGACATCGCGCATCTCTACAACCTTTCCCATTTCGCCGATCGCGGGCTGGTGAAGCCGCCCTTCTTCGTGCAGTCGGTGTTCGGCCTGCTTGGGGGCATCGGCACGCATCCGGAGGATGTCGCCCATATGAAGCGCACCGCCGACCGCTTGTTTGGCGACCAGTTTCGCTGGTCGGTGCTCGGCGCCGGCGCCAGCCAGTTGCGCATCGCCGCGCAGTCGGCGGCGCTTGGCGGCAACATCCGCGTCGGGCTGGAGGACAGCCTGTGGGCCGGCAAGGGCAAACTCGCCAAATCGAATGCCGAGCAGGTCGTGCTGGCGCGCAAGATCATCGAAGGGCTTGGCATGGAAGTGGCGACACCGGACGAGGCGCGCGAAATCCTGTCATTGAAGGGCGGCGACCAGGTCGCCTTCTGACGCGGCCCGCTGCCGCGCTTTCCCGGGACGGCGTCCTGCGCGGCAGCCTATTCGCCATCACCGGCCTTGGGCGTCGTCGACCGTCACGAGGCGACGCGCGGCAGCAAGCGCGTCGTTGATCGCGAGAGTCTCCGCCGCGAAGCATTGCTCTCCCGTTACAGCGGGCGGTCATTCGAGCGTTCAGCAGTTGGTCGATCAAGCGTCGACAGAGTTCCCTTTGGAAAGCCCACCCTGACCCGTGGGAAAGCATAGATCCGGGGTGATCCGGCATCGTCCTGTGCTGCCTTGGTTCGCTGGGGCTTCCTGTTCTTTGGTACCACATCTATTGTATATCAGAGGGAATGAAATTACCGATGTAACACTTCGATTGAAGGCGAGGGGGGCGCCGAATGATGACTTTCAACTTCCGGGGGCCACCCGCGGGCGACGGCGATATGTCGGCCGAATGCCAGGACCAGTTGCTGCCTCTCATCAATGAGATCGTCCAGGCGGCGGTGGCCGCCGGCTGGAATCGGGACGACGTTCTTCTGGCTTTCGTGGAACTCGCCTGGGATCTGTACGAGAAACGGCGCGGTGATCTGTAGCAGCGGCCGCCGATAACCGGATCCACACCGCAGGCGTCGATCTCGCGGACAGGTTATGATCCGCGCAGGCTGCGCCAACGGCCTCAATCAGTCGTTGACGAGAATACAGAATCGCATGACCGATCGTGTCGGGACCGATCGGCGAAACTCCGGATGACGAGGCGTCGCGCCAGGCGAAAATGAACGCTCGTCAACTCCTATTCGCTGGCCATTTTTTCTTTCTTTCCTCGAATAAAGATTTTTCTTTGCGCGTGGGAGTTCTTCCCAAGCCAAGGTGTGTGCGTTACGCTGCGTTCGGGTCGGGAAAAGGGTATTCGAAGTAGCGTCGATACGGCTGAGGCAGCGCGAATGAACAATGCGGACGAGGCTCGGGAAAGCGGCGTTTCCCGAGGCATCGATCGGGAGCGGACAGCTCGATACGTCCTGGACATCATTCCTGAAAGTGCCGGTCCGCGAAGGGCCACCGCGCAAGGAAGCGTGATCTATTCCGTTCGCGGGCCAGGCTCGCAGGCATTCCCGGCCAAGGAACACTCCGTAGGCATTCGTGCTTGCGCCCATACGCAAGTTGAGGGCCTCGCTCGGCAGCGACAAGCTCCAGCAATACGATGCGCCGGTCGGGTGTCTCGTCATCAATCCCGCCGGCGTGGACAGCAATCTTGCCTGGTCCGCGACCAGGGAAAATGCCCTGGTCTCCATCTCTCCCGAAGCGCTGTCGGCTTTGGCTGCTCATGAGTTCGACATCGGCGATCCTCGCCGGGTTTCGGATCAAAGTCATTTGGCCTCCACCATGAAGAAATACAGGGGAAGGACACCAACTGGTTATGCTTCCGCCAGAAACTGAGGCGCTTCTGCGCCTGCAACCGGAAACGATTACGGCCAGGAGTCCAAGAGAAAACCGGACGGCTTCGCCGGGAGAGCCGCGCCGCGCAGTATGGCAAAGCCGCCCCATCAGGTGCCCGGGGCTCGGAGACCGGGATTTCCTGCAAGGAAATCGGTGTTCTGCAAAATACGTCCATCGCGAATGCGCCCATGGTCGAGGCGAGAAATTGATCGATGCGCCCGGATGCTTCGAGCATTGCCACCGGCATGGATGTCGAGGGGAGTGGGATATCTCTTGCCGGCTCGCCCTCACCACCGTCCGTCCGGCTTGTTCGAACAATTCCACCGGCCCGGACAATTCCCCCGGTAATGGCGGTCCAGACTGGTCCATCACGATTTATTTTTCCGGGAACCGCGTGGACGCCGCCAAGGTTTGGCTTGCGCAGGGACCCCTCAGGAGGCCGAAACGGTGCGGCGCGATGATGCCCCCCCAAGATGGATTGCGGATGTGGTGAGACAGCCGCTGGCGAATGTAAAAGGCGGGCTTTCCGCCAGCAGTGCGGGCAAGGTGCGGGACTTCCTGGATGAGAACTTCTCGCGCAAGCTGGCGATTTCCGAGATGGCCGCGGTCTGCGGGCTTTCATCCTATCACTTCGTGCGGGCCTTCTCGCGGACGTTCGGGATGCCGCCGCATCAGTATATTCTCGATCTGCGGCTGGATTTTGCGGAGAGACTGCTTGCCGAGAGCAGCCTGGCGATCGCCGACATTGCCCATCTCAGCGGTTTCTCGAGCCAGAGCCATTTCACCACCATGATGAAGAAATACCGGCATGTAACGCCACTGCGGTCGCGCTCGAACAAGCTTATCTCGAAGACCAGGTGACGGATAGGCTGCGGCATATCTCGGAAATATAGGTGATACCTATTAAAGTTCCGGCTAAAGTAATAAGCCGTTAACCTCTGCCGAGTTGTTCCGCGATTTTTTCTTACGACACAGCAAGATCGTGAAATACCGCGCACAAGAATCATGTCTTTCTGCCGCTTGGGGGAATTGTCTGACATTTTCATGCCGACTGGCGCGCTGAGAGGGACCATGACCGACAATTGCATCTCACGTCACTCGTTTGTCCAGCATCGCGCGGCGCTTTTCGCCAGTCACTGGATCGCGAATGCCGATCCTAGCTCCCGCTCGGCCCGGCGCCGCCTGACGGCTGTACTGCGCATGGCGTCCCGCGTTCTAGGCATGCGTCGTAAAGATCGGGGTATCGGTGCGATTGGGGCTGTTTTCGGCGCCTTGGGGCTGGTTATTGCGCCTCAGGCATTTGGCCAAGTTATTCCAGGCGGTAACTATACAGCGGGCGCCGGAACGGCGAGTGGTGCCAACGGCATCGCGATCGGTTGCACAGGATATACGGCCACCGTCGGAGCGCCGACGGGAGGCATGGCCATCGGCTGCCGAGCGATTTCCAACGGGAATAATTCAGTTGCGATCGGAGTCGATGCGCAAACCCAAGGCGGCGGGGCTGTCGCCATGGGTCAAGGATCCGCGGCGACCGCGCAGAATTCGACTGCCGTAGGCAACTTCGCTGCTGCGAGCGGGCTGCGCGCGAGCGCTTTCGGCACAAACACCGTTGCGTCCGGATTGGATTCTCTCGCCCAAGGCAGCTTCGCCGCCGCTGGCGCCCAGAACGCAGTGGCTCTCGGCTTCCAGGCACAAGCCACGCAGCTAAATTCGGTCTATCTCGGTTCGCGCACCGTTGCTGGAACAGGAGCGCTGGCACAGAGCGCCATCGGTATCGGCACGGATGTTACAGCATCCCAGGTCGACGCCATCGCGGTCGGACGTTCATCCGTTGCGTCGGCTCAATATTCGGTGGCTCTCGGCCTGAGCGCAAAAGCCACCGGCGCCGGCGGCGCGATGGCGCTGGGCCAGGGCACGATCTCGAGTGGCACCAATTCGGTAGCGATCGGCGTTCAGGCCAGTGCCACCTTGGCCGGCGCCAATGCTTTGGGTACCTTCTCAGTCGCTTCGGGAGGTAACTCCACGGCGGTCGGCACCAGTTCCACCGCCAGCGGCGCCAATTCGTTCGCCGGAGGCTGGGGATCTGTCGCCAGCGGTGCCAATTCCACTGCCGTAGGACGTCAGGCCGCCGCGATCGGCACAAGCGCCACGGCGATGGGTGATGCAGCCAAGGCCTGGGGCAACCAGTCCATCGCATTCGGCGTGAACGCGCAGGCAGGCGTTCAGGCCAACACGGCCCTGCCCAACAGCATCGCGATCGGCACCAATTCGCTTGCTTCCGGCGGCTTCGGCGTCGCGCTCGGCCAGGCCACTCAGGCCACTGCCGACTTTAGCACGGCAGTCGGCAATGGGGCCGTTGCCAGCGGCGCGAACGCCTCCTCATTCGGCGTCCTGGCCAGCGCGACGGCAAATAATACCCTCGCCGCCGGCGTCAACGCCGGTGCCAGCGGAGCCGGCAGTACCGCTCTCGGCAGTGGTGCCCGAACCACCGCCGTGAATGCCGTCGCTGTCGGCGCTGGGACGAGCGCGTCCGGGATAAACTCCGTCTATATCGGCCAGACCAGTTTTGCGACGAGCGCCAGCGGACAGAGCGCCATCGCCGTCGGCACGGACGTGACGTCATCCGGGGACGACGCCCTTGCGATGGGGCGTGAAAGCGCGGCGACTGCAACCAACGCCATCGCGGTCGGTCTCCAGTCTTCCGCTGATACCGCCGACTCCGTCGCCATCGGCACCAGGGCGATCGCGACCGGGGGGAAGGCTGTCGCAATCGGCGCAGACAACGTTGCTTACGGCGACGGCGCGGTGGCCATCGGCGATCCTAGCTTCGCCAGCGGCACCGGCGCCTTTACCGGCGGCGCCAACAACATCGCCAACAGCGACGGCACGGCAACCGCCACCGCGGCCAATACGGCCAACGGTGCTGTCGCCATCGGCAACAGCAACAAGGCGATCGGGCAAGGCTCCGTCGCGCTGGGCAACGGCTCCACTGCGGGTGCCGCCGGCCTCGCCGGCAATGTCGCGCTCGGCAACGGTGCGGCGGCGGCGGCAAGCTCCGGCGACGTGGCGCTCGGCTCGGGTTCGGTGACCGCCGTAGCGGTCGGCACGCCCAACGCGGTGATCAACGGCACCACCTACGCCTTCCAGGGCACCAACCCGACCTCGACGGTCAGCATCGGCGCGCCCGGCGCGGAACGCACTATCACCAATGTCGCCGCGGGGCGGATCAGCTCGACGTCGACCGATGCCATCAACGGTTCGCAGCTCGCCGCCACCAACCAGGCCGTCGACGCCATCGGCACCACGCTCAGCACCATCGGCAGCGGCGTGACCAATCTCGGCAACACGATCAACAACATCGCCGGTGACACCTCGACCGCCTATACCGACGCCAATGGCGTGGGCATCCGCTATGCCCGCACCAACGAGGCCGGACTGGCGCAAACGGACTCCTTCGCACAGGGCGTCGGCTCCACGGCCGTCGGCTACCAGGCGACCGCGACCGGCGTCAGCGGGCTGGCGCTCGGCCGCGACAGCGCGGCCAGCATCGACGGCAGCGTGGCACTCGGTTCGGGCTCGGTGTCCGATCGCGCGATCGCTCCCGCTTCCGGGCAGATCGCCGCAGGTCCGTCGAACTTCATCCAGTACAACACCACCGACAAGGTGCTGCTCGGCGCCGTTTCGGTCGGTACCGCCACCTCCTACCGGCAGATCACCAACGTCGCCGACGGCACGCAGGACCAGGACGCCGTGACGGTGCGCCAACTGGCGGGGGCGATCGCTGCGGTCTCTGCCACCTCGACGAAATATTTCCATGCCAATTCGACCGCTGGCGATTCGCTGGCGGTCGGAGCGGAATCGGTCGCGGTCGGTCCGACCACGGTCGTCAACGGCGACAACGGCGTCGGCATCGGCAATGGCGCCATCGTCGACCAGACGGCGCCAGGCGGCACGGCCATCGGCCAGAACGCTCATGTGATGCTGGCCGACGGTATCGCGCTCGGCACCGACTCGACCGCATCGGGCATCCAGTCGGTGGCGCTCGGCGCCGGCGCCCAGAGCACCTTCGCCAACAGCGTCGCACTGGGTGCCTCGTCGATCACCTCGGTTGGCGCGCAGGCCGGCTACACCGCCTTTGGCCTGACCGCTCCGCAGACCTCGGCTGGCGAAGTGTCGATCGGCGCCGCGGGCGCCGAGCGCAAGCTCACCAATGTCGCGGCGGGCTCGGCCGGGACCGATGCCGTCAACGTCTCGCAGCTGCGCGGCGTCTCGCAAAACGTTTCCAACCTGTTCGGCGGCGGCACCACGGTCAATCCCGACGGCTCGATCACCGGCCCGACCTACACCATCCAGGGCAACAATTATTCGACCGTCTTTGATGGTTTCACTGCCGTCGACAATGCGCTGACCAACATCAACAATGGCGGTGGCATCAAGTATTTCCACGCCAATTCGACGCTGGCCGACTCCACCGCCAGCGGCACCGACAGCGTCGCGATCGGGCCGGCCAGCGTGGCCAGCGGTACCAACAGCCTTGCCGCCGGCAATGGCTCGACAGCCACGGGGCAGGGCGCGGTGGCACTCGGCCAAGGCGCCAAGGCCAACAACGCCAGCGATGTGGCGCTCGGTTCGGGTTCGGTGTCGCAGACCGCCGTCGGCACGTCCAGCACGGTCATCAACGGCAAGACCTACGCCTTCGCCGGCACGAACCCGACCGGGACCGTCAGCGTCGGCGATGCCGGAACCGAGCGGACGATCACCAATGTCGCCGCCGGGCGCGTTTCCTCCGGCAGCACCGATGCGATCAACGGGTCGCAGCTCTACGCCACCAACACGGCGATCGAGGACCTGACCAAGACGATCGGCGGCATCGGCGGCACCGTCCAGAACACCGTGCAATACGACACCGTCAACAATCCGGACGGATCGACGACCAAGACCAACAAGATAACGCTGCAGGGCGGCGACCCGAATGCACCTGTCGTCATCTCCAATGTCGGCCCCGGCGTTACCGGCACCGACGCGGTCAACGTCAACCAGCTGAACCAGGGGCTGGCCACGAGCATCAACACATCCAACACCTATACCGACAAGGTGGCTGCAACCACCCTGCAGCAGGCTAACAACTATACCGACCAGAAGCTCAGCCAGCTGAATTCCGACATCAGCGGCATCAGGGACGAAGCACGGCAGGCGGCGGCAATCGGACTGGCGGCAGCCTCGCTGCGCTATGACGACCGTCCCGGCAAGCTGAGCGTGGCAGCCGGCGGCGGCTTCTGGCGGGATTCGAGCGCCTTTGCCTTCGGCGCCGGCTACACCAGCGAGGATGGCCGCATCCGTGGCAATTTGTCGGGCACGGCGGCGGGCGGCAATGTCGGTGTCGGCGCCGGCCTGAGCTTCACCTTGAACTGAGGCGGACAACAGGGCGGCAATGAAAAGGCGAACCGGCCATGACAGGCTAGACGCAGACTCGGGAAAGCCGTTTGGCTTTCCTGGATTTGCCATGGCATGCCTGACCTGCCTGGCGCTTGCCGGCGGGCTGGCGCCGGCTGCCGGGCAGGTGGCTTCGCCCTACAGGATCAAGCCCTCCGAGGTGGTCGTGCCTCCCGATGTGAAGCTCGGACAATATCAGCGCACCATCCGTCCTTTCGAGAACTGGACGCTGATCTGCGACGAGAACCTCAAGGCGCGCAAGAAAGTCTGCAATGTCTCGCAGGTGATCGAGGACGGCGCCGGCAAGATGGCGTTCAGCTGGTCGCTCGCCGCCACCCAGGACGGCAAGCCCTACATGATCCTGCGCACCGCGCCGAACGCCAGGAGCGATGGGCTGGTGTCGCTGAAGTTCGATGGGCGCGCCGAGCCGATCGATGTGCATCTGAACGGCTGCAACGAAATGGTCTGCGTCGGCATGCTGCCGGTGGGACCCCTGATGCGCCAGGAGATAGCGCAGAAGGCGACGCCGGCTATCTCCTACCCGACCGCCGATGGCCAGACCATTACCGTGACCGCAACGCTCAAGGGGCTGTCCGAGGCCCTTGCGCCAATCAAATAACCGAGGCAGCACCGTGAGCCAGCAAGACCCGTTCATCTCCGCGACGCGCAGCAATCCGACCGTCGAGCCGGATCGGCGACGGGTTGTCGAGCCGGACCGCAAGAGAACCGTCGAGCCGCCGCGGCGGTGGCCGCGAGTCATTGGATTTTCGCTGCTGGGGCTGGCCATGATGGGCATTGGCTTTGCCGGCGCGAACTATGCCGCGATCGCCGGTCTGGTCGGCAGCCCGACGGCCGCTCAGGCCGAGGCGGCCGCCCCTCCCGCGCTGCCGGACTCGCCCTTTCTCCAGCACGTCAAGCAGGCCGGCGTGCAGGCCTGCTCGACCGTCTTTCCGGTGCTCGGACAGCTTTTGACGACGGGCTCGAAATACAGCGTCAAATCCCTGTGGAACGACCAGGCCGCCGACAAGCACGCCGTCCAGGCCTTTGTCGGCATGGACTATGCCACGGACCGTTACAGCGGGCCGGCGGCCGGCGTGGTGTTCGCATCGCCCACCGCTTCTGGCTGCGAGGGCGCGATGGTGCGGGTGGCGCCGTTCGCCAGCCCGTGCGCGGACATTCCGTCCGTTCTTCCGCAAGGCAGCAAGATCACCGACCACCTCGGACAGGTCGAAGTGTACGAGCTTGGCGGCAACACGGGCGAAGCGCTTCTGCTGCCGACGGGCAACACATGCGTGGTGATTTCCATCGCATCGGCGGCCAAGTGAGGATGTCAGGCGAATGGGCGAGACGCCCTGGAAAGGATTGCGGACCATGAAGTCGCGACGTTTGACAGTCTTGTGCATGGCCTTGCTGTGGAGCGGGCAGGTCGTCTCGGCCGATCTGGTGGAGCCGTCCGAGCCGCCACAGGAGGAGAAAGGCATCTGGGCGGCAATCGCCTATTCCCAGACCGACACCAAGTACGGCTTCTTCTGGGGCGCCGACAAGCGGCAGAAAGCGAAGGACATTGCGCAGAAATATTGCGAGAATGCCGGTGGAAAAGCCTGCAATGTCGTTGCCGTGTTCCGCAATCACCGCCATTGGACGGACGACGACGAGACCGGATTTCCCTACAAGCACTGCGGGGCGCTCGCCGTGGCCGACAAGGTGGAGCACCGGTTCACCCCCTGGGGCGTGAACTCCGCCGAAACGCGCCGCGAAGCCGAAGATCTCGCCTTGCAGGCCTGCGAGGCAGGGGGGATCCAATGCAAGATCCGCGAATGGGTCTGTACGTGAGAATAACGGCGTCTCGAAGCCGACACTTTGGGCATTTGCCCGGCACCGAAGAGAAGGCCGCATTCATTGGTTCGTAGACATTTTTCGCTGAAGGCAGCCGCCATCTGCGCGGCGACCTTCTCCGCTTCGCTACCGGCTGCTTTCGCGCAACAGCAGCAGGCTGGGTCGCTTCCGAATGGCGCATCGTCGCTCCAGGAAACCTATCAGGACTGGCAGCTGGCCTGCGTCATACAGGACAATGCCCGGGTCTGCACGGTCACGCAGGACCAGACGCAGAAAAACGGCCAGAGGCTTCTGGCCGTGGAGTTGCGCGCGGCGCAGAAGGGCGGATTGATCGGAACCTTGCTGCTGCCCTTCGGCATCCTGTTCGATCCCGGCGTGGCGGCCCAGATCGACGACCAGCCGCCTGTCGGGCCGTTGAAGTTCAGGACCTGCCTGCCGAATGGCTGCGTGGCGCTGTTTCCGATCGACCGGGCGCTGATGCAGAAGCTCAAGGCAGGTAGCGAGCTCAAGCTCGACGTCACCACAGCGGCCGAGACCCCGCTGAGTTTTCCGGTGTCGCTGAAAGGCCTTGGCGCCGCCCTTGATCGCATGGTCGCGCTCAGCGCGCGTTGAGGAGCAAGGCGACAGCGGCCCGAGCCTTGTAGCGAAGGAACGAACGCGCAGCCCTCGGATCAAGACAGCAGGATTTTCCGGCGAGCGAAGGTCTCGGCGATAGCGAGAACCGCGGCGTGTATCGGCCCCGCGGTGAGACTGGGCATGACCGACGCGTCAACGACAAAAAGATTGTCGAGCGCCTTGAGCTTGAGATTCGCATCGACGACGGCGTCCGGGTCCTTGCCCATCCTGCAAGTGCCGCAGGGATGGTGATGCGTGATGACCGACCGCGCGATGAAGTCATCCATTTGAGCCGCACTGTTCAGGGTGCCTGGCAGGAGCTCGCGCTCTCGCCAGCCAGCGAGTTCATCTCGATGTCCGATTGTCCGGGCTGCCTCGAGCGCCCCGCGAAACAGCGCACGGTCCCGACCACTTTGCAGGTATGCGGGGTCGATGATCAATCGATCGTCGAGTTCCGGCCCGCTTATGCGCAGACTGCCGCGGCTCGTCGGATGGGTGATCCCGAACAGCAGCGAATATGCCGTGCCAGCGGCCGGCGCCTGAAAGCGTTCGGACACGATCGGCGCGACGCCGCAACCAACGACAATTTCGGGCTGGCCGGTGCCGGTAAACCCGTCGGCCCGCATATAGGCCATCGACTCCGAGTGCTGGAGGCGCGAGGGGGGAACGGGCTTGCGGGCCGCATAGAGGTTGCCGGCACCAAGCAGGTGGTCCTGAAGGTTTCGGCCGATCTCCGGCATATCGATCACGCAGCTGACGCCCGCGGCGTCGAGTATATCGTGCGGACCGATGCCCGAGCGCATCAGCAAGGCCGGACTTTCCAGCGCGCCGGCGCAAAGCACGATTTGATCCGCAAGGATTTCGACCCGACCCTGCCGCCCCACGACCTCGAGGCCGCGGACCTGATTGCCCTCCAACTTGAGCCGCCGCACCCGCGATCCCGTAAGAATGGTCAGGTTCTTGCGGCTTCGAACCGCCGGCGTGAGCCAGGCGTCGGCCACCGTGACCCGCAGACCGTCTCGAATGTTCAAAGAGTTCGGGGTGACGCCGATCATCTGTCCGCTGTTGTGACCCTCAAGACGCGGCAGGCCGAGCGAAGCGCCGGCTTCGATGAACGCGCGTGCGACCGGACTTACCTCGTCGGTCGGCAAATGGACGGGCATCGGCCCGCCCTTGCCGTAAAGGCCGTAGCCACCGAGCGGGTGATCCTCGATGGCTTGAAACGCGGGCAGCAATCCATTCCAGCTCCACCTGTCATCGCCGGTCGCGTCGACCCATGCCTGGAAGTCGAGGGGATGGCCGCGCATGTAGCCCATCGCATGCAGGCAGCTCGAGCCGCCCACCAACCGCCCGCGCGCCCAGTGATGCACCCGGCCCGCAGTCCCGGTTTGCGGCTCCGTGCGATAGTCCCAATCGTAGCCGCGCCCCTGAAGCGCCGGCCAGGCGGCGGGGTTCCAGATGTCGGGGTCCGCCGCCTCTTCGCCCGCCTCGATCAGCAGAACGCGACTGTCCGGCTCTTCACTCAGTCGTGCTGCAAGCAACGCGCCAGCCGACCCGCCGCCGACGATGACGATATCGGCATCCCGTTCGCGCTCAAAATTCGCCCTGGTCATCATCACTCCATCTGCCGGCTTTGACGGCCGGCATGTCTAACCCCGACGGGGTGAGCCCCGCCTGATTCGCGTTCGGCGGACCCTCGATCCGCAACGTCATGAAGGATTTCGAGTTTTCAGACGGAGCAACCGCCTTCCGAAAAACTCAAATCGCGCTGTCCATGGACATCTTCGCTGCCGCTTTCGCCTTCAACAGGTGATTCTTCGAGGCTTTGCGCGCGGCCTTCTCATCGCCGGCGGCGATGGATTCGAATATCTCCTTCATCTCCGCCAGGCTGCTTTGTGCCCGGCCTTCCAATGACATCGATCGTCCTCGAAAGAAGCTGATCCTGGCCACCAGGCCGCGATGGACTTCCTCAAGAATGGGATTCCCGCAATTCGAGAGTATGATCGAATAGAAGTCCGCGGCGGTCGTGACCTGCGCCAGGCTGTCATTGCTGGATGCCGCCTCTTCGAACGCGGAAAGAGACTTCTCGAGTTCAAGCAACTGCTCCGGGGAAATTCTCGACGCGCATCGTCCCGCCGCCTCGACTTCCAGCAGCTCTCGAACCTCGTAGATGGCGGTTGCCACCTCCCACGAAAGTGACGGTATTGATGGCCCGCGGTTGGGTACAATCTCGATCAGGCGCTCGGCCTCGAGACTGCGCAAAGCTTCCCTCAGCGACGGGCGACTGATGCCGAGCTGTGTGCACAGCTGACTTTCGATGAGGCGGCTTCCCGGCTGGAACACTCCGGAGAAGATAGCGAGCCGTAACTTGTCGACGGTCTCCCGCTGCACCGTCCGTGGCGAAATCCGCAAATTCAAATCTGGAGGCATGGGCAACGTCTCATAGGTTTGAGTCGCAATCTCCGCGGCACCATACGCGACGCGGTGGAAAATAGCCAGATTGTCAAATCTGAAGATTGCAAGAATGTCAGACAATCTTCTTGACGTGCTCCCGGCTGTATGATCCTTTTGAAGGAGACGGGCAGTGATGGTGAGGATCATGAACATGGCGGCAGAGATAGCTTGCGACCCATTTGGCTCGCGACGCATCGACACCGGCAGCATCGCCTTGAACGTGCGCGAGACGGGCAACGGCCCGTTGATGCTGTTTTTCCACGGCATAACCTCCAACTCGGCGGTCTTCACGCCGTTGATGGCTCGGCTCTCGGATCGTTTCACGACCGTAGCTGTCGACCAGAGGGGGCATGGCCTCAGCGACAAGCCGGAAAGCGGCTACGAGGCGAATGACTATGCTGACGACATTGCCGGCCTGATCCGCACGCTCGACCGGGGTCCTGCCATCCTCGTCGGACATTCGCTTGGCGCGAGGAACTCCGTCACCGCCGCCGTGAGATATCCGGATCTGGTGCGCTCGGTCGTCGCAATCGATTTCACGCCATATATCGAGACCGAGGCGCTTGATGCGCTGGAAGCCCGCGTGAATGCGGGAAGCCAGCTTTTCCAGGATATCGATGCCGTCGAAGCCTATCTTGCCGGCCGCTATACCAACATTCCCGCCGCTGCCATCAAGATCCGAGCCGAGAGCGGCTATCATCGGGTCGACGGCGGGCTGCGGCCATTGGCGTCGCCCGAGGCCATGGCCCGGACAGCCAAGGGCCTGCGATCAGACCTGGCGCCCGCCTATCGGGACGTGACGAAGCCCGTCCTCATCGTTCGGGGCGAGGCGAGCAAATTGGTTTCGGCGGCGGCGCTTGCAAAAACAAGCCGGTTGCGGCCGGATCTGCCCGTGGTCGTCGTTCCGGGCGCCGACCATTACGTCAACGAGGTTTCTCCCGAGATCACGTTGAAAGCCATCACGAATTTCATCGACGCCTGACGGCCCAGCACGCCGTCTTCTTGTACGCAGCATCAGGATAGAAAATGGCCAATGTAAACAGAACCCAGGGTAAGGCGCGCCGTGCCGAGGTCGCTGGCGGCGGCTTTGCCGGCCTGACAGCGGCCATCGCTCTGAGGCAAAACGGCTGGGACGTCAGGCTGCACGAAAAGAGCTCGGAGCTCCGGGCCTTCGGCGCGGGTATCTATCTCTGGCACAATGGCCTTCGCGTGCTGGAGGGACTGGGCGCCCTGGATGATGTTCTCCAAGGTTCGCACACGCCTCCCACCTACGAGACCTGGATGCACAACAAGTCGGTTTCCAAGGAGACGTTCAACGGTCTGCCCTGGCGCATCATGACCCGCAGCCATCTGCATGATGCCCTGGTCAACCGCGCCCGTGCGCTGGGCGTCGACATATCGGTCAATTCGGAGGCGGTCGCCGCCGATCCGGAAGGCCGCCTGACGCTTCAGACCGGAGAGGTGCTCGAGGCCGACCTGATCGTCGGCGCCGACGGCGTTGGCTCCAAGGTCAGGGATTCCATCGGCTTCAAACAGGACCGATGGGTTTCCAAAGACGGTCTCATCCGACTGATTGTCCCTCGCAAAAAGAAGGAACTCGGTCACGGCGAGTGGGACAACACCATTGACATGTGGAACTTCTGGCCACGCGTTCAGCGCATCCTCTACTCGCCCTGCAACGAGAATGAGCTCTATCTCGGCCTCATGGCTCCGGCCGCCGATCCGCGGGGGTCGCAGGTTCCGATCGACCTCGAGGTTTGGGTCGAGATGTTTCCTTTCCTGGAGCCCTGCCTGATCGAGGCGGCGAAGCTGAAAACCGCCAGGTACGACAAGTACGAAACGACCAAGCTGGACAGCTGGACAAGAGGCAAGGTCGCCCTCGTGGGCGATGCCGCGCATGCGATGTGCCCGGCTCTTGCCCAGGGCGCCGGTTGCGCGATGGTCAATGCCTTCAGCCTCTCGCAGGACCTGGAGGCGGGCTCTTCGGTCGAGGACGCGCTCGTCGCGTGGGAAAAGCGCATTCGCCCGATCACCGATCGCTGCCAGGCGCTGTCCGGCGACTACGCGGCGAACCGCTCGCTCTCGAAGGGAAACATGTTCACGCCGGCAGCTCTGGAAGCGGCCCGCTACGACCCGCTGCGCGGCGTCTTCTCATGGCCGCAGTAAGCTCGGACCGGCGGTCAACGAATTAATCGGCGCGTGCGGAAACTGCGCGCACCCTTCAGGAGATAAAAATGAACTATTCCAGTGAAGTCGAACGGGACTATGACGTCAGGGGTTGGTACGCCTCGGTCCAGGAAAGCCGGCATGACGGCGGCCAGCCTGGCGAGACCCTCGTCAAAGTCGCGACTGGCGTCGTCATACGCAATCCGTACGCCGGAAAGTTCGTCGCCGAACTGTCCGAGCTGACGAATCCGAGCTCAGCCATCGGTCATGCGCTCGGTGAGCGGGCCGTGGCGCTGCTCGGCAACAGGCCGGTCGAAAGCTATGGCAAGGGCGGTATCGCGGGCACATCAGGCGAACAGGAGCATGTCGTCGCCTGCATCACCACGGTGTTCGGAGATCCGCTGCGGCAGCAGGTCGGGGGCGGCAAGGCCTGGATTTCGTCAGTCAGCAAGGTCGCCGCCGCCGGCACATCCATCGATATCCCACTCGCCCACAAGGACGAGCTCTACATCCGTTCCCACTATGATGCGGTCACCTTTTCGGTGCCGGATGGCCCGCGCCCCGATGAGCTTTTGATCTGCGTCGCCGTCGCATCGGGTCCGCGCGTGCATCAGCGCGTCGGAGGCAAAACCGTCGCCGACCTCAAGGTCGGTGTCTAGTTCGATCGAAATTGGCGAAGGACGAATTCCATGCCCCTGAACATCAAGGACCTCAAGATTACATCGGCTGATTTCAAGCCGCTCGGGAAATTGCGCGACGAGCATGCCGGCGACAAGGGCAATGTGTTGCCCAGGCTTACGGTCAGCGGCGTGCCGGCAGGCGCGAAGGAACTCGCGGTCATCTGCCATGATCCCGATGCGCCCTTGCCCAACGGCTTCACGCACTGGGTCGTCTACGGCATCGATCCGTCGACCACCGATCTTTCGGACGCGCAGGAAAAATTCCGCGTCGGCCCCAACGGCGCCGGCGGCAAGCAGTATTACGGGCCTCAGCCGCCCGCTGGCCATGGCGAACATCACTACTACTTCTGGGTCTATGCCTTGGACACCCACGTCGAAGGGTCACCCACCAGGGAGGAGTTCCTGCAGAAATATGCCGGCAACATCATCGAGCAGAATCGGATCGTCGGCATCTACGAAAACAAGTGAAATCCGCGGCGCCGGCGACCGATAACAACAACAAGAATGGTCGCTGTCACCGCAATGGGAGAATTGGAAATGAGAGACAACGGCCCCGTGCACCAGAAGGTCTTCGAAGAGCTGGTCACAGCGACGAAGATCCTTCTGAACGAAGGCATTATGGATACGTTCGGCCACATCAGCGCCCGTGACCCGAAGGATCCCGAAAGCTTCTTCCTGGCCCAGAAGCTTGCTCCGAGCCTGATTACCGTCGACGACATCCAGCGTTTCAATCTCGACGGCGAGACGTCGGATAACAGACCCTCCTATCTTGAGCGCTACATCCACAGCGAGATCTATAAGGCGCGGCCCGACGTTCAGTGTGTGCTCCACACCCATTCTCCGGCTGTCCTGCCGTACTGCTTCGTCGATACGCCGCTTCGGCCGGTCACCCACATGGGCGCATTCATCGGCGAGTCGGTCCCGGTCTACGAGATTCGCGACAAGAATGGCGACGAGACGGATCTCTTCGGCGGCAGCCCCGGGGTCTGCGCGGATATCGCCGAAAGTCTCGGCAACCAGACCGTGGTCCTCATGGCGCGGCATGGCGTCGTCAATGTCGGCAACTCAGTGCGGGAGGTCGTCTTCCGCGCCTTCTATCTCGAACAGGAAGCGGCAGCGCTCACGGCCGGCCTGCGGATCGGCAATGTCAAATATCTGTCGCCGGGCGAGATAAAGACCGCAGGAAAACTCGTCGGTGCCCAGATCGATCGAGGATGGAATCACTGGTCGCAGCGTCTCAGGCAAGTGGGCCTTGCCTGATCCTTGAACATGGCCTGGAAGAGCTTGGTCCGAGCCAAGCTCTCCGGTCTCGATCTCGATAATTCTCTGGCGCCCGAGCGTCAGGCGAAAGCAACAAAAGCATGCCGCACGCGGAAAGTTACGACTACGTTATCGTTGGGGCCGGATCGGCCGGTTGCGTGCTCGCCAACCGGCTGAGCGCCGACCCCGGACGTTCGGTGCTGTTGCTGGAGGCCGGCGGCTGGGATCGCGACCCCATGATCCACATACCGCTCGGCTGGGGCAAAATCCTGACCGAGCGCCGCCATGACTGGATGTATTTCTGCGAGCCGGAAGACAATGTCGGCGGCCGCAGGGTCGAGTGCGCGCGCGGCAAGGTGATCGGCGGGTCGTCGTCGACCAACGCCATGGCCTATGTGCGGGGCAATCGCGGCGACTACGACCGTTGGGCGGCCAGCGGGCTCCAAGACTGGTCGTACGATAAGGTGCTGCCGTATTTCCAGAAGCAGGAAAGCTGGGAAGGGGGCGGCAACCGTTTTCGTGGTGGCAATGGTCCGGTCAGCACGCAGTTCTGCCGCTACAAGGACACGCTGATCGACGCCTTTGCGCAAGCCAGCGTCGAGGCGGGTTATCCGCAGACGGACGACTACAATGGTGAGCGGCAGGAAGGGTTCGGCCGCCTGCAGATGACGATTTCGAAAGGCCGGCGCAGCTCGACCGCGTCCGCCTATCTGCGGCCGGCCCTGAAGCGGCCCAATCTGACCGTCCTGACCGGAGCGACGGCGACGAAGATCACCCTGCAGGGCACGCGCGCCACCGGGGTGGTGATGAACCACGGCGGCGGCGAACGGACGGTCGTCGCCCGCAAGGAAGTCCTGCTCTCGGGCGGCGTCATCAACACGCCGCAACTCCTGATGCTGTCCGGCATCGGGGCGCCAGAGGAACTCGCGGCGCACGGTATCCAGACGCGGGTCGATCTGCCGGCGGTGGGCAAGAACCTGCAGGATCACGTCTCGGTCATCCTCATGTACCGACGCCGGGCTCCGGGCGGCCCTTTCCTTCGCAACATGCGTGCCGATCGGATCGGGTTCGATTTCGCCAAGACCTACTTCACGGGTCGGGGTTTCTCGGGCGATGTTCCCGGCGGCGTTGTCGCCTTCCTGAAAAGCGGTCCGGAACGGCCGTTACCCGATGTGCAACTGCTGTTCACGGCGGCTCCGCTTGCCGCGTGGCCATACCTCAAGCCGTTCAAGGCGCCATTTCCGGACGGTTTCGCCACGCGGATCGTGGCGACGCAGCCTGAAAGCCGGGGGGCGGTGAAACTGGCCTCGGCCGATCCTCTCGCGGCGCCGCTGATCCATCAGAATTTCCTCGCTTCGCCGAAAGACTGGGAATCCCTTCGGGCCGGTTTCCGGGTGGCGAGGGATCTCGCGGCGCAGCCCTCCATGCAGCCCTTCATCGATGCGGAGTTCTTTCCCGGTCCCAAATGCCAGAGCGACGAGGAGATCGACGAGCATATCCGCAAGACCTCCATCACCGTGCATCATCCGGCCGGGACATGCCGGATGGGGGCCGATACGGCCTCGGTCGTCGACCCGCAATTGCGCCTTCGCGGCGTCGACGGCCTGAGGGTGGTGGACGCGTCGGTCATGCCCGACCTGGTCTGCGGAAACATCAATGCGGCGGTGATCATGATTGCCGAGAAGGCCGCCGACCTCATCGTGGCATCAAAAGCAGCAACGGAAAGCAGGGCAGCGTGATGATCCAACGTATCGCCATCATCGGTCTGGGGACGATGGGGCCAGGCATAGCCGCCCGGCTCGCCAGGGGAGGCCTGCAGGTCGTCGCCTACGATGTTGCCCCGGCGGCGATCGAGCGCGCGGGGGCCATGCTGGGCGTGGCCGAGACCGTTCTGGATTCCCTGGGTATCGCGGTGCCTCCGGCCGGTGCCGGAACGGTCCGCTTCACGGATGATATCGCGGACGCGGTATCGGGTGCCGACCTCGTCATCGAGAACGTTCCTGAAAACATCTCGATCAAGGCCGATGTCTATCGCACGATCGACAGCCTGATCGCATCGGACACGATCGTCGCGTCCGACACGTCGGGCATCCCGATCACCAAGCTGCAGGCGCATATCTCGCATCCCGAGCGGATGGTGGGCATGCACTGGTCGAACCCGCCGCACATCATCCCGATGATCGAGGTGATCGCCGGCGAGAAGACGGCGCCGCGGACCGTGGCCGTTATCCGCGACCTGATCCGCTCGATCGGCCTCTTGCCGGTGGTGGTCAAGAAGGACGTTCCGGGCTTCGTCGAGAACCGCGTGCTCTATGCGCTGCTCCGCGAGGCGGTCGACCTCGTCGAGCGCGGTGTCATCGAGCCGGAAGATCTCGACACCTGCGTGTCCTGGGGCATCGGTTACAAGATCGCCGTGATCGGGCCGATGGCACTGCTCGATATGGCGGGCCTCGATATCTACAAATCCGTCTCGTCCTTCCTCAACGCCGATCTTTCCAATCGCGACGACGTCGCGCCGATGGTGCTGGAAAAGACGAATGCGTCGAAGCTCGGCATCAAGTCGGGGGAGGGCATGTTCTCCTATACGCCCGAGCAGATCAAGGCGCTGCAAGGCGAGCGGGCGGGCAAACTCGTCGCGGTGCGGCGCATCCTGGAAGGCCGGGAGTAGCCAATGACACATCGTGCTCACAAGGCCGGTCGGATTTTGGCGCCGCATGGAGGATCAAACCATGCGTGTTGAGACCATTCGAGCAGCCGGCGGCCGGCCGGCCCATATCCGTCACGACGACCTGATCTCCGCCAAGGGCGTTTCGGTGGTCATGGCCAGGCAACTGGTTCTGCAGAACATCGATCTTTCGGTGCCGAAGGGATCGTTTGTTTCTCTCATCGGTCCTTCCGGCTGCGGCAAGAGCACCTTGCTCAAGGTTCTGGCCGGGCTGGTAAATCCGACAAGCGGCAGCGTTTCGATCGCCGGGCTTTCGCCAGTCGAGGCGGCGCGCAAGCGCATGATCGGCCTCGTCTTCCAGGACGCCAACCTGCTGCCGTGGAAGAATGCCGTCGACAACGCATCCATGCTGCTCGGCATCGCCGACAAGTCGCTGTCGCGCGCGGAGCTGCGGGCACGCGGACAGGAGATGCTTGAGCTGGTGGGCTTGGGCGATTCCGCCCACAAGCGTCCAAACGAATTGTCGGGTGGCATGCGCCAGCGCGTCGCCATCGCGCGGGCCCTGGCGCTCGATCCGGCGGTGCTGCTGATGGACGAGCCGTTCGGCGCGCTCGACGCCATTACCCGCGATTCGATGGGCCAGTCGCTGCTGGAGATCTGGCAACGCACCGGCAAGACCATCGTTCTCGTCACGCATTCGATCGACGAGGCCATTCATTTGTCCCGCCATGTCCATGTACTTGGGATCAAGCCCGGCCGGATCACCGAGAGCCTCGACATTGGCCTGCCCTATCCACGCGATCTGTCGGTGACGGAAGATCCGGAGTTCGTCAGGCTGGTGGTTCAACTGCGCACGATGCTGCGCGCCAGCCATCAACCGGGAGGCGCGTCATGAGCGATCAACCCATCACCAACCTCTCCGAGACGCGGCCTGCTTCCAGCTGGAGTGCGGCTACGGGCAGCTGGCTCCCGGCGGTCATACTTCTGCTGGCGACGATCGTCGTATGGGAAGCCGTGGTGCGGATCTTCGCCATCTCCGCCTACATCATTCCCGCCCCGTCCGAGATCGCGCAGTCGCTGGTCGCGCAATGGGCAACGCTGATGCAGGCGACCCTGGTGACGGCGGGCGAGATCCTGTTTGGTTTCCTTGTCTCCGTCGTGGTCGGCGTCGCCATTGCGCTGGTCATCGTGCGCTTCGACTGGCTGGGGCGAGCGCTCTATCCGCTGGTGGTGCTGTTCCAGAACGTGCCCAAGGTGGCGCTGGCGCCGATCTTCATCCTCTGGTTCGGCTATGGGCTCGCGCCCAAGATCGGGCTGATCCTGGTCATCGCCTTCTTCCCCGTGACATTGTCGATGCTGGCCGGCATGCAATCGGTCGACCGCTCGCTGCTGTCGCTGATGAATTCGGTCGGCGCCAGCCCGACGCAGATCCTGTTCAGGATCCGCGTCCCGCATTCGCTGCCGAACCTGATGGCGGGAACCAAGATCGCGGCCACTCTGAGCGTGATCGGCGCCATCGTCGGCGAATTCGCCGGCGCCTCGGACGGGTTGGGCTACGTCATCCAGTTCGCCTCGACCCAGCTCGACACCGCGCTGGTCTTCGCGGCGCTGCTGCTCGTCTCCGTGCTCGGCATCGCCTTCTACTACGCGGCCGAAATCCTCGAACGCATCGTGGTGCCCTGGGCACCCAAATTCAGCCAGGCCTAGGCCTCTCGATCAACCACCGACAATAAAAGGGAACAAAAATGCTGAGACGCTCACTTATCAAGGTAGCCACGCTTGCGGCATTTGCCGGGGCGCTTGGCTTCTCGAACGCGGCGCTGGCGGCGGACAAGGTCACTGTCCAGCTCGACTGGGTCGTTCGTGGCAACCACGCCATGTTCTTCGTCGGCAAGGAAAAAGGCTTCTTCGCCAAGAACGACATCGACGTCGCCGAAATCCGCAAGGGTTCGGGTTCGCCGGATGCCATGCGGCTGGTGGGCAACGGGAACGCGGATTTCGGTTTCGGCGATCTTCCCACGCTTGCCGTCGCGCGCTCGCAGAACGTTCCGGTGGTGGCGGTGGCCGCCGTCAACCAGCACTCGCCGCTGGCGATCATGTCGCTCGCCAAGACGGTGAAGCTCGCCAAGCCGGCTGATCTCAAGGGCCTGACCATCGGCATCCATCCGGCGGGCTCGACATACATCTTCTTCAAGGGCTTCCTGGCGGCCAATGGCCTGACCGAGAAGGACATGACGCTGAACAGCGTCTCGCCGCCCTATGAGAGCTATCTGCTTCTGGGCCGGGTCCAGACCGTGGTCGGCTATGTCGACGCCGAGGTGCCCGAACTGGAGGCCAAGGCGGGCGGTCCGGGTTCGCTCAGCATCATGATGGGCGCCGACCATGGCTGGAAGGCTTATGGCTCCGGCCTGTTCACCTCGGAGGCGATGATCAAGGACAAGCCCGACGTCGCCGCCCGCTTCGTCAAGGCTTACAGGGAAGCCTTCGACTATGTCGTCGCCCATCCGGAAGAAGCTGCCGAGATCACGGCAAAGGCTGCTCCGGGCTATGCGGACAAGAAGGATGTGCTGCTGGCGCAAATCAACGCCGACATCGCCTCGACCTTCAACAGCCCCGACACCAAGGACCATGGCCTCGGCTGGATGACGAAGACGCAGTGGGAGGAAACCCTGAAGACGCTCACCGACCAGGGCGTACTCAAGGCGGCGCTGTCGGCCGACGACGTCTTCACCGACAAGTTCCTGGCGAAGGAATAAGGCACGATGTTCCGGGCGGACGCATCAATGAGCGCCTACCGGCACGCCAGGCCGTCCTGCAGCATGCTGCAGGACACCGCGCGCGCGCCCTTGGCGGCGTCGGTCCGGTCGAGCGCGATCTGCGCGCGGGTGGCGTATGCGCGGCCAGCCAGGCCGCACCACAGCCGCTCGACCGGCAGGTTCTCGCGCTTGTCGTTGAGAATGGTGAAGGTGCCGGTCTTGGGGTCGAACCAGAGTTCGATGCGAGCGCTCTTGCCCGGCTCGATCGTGGCGATCCCTTCCGAATACCAGTGGGCAAAGTCGGCGTTGCAGGACACGCCTTCCGTGCCCGCATTCGAAATCGTCAACGGCACCATGTCGAGCCCGTCGGTGCCCTTGCGGACAATCACATGGTGCAACTCAACCGCGTTGGCGAGCGATGTGAACGCCAAAATCACGGGAAGGGCATAACGGATTTTCACTTTGCCTGAGCTCCATGGGGTAGTTTTCTCAGGCAGTCTATCTCGCTTCGGCGCAATAACAACAAGAATATTGATTGGAAAATCAAACAGAGAGGGTAATATGTTTAAGATCCTTAAGAGCAGTGTAAGTGCATTTATATTGTGCGGTGTCTTGATGGGCGGCGCGCTTGCCGGCGAAGTCAAGTCGATCGCCATCCTGACGCCCGAAGAGGGCACGGATTATGGCTGGAACCAGCAGGGCATCGACGCCGCCAAGGCAGCCGGCAAGGCCGCCGGCGTCGAGGTGGTCGTGGCCCAAGGCCTCGGCTATGGAGATGTCCGTCCGACGCTGCGCGAGCTCGCGTCCGACGGCGCCAGCCTGCTGATCGCGCATGCCAGCGGCTACAACACCTCGGCGCCCGAGATCGCCAAGGAACTGAAGGTTCCGGTGGCGATCGTCGACACGCCGAACGGCCTGGAGAAGGGCCTCGTCGCCGACTACACGCTGAGCGGTCACCAGGGCGCTTATCTGGCCGGCCGTCTCGCCGCCAAGATGTCGCGCTCGAAGTCGGTCGGCATCGTCGTCTCCGGCGAACCGCCATCGTGGAACTCGCAGTCGGCGGCGTTCGCGCAGGGCGTGAAGGCGGAGAACCCGGACGTCAAGATCACCTATGCGGTGATCGGGCCGGCCGCCTACAGTGACGCCGCAGGCGGCAAGCGCGTCACCGAAAGCGTTATCGCCTCGGGCGCCGACATCATCTTCGGCCAGGGCAACGGTTCCAGCTTCGGCATGCTGCAGGCGGTGGAGACGACCAAGGCCGCGGATGGCGGCAAGGTCTATTTCATCGACGTCATCGGCGACAAGTCGCCGATCGACAAGGGCTTCCTGCTGTCGTCGGTGGTGTGGAACATCGAACCGGTCTACGCGGCGATGATCGCCGACCTGAAGGCCGACACCTTCGGTACCAAGCACTATTCGATCGGCCTCAAGGACGATTCCGTGCAGTTGCTGAAGACCGCCGCCATCCCGGACAAGGTCTGGGGCGAAATCCAGGCGCTGCGCGAGGACGTCATTTCCGGCAAGATCAAGGTCGAGCCGGTCTATGACGCGGCCGCCGTCAGGGCGCTGATGACAAGCGTCGCCCAGTAAGGCGATCAAAGTCGGCTGCCGGAGGGGCGATCGGTTCGCTCCTCCGGACCGTTCCCATTTTCTGGTGCTGGGCTTTCATGAGCAGTCTTTCTTCATCGCCCGTCGATATCAGCGACATCGTCGCGCTTGAAGGCGTGACCAAACGCTTTCCCGGCATTGTCGCCAATGACGGCATCGACCTGTCGATCCGCCCTGGCGAGGTGCATGTGCTGCTCGGCGAGAACGGCGCGGGAAAATCCACCTTGATCGGCATGTTGTCGGGCCTGCAGCAGCCGGACGAGGGGCGCATCCTTGTCGACGGCAAGCCGACGCCGATCACATCGCCGCGCCATGCGCTGGCGCTCGGCATTGGCACGGTGTTCCAGCACATGATGCTGGTACCCACCCTGACGGTCGCCGAGAACCTGCTTCTTGGCGGGCCGTGGTGGCAGCGTCCCAGGACCGAGGAGCTCGAGGCCCGCGTGGCCGAGATCACCCGCAGCCTCGGCATCACGGTGAAATTGCATGCCAGGGTTTCGGAACTCTCGCTCGGCGAGCAGCAGCAGGTCGAGATCCTGCGCGCCATGGTGCGCAACAGCCGCCTGCTGATCCTCGACGAATCCACCTCGATGCTGACACCGAAGGGCATCGAGGAACTTGGCGCACTGATGCGCCGCCTCGTCGAGCAAGGATTGGCGATCGTCTTCATCACCCACAAGCTCAAGGAAGCGGCCGCCTTTGGCGACCGCATCTCGGTGTTGAAGCTCGGCCGCAAGGTCGGCGAAATACCACCCGAGCGGTTTCGCGCGCTTGGCGAACAGGAGATCATTTCCGAGATCGTGGAGTTGATGTTTGGCAAGCAGAAGGACGATCCCGAAGCGGTCGAACGTCCGGCCCGCGCGGTCGATGCGCAAGCCGCGCCGCTGCTTCAGGTCGCGGATCTCACGGTCGCGCCGACCGACAATGCGCCCGGCCTGTCGTCGATCTCCTTCGACATCCGTCCGGGCGAGATACTCGGCATTGCCGGCATCGACGGCAACGGCCAGAAGCAACTGGCGGAGGCCTTGGCCGGCCAGCGCGTGGCGACCGATGGTTCGGTCCGGCTGGAGGGCACCGCCATCGAGGGCCTGAGCGTCGGCGAACGCCGACAGCGCGGTCTTCGCTACCTGACCGACGACCGGCTGGGCGAGGGCACTGTCGGCACGTTCCCGGTCTCCATCAATTTCTTCCTCAAGCAGGTCGGCGCGGCGCCCTTCTGGCGCGGCGGCGTCGAGCAGCGCGCCGAGATCGACAAGCGCGCCGCCGAGCTCGTGCGCGAATACGATGTGCGCACGCCAAGCCTGAAGACGCCGGTGGCGCGGCTTTCGGGGGGCAACATCCAGAAGGTGCTGCTGGCGCGCGAACTGGCCGAAGGCGCGAAGGTGGTGATCTTCAACAAGCCGACCTACGGGCTCGATCTCGCCAACACGCTGGCCTCGCGACAGCGCATCCGCGACACGGCGGCACGCGGCCTCGCCGTGCTCCTGATCTCCACCGACCTCGAGGAACTGCTCAGCATGTGCGACCGCATCGCGGTGATCGCCAATGGCGCGCTGGTCGGCACCGTCGCCAATGCCGACGACGCCCGCACCAGGGTCGGCCGCCTGATGATCGGACTTGCCGCATGAGCATCGACACCGCACCCGCCGCCAGCGCCACCGCACTCGATGCCACGAGCGGGGCGGCCACGCGCCGTGACATTCTGCATCGGCTGCTGATGACGATTGGGCCGATCCTTGCCGCTCTCGTCATCGCCGGCTGCATCCTGCTTGCCGTGGGCGTCGACCCGCTCGCCTACTATGGCTATGTGCTGGAAAAGGGCCTGTTCTCGCCGCTCGGCGTCCAGCAGACGCTGACGCGCATGGCGCCGCTGCTGTTTCTCGCCGCCGGCCTGATCGTGGCCTTTCGCGCCGGCATGTGGAATCTGGGCGGCGACGGCCAGTTCCTGCTCGGCGCGGTCACCGCGGCCGCAAGCGCTCCGGTGCTGGTGCAGATATTGCCCGCCTGGCTGGCGCTCTTCTGTTCGTTCCTGATCGCCATGCTGGTGGCCATGATCTGGTCGCTGGTGCCGGCGCTGCTGCGCGCCTATCAGGGCGTCAACGAGATCATCACCACGCTGATGATGACGTTCCTCGGCACGTCGCTCGCCAATGTGCTGGTCAAGCTGGTGTTTCGCGATCCAGGCACGACCGTGCCACAGACCCGCACGCTGCCGGTGGAAGACCGGCTGCCGCGCCTGTTTGAAACCACGATCACCAGTGGCCTGCTGCTCGGCCTGGCGGCAATCATCATCGTGCATCTGGTGATGACGCGCACGGCATTCGGGCTGAAATTGCGCATCGTCGGCGCCAACCCGCGCGCCGCGGTTCATGCGGGGCTGGGCGTGCCCGGGCTGACCATTGCGGTCTTTGCCATTTCGGCCGGACTCGCGGGCCTTGCCGGCGCTGTCGACATCATCGGCGTGCAGGGCAATGTCCGCGCCGACTGGAACCCCGCCTATGGGCTGGCGGTCATTCCGGCCGTGTTTCTCGCCCGCATGAACGGCTTTGCCGCGATAGGCTTCGTGTTCCTGCTTTCGGTGCTGTCGATCGGCGGCGAGAGCGCGGCGCGGCGGCTTGGCGTGCCCAATCATTTCACGCTGGTGCTGGTCTCGATCGTGCTGATCGTGCTCGCTCTCGCCGAGTATGTCGACCACCGCTATCATCAGTCGAGAAAGGCCTGACATGACCGGGCTGTTCAGCGAAGTCTTTCTCAGCGCGCTGCTGTTTGGCGCCATCACCGCGGCCATCCCGCTGTTGCTTGCCGGCCTCGGCGAACAGATGTCGGAAAAGGCCGGCGTGCTCAACATCGGCATCGAAGGCATGATGCTGGCCGGCGCCTATCTCGGCTTCGTCGGCGCCTTCTATTCGGGATCGCTGTGGCTGGGCTTCCTCACGGGTGCGGCCGGCGGCATCGCGGTGGCGCTGATCATGGCGCTGCTTTGCGTGCGCATCGGGCTGAACCAGATCGTCATCGGCATCGCGCTGACGCTTGGTCTCGAAGGCCTGACGGCGCTGCTTCACCATTTCCAGTTCTCGCGCAGTTATCCCCGCCTGCCGGCGGCGGACGCAACCGTCATTCCGCTGCTGTCGGACATTCCGATCATCGGCCCGGCCTTCTTCAAGCATCATCTGATCGTCTATCTGGCGGTCGCCCTTGTGTTCGGCATGGGCTACCTCTACCGGCGCACGCAGCTCGGCCTCAATCTGCAGGCCGCCGGCGACAAGCCGGCCGCGCTCGACGTTGCCGGCATCGACGTCATCAGGACCCGAACCATCGCCGTGCTGACGACCGGCGCGCTGGCCGGGCTCGGCGGCGCCTACCTCGCCAATGTCGGGGCGGGCCTGTTCATTCCGTTCATCACCAATGGCGCGGGCTTTCTCGGCATCGTGCTGGCCATGCTGGCGCGCGGGCGTCCGATCTGGGTGCTCTTCGGGGCGCTTTTGTTCGGCGTCTGCCTGTCGCTGACCACGGCCATGCAGGTGGCGGGCATCAACATCCCGACCGACGTCATCCAGATGCTGCCTTTCCTGGCGGTGATGATCATGCTGGTGCTGTTCGGGCGGCGGGCCAGCCTGCCGGCGGCGCTCGGCATTCCATACGAGCGCGGCGCGCGCTGACAGAAACCAGATGCGCGGATGGGACCCGCGCCGGAAACGGAGGCAACAATGTCGGATACCAAGGTCTACCTGCTCGACGGCGGCTCGCTCGTCCTCGACGGCTATCATGTCTTCTGGAACCGCGGCCCGGGCGGCGAAGTGCGCTTCCCCGTCTACTCGATCCTGATCGAGCATGCCGAGGGCCGCTTCCTCATCGACACCGGCTACGACTATGACCACGTCATGAAGGTGCTGCCCTTCGAGAAGCCGATCCAGGAAAAGCACCAGACCATTCCCGGCGCGCTGGCGCTGCTCGGGCTGGAGCCGAAGGACATCGACGTCGTCGTCAACTCGCATTTCCATTTCGACCATTGCGGCGGCAACAAGTATTTTCCGCACGCCAAGAAGATCTGCCATCGCACGGAGGTCCCGCAGGCCTGCAATCCGCAGCCCTTCGAACATCTCGGCTATTCCGACTTGAGCTTCTCGGCCGAGGCGGCCGAAGCGCGTGGCGCGACCGCCCAGTTGCTGGAGGGCACGACGCGCGCCAACTCGACCTTCGAGGGCATTGACGGTGACGTCGACCTCGCCAAGGGCGTCAAGCTGATCTCGACCCCCGGGCACTCGATCGGTCATTACAGCCTCCTGGTCGAGTTTCCCAAGCGCAAGCCGATCATGTTCACGATCGACGCCGCCTATACGCAGAAGAGCCTTGAAACGCTTTGCCAGGCAGCCTTCCATATCGACCCGGTCGCGGGCGTCAATTCGATGCGCAAGGTGAAGAAGCTCGCCGAGGATCACGGCGCCGAGCTGATGTACTCGCACGACATGGACAACTTCAAGACCTACAAAACCGGCACGCAGTTCTACGGCTGACCGCCGCCAATCCGGAGACCAAGACCATGCGCTATCTCGAACACGCCGATCCGGTCATCACCCTGACCGCTGGACCGGTGAACGCTTATGCCGAGGTGCTGCGGGGCCTCGGCCGCACCGTGCTTTACGATTACGACCCGGCCTTCCAGCTCTTCTACGAGAAGGTCGTCGACAAGGCGCAGAAGGCGATGCGGCTTTCCAACAAGCCTGTCATCCTGCATGGCGAGCCGGTGCTGGGCCTGGAAGCGGCGGCAGCGTCGCTGATCACGCCCGACGACGTGGTGCTCAACCTTGCCTCGGGTGTCTACGGCAAGGGGTTCGGCTACTGGGCGAAACGCTATTCGCCGCATCTGCTCGAGATCGAGGTGCCCTACAATGAGGCGATCGACCCGCAGGCGGTTGCCGACATGCTGAAGGCGCATCCGGAAATCACGGTCGTCTCCGTCTGCCATCACGACACCCCGTCGGGCACGATCAATCCGATCGATGCCATCGGCGCGCTGGTATCGGCGCATGGCGGCTACCTGATCGTCGATGCCGTCTCGTCGTTCGGGGGCATGAAGACGCATCCGGAGGACTGCAAGGCCGACATCTACGTCACCGGGCCGAACAAGTGCCTCGGCGCACCTCCCGGCCTGACCATGATGGGCGTCAGCGAGCGGGCCTGGGCCAAGATGAAGGCCAATCCGCTGGCGCCGCGCGCATCGATGCTGAGCATCGTCGATTGGGAAAATGCCTGGTCGAGGGAAAAGCCGTTTCCGTTCACGCCATCGGTCTCGGAAATCAACGGGCTCGATGTCGCGCTCGACCTCTATCTCAACGAGGGGCCGGAAGCGGTGTGGGCGCGCCATGCCCTGACCGCCAAGGCCATGCGTGCGGGCGTCACCGCGATGGGCCTGTCGATCTGGGCCGCCAACGACAAGATCGCCTCGCCGACGACGACCGCTGTCCGGACGCCGGATGGTGTCGACGAGAAAGCACTTCGCCAGGCAGCCCGCGCCCGCTACGGCGTGGTGTTTTCGTCGGGTCGCGGCGAAACGCTGGGCAAGCTGACGCGCATCGGCCATATGGGCCCGACGGCGCAGCCGATCTATGCGATCGCGGCACTGGCGGCGCTTGGCGGCGCCATGAATGCGGCTGGCCGCAAGCTTCCGGTCGGCAAGGGCATCGACGCGGCACTGGCCGTGATCGACGCCGACGCCTGAACAGACATCACAAGATACGTATCGAGGGAGAAATTTCATGACTGAACGGCTTGCGGGAAAGACGGCCCTGGTGACGGGCGCCGCACAGGGCATCGGCAAGGCGATCGCAGCACGGCTGGCGACCGACGGCGCGACCGTCATCGTCAGCGACATCAATGCCGAAGGCGCCAAGGCCGTGGCCGCCGCGATCGGCGGCAAGGCGAAGGCTGTCGCCGCCGATATTTCCGATCCGGCCTCGGTCAAGGCGCTGTTCGGCGAGATCCAGGCGCTGACCGGCGGCGCCGACATCCTGGTCAACAATGCCAGCATCGTGCCGTTCGTCGCCTGGGACGATGTCGACCTCGACCATTGGCGCAAGATCATCGACGTCAACTTGACAGGGACGTTCATCGTCACCCGGGCGGCGACCGACCAGATGCGGGCGGCGGGCAAGGCCGGACGCGTGATCAGCATCGCCTCCAATACCTTCTTCGCTGGCACACCGAACATGGCGGCCTATGTCGCGGCCAAGGGCGGCGTCATCGGTTTCACCCGGGCGCTGGCTACCGAGCTTGGCAAGTACAACATCACCGCAAATGCGGTGACGCCCGGTCTGATCGAGAGCGATGGCGTCAAGGCCAGCCCGCATAACGAGGCGTTCGGCTTCGTCGAGATGCTGCAGGCGATGAAGGGCAAGGGCCAGCCCGAACACATCGCCGATGTCGTGGCATTTCTCGCATCCGATGACGCGCGCTGGATCACCGGCCAGACGCTCAACGTCGATGCGGGCATGATCCGGCATTAGAGGCCATCGACACATCGACAGCCACGGCCGGCAGGTTGCGGGCGACAGGGACCCGCCTGAGGCTATGTGGATCGACTCGACGAAAGCGGGGCTTTCCGTACTCGTTCGCAGGCTAAGTGGGGCTAGATCGACCGAACGGCCCCACACGCCCCTGCTGATGACGGTGTTGCGGTAGGCTTCCCCAACCCGGTTGGGACTCGCGGCATTCAAAAGACCCACTGCAGCGCAAGGCCGACCACGGACAGTCCCATTGTGACTGTCGCAAGCCATCCGAGAAAGCGCAGCCAACCCTCAACGGGGAATTCGCCCATGATGTCGGAGCGCCCGGTCATCAGCATCATGACGACCATTACAGGGACGGCGCATATGCCGTTGATGACAGCGCTCCAATAAAGCGCCTTTATGGGATCGATCGGCGTGAACATGATCCCCATGCCCAGCGCCACAGCAGCGGCCAAGGTTGCATAAAATGCCATCGCTTCCTTCGGCTTGCGCTCCAGTCCCACTGGCCAACGGCGCGCCTCACCCACGGCGAAGGCGGCCGAGCCCGCCAGAACCGGAACCGCGAGAAGGCCGGTGCCGATAATCCCCATTGCAAAGATCGCAAATGCGAATTTGCCCGCGACCGGCTCCAGCGCCTTGGCCGCATCGGTGGAGGAATTGATGTCGGTCACTCCGGCCTTGTGCAAGGTGGCGGCGGTCGTGACGATGATTGCAATGGCTATCAGGTTCGAAAAAGCCATGCCCACCAAGGTGTCGGCGCGAATGCGCTGGAAGGCGCCCGACGCCTGCCACGGTGCCCATCTCAGCGGCTTGGCCTTCGGGTCGATCTTCTCCTCTTCGACCTCTTGCGACGCCTGCCAGAAGAACAGGTAGGGAGAAATCGTGGTGCCGAGTATGGCCAGAAGCGTCGTGAAGAACGCTCGGTTCCATTCCATGTGCGGGAGAACGACCCCCTTGAGGGCCTCGCCCCATGGGATATCAGCCAGAAACGCAGCCACCACATAGGCAAAGAGGCTCAGCGTTGTCCATTTCAGGACCGTGACGTATCGGCTGTAGTCGAGAAAGACGATCGCCAGAACGCATACCACGCCGAACGCAACAACGTAAAGCGAGCTTGGGCCGCCCACCAGCAGTCGCAGCGCATCAGCCATCGCGCTCAGGTCCGCCCCGATGTTGATCACGTTGGCGGCGAACAAAAGCAAGGCTACAAAATACATCAGGGCAGGCGGGTAGTATCGGGAGAGATTGCCGGAAATACCTCGACCTGTCGTCCGCCCTATCCGCGCCGCTATCTCCTGGATCGCGACCATGAGCGGAAAAGTGAATACCATGGTCCAACCGACATTGAACCCCAGCTGGGCGCCCGCTTGGCTGTACGTGCCGATGCCCGAAGGGTCGTCGTCCGAAGCGCCTGTGATGAAGCCAGGTCCGATTGTGCGCAGGAATCGCTGGACTGGCCCTTTTGCCCGAATGTTGCCCTGTTTCCCAGAGACTTCGACGCTCGTGTTGCTCATGCAGGTGCTCCAGAAACGCGGATCCTTCGAGATCCGCTTGAAGCAAAATTCGGCGATCGCCGTTCGGTTCCTTTAGCCATCGCTGAAACGCTCGGCAGTAGCCCCTCAGTGCGCGAGAAATATCATGTCGCCAGCAAAGGAGGCACACTCCAAGCGACAAGATACCAACGGCCGCATGGGAAGAGCTTTTTTGGCGGGGGGCAACCGCGGTTTGCGTTCGAGTACCGCCGCCCTTCGCGAGCGTGGACATTTGAGCCGCGCAGTTCGGCGCAACCATCGCGTAATCCGGCTTCAAACCCCACTTCTAGCGATATTCATCTAGAGTGAGTCCGTAGTAGTGTAAGCGAGATGCTGTTTCAGCGATTTATACGATTTTCGCGCGGAATATCTTTAAACCTGTAGGCGCGATCCCTACGTCATTCTCTGTTATGTCTATCAAGGCAACACCGATGTAACATCGCTCACGGCCACGCCTGCCCTCAGTGGGGACTCGGGATGCGCGGTCATTTTCCCATACAATGAGCAGCCCAAACGTTCGACACGCCCTTAGCGCGTCGAGCGTGTCGGCGCGCAGTCTCCCCGCGTCATAGATCAACACCAACCGGGTGACCGTCGGGTGAACGAACTCGCGCGCCCCATAGGAGAGAAAAGATGGAAGCCCTACAATATCTCGGCCCGATGGAATGGGTGGCTATCGAGGTGGCCGTGCTCGTCATCGTGCTGGCGATCCTGTTCTGGTGGAGCGGCGTGGTCCGCTACATCCCGAACGACAGGCTCGGCATCTTGGAAAAACTATGGAGTTTTCGCGGCTCGGTCAGCAATGGCTTCATCGCGCTCAACCGTGAGGCAGGCTATCAGCCGGAAGTCGTGCGCGGCGGCCTGCATTTCTTCATGCCGTTCCAATATTCGATGCATCGCGCCAATCTTGTCACCATCCCGCAGGGTCAGATCGGCTATGTCTTTGCCCGTGATGGCAAGCCGCTGCCTCCGACGCAGACACTTGCTTCCAACACCGATGCCGATGATTTCCAGGATGTGCGCGGCTTTCTCGAAAAAGGTGGACAGAAGGGACCCCAACGCAAGATCTTGCGTGAAGGCACCTATGCCATCAATCTCGCACAGTTCATCGTGCTCACCGCCCAGTCAATCCATTCCGTTAATCTGAGCTCGTCGGAACAAAACCTTTTTACCAATATGTCCAGCATGATCTCGGAGCGGGGCGGCTTTGAGCCAGTCGTCATCCACAATGCCGAGGACATGATCGGTATCGTCACCATCCATGACGGTCCGGCCTTGCCGGACGGCGAGATCATCGCACCGACCGTCGCCAACGATCCGAACGACCCGAACTTCCACAACAATTTCCAGGACCCGGAGAAGTTTCTCGATGCCGGTGGTTACCGTGGCCGCCAGTTGCAGGTGCTGGCCGACGGCAGCTACTTCCTCAATCGCATTTTCGCGACTGTCGAACTGGTCGAGAAGACGATCATTGACGTCGGCACGGTGGGTGTCGTCGTCTCCTATAACGGCCGCCACGGCACGGATATTTCCGGGCAGGCATACCGTCACGGCGAGCTGGTCGAAATCGGCGCACGCGGTGTCTGGTCGACGCCGCTGCTGCCAGGCAAGTATGCGTTCAATACCTATGCCGGCAATATCATCACCGTGCCGACCACCAACTTCGTGCTCAAATGGACGAAGGAGCAGTTTGGCGAACACAGGCTGGACGAGAACCTGTCTGAAGTGTCGTTGATCACCAAGGATGCGTTCGAGCCTGTGCTGCCGCTGTCCGTCGTCGTGCACATCGACTATATGAAGGCGCCACTCGTGGTGCAGCGTTTCGGCGACATCAAGCGGCTTGTCGAACAAACGCTCGATCCGATGGTTTCTGCTTATTTCAAGAATATCGCCCAGACCAAGACGCTGATCCAGCTTTTGCAGGAGCGTAGCGATATCCAGCGTAAATCGGGCGAGGAGATGCGCGAGAAATTCAATTCCTACAGCCTCGAGCTGCAGGAAGTGTTGATTGGTACGCCACGTGCCGGCAATGGCCAGAACAGCATAGAGCAGATCCTTATCCAGCTACGCGAGCGCCAGATTGCGGTCGAAAAGGTCGAGACTTATAAATTGCAGGAGAAGGCGGCCATCCAGGAACGCACGTTGCGTGAGAAGGAGGCGCTCGCCGAACAGCAAGCCAAGATCACGACTTCGGCGCTTACCATCGAGATCAGCGAGAACGAGGGCAAGGCGCAACTCGCCCGCACCCGCCAGCAGGCGGAAACCATTCAGGTCACGGCCAAGGCAGAGGCCGAGAAGGTGCGCCTCGGCGGCCAGGGCGAGGCCGACATGATCAAGGCTATCGCGCTTGCCGATGCCGAACGCATCAAGGCGACCGGTTTTGCGGATGCCGAGAGGGTTCGTGCCATCGGTCTGGCGGAGGCCGAAGCCACCGAGAAGAAGGTCGCGGCCTTCGGCGGCCCGGACTATCAGCTCAACTCGCAGGTTCTCATGCGCTTCGCCGAGGCGATCGAAAATGGCAGGCTACCGCTCGTGCCGCAGATCCAGATCGGCGCTACCGGTGGCGAGAAGGGGGCCGCCAACGGCCTTGTCGAGATGATGCTTTCGATGCTCGTTGCCGACCGGGTTGGACCGCAAATCCTACCGGATGAGGTCCCGGCACCCGTTGAGGAGGATTGATCGAGGATGGGCCGGTTGTACCGGCCATTTTGCGCTCTGCCGAAAACATGCCGGGATGTGGGCGGCGCCTGCGATCTTGGGCCGCCCTCGACCGTGGCTCTCCACCCAGCGACCCCGCATGCCGAAAAGAGGGCCGCATCAATCGGCCGCCGCAATACAAACATTGCGTGCGATAGTGGGTTTGAAGTGGTAGCGGGAGAGGGACTTACATCGTCAATAAAATCAATAGGTTATAAGGAAGCAGTCCGCATTTTTGAAAAAATGAGTCCACAAAGCAAATGCAATAGGTTCGATTTCCGCTACCTCTTACGAGCACGCCGGCTTTCGCCAGAGCGGAATTCCACGAACGGCGTCTTGCCCTTCTCAACGCCACGGGGGGCCAAGGTAGGGTATTTCAGATCGCCGAAATCCATGCGGTAGTGGGACTTCAAGGTCTTGATCTGGTTCAGCGCGGCGGACAGGACGAACTTGGGGTGCTTCTCCCAAAATTCCAGCTTCTTCTCGCAAATCAGCAGTTCGCCCTCGGCGTCGAGTTTTTCGCTCAGGGTCGATTCCGGGTTGTTGGCTACGAATTTCAAAAACAGGTAATTGTTATAGTGCGACAGGAATGCCCTGGTTCCGTCCACGTTGTCCATATTCGTCGGTGTGAAATTGGCCCGTGTGCCGCGCTCGTAGATAATTGCCATACTGCCTGTGCCTGCTCGACCGTGGAAAGACTCCACGTATATAGGCTTGAGACCGACACATAGCAAAAAGGCCGCCCGGTTCTGACTCGGACGACCTTTTCACAATCGAAAAATTCAGGTTGAGGGCGGTTTTAGCCGCCTAAGTCATGGTCGCCTCCTTAACAATCGCAATGCGGGACTGACGCTCACCCCGCCCCTGGCGGTACGAACTCTCCATCGTTTCGGGTTCAGCGTCCGACCTGATGTTTCACGTTTATCGTGTTTCTGCTTGATTGTCACGTTAAAAGTGACTATCAAGATAGCAGCACTTGGAGACGTGAAATGGACATCGACCAAAGCTTTCGACTCCCGCAGGTCATCGCGATCACCGGGCTCTCTCGAAGCGAAATCTATCGCCAGATCAAGGCCGGCAAATTCCCGAGGCAGACGCGGAGATCGCACAAGGTTTCGGTGTGGCGGGCCAGCGAAGTCATTGCTTATCAGAAGGCGGTCTTCGGTGGCTGACAAATCCGAACCGCAGCCCAAGCGGGAACAGCCGCAACGGAAGAAATGGCTTCCTGAGAAAGGGCCATACGGGCGCCGCTGGCACCCTGATCTTTGCGGCAGCGGCGGCGCGGTGGAGCGGAGCCCGTTCCTCGACGAGTTGGACAGGGACGACGGATGATCGAAGACAACGACTTCTCCGACCTGCTCGGCGACGACGAGCCGGCATACAATCCTGATGCGGGTCGCCCCAGGCGCGGCCGACCGACCAAGGAAGAAGCAGCGCGCCGGCTGCAGGAGCAGGCTGCGAAGAAGCTGCCTCACTACACGGAATTCCGTCGCCCGCAGGGTGTGACCTTCTTCGCCAACATTCTCGGCGCCTATCCCAAGCAAATTCAGAAGCGGCTCGAACGCTGTCCCGTCGAAGACTGGACAACTCACGGCGGCAAGCAGCAGCCGATGTACGATTTCCTCACGGCAATGTCGTATCTGATCGCGCCACAGGGCAGCATCGAAGACTGGCTGGCGCAGCAGAACCAGGCGTCGCTTCCGCCAATCGTTTCCAAGGCATATTGGGAGATGACCAACGCCCGCATCCGGGCGCTCACGGCGGCCGGCCAGCTTTGGCACGATGAAGATGTGCTGATGACCTTCGCCCGCGTCTCGATGCTGATCCGGCACGAGAGCAAGATGTGGATCGAGGATATGCCCGGCCGTGAGAAGCTGAGCGACGAGCAGTACAACTTCCTCGTCGATCGCGTGGCCGACATGAACGCGCAGATCAAGACGAAGCTCGAAGACTTCCCGCGCGAATTTCAGACCAACGCGCATTCTCGCGAGATCGAGAAGGAACTGGCCGACACCGACACGCGGCCCACGATGATCCCTGGTGACGAATGACCGCGAGAATGCGACCGCCATCAGTGGCGGAACTGATAGCTGAAGCGAAGCATCAGACCATAGAGAGCATCGTTGCTCGCGGCTTCGAGACCTTGCAGCCGCAAAAGCGCATGAGCGTCACCGAGGCTGCGGAGGAATACACCCGCATCGGAAGCGGCGGCGGTCACAGCGTCAAGTGGTCTCGCAAGCGCACGCCCTACATTCAAGAGCCGCAGGACGAACTGACCAGCCTCGACTTTCAGGGCTGCGTTTTCATCGGTCCCGCTCGAACGGGCAAGACGATGATCCATCTGAATTGGACATCGCACACTGTCATGACCGATCCGGCCGACATGATGCTCGTGCACATGGATCGCGAGAACGCGCGCAAGTGGTCGAAGGGCGATCTTGAGCGCTATTTGCAGGCATCGACATCTGTCCGCGAGCACCAGCTTAAACACCGCAAGGACGACAACACCTTCGACAAGGAATTCGATTCGGGGATGCGCTTGCTGTTGACCTATCCAACGGCCAGCAACCTGTCCGGCATCACCATGCCGCGCGTCGGCTTGATCGACTACGAGCGCATGGACGACAACGTAGACGGCGAAGGCAACCCCTTTGACTTGGCGCAGATGCGAACGACGACGTTCAAGCGATTCGGCATGACCTTCGCGGAGGCATCGCCAAACCCGAACAAGGAGATCACTGATCCAAAGTGGTCGCCAAGCACCCCGCACGAGGCGCCGCCGATCCGAGGCATTTTCGAACTGTACAACCGTGGCGACCGGCGCCGCTGGTATTGGTCGTGCCCGCATTGCAATGAGGCGTTCGAACCCGACTTCAAGCTGCTTCGCTATCCCGATAGCGAGGACATCATGGAGGCGCGCGAGCAGACATACATGCTCTGTCCGACGTACCAGTGCGGCGGCGTGCTTGAGCCTCAGATGAAGGACGAACTCAACGAGGGTGGACGCTGGGTGAAGGACGGCCTGATCTGGCTGCCTGCCGAGCAGAAGATCGTCGAGCGCAACGGCATGAAGGCAGCGCGGTCGAGCATCGCGTCATTCTGGATGAAGGGGCCGGCTGCGGCCTATCAGGATTGGGGCCAACTGGTCGAAAAGCATCTGCGGGCGATCAAGGCGCTGGCCGACACTGGCGACGACGCGCCGCTGCGCAAAACGGTCACGACTGACCAGGGCTCCTATTACATTCCCGCGTCGCGCCTGTCCGAGCGGTCGCCGGAAGACCTGAAGACCAATGCCGAGGACTGGGGATCGACCGAGGACGAACCATCGGTGCCGCACGGCGTTCGTTTTGCGATTGCCACGGTTGACGTGCAGAAGTCCGCGTTTGTCGTCCAGGTGCACGGCTTCACTGCGACCGGCGACATGGTGGTGATCGACGGCTTCAAGGTGCGTCTGTCGGATCGTCTCAACGGCGCTGGCGAGAAACTGCCAATTGACCCGGCCGCGTTCGCCGAGGATTGGGATGTACTGAAAGAACAGGTCATCCTGAAAACCTACCCATTGGCGGACGGCAGCGGCCGGCGAATGCGTATCCGGGCGACCGGAAGTGACTCGGGCGGCGCCGAGGGTGTCACGGGTCACGCCTATAATTTCTGGCGCCGGCTGCGGCAGCAGGGAGACGGGTTGCATCGTCGGTTCTGTTTGATCAAGGGTGAACCGTCGAAGACCAAGCCGCACGCGAGCACCACCTGGCCGGATTCCAGCCAGAAGGGAAAACTCGCCATCGCCAAGGGCGACGTGCCGGTGATCCTGCTCAATTCGAACCTGATGAAGGATCGCCTCTCGGTCATGCTGGCGCGCCGCGTCGAGGATACCGGCGCTGATGACACCGTTGGCGGCATGTTGCGATTCCCCGACTGGATGCCCGAATGGTTCTACAACCAGATGACCACGGAAATACGGACTGAGAAGGGCTGGGAAAACCCGCGCAAGCGCCGCAACGAAGCGTTCGACTTGGCGTACTATGCGCTCGGCCTGGCGATCCGGCCGCTGGAAAATACGGTGCCTTATGTCACCTTCAACATCGATCGGCTGAACTACGACGAGCCGCCCGGATGGGCTGCGCCGTGGGATGAGAACGATCTCGTGTTCGGCGGCGAGGCAGTGGCTCAGCCAACCACGGCAAAGAAGGGTGAAATGACATTCGCAGACCTCGCGGCCAAGCTCGCCTAGAATTTCACTATATTATTGAAAATCAATTCTATATTGCTTTAGTTTCACGTTTACGGTATCTATACGTGAAATTCACGCTGGATGACCGATGGCGACCACCGCCGACCTTCTTGCCGAAGCCAAGACCGCCTACCACCGACTGCAAACCGGCACGTCGGCGGTGGAAGTGCGCGACGCCAATGGCGAATCGGTTCGCTACACGCCAGCCAACGCCAGCCGTTTGAAAGCCTATATCCGCGAACTCGAACAGGAAGTCGCAGGCTGCACCGGCCCGACGCGTCCGTTGAGGCCGGTGTGGGGATGAGCGGCAACCTCGATCTCTCGGACCTGCTTGGATCGGATGCCGGTGTCTCCCCGGCGATCCAGGTAGTGCAGCCGCCCGTTGCCTCGGCGGTGGCAGCGGGCGGTGTCGCCTATGACGGCGCCGACAAGCTGAACCGGCTCGCAGGCTGGCAGCCCGCGCTGCGTTCGGCTGATGCCGATCTGCTCCCGCTCAAGGACGACCTGGATGCCCGTGCGCTCGATACGGTGCGCAACGACGCCTACGTGTCTGGCGGCGCGACAATCCGCAAGGACTCGATCGTCGGCACCCGTTTTCTTCTGAACGCCAAGCCGGAAACCAAAGTCCTGTTCGGCAAGGATGACGAGAAGTGGGAAGCCGAGGCGCAGGAAGAAATCGAGACCAAGTTCACGCTGTGGGCTGAGAGCGATCAGTGCTGGCCCGATGCCAGGCGCACCAAGACCCTGACCGATATCGTTCGTCTCGCGGTTGGTGTGCATCTGATGAGCGGCGAAGTGTTGCAGTCGGCCGAATGGTTCGACGATGGCCGACCGTTCGCAAGCGCCGTGCAGATGATCGATCCGGCTCGGCTGTCCGACCCGCGCGACCGCATTTTTACGCCGTACAAGGGCAGCCGACTCCGCAAGGGTGTCGAGTCCGATACCTTCGGCGCACCGATCGCCTATTACATTCGCAACGCGCATCCGAGCGACTATCGCTCGAATTTGATCGTGACGCCGACATGGAAGCGCATTCCTGCCCGCAAGTCGTGGGGCCGGATGATCATCAACCACGTCTTCGAGGAACTGCGTCCCGATCAGACGCGCGGCGTGGCGGCAATGGTGTCCGCGCTCAGCGAAATGCGGATGACCAAGCACTTCCGCAAGACGGAACTGGAACGAGCCGTCGTTGCAGCGACCTATGCCGCGTCGATCGAGTCAGAGATTCCGCAGGACGTGTCGGCAGCCCTCGGCGCTGGTGCCGGGGACGGCAACGCAACGACGACCTGGATGAACGCGTACCTAAATACGATTTCCGAGTACGCCAGCGGCGCCAAGAACCTGCACATGGATGGCGCGAAGATTCCGATCTTTGCACCTGGCACCAAACTCAAAATCCAGAACCCCGGTGCGAACAGCCCGGCCGGCGACAAGTTCGAGCAGAGCTTGCTGCGCTACATCGCGGCTGCGCTTGGCGTTTCCTACGAGCAGTTGTCGCGCGACTACACGCAGACAAACTATTCGTCGGCCCGAGCATCGCTCGGCGAGACCTTGAAGACCATGATGGCGATCAAGCGAGCCGTCGCCGACAAGGTGGCGAACTTCGTCTATCGCCTCTGGCTTGAGGAAGCGATCAACTACAACGAACTTGAGTGCTTCAAGCGCCGCGACGTGCCGCGTTTCTATGACGGACTCAACGCCGAGGCGTTCAGCGCGTGCGAGTGGATCGGCGCCGGCCAAGGTCAGATCGATCCGTTGAAGGAAACGCAGGCTGCGGTCCTCAAGATCGTGAACGGCCTTTCCACCAAGGAAATCGAGATCGCCAAAATGTCAGGCGGCGACTGGCGCAAGACCGCTCGCCAGATCGCCCGCGAGCGCAAGCTCGACGAGTCCTACGGCAATCCGTCGATCTACGACCAGAACAGCAAAGACATGCAGAACGCGCTTACGGCCACGCCAAGCGATGGAGGCAAGCAGTGAACCCTATCATCGCACAATTCCAGGATCAGCCCGCACTCATCGACGAGGGGCAGGGCGCTTGGCTGCAGACGCTGTTGAGCGCTTTCGGCGAGCGCATGGGCGTCATCGAGAAGGCCGGTGCTGAAAAGGCAGATGACAACTTCTGGTATGCGAGCGACGACTGGCGCTCATACCTTCGCCCTTACGTCGTGAAGAACGGCATCCTCCACGTGCCGGTGAAGGGCCTTCTGCTGAACGACTTCCCCTACGCATACGGGGCGTGGGCGACCGGTTACGAGTATATCTACCAGGCCATCAAGCGCGGCGTCGAGGACACCAACGTCAAGGGCATCGCCCTGGTCGTGAACTCTGGCGGCGGCATGGTCTCGGGCAACTTCGACCTGGTGGACAAGATTTACGCGTTCCGAGGCAAGAAGCCGATCCGTGGCTTCGCCGCAGAACACGCCTACTCGGCCGCCTACAACATCATTTCCGCGAGTGATCATATCACGGTCGCCCGCACTGGTGGCGTCGGCTCCATCGGCGTCGTCGTGGTCGCCGTCGAATATTCCAAGATGCTCGAAGAAGCGGGCATCACGGTCAACATCATCCGCTCGCAGCCCGACAAGATGGAGGGCAACCCCTACGAGAAACTGTCCGAGGGGGCGCGCGAGCGGATTCAGGAGCGCGTGGATGCATTCCACGAGCAATTCGCCGCTTCGGTGGCGAGAAACCGGGACATGAGTGTCGAGGCGGTCAACGCGACCGGCGCGCGCACCTTCATGGCTCAACAGGCGATCGACAACGGCTTGGCAGATGAAATCGGAGCCCTTGACGACGCTATCACGGCCTTTGGGGCCACACTCTCAGAAGGAGATGAACAAATGGCCGAACTCACCCAGGTCGACCTCGACAATTCCAAGGCAGCCGGTAAGGCCGAAGGTCTCGCGGAAGGCATCAAGCAGGGCGCGGCTGAAGCAATGGCTCGCATCAGCGCGATCCTCGGCTCCGACGCCGGCAAAACTCGGCCGACCGCCGCGCTCAACGCCGCCCTCAAGACCAGCATGTCCGCTGACGAAGCGGGCGCGTTCCTCGCCACCTTGGGCGAAGAGTCCAAGCCCACGGCAGGCGCACCGGAAGGAATGCTGCGTGACGCCATGCGCGGCCAAGGCGCCGGCATCGAGTCCGACGCCAACGCCGAAACCGACAAAACGGAAATGAGCCGCGCCGCAAAGACGCTCGCAATGGTCAAGGGCTAACGGCCCAAGGCTCAACCGTAGACGCAAGGAGAAGTCGAAATGACTGTCAATCTTCCGAGGCTCGGTCCCACCGCTGGTTTCCCGTCGCAGTGGACCGACAGCATCAACCCCGTCCTGGAAGGACTCATCGTCGGCGAGACGCCGGCCGTGGTCGTTCAGGACTTGCAGGCCGCAGCCAACCAGACCCTGGAAGCCTTCACCCCTGTCGGCCTCGACGGTTCAGGCAACCTGGTCCCGGCGCTGCTGGATACCGTCACGCCGGCCAACAGCATCAAGGCCATCGGCATCACGCTTTTCAAGATCGTGATTCCGAACGGTCAGAACCCCGGCATCCCGGTCCTGCGCAGCGGCTGCCTGGCCAAGCATATGCTGAACTGGCCGGTCAGCTTCGACACCGACGCGAAGAAGTTCAACGCGTTCGCTGGCGCTCCCACCCCGTCCTCCATCGTCGTGCGCGAAGTTCTTTTCGGCTCGACCGTGGCGGCCCCGTAACCCCGCAGGCCCTGTAAGCCTCGAACTCGAAGGAAAGTTATCCCATGGGTATCGAACTCTGGACTCCGAAAGACCTCTACACCCTGCGGCAGGACGACCGTTACAAGTCGATTCCGTCCTACTGGCTGGACACCTTCTTCACGCAGACTCACTTCTCGGAAGACGGTGCGATCCGCTTTGCGGACCTGCCGGCATCGACCCGCTTCCTGGCACCCTTCACGCTGCCCTATGAACAGGGGCGGCCGATGCAGAATGCCAAGGCCGAGACGATCTCCGAAATCACGGCGCCGTACATCAAGCTCAAGAACGCGGTGCGCCCGACCGAGTTGAAGAACATCCGTCCGTCGGAAATCTTCATCAACGCCGGCCGCGCTCCGACGCTCGCCGAGAAGTACGATATGCGTATCGCCGAGATCACCGAAATGCACAACCGCGCGATCGACGTGCGGGAAGCCTGGATGGCGGCTCGCGCCTTCATCGACGGCAAAGTGCAGATCGACTACGACCGCGAGCAGGGCGCCAAGAACCCGTCTGTCCTGTTGGACTTCGGTCGCGCGGCCGGTCACACCGTCACCAAGTCGAGCAACTACTGGAGCGACCCGACCACCGACATCCTCGGCGATCTCCAAAGCTGGATGAACACGATGTACCTGGCCAACGGCGGCGGCTCTGCCGCGCAGTTGATCGTGGGTGCTCAGGTTGCCCCGGTGTTCCGCAAGAACAACGGCATCAAGGACGCGCTCGACACGCGCTATCGCGGCAACGATACCGTGAACATCTCGCTCGGCATCCTGCGCCAGGAACAGCCGCTCACCTACATCGGCCAGCTTGCCGATGGTCTGACGGTTTGGGCCTACAAGGATACGGTCGACGTGCCGGATGGCGCTGGTGGCGCAACCCGGATCGACCTGTTCAACGAAAAGGATATCCTGCTCGTTGCTCCGGGTGCGACCGGCGTCAAGTGCTACGGCGCGATTTTCGACAACGAGGCGATCAAGAGCGGCCTGGCGAACGCGCGCGTGTTCGGCAAGCAGTTCAAGACCGACGATCCGGGCGAAGACTTCCTGATGCACCAGGCTTCGCCGCTGCCGGTGCCGCTGTATCCGAACCGCACCTTCAAGGGTCGCGTGCTGGCGTAAGCCGGCAGCGATGTGATCCCCCACGGCCCGGCTAACCACTGCCGGGCCGTTTTTCCCAACGGAGACATCTCAAATGTACATCAAGGCAATTCACACCATTCAGCGCGATCCGAAAGCGAATCCTCCGGTCGTGCTGCCCGGCCAGATCGTCGAACTGGAAGGCGCGGAACTGGACTACGTTCTACGTCCAGACGTTCGCGCGGCGGTCATTCCAACCGAAGCGGACCTCGTGAAGGCCGGCATCATTTCCTCGGCCGAGGAAGAAGATGAGCGTGCTGCCAAGGAGCAGGCCGAGAAGGACGCGGCGGAAGCTGCCGCCAAGGAGCAGGCCGAGAAGGACGCGGCGGAAGCTGCTGCCAAGGAGCAGGCCGAGAAGGACGCGGCGGAAGCTGCCGCCAAGGAGCAGGCCGAGAAGGACGCGGCGGAAGCTGCCGCCAAGGAGCAGGCCGAGAAGGACGCGGCGGAAGCTGCTGCCAAGGAGCAGGCCGCGAAGGAAGCGGCGGAAGCTGCTGCCAAGAAGAAGGGTGGCAAGAAGGCCGCCGACAGCGACGACCTGGACATCTAGGCCATGGCCGGTTGGCGCGAACAGAAACGGACGGCTCTCGCGGACATCCACGAGACCTTCGAGATTCCTGCGGTGTACATCACACACGCCGCAGGGACGCCTGTTCGCGTCACCGTCCGTTTGCATAAGGCGCAGGTGGCATCGCAGAACCAGGCCGAGGATTTCAGAAACGGCCCCACGCTGCTCGATCTCACCAATCGCATTGTCTTCCAGCTTGCCCAAGGCGTGAAGCCACTCGGCAAGGCATATGTCATCTTTGGAAACTCCGAAGCCTATCGCACGTCGACCAGCCGCCCGGAGCGGGAGGGTTATGTCGCAGCGGAAGTAAGCGAGGTTTCTCAAGCTGACCTGGACGCACTTCTTGCCGGCCTCGACACGACGGGCACCGTTTGGGAAGGCATCATCACTTGAGCGCAGCAGTGGTTGTCGTCGAATTTGCTCAACTGCCATCCATCGGCGAAGTGACGGCCGACGTGGAAACTGCATTGGTGCGCGCTATCAACCGCACCGCAGATCGAAGCCGCACTCGGGCCGCGCGCGCCGCGCGGGAACAGGTCGCCTTTCCAGCGTCCTATGTCTCACCGTCGAGCAAGCGCCTGTGGGTCAAGACTCGCGCCAGACGCGGCGCGCTCATCGCTACGATCGAGGGCCGTGGCCAGGCAACCTCGCTTGCACGCTTCAGCCGGCAGGGCGTCCTTTCAGGCGGTTCGCGCCACGTCGGTGGCAAGATCAACGTCACCGTGAAGCCCGGTCAAACGAAATCGATTTCCCGCGCCTTCATCATTCGGCTCAAGAACAACAATCTCGGGCTTGCCGTCCGCACGAGCGGTGGAGCCCCGGCCGGCGCCTACAAGCCAAAGTCGATCGGCAAGAATCTGTGGCTGCTCTACGGCCCGTCAGTCGACCAGGCGTTGGCAGCCGCATCGAACGAGGGCGGTATCTTTCAAGAAATGACGCCCGAAACGCTGGACGATCTCGAAGCCGAGTTCACCCGCCAAATGGAGTTGATGAAGAATGGCCGACTATCCTGATCCGTTCCGCCTGCGCGCGGTCATGGCGCTCGGCGAAGCCCTCAAGACAATCACGCCGACAAACGGCTATCGTCACGACTTCTCGGACTTCGTGGACGCGGCCGGTCGCCCTGCGGAACGTGTGTTTCGGGGTCGCACGATCTATGGGGATAGCGATCCGCTGCCCATGCTGTCGCTGCTGGAAGACCCGCGCTCGCGTGAGCCGGTTGACGGCGCAATGGCGTCTGGCCTCTCCACCAACCAGTTTCGGCTCTTGGTGCAAGGCTTTGTCGAAGACGACAAGGATCATCCGCTTGACCCGGCCTACCGTGCGTCAGCCGATGTGATTGCCGCGCTCGTCAAGACCAGGGTCGCCAAGGACTACAACATTCTCGGTCTCGGTTCGGTAGCGCCTTGCGTCATCGCCGTGCAGATCGGAGAGCCTGTTCATCGGCCGCCCGACGATGAAGTTTCCGCCGTCGCATATTTTCTGGTCCCGGTGACGCTCATCTTGGCAGAAAATCTTGAGACACCTTTCGCTTAACCGAAAATCACGTTATACGTGATAATCACGAAAAAGGAGTGACTGCCACATGGATACCCAATCTCGCAATCTCGTCGTTCCGCGCGGCAAGGCGTTCTTTGCCCGCTACCTGGCCGGAACGCAGACGCCCGGCCCGCTGCGCGAACTCGGCAACTGCCCGGAACTGACCCTGACGGCCGCCAGCACCACCCTGAAAAACTACGGATCGCAGGCCGGCCTTCAGGTTCTCGATGCGGAGATTCCGATCACCACCGCCCTGAACGGCGCCATCCGCACCAACGACATGCGTCCCGAGAATGTGTCCTACTGGTTCATGGGCGCAGTCGGCACGGTAACGGCCACGGCGCTGACGGATCAGAGCGAAACCTATCTTCTGGTCAAGGCCGGCGACACGTTTCAGCTTGGCCGCACCGACAGCAATCCGACTGGTGCCCGCAAGTTGACCAACGTCGAAGTCACCGATGGCGCCCCTGTCACGCCGACACCGCTCGTGCTCGGGACGGACTACGAACTCGACGCAGAACTCGGTCTCGTCACCGCACTGGTCGACGCGGCGAAATGGGTCGTGGGCTTCGACACCCTGGTTTCGACCCGTCAGCAGATCGCCTCCACGGTCAGCCTCGTCGAAGGCGAGTTGAAGTTCATCTCCTTCAACGCCGCTGGCGAGCAGGCCGACATCACGCTCCCGCGTGTCAGCATCGCCCCGAACGGCGATCTGGCACTGGTCAACGACCCGGAGTCGCCGGCCTGGCAGACGATGGGCCTCACGGTGACGGCGCTCAAGAAGGGCAACCTGGCGCTGGCCTACCGCGACGGCCGCCCGGCCGCGTAAGGAACGACAATGAGCCAGTTGGAGACACTGACCATTCCGTTCGAGACCGTGACCTTCGGCGCCAACGCGCTGAAGGTCTACGGACTCAGCCTTCCCCACATCACCTTCATCGTGCGGCATCATAGGGACGTTGTTGCCAACCTGTACGCGCAGGCCATCGCGGGGAACCTCACTGGCAGCGCCGAGGAAATCGCGGTGGCGCTGATGGACGACTTCGCGCCGCTGGTGTCGCTGGTCATTGCCTGTGGCCTCGGCGAGCCGGAAAACGCGAAGCGGCTGAGCGAGATCGGGTTGCCGACCGCCGTTCAGATCGACGCGCTGGACAAAATCATCCGCCTGACACTGGCAGCCGAAGGTGGGCCGGGAAAACTGATGGAGATCGTCACCAGGGTAACTGCAGCAACGACGAAGCTGCAATCCCTGAAACCATCGATCACTGGATAGAGGGTGTCCATCGCCAGATCAGCCTCTTGCTCGATCACGGACACCCAAACGCATTCAGCTATCCAGTCTCGAAGGTTTTTGTAGAGGCGGGTTTCGTGGTCAAGCGCATCAACGCTCACTTGGCCGCCGAAATCTCCCTCTTTCAGATGGCGCTCTCCAGCATCCCGAACCAGAGCGTAGCAGGCCACGGCACCGAACGAATGGCCAGCGAGTTGGCGAAGCAGTTGAAGGAACTGACGGATGGCTAACGAGAGAGTTGTCGAGTTTACCGTTAAGGCTCGCGACCAGTATTCGAAGGTTCTCAAAGACATCGAGCAGCAGCAGGGAAAACTCTCTGCTGCTGCCAAAACGTCCAGCCGTCGCGATGTCCTCGGCGTCGCTCAGTCCGAGATCGACTCAGCCGTTGCCGGCTACAAGCAACTCACGGCAGATGTCACGCGCTACCAGGCGGCGCTCGACAGCGGGCGCAAGTCAGGCAGTCTCAACGAAGCGGAGATGCGCGAGCTTGCCGAGACCATCAAGCTAGTCCGCGACCGATCCCGTGAAGCCGTCGATACGCTCAATCAGAAGCGCGCGGCCCTCAATCAGATCACCAGCACCGCAGCGACCGGCTTTGCCGCGTTCAATCGCCTCGCCACGTCGATGGAGCGGGAGGCGGCTGCGTCGCAGGCTGCGGCGTCGGCTGCCATCGCAGCCTCGGCCGCCGAGGAAAAGGCCGCTGCTGTTGCGGCCAGAAAAACGGAAATCCAGGAGCGTCTGAACAACAGCGTCCAGTCCGGTTACGGCAACTGGCTGCGCTACATCGACGCCGTGAACCGCAACCGCGCCGCCGACGAAAAGGCCAACGCGGTAGCGACCCTGAAGGCTCAAATTCAGGCCAGGTTGAACGCCACGAGCGAGTCGGGCTACGGCGACTGGATTCGGCGAATCGACGCGAGCAACCGGGAGGCTGCGGCGACGGCGAATGTCGTTGCGCAACTGAACAAGCTCTCTGCCGCCTCCAATACCGCGTCAAAGGCGCAGGACGTTCTCAAGCGGAAGAACGATGCGCTTCGCAGCAGCACGTCGCTGAGCCCAACCAATGCCAAGGGCGAGGCACAGAACATCACGGCGTTCGGGCTGCGGCCCTATCAGTTGACCAACCTCGGCTACCAGGTCAACGACGTGATCTCGGGGCTGGCTTCCGGCCAGCGGCCGATGCAGATTTTTGCCCAGCAGGCCGGCCAGATCATCCAAGTCTGGCCGAATGTCATGGGCGTGCTTGCCCGATCGATCCCGGTCATTGCCGCGACCACGGCTGTGCTGGCGCCGTTTATCGCCGAGGCCCTGCGTCTCAAGACAGCCGCCGACTCGTTCGCGATCTTCAACAAGGAACTGGCACTTTCGGCGGACGGTAGCCGTTACAGCGCCGAAGAACTGGTCAAGATCACCGACAAGATGGGCGAGTTCGGCGTTGCGACCGACAAGGCCCGTGGCCTGGTCAAACAGTTCATCAAGGACGGAGTCCAGCAGCAGGACTTTGCCCCGCTTGCGCAGATGGCCGAGCGGCTAAGCGCCATTTCCGGTGACGACGTTACCGAAGTTGGAAAGAAGCTGTCGGCTGCCTTCACCGGCTCGGTTGAAAGTGTTCGCGATCTCGACAAGGAACTCAACTTCCTGACCGAGACGCAATACGCGCAGATAGAGGCGATGGCCAAGGCCGGCAACACGACCGGTGCCATGACGCTCGCGCAGGATATCCTTGCCGGAAAGCTGGCGCTCACTGCCGAAAAGACCAATTCCTGGTCGGAAGCCGCGAAGGCTGCCGGCAAGGCGTGGGACGCGCTGCTCACCATCATCGAGCAGTCGGGCTTGCTCACTCGCGTCAGCAAGGAACTCGACAAGTTCGGCGACGATCTGAACAACGCGGCCAACGATGCGTTGCGCAACGCCAAGCAACTCAAAAGCGCTGCCAATTTTCTCATGGGCAACGTCGATACGACGGACTTGGAAGCCGTTCGCGCGAAGCTCCAAGAAATCAACGGCCAGCTTGCCGAGCAGAAGGCGCTACTGGAGGCCGGCCAGACCGTCTATGCCGACATGGGCGCCCTCGAAGCGCAGCGCGTGGCACTGGCCGACATCGTGCAGAAGCGCCAGGATGAGTTGCAGGCCATCAAAGACGGCTCGGCAGAGCAGCGGAATGCTGCCGATCTCACGGAAGCCGACAAGAAGGCCCGCCTCGACATTCAGGCGATCATCGACAAGCAGGGCAAGGCGCTGAGCGACGAAACGCGTCAGGCCAATCTGACGAACCGTGAGCGCTATATCGAAGGCGAACTGCTGAAGGCGAAGAACGCGGCGCTGGAAGAAGCCAAGAGGCTCAATCAGGATATTCTCGGGCTGACCGCCGAGCAGACGAAGCAGATTCGCGCTCAGGCGGGCATGGCCTTCGATTCGACGCACAAGAACTACGAGGCCGATTACGTCGCGCAGCGCAATTCCGGCTCGGCGTCCGCACAGCAGATGGGCGATATCGTCAAGTTCGCCACGATCATTGCCGATCAGTTGAAGATCGACGTGAAGGACGTTCTGACCGCTATCTCCTATGAGACGAAAGGCACGTTCAATCCCTCGATCGTGGGCGGTGCCGGGAACAATTATGAAGGACTGATACAGTTCGGTCCCGCTGCTCGCGCCCGGTATGGCGTGGGCAAGGATTCAAGCATCGAAAGCCAGATGCAGGCTGTTGCCAAGTACCTCACCGACGCTGGCGTGAAGGCCGGCGACGGTCTGCTGCAAATCTATGCCGCCATCAACGCTGGCAACGCCAAAAACATCTACGCCTCCGACGAGAAGAACGGCGGCGCGCCCGGCACTGTGCTCGACAAAGTGTCCGGTCAGATGGGCGACCATGCAGCGAACGCCGAAGGTCTTCTTGCTGCCTACAAGGGCATCTCGGAGCAGGCCAAGCTCACGGCCGACTACGAGAAGGACTTCAAGGCGCGCACCGACGCGGCAGCCGCGACGCTCGAATACAAGACCAAGGAAACGCGCCAGGCCGCGATCAACAAGGCCGTCGTCGAGGAAACCAACAAGGCGCAGAAGGCCGGCGTCGAACTGACGCAACAGCAACTCGACCTGGTGAAACAGCAGGCCGGCGCCGAGTTTGACCGCGCCCATGCCAATGATCAGGTGAACCAACTTGTCGCGCAGCGCACGGCCCTGTTCCAAAGCTTGCAGATCGCGCAGGCGGCCGGCGACCAGGGCAAGGTTGCCAGCACTATCGACCAGATCGGTCAGGTTGAGGACAAGCTGAAAGAGGCCATCCCGGCAGCCATCGCGTTCTGGCAGGCGATCGGCGGTTCCGGTGCCGATCAGGAGATCGCCAAGTTGCAGGCGATCCAGGAGGGCATTGGCCAGACGCTGCAAAAGATCGACAAGCAGTTCCTCCCGCAGGCGCAGCAGATCAACGAGCAGTTGGCCGACATCGGTGGCAATGCATTCAGTGCGTTCGCACAGGCGCTCGCCAACGGGGAGAACGCAGCACACGCCTTCTTCGATGCGCTGTTGCAGGGCATCGCCGACTTCCTGATCGAGATCGGCAAGGCGATCGTCAAGCAGGCGCTGTTCAACGCGATCTCGGGCGGCGCAGGCGGCGGCGGCAGCGGTGGCCTCGGTGGCGGCATCGCCGGCTGGATCACGTCGCTGTTCCACGAGGGTGGCGTCATCGGCGGCGAAGGTTCTGGCACGAAGATGGTCAACCCGGCAATCTTCGCCAACGCGGCTCGCCATCACACGGGCGGCGTCATGGGTCTCAAGTCGAACGAAGTTCCGATCATTGGACTCAAGGGCGAGGAAGTCCTGACACAGGATGATCCGCGTCACGTCAACAACGGCGGCGGCGGTCGCGGTCAAGCGCTCAACGTGAAGAACGTCAACCTGTTCGACCCGGCCGACGTGCTTGAGCAGGCGTTGGCTACCGTGGCCGGCGAACGTGTCATCCTCAACCACATGACGCGGAACGCGCGCAAGATTTCTGCGGCACTTCAAGGCGGGTAGCCATTGCAAATTTTCACGTTAGACGGTATTTTCACTTTTCAGACGTGAAAGCATGGCATGGCCGTTTTTCTCCCAATCGTCCCCAACTGGCAAAACGGTGTGCGGGACACCTACGAATTCAAGACCGACGTTTTCACCAGCCGCGATGGCAGTGAACAGCGTCGGTCTGAACGCGTCCAGCCGCGCCGCACGATAGAAGCCGCCATTCTGCTCGACGGCGACCGCCTTCGCACCTTCGCCGATGCTCTGCATCTGGCCCGCGATGGCAAGGTTCTGGTCAGCGACTTCTCGGCCGACAGCGCTACGCTCGTGGAGACCGTATCGGACGGCGCAACGGTGCTGAAGCTCGATCGCGTGCCAACCTGGTTGCACGGCAGCATGGATTGCGCGCTGTTGACCGGACGCAAGGCTCGCAAGATCACCGTGGATTTCGTATCCGGCAACCAAGTCGTTCTGACTGCCGGCGTGGTCGGTGCCGTGGGGCAGGGCGCAACGCTTCTGCCACTGGTGCCGGCGTCGCTCCAAAACACCAATACGCTTTCGATCTACACCACGGCGATTGCCACGTCCGCCATCAAGCTCGACGTTGAGCCGGGCACCGTCGTGCGCGTCGCCGATGCATTGCCTTTCGACGGCGGCCCGCAGGGCGAGACGACTCAAGTCTTCGGTCCAGCCGCGCTTTTCTACGGCCGCTATGTGCTGCTGCGGAAGCCGAACTACGTGCAGCAGCCGCAGATGGCCTTCAACATCGCCTTCGAGACCGTGGACTATGGCCGAGGCATTACCAAGACCTATACGCCGGTTCCACTGATCTCTCGCACGCTCACCGCGACCTACATGGGCGTTTCGCACGCCGATGTGATGACCATGCTTGACGTGTTTGTCCGCGCCCGTGGCAGGGCTGCGGAAATCTACGTGCCGACATGGGCGCAGGATTTCCCGCCAATCAAGGGCATGTCAGGATCGAACATCCGTTTCGCCGGCACCGATTTCTATGACGCCTATCATGCCGATCCGGCGCACCAGGCGATCCTGATCCGAACCACGGACGGCAGCCTGATCCCGCACGAGATCAGCAACTGGCAGATCGACAGCGGCGACACGCTGATCGCCACCGAGACGCCGATCGGCGCGACGGCAGCGCAGATCGAACTCATTTCGTGGATGTTCGTGTCCCGCTTCGCCACGGACTCGCTGACCATCCAGTGGGTCACGAACGGCGTCGCCAACATCGCCTTGTCGTTCGTGACGCTGGCCAACCTGGCTGCCGAGGAAAGCTTCGGAAACAACTGGATTCTGGCCACCGGCCACTGGCGCGATACCGGCCAGTGGCAGGACGGCTCGGTGTGGGAGGACTAGGCGATGCCGGTTTCCATTGCACCGATCGAGAACGGCGAACCCGGCCTGAGCGTCAGGGAAAAGATCAATCTGCTGATCGCTGGCGCGGCGGCCGGCTCCCTCGGTTCGGTGAGCCCGGAAGAACTCGCTTCCATGTTCGACCACGATCCACCAGCCGTGCCATCTGGCCTGGTGATGGATTCGGCTGTCGCGGACGGCGCGACGGTGCTGACCATCGCATGGGACTTCAACAGCGAGACGGACTTCCTCTATTACGATTTGCAGATCAAGGAAGGCAGTGGCGAATGGGTCGGCATTCAAACGTCCGCCGAGACCTACACGCTCGCGGTCAAGCCCAACGTCACTTACAGCGCCAAAATCCGCGCCGTGGACAAGAGCGGCAATGCCTCGATCTATTGCGCTGTCGTCACCCACACGACGGCTCGCGACACGATCCCGCCTGCCATGCCGATCGGCTTCCACAGCAACGCCGGTCTCGATTCAATCTGGCTGACCTGGGTGGCGAACACGGAAGCCGATCTGGCACGCTACGAGATTTACGAGAGCGCCAGCAGCACGACTCCGCTCGACAGCGCCACGCCTTCGCACGCAACCCTGGCGAACAGTTTCGTGCGCGCCGGCCTCGCAATGGAAACCAATCTGTATTTTTGGGTTCGCGCGGTCGACACTTCCGGCAACGCCTCGCCGTGGTCGGCGCCGGTCAATGACGAGACCGGGAAAATCCGAGGCGAGATCAAGGTCGCGCTGAGCGGGGTCACGTTCCTGCCCGGCCAGTATGTGAGCGGCAATCGCCTGGTTTGGAGTTCTGGTAGCATCAGCTATGGTGTGGCCGGCGACGTGCCTACCGAGCAGGCGCTGCCGAGCGGTCAAGTCGATTGGATCGCGGGCACGACCTACGTCTGCTACGTGCCTGGCGATGCGGCAATCACCACGACCACTTCGCTGACGCTGCTCTACGCCAATGACGCCATCGTGCTCGGCGTCTACAAGGGCGGCAACGACTTCCAGCTTGTACTCGGCAAGGCATACCAGGACGGCGGGCTGATCCTGGCGCAGACGATTGGCGCCAATCAACTGGTTGCCAACTCGGCGGTTATTACCGGCACCGTGCAGATCGCGAACGGCATTATCAGCAGCGCCAAGATCATCGACCTGGATGCGGCAAAGTTGCAGGCCGGCACGACCCTGACCGGCTCGCTGCTGGTCAACGGCGCATACCGGCTGGACGACGGCGGCGCGCTCGTCAACGGTGGCACGACGAAGGTGCTGCCCGGTCAAATCTACATCTCCAGCGGCACGTCCCTGTCGAACTGGATCGCTGGCGGCGGCACCTACATGGACGGCGCAATGATCAGCGCCGGCAGCATCTCCGCTGATAAGGCGGTGTTCGGGCAGCGCGGTCTCACGATCGAGGGGATTGAATTTCAGGCGAACAGCCCGACCACCAACAAGGTTTCCTGGTCCGCTGGCACGATCAAGTACATCGGCGACGACGGCAACATTGCGACCTTCAACATCACGGCCGGCAACGCCACCTGGTCCACCGGGACGCTCTACGTCTATTTCGTGAAGGGCACCACGGTCCTTGCCGCGACCTCGACCGTGGCGACGGCATTCCAGTCGGATCGCGTGGTGCTGGCCGCCTACAAGGGTGCGCTAGACCTGGTGGCTGACTACGGCCGCACGATCATCGACGGATCACAGATAAAGACGGGCTCGATCACTGCAACGCAGGCCGATATCGCGTCGTTCCGCACCAACATCCTGGTCGCCGGTTCAATCACTGCCGCAATGCTCAACGTGACCAGCTTGTCAGCCATCACCGCCAATGTGGGCGTCCTGACCACCGGCAAACTGCAAAGTGCGACAGGAACGATGACTATCGATCTCGACGTTGGCTTCATTTCGGTCAAACGCCCATGACGATAAACTTCGGATATGGAGTCAACTCCGCAGGCGTTCCATGCCTTCGGAGCGCTTATGACTACGCGACCGATCTTGTATACGAGAGTGCTGCCAATATCGGCAAGTTTAAGCTCGACACGGCGGCGGGCACAAAGCTCAGTTATGTCTACGATATCTATCAACAGGGCTACGACAGTCGCTACAACAACGGCGGGACTACTCGGTACTATTCGTTCGCCAATGGCGATCTCGACACGGTGGTCAGCACGAGCCAGAGCGCGTTCGGCACGTCTGCCGCAACGATCCAATGGAGCAACAACGCGCAAGGCAGGCAGACCCTCTTTATGTTCCCTGACTGGTGGCCGTGGGGCTACTTGCCGATCGTAGAGTATCGAGATCGCACCGGAGCAGCGGCCGGTGTATTCGCTGGTCCTTCGGTGAGCTATTTCACCAACAGTGGCTTGGTTGGCTACGTGTTGAGCACTGTTGCATACACGTGTCAGACGACAATGATTTCGACGGGTGCAACGCCAGCGCAACGCGAGGCATATAACCTGCCACTGCAAAGTAGTACCAACGCGAGCATTTCGCGATTTACGTGGCAGCTATCCGTTCTGCAATTGCCAGCCCGGAATGATGCTTTGCCGGATTACTCTGCGACGCCTGCATCAGGTCAGGAACAGATGCGCATCGACCAAAATACGGCCCGACTCGCCTTGGCCGGTCGCGACGTGTCCGACGCAAATCCTGAGCACTTCGTCTTCCACGAGAACAAGATACCCGCCAAAATAATGGCCGCTGGCGACATCAATGTTGCCGGCAGCGGCACGGTCGACATCCACTGCGCGCTGCCGATTACGCAGTTCACCTACATGGACTTTCACGTCAAAAAGCAAACGGACGCGGAGTTCTGGCACCCGCCCTTCTACAATGGCATCTCGTCGGCCGGTAACTATGGCTTCTCTTACTTTGTCGACGTGGCGAACCAGAAGATCACGATTACCAACGGGACCAGCACGGCAATCACCGTTCGCTACATTATCTTCGCCGACAGCGAGGACGCCTACACCACTGGTGGCAAGAAAGTGTTCTATAATGACAACGACGGCACGCAGGATTTTGTGCAGATCAAGCGGCCGGGTTCATCCGATCTCGCTCCGAACCTGAACGACATCATCGCCGACAGTCGCCTGGCGTACCTGTCGATTGTGGCCGAGGGCTTCTTGAACTGGTCGACCGACTTCCCGACAGTCATCACTGGTAGCGAACGCTATAAGGGAGAGCGGATGGCCACCGTGTCCATCGCCAATCCGTCGCCTAAATTCAAGTTATTCTGCAAGACGATTGTTGTCTTCCCATCTCCAACCTCGCCTAACGGGCTCATGGCTGGCCTTCATCGCGTGTTCACAGACGCGGGTGCGTGGATAGGGCGGGCCAGTTGTGACAGTTGTTGGGCGAACATTCACGCGACCGAGGATGCCGTCGACTTCTATATGTCGGGTGATAATCCGGTGGCCATTCAGTGGAACGGATCGAGCTACGATGTCAGCTATGCACAGCGTTGGGCCGGGGGCAGCAGCTTCCCAGCAACGCCGCCGCTCGGTCTCCGCTATTACGTCTTCGCCATGCCTCAAAATCTCTAAGTAGGGCTACAATGACCGTCGATACGCGCGAATCAAGCCGCTACACCGGGCAGCCGGTCAAGCTGTACCTCATCCAGGGCGCCAACCTTAGCGACGACGTGCCGCTCGGGCCGTTCGCCTTCAACAATGGCGAGGCGCCGATCACGCGGCCGGTGCTCGACGACAATGGCGATCCCGTCAACGTCGTCTTCGACCCATGGCCGATCAAGAACAGCGACATCTCGCATGACGGCACGCTCGACAAGTCCGACATCACCGTGACCATGTCATTCGGCCATCCAGAGATGGACACGCTGTTCCTCGCCTATCCGCCGTCACAAGTGGTCAACCTGACGATCTTTGAGGGCCATATCGGCGATGCCGTGACCGAGGAAAACTTCCCGGCGACGTGGATGGGCCGCATCGTTTCAGGCGCCTACAACGACACCAACGAGCAGCTTCTAAGCTGTCTCCCGATCTCGACCAAGATCAAGCAGCCGGGGCTGCGGCGCAACTACCAGGTCGGGTGCCCGCATGTGCTGTTCGGGCCGCAGTGCCGCGCCAGCAAGACGGCGGCGACCGTTACCAAGGCCGTGGCATCCGTCACCCGAAACAAGATCACGCTTGATACGGCGGTCGCGAACGCGGATCGCTATGTCGGCGGGCTGCTCGAATGGGCGAACTCCGACAACGGGCGCAAGGAACTTCGCACGATCTCGTCGGTGCGCCCGGATGGCACGGAAGTCACGATCCGTGGCATAGCGCGGGGCCTGGCTCCCGGCACGCCGCTGTCGGTGATCCGAGGCTGCAACCGCCAGATGACCGGCTGCAGCCAGCACACCAACAGCGTGACGGGCGTCGCCAACAACATTCACAACTACGGCGGCCAGCCCTTCATCCCCTTGGAAAATCCTCTTTCGCAAAAGAACCAGTTCTACTAAAATCACGTTTTACGTGACAATCACGCAAAAAAGTGCGATGAGAGTGCCATGCCGTTCTTCCTCCTGCCATTGCTGATCAACCTTCTCATCGGCGTCGGGTTGCAAGTGCTCGGCTATCTGCTGATGCCGAAGCCCAAGAGCGACAAGACCCAGGAAGTGACCGACATGGATAACCCAACGGCAGAGGGTGGTCGCCCCATTCCGGTCGTGTTCGGCGAAATGTGGGTGACGGGCGTCAACATCATCTGGTTCGGCGACAAGGCGACCACCACCAGGCAGGTCGATGCATGACGAATGATCCGCACATCACGATCGCGGACCTTCGCGTCCTCTACTGCGTCAAGGGCATCAAGAAGCATCTCGACGCGGCCGGGGTGGATTTCGCCAGGTTCATCAGGGAAGGGGCGTCGGCCTCCGAATTGATGGGCCACGGCTTTGACGCGCAGATCGATCGCGCGGTGGAAATGATCCAAGCCAGGGACACTGGCGATGGGCGGTAAATCCGATAACAAGATCGAAATCCACGAATACACGATGTCCCAGCATGTGGGCATCTGTGCTGCCGGCGACGGCTTGAACCTGGTCGCCTTGAAATACGGCGACAAGGAGTTCTGGCGCGGCGCAGCCGCCGACCAAGGTCTATTCCCGATTAACAGAGGCGACCTGTTCGGCGGCGTCAAGAAAGAAGGCGGCGTCAAGGGCCTGCTGTGGTGGCTGCCCGGCAAATCCGATCAGGTGCTGCCGGAAACACTAGCCAAGAAGCTAGGGCTCACCAGCGCGACCTGCCCCGGCTTTCGAGGGCTGGCCAGCTTTTTTCTCACGGGCATCAGGGGCGCCGCCGAGCCGAGCAACCCGCCATGGTGGTCGATCGGCATTCTCATGGGCCTCATGGGCAACCCCGCCAACAACAAGGCGGGCTTCTATTTCGGGGCCAACAATCCCTACCTGCGCGCGCTGGCAGCGCGGGTACGGCGCCCGTCGATCGGCCTCAATCCGGCCATCGCGCTCATCCGCATTCCTGACGATTCGAACGGCAACCAGCAATACGCCTCGAACCCCGGCCACATGATCTACGAATGCCTCACCAATACCGATTGGGGCATGGGCGAGCTTCCGTCCGCGATCAACAAAGCGGCCTTCGAGACTGCCGCTCAGACCCTCTACGACGAGGGCATGTGCCTCAACATGATCTGGACCCGACAGAGCGAAGTCGGGAAGTTCGTCGGCGAGATTCTAACCCATATTCGCGGCGCGGCGTTCGTCGATCCGTCGACCGGCAAGCACACGCTCAAACTGCTGCGCGGCGACTATGACGTTGACACGCTGCCCGTCATCGATCCGAGCAACGCGAAACTGTCGACTTTCAAGCGCAAGACTTGGGGTGACATCTCCAACGAAGTCGTCGTCACCTACACCAATGCCGAGACCGGCAAGGATGCCTCTGTGACGAGCCAAGACCTGGCCGGCATCGCGGCCGAGGGTGGTGTCGTTTCCAGCGGCCAGAACTATTACGGCGTTCCTCACCAGGCGCTGGCCATCAAGGTTGCCGATCGCGATCTCGCGACCATGGTCAACCCGATTGCCACGTGCACCGCGACCGTCTCGCGCGAGTTCTTCAAGACCGTCAGCAGCGACGTGGTGAAGTTGTCTTGGCCGGAACGCAACATCGACCAGATCGTGTTCCGCGTCTCCGAAGTCAGCAAGGGCGAGAACACCGTCGAACTGTCGCTCTACGAAGACATCTTCGGCCTCGACTCGGCAAGCTACCTGACGCCAGGCGACACGGGATGGGTGAATCCCTCCGTTCCGCCGTCGCCAGCCACGGTTTATCAAATCGGCACCGCGCCGGCCTTCATGACGGCAGCAGCGCTGAACCTTAGTGATCCTTCGGAACTCGTGTACCCGGAAGTGCTCAGCGCCGTCAGCGTCGGCCCCGACAGCGACGACGACGTGAACTTCGACCTGGTGTCGAACGTCACCGATGTCAACGGCACGCCATCGCAGGCAAGCCTCGGCACGCGGCCCTATCGTGGCGCATGGGCACTGGATGCTGATCTTGCGGCGGAAGCGACGAGCACGATCGCCACTTTCGGCGGGCTGCGCGGATATTCTCCGTCCGCAGGCGACTTTATGATGATCGGCACGGGAGCCGACGAATTCACCGAGATCGCCACGGTGCAATCGATCGACGTGGATGGTGTGCACATCAACCGGGGGATGCTCGACACCATTCCACGGGCATGGACGGCCGGCACGCAAGCGTTCGTCATTCCGGCCAGCGACACGGTTGCCGATCCGACCGTCCGCTCGGCTTTCGAAGATGCGTCCTACTGGATTTTGACGCGGACGACCAATGGCTTGCTCGCACTTGCGGACGCCCCGCAAGTGAACGTCACGCTGAGCGAGCGGCCGTACCAACCCAACCGACCGGCGAACGTGAAGGTCAACGGCGTTGCCTTCGGCGCGATCAGTGGCGTCGGAATCTCCGACATCACCGTCACCTGGTCGAACCGCAACCGCATTCTCGAGTCCACTCAGGCCATGAAGTGGACGGACGCGGACGTGGCAGGCGAGGCGGGCCAGACGACGAAGATCACCGTCACTGACTTCGCCGGCAATCCGATCGTCTCTTACTCGGGGCTCACGGGCACGTCGAAGGTGATCCCGCTCGCCGACCTGAATGGCCGCAAACAACTGGCCATCACAGTGACGGCCGAGCGCGACGGCAAGCAATCGCTGCAGGGCATGAAACGCACCATGCAGGTCGGATCAAGTTTCTCGCCTGGTTTCAACACCGGCTTTGGTTAAAGGATTCAGCATATGACCGTTAGAACTCGCGCACAGATCAACAGCGACGCCGACACGCTTCTGCCCGACAACACGTCGGCGGAAATCTCTCCCGCCGATCTGCGTGGCCGCATCAAGGACCTGGCCGACAGTGCAGCCTTCTCGGCAGAACTAGCCGCCGTGGCCACCACGGGCGCCTATGCCGACCTGGCCGGCAAGCCGACGCTTGGCTCAGCCGCAGCACTCAGCGCAGGTACGTCGGCCGGCAACGTTCCGGTGCTCGACGGCAGTGGCAAGATTGCGGCGGCCGTTCTGCCGTCCTACGTGGACGATGTGCTGGAGTTCGCTAACTTTGCCGCGCTTCCTGGAACCGGCGAGACTGGCAAGATTTACATCACGCTCGACACCAACGCCGAATACCGTTGGAGCGGTTCGGTCTATATCCAACTCGTCGCTTCGCCGGGTTCGACTGACGCGGTGCCCGAGGGTGCAACCAACAAGTATTATACCGATGCGCGAGTCAGGGCTGCCGTTCTGACGGGACTTTCCGTCGCGACAGGCGGTGTCATTGCGGCGACTGACACGGTTCTGTCGGCAGTCGGGAAGTTGCAGAAACAGATCAGTGATCTTTCAACAAGTGTCGCCACCATCCTCGGTTGGGCACGCCGCGAGGTTCTGACTGCAAACCGGACCTACTATGTCCGAACAGACGGCAACGATGCCAATACCGGCCTTGTGGACAGTAGCGGCGGCGCCTTCCTGACAATACAAAAGGCGATCAATGTTGCACTCACGCTAGACTTGGCGGGTTTCAACGTCAACATTCAGGTCGGTGCGGGAACGTATACCGGGGCTGTTAACGTTATAAGTCCGTTCGTGGGCGGGTTGGTTTACGTCGTCGGCGATCCGACAACGCCCTCGAACGTCATAGTGTCGACAACTGGCAACACATGTTTTTCAACTAGTGGCGTTGGTGTCCGACTTTCGATTAGTGGTGTCAAGCTCCAGACAGCAACGTCCGGTCAATGTATTTGGGCGACTAACAAAAGTCAGATTACTATTGATGGCAAGATGGACTTTGGCGCCTGCGCTGGCGGTCACATGCTGGCCGACAATGACGCAGCGATCACCGTAAATGCCAATTACAACATTACCGGGGCGGCATCAAAGCACTGGTGGGCAGAAGCATACGGCCTCGTCGCCTGTGTTGGCAAGACCATCACCATCACTGGGACACCGGCTTTCGGCACCCAATTTGCCAACGCCTTCGGCGGATACATCAACGTTCCAGTGAATACGTTTGTGGGCAGCGCGACAGGATCGCGATATAATGCAGCTTTGAACGGCGTCATCAACACCAACAACGCCGGCACTTCCTATCTACCTGGGAATGCTGCTGGCACGGGCACAAATCCGAGCGTTACGCCGTTCGGCCTTTACAATTAGAGGGGTCATGATGCGTCAATTTTGGATCGTCGGCGCGGACGAGAGCCGCGTATGGTCGAGCGAGGCTGCGGCCTACGTCGTTTTGCCGGCAGATATGTTTCTCACGGTCGATGACGCGTTAAACGCCGGCTGTCTTTCGAGCGATTTGGTCGATGTCGTACCTACCCGGATCGCCAGCGAAAGTGAGCTTTGGGAGGTCTTGCGTACACGCTTCCCCGAAGGCTTGCCGGCAGACCAGAAACCGCCACGGCTCGTGCCAAAACGCTTAATCATCGACAGGCTACACACAGCGGGACTACTCACCGCAGCCAAAACGGTACTCGAAGCTGCCGATCTCTATACGCAGGAACGCTGGAACGCCCGCACTGATATCTACTCAACCGATCCGACAGCCCTGGCAATGCTTGCGCTGATCGGCGGCGATCCGACCGTGATCTTCGCCGACTGAGCGCGAGGCTTCAAACGCAGAATTGGGCGTTCGAGTAGGTAATAACTGACCGTCGCGGCCACGATGCAGAGCGACATGCCCGCCAGGCATCGAGTAGCGTAATTCTCTGGAATGGGCGTCATGCGAAGCAGGCTCATTCCTTCAACAAAGGCCCATAGATGAAAGACGTATAGGCCGAACGAGATTCTTCCAAGGTACGCGAGGGGGCGCCAGCGTAGGAGTTGCGCAAAGGCTTTGGCATAGAGTGCCAGGTGCAACAGCGATCCTGTGAAGATCGCGGCGGTGAGATAGACGAAAACCGAGCCGAGTTGGGTGTGCATATCGGGGAGCAGAACGAGACCGGCGCAGCTTGCCAGGAAGGCAATGCTTACAACGGGAATTGGTAGATTGCGCCCCAGCCCAAGAGCGACCAGAAGACCTGCCACCGTTGATTCTGGCCTGAGCATGGGCGTCACATAGACCCACTGGACGGACATCCCACTGAGTGCAAACGAAGCACGGCCGAGAAAGCACACCGGCAAGACGCACAATAGGGCAAGCATGAATGCCCTTGTGCCGATGGCTCGATAGGTGAGGAACAGCATCGGGAGAACCAGGTAGATTTGGAACTCGTAGGAGAGCGTCCACAAGTGGCCGGTGTTGGTTATGGAGCGAGCCTTTTCTGGAAACCAGTAGAGATAGTTGCTGACGAACGAGGCGAGGCTGAGCAGCCACCCGTATGCCTCCGCGCCTTGTGCTCCGTAGGCCAGGAGCATGGCGATCGGGAAAAGGATCATCAATGGATAAATGCGCAGCAGGCGTCTCGCATAGAATCGCGAGAAACTGATCCTGCCGTTGCGTCGCTGTTCCTGCTCGAACAATCGGAAAAGCAGGAATGCCGACAAAGCGAAAAACACTTCGACGCCGACCCAGCCCTGCTTTTGAAACATAAGCACGGACGAATATTCAGGCGAAGGTTGGAAATGGAAGAAGAACACTGCGGCAAAAGCGAAAAAACGCAAGCCATCAAGCTGATCTGTCTTCGCGGGGTCTGGATTGCTGTAGGCCGTGTGCATTGAATTCTCATTGCCTAAATTGCAGCACTATTCAAGCGTTGAAGCCTTCCGTGGCATAAAATCACGTTTAACTTGATAATCACGTTTGAACGTGCGATAAGTGGGCCTTCCACCTGACCGCGTGGCGGGCAACCCATGAACTTTTATCGGCTCTCAGGACTCTTGAATCGGCTCTGCGGCGGACGCGGAGACCAGACGCTGTGCGCCAGGATCGCCGAGCGGTACGGCGCCCAATGTCTGTTCTGCCGCATCCTGTCGCGGCTGATCGAGCCCAACCACTGCGCGCTGCAACTGGCCAAGTGGCGACACATTCAGGAGCCGATCGAGGCCGCCTGTCTGAGCGGCGAGTTCCAAGGATGAAGCTCCTTCCTAACACCGGCAAGGTAGTGCGGCATTCCCACAGCCTGCACCTGAACGCCTTCGGCTTCGTTTGCTGGGTGCTCTGTGGCGCAGAATATGCCTGGCCGCTGCTTGGCGGCTACGTGCCGATCTCGCCTGTCCCATTCGCCCTACTTGCCGGTCTGTTTGCCGCCCTGGCAATCCCGGCGCGCGTCATCGTTCAAAAGCAACTCTCGGGAGCCCCCGATGCCGATAAATAAGATCGTTGCCACGAAGCGTGGCAAGGGTGCAATCGCGGCTGCTATCGTTGCCGCTGCCCTCGGCGGCTGGCAGTCGCAGCGTGACACCACGCCGAAGGTGCTCCCACCGGCCGTCATCCTTGCCACGGACTATCTGATCCTTCCCTGGGAAGGCATGGTGCTGAAGTCGCATTGGGACCGGTTCGCCAAGATTTACGACATCTGCGCCGGCATCACCCGCATCAACGGCAAGCCGGTCGGCCCGAATATGTCATTCACGCGCCCGCAGTGTGAGCAAATGACCCGCGAGCAAATCTACCATGACTACTGGCTCCCGCTGGTTCGCGAGGTCCCCGGTTTCCTCAACTTCCCGGTCGGTGTCCAAGCAGCGATGCTTTCCGGTGCCTACAACTTCGGCGTTGGCTCGATCAAGTCGAGGAAGGGTATGGCCGGCTCATCGGCGACCCGGTTCCACATGGCCGGCGAATACGCGAAGGGCTGCGCTGCTCAGCTTCGTTTCAACAAGGCCGGGGGCGAAGAGATCGAGGGCCTTAACAGGCGTCGGGGTATGGGTGACGAAGCGCGCATTGGCGAAGGCGAGGTCTGCATGAGCAGCCTCCCCAAAAGGGGTCAGTGATGACCTGGCTCGCAGTCGTCGCCTTCCTGCGCAAGTGGGTGCTGCCCGTCCTCACCTTCGGCATCACGTTGCCCGTGTGGGTCTTCCTGGTCGCGGGCGCATGGCTCTATTTCGACAAGTCGTCGGCCGTCCGCACGGCGGTTGACAGGGCCGTCACCAAACTCGTTGCGGGCGCCGAGATCGAGGCGCTGAACGCCAAGCTCGACTCGGAGCGTCGCATCCGCGAGTGGAGCGACAGCGCCGCCGCCCAAGCCAGCCAGATCGCCGAGACCGAACGTCGCTCGCGCTTCGATCTCGAAGCGAAACTCACCATTTCCGAAATCGACAGAAAGAACCAGGCCGATGAACTGGCACAGATCGAAGCGCAGCCGGTTGCTGCTGACTGCCGCGTTGACCAGCGTCTGCTTGAGCGGCTGCGGAACCGATAGGTTTCGGCTCAATCAGGCGTACAGCGACAAGGCCAAGGCCGAGTCCGTTCGCGTGGCGCTCGCCGAGGCCGAGAAGCGCGTGCTGGAGGCTCGGCGGATGCCGGTCTATCCGACCGACTGCCGCAGACACCACCACAGCGGCGTGACCCTGCACGATCGTCTCGATGTCGCGAACCAGAAGGCCGACAACGCGCTCGGCGATGCGAACAAGCAGACCGACGAATGCGCCGCCTGGTACGACAAAAATTTCAAGGCTCGGGAGCCGAAGCCGTGACCGAGGCTCAAATTCACGAGATCGCCCGGCAGGCGGCGCGCGAAGCTGTGAAGGAAACCTTCATCACGCTCGGGCTCGACCCTGACAAGCCGCTCGAAGCGCAGGCGGACATGCAGTTCCTGCGGAATTGGCGCGAGTCCACGGGCACCGTGAAGCGCCAAACCATGCTTACGGCCGCCGCCGTCGTCACCGCAGGCATCCTCGGGCTGATCTGGCTCGCCATCAAAGGCACTCCGTCGCCATGAGCGACAGGCGCAAACGAGTTGGAGCATAATTTTGCCAACACCACGATTGCCAGACGACCTAGCCAGGGCTGCGGCCGATGCCATGATCACACATGGCAGCGCCGTAGACGCGGCTAACGCCCTCGGGCTCAATCTGAAGACCTTCAAGAACCGCCTGACGCGTGCCCGAGAGCGCGGCATGTTGGGCGCCGAGGCTGCCCGCGAACAAGTCGTTGACGATGCGGCAATCCTCGAAGCTGCCGAGGCGGGTGGGATCGAGGACCCGCGCAACCTATCGCACTTCTGGAAGATCGTGAAGGATGACACGGGCAGTGGTTATTCGCTGTTCGTGAAGAATCCGCGCACCGGCCGGGATACCCGTATCGAAGACCTGGTGCGGGAAACCATTCTGGAAACGCCTACGCAGTTGAGTCATCTACCGCCACGTCTGATCGAGCCCGCTGGCGACCACCTTTTGGTCATCGACCTGGCCGACGTTCACTTCCTGAAGCTCTGCGTCCAATCAGAGACCGGCCACGTCTACAATCGCGAAGTGGCTCGACACCGCGTGATCGAAGGCACCAAATCCCTGCTCCGCATGGCAAAGCCATGGGGCATCGGCCGCATCCTGTTCGTCATGGGCAACGATATCCTCCATGTCGACGGTCCCCGCACATCCACGACGAGCGGCACATATCAGGACTCGGACGGCACGATCTTCCAAGGCTTCAAGGATGCCGGCGCGGCGCTCGAAGTCGCCATCAACGAGGCGTCGGGCCTCGCTGACGTTGATCTCATCCACTGCATGTCGAACCACGATTGGCTGATGGGATGGGCTCTCAGTCAGGCAGTCGCCGGCCGGCTCCGTGGCAATCCGCGTGTGCGTGCCACGGACTACAATCTGTCGGAAGCGCATCGCAAATATTACAGGTTCGAGCGCAACCTGTTCGGCCTCACCCATGGTGATGGCGCGAAGGAAGAAAAGCTCTACGGCGTGATGGTGAAGGAAGCTCGGGAGCACATCTCGGATTGCCTGAACCTCTACTGGCTCTTGCATCACGTCCACCACAAGATCAGGAAGACCAGGGGCGAGATCGAGTTCCTGCGCGAGAAGGACCACAACGGCATGACCGCGCACATCAGCGGAACGCCGATGGGTGAAGGCCATCATCTGAATATCGAGTATGTTCGCTCGCCCTCGGCACCGGACGGCTGGCACGATCGCAATGCGTACGTCAATCGCCAAGGTGTGGAGTGCTTCGTCTATCACCCGACGATAGGCCAGAGGGCGCGGTTCACCGAGTGGTTCTGAATCTGTCGATGTCCACCGGGGCGCAAGCCCTCGGTTCCCGGTGAGACATCGACAGGTCGTCTAAGGTGGGAAGCCCAGTTCAGGCGAGGAAAAGCTTCTCGCTCATGGCCTGGCTAAAGCCGATCTCGACACCCTCCCAGGTTCCGCCCTGCACCTGAGCGCTCAAAACGCGCACCAGGAAAGAGGGGTTGTCGCACATTAGCATAAACTCATGCAACTCACGGAAGCATTCGCGTCCGGTGGCGCAGTCTTCAGAATAGTTTCCAGTGCGTTTCGGGTTCCACGGTAACGGTTTCGGAAATTCCCCGCTGCTATCAATCCCCACGAATGTGAGTTCTTCGAATTTCATGCCTTTGATCCCTGAAAAGCAGGCTTAATACAACAAGGCTGTCAGATCGTGGCCTGCGAAATCTAACGATCCGGGCTGCGCGACAGGCTCAAAGCCGTCTCGCGTCGACAACACGTTTTCACCAAGAATGTCAATCAGACATAAATCGGCATTGATGAAATTTTCATCAGTTGCTCCTTTCTGCGCCAAGGCATTTATTCCTATATCAGTATCACTCGCAAAATGAAAGCGGGTGTGTAAAAATTCAAGGTATTCTGGTTCCGCTTCCATGAGGATGCAGTCGAACCCCTCGCGCTTCGCGGCCTCGGCGGTCGTGCCTGACCCGGCAAACATATCGAGCACGACGCCACCGGCCGGGGTGATGTGGCGAATGAGGTATTGCAGCAGGGCGATCGGCTTGACGGTCGGATGCTTGGATGCCGCGCGGTCAGCCTTGTTCGCCTTTGCGTTGTAAATGATGGCGTCGCCACGGTCGTCGGAGATCCGGCCGGCATCGATCGCCCACTGGTAGTCTTCCTCGGTCGGCGCGAACTGGTGGAAGAACCTGGCGTTCGAGCCTTCGTCGCCGTAGCCGGTCATCGCTGTGCCTGGCGCGCGGCTCTCGGCGCCGTATGTGGCTCCGTCGTTGCGGCCCTTGCGCATCACACCAGGCTTGCCGCTGCGCGTGACAGGGAACAGGTCTACGACGGACGGCGAGCCGTCCAGGATCAGGTTGGCCGGCCCGCGCCCTTCCGGTGAGCCGCCACGGGCAGCACCAGGCAGCGCCGCGAAGTCCGTTGCACCGCTCTCGTTGTAGCGACGATCCATGGCGGCTTCGCCATCGCGCGAGATGCTTTCGCTGCCATCGCCAACGGTGCAGCCCTTTATGTTGAAGGCGCCGACACCGTGCTTGAGGATGCTCGGCATGGCAGTCTTGGTGCTGAAGGGGCGCTGGCCGAGGTAGATCGGCTCAAGCGCCGGCTTTTGCGATTGCGTGCCGTAGCCCCATCCTTCCCATTCAGGAACGCCCTTTATGTAGGTCGGCTTTGGCCAGCCTTGGCCGTACACCCATCCGTGCATCGGGTGCATGATGAAGCCGGCTATTTCCATGGCGCAAGCCTGCCAGTGGCCAGTGCGGGCACCAGAGAAGGCGAACACGTAGCCACCCGGCAGCAGGATTTCGTAGACAAGCTTCCAGAATTCAGGATCGCGCTCGATGCCGGTGGCATCCCAAATTTTTCCCATGAAGCCACCCGACAGCCGCGCGAAACTGCCGTCGTTGCCTTCGGTGCGCGCGCAGGCCGAGCCCTTCTTGCCGAAGCGCTTGGTGATGCTGGTCAAGGCGTAGGGCGGATCACACACAACCGAATGGACGCGGACGCCCTGATCGATAAGGCGGCGCAAGCTGACACGGTTGTCGCCCGCATGTAGTGTTACCCTGCCGCCCATCTCGTGAATGTCCCGTTAAAAGTGAACTCTTAGTTAAGAAGATCGCTAAGATCGTATATATTGGTCTTCGGCTTGGATTTGGTGGTGGCCGTATTGTCGTAAGCCAAGTTCAGCGCGTCAACGATACGTTCTGCGTCGTCCCGCGTTATTGTATAGGCCACGGCGCATTGTTCGCTGTGTCCGTGTACGGAGTCAAATATCGCATAGAGGTTTTCGGTCCAATGCGGCTCCGTTTCTTCCTCGATCCACTCGTAGGAAAAGCGCCGCATCAGACAAGCAAATCGTCCAGGTCGTTGGCGCTTGACGCAGGTGGCGGGAACACCGCTGCCGCCTCGCTCATCGCAGCCTTGCCGGCGACCATGATCTCCTTCGCCGGAAGCACCGGCTTCGCCGCAGCGATGAGCCGCTTCTTCGGATCGTAGGGCTCCGACAGATCGGGCTGCTTGGTCAGCACGTCGAGCAGGCAAGCGGCCGGGTCTTTGCCAACGCAAACGTTCCAGTCGTTGGTCAACCAGAACTGGGAAATGGCCTGCCAGCCTTCCGGCCCGATGTTCAAGGCGAGGCTGGTGAGCTTGCCTCTCACCGGGGCGCCGCGAGCATCCCGCGAGTCCGAGATCGAGCGCAGCGCCGTGACGAGCTTGAGACCGAGTTCAGCGTCGGTCATGGATCACACCAACAGGTCGTCGAGATCGTTGCTGCGTTCGACGGGGCTCACGCCGCGTACCGGCACATCGCCGAGGTCGAGGTCGAGATCGTCGTCGCTCGAGTCGGAACCGGGCTGCACGGTCGAATTTTCGAAGGCGGCGGCCGTTTCCTCCTTCGTGGTGCCCATGTACGACTCGTAGGTAGGACAGAAAAGCTTGCCCGTCGCCACGTCGAATTCCAGGTGGGTTTCCACGGCCTTGCCGCCCGGATAGACGACTTCGAGTTCGGCGAGCAGTGGCGTCTTCTGCAAGGCGAAGCGGAAGCCCTTGTCGGTGCCGGGGAAGGGGTAGATGTTGACGAACGGGGTTTCCTTCGTCTTGCGGATCGCCGCGCGCAGTTCGCCGAGCTTCATGATGGTGTCTCCGAGATGTTGAGTTGGTGAAAGGGTGGCGGTCAGACCATGCCGAGCGCGGCCTTGTAGAGATCAAGGATCGCCTCGGCCTCCTGGCGCTCAGCCTGATCCTTCTTGCGCAATCTGACGAGCACGCGGATCGCAGCCGTGTCGAAACCGGTCCCCTTTGCCTCCGCGTAGATTTCCTTGATGTCGTCGGCGATGGTCTTCTTTTCTTCCTCAAGCCGCTCGATGCGCTCGATGAGAGCGCGAAGCTGACCGGCCGCGACTGTCTGGCTGGTCTCGGTGATATCGTCGTCGTCGCTGTTCTTGGGATATGGCATTCCATGTCTCCGATTTGGTGAAAATCACTATAAACGTGAAATTGAGCCCGTCAATACGAATTGCGGGAGAAAGTGCGTCCGGTAGCCATAAATCTGTCAACGGCCATGACCGGAGGCGGCAGGGCTGCGCGATCGTGCTCGATCGGATAGCCGTAGCGATGGCAGATGCGACGCGCCGTCTCGCGGTTGATTCCCGTGCCTTCCTCGATCTCGCGATAGGTGCAGTTGCCGTCGACCGACTTGACAAAGCGCCGCACCAGGAAGTGGAGCGCTGCGGCTCTGAAAGGACGGCGGCTCATCACGCCATCCCCTTGCCTGGTACGAGGATGCCGCTTATCACCTTATTGAAGTTCATATCGGTCAGATGGATGTTGGCGTCGACCCTGACCTCGGTTACACCCTGGCCGTTCTTCACGCCGATCTCGGTGAAGGGCGCCTTTGGCTCGGGGTACTTGTCCAGAATCGCTTCGACCGTGACCTGCATGTCAGCCCGCACCTTGTCGAGTTTCGCCTTCGGCGGCCGATCGTCATTCAGCATATCCTGGATCATCGCATCGCGCAGGACGACCAGGCTGGCGATCGCCTTTGTGATGTGGGACAGGCGTTGGCCGGGAACGTCGGGGTCATAGTCCTCGCCCTCCCACCACTGGTCGATATGACCCTTCGCGGCATCGACGTACACCGAGGCGCGGACGCCGGCTACGCGGTAGTTGTGACGCCCGTATTTTGCCGCGCCTTCGAGCATCGCGACGCCGAGTTCGGCGATGACCGTGGCTGGCACTGTGGCGTACTGGCGCCACTTGCGGGCTCCGACAGAATCCTTTGGGTTGCTGGCTTTAGAGCCATCAGTCGGTTTCGCAAGCATAGCGTTGATCTCGGCCACGGCCTCATCGAATGAAACCAGCTTCGCGCGAACGTTGCTGAAAAGTTGACGAAACGTCGTTGCCTCTGCCGACATTTCGTCAGACGTAAGATGCAATGCGCCTTCGGTCAGGTGCCGGGATAAAGTCCAATCGTCACGCAGCTTGTCGCATCCGAAGTGCTTCAGCAGCGCCTGCGCGTTTGTCGTCTTGCCGCAGCCCTGTGGTCCGTAAACAATTACCGTGTTCATTTTCGTGTCTTTCCCGTTAAACGTGAATATTGCTCATGTTCTTGCCAACCGACGTGGCCGGCACAAATATTAGGGATGCTTTGGTTCTGGCCGCCCGTTTACGTGAAGGACACCGCCACCGGCCATGCGCTTGGTGTGAAGTCGGTCGAGACGGCGATCGAGCAGATGCGGACGTGGCCGAAGGTCGGCCCGAAGCTGAAGGCAGCCTATCCGATCTGCTACGGCGTGATGGAGGGCAAACACACAGTAGATGAGGCGCGCCTGGCGTTTGAAGCTGCCGCGAAAGAGGCCAAGGTTTGGCGGGCTGAGTAGGGTCACGCCAGCAAGGCCCAAATCAGCCATGCGATCAGCGACGCAATCAGCGCCACGGCAAGCAGGAATGCGTTTGCCATTCCCTTGCCAATTGAGCCGTAGCCGGTGGCCGGCCGGTAGTCGCCATTCCACAAAGCCCAAGCGAAGGCGACGATGGTTGTGGTGAGCGGAAGAACCCACCACGAGATGGTAACAGTCATGCCTATCCGGTTGCTACCCACACCCCTAGATGTTGTGGTCATGTCTGTTGCGTCGCTTCTGGTTTCGGCTCCAACTCGCCGATGCGCCTGTTCAATATCCACACCAAGTCTTCGCCCATGCCGATGCTCTTCTTAGGCAGTAGCCCCAACACCGTAACGAGGTTGTCGTAGGCATCGGCCTTCGGCTGGAGATGATCGATGCGCGCTCGTAGGGACAAAATCTCATCCTTGCAGCGGCTCATCATCTGGATGGCTTCTTTATTGCTGATCTCCGGTGGCACTGTTGGCTCTCCTAATTGTTCAGTTTCAGGTCCTAAAACGTCGCGCATTTCCGGCGACCATTCCTATGGTCCTGCATCCTGTGCTCATGGCCCCGATCCATGTTCAGGGACGGGGCGGCCAGGATCGGTGGGGGCCGGCGCGGCATCCAATTGGTATGGGGCGCTGGTCTGAGCCTTCCACCATGAGCGAAAATTGTGCGTATCGGCCGGCTCACTCATGACCATGATCAAACTCGGCGCGAGCGGCCCCCGGAAATGCAGCAATTCAAGGTAGATGTCCGCCCCTTCCGCGATGGCTCTTCGCTGCTCATCGGTGAAGTGGAAACGAGCGATAGCGCTATCCCCTCGCCGACCCGGTAGAGTGCGTAAGGGACGATATTGAGGTTGGTCTTTGGCATAGACCGTTTCGAACTTTTCAAGGCCGACGACTACCGGGCCATCATGAGGCTCTACGATGTCAAACATTTCTCAACTCCTAGTGTTGGTGGGTGAAAACCGTATAGGCATGGTAACAGTGAGACTCATGTATCCCTCACCAGGTTGACCCGCTCGACGGTCGCCGCGACTTCGTGCTGCCAGCTTTCGAGCGGGTATTGCCCCTTGGCCGCATTCACTTCGCGGCAGACATGGGCGCCGACTTCAGCGATGGTTGGCATCGCGTCGTCGTGATCATCGCTGACCGTGACAAGCAGCGTGATGCGGACGCGTTTCATCAGAGCTTCACCAGTTGGTGGCAGCCGCGCCTGAGCCAAAGTGCGCCCTGGACCTGCGGATGAAGGCGATAGGCTTCCCGGCAACCGGGGCAAGGCGCGTCACCGCCAACTCGCAAGTAACGCCCTCGATCGATGTTGCGCTTGTCGGCCTCGGTGAGCAGTTCAGGAGCATTGCCCCACTGGTCGTATCCGAGACCAATCTGTACGGCGGTGTGCATCAGCGCCGCCCCTTTTCCATGAGGATACGAGCAAGCTCGATCCCTTCGGTTACAGGCCCATAGTCAGCGCCGTCAGAGCCTTGCTCGCTCGCCTTTACAGCCGCTTGATCGAGCATGACGTAAACAGGCGTCGTGCCGTCTTCAGCTTCGGCTTTCAGTTGCCGCGCGACATCCTTTGCGAAGTCGTAGGGGTCCGTGATGTAGATGTCTTCGGGCCACTGGTTGTCGGCGTGCTGAACTGCGAACGCGAGCGCCGCAACCCCGATCGAAATCACCAGACGACCGCTTACGACTTCAACCTGCAACGGTTGTCCCGGCTGACGCTCCGCATCGACAAGAGCCGCACGGGTCCGCGTCTCGAAATCGATTTGGGCAAAGACTTTCGCGGCTTCGGCGGTTTCGAACCATCCGATTATGCGACTGCCTCGGGAAAGAAAGTAGGGCTTAGGGCCTTGTCCGTAGGAGTCGCTGACTGCGTAGACATCGGCGCGATTGTTGGCGTCCCATTCCAATGCTTTCACAAAGGCGATCGGCGCCGGGTGGTCGGCGAGCGCTGCGATGCTCTCGCGCAGTTCCCGGTAGTCCTGGATCACTATGCCGATCGGCACGCCGTTCTTGTAGATCGGTTCGTCCTTGCACCGCACGGCCGCGTTGATGTGCTTGTCGACGAGGGCGACGGCGTTGGCGAGAGGTTTTTCGGATGCCTCCAGCGCCCCGGTGATCCGGTTGAAGGCGTTCATCCTGGTCGGATCATATTCCGTCCAGGCGGCTTGATCGGCTTCGCTGAGCTTGTCGCCAGTCGTGAGCCCACGGCCGGCTAGAAACGCGTCGCGCAGCACCGTGGACAGATCGAGCGGCTTCACTTTGACAGGCACGTTTTCCATGGCTCAGAACTCGTGCGGCGACACATAGCTGCCGTTGCAGAGCAGCAGTTCGTCCATGGCGTTGCCGCAATTGCGCGCATAGTCGCGGTTGCCATGGGTACCGGTGCTGGTGCAGCCGGCCGCGAGCAACATGGCGCCGATGATCCAAAGATGCTTGATACTCATTTCTCGTGTCTCCTTCGATTGGAGCGCTCAGAACTGGCGCTGGTTGATGAAGCCGTAGCCGAGCGCCGCGTCGCGGCCGGCGTTGCAGAAGACGAGCCAGCCGAGCGCCGCAGTGGTGAAGTCACCGACGACGAAGGTCAGCACGGTCACGAAGGCGGCGTGCCAGGCGTAGGCCACGAGCACGGGACGCATGGCGAAAAGGAACTCGCGCCGGCCGCGCCACAGGTGCTTGATGGTGGCTAGGTGGCGGCGCATTCAGTAACGCTTCCCGCCCTCGGCCTGCCGGTTGGCAAGCTGGTGATCCGCACGGGTGCGGTTGTAGGCATTTTTGTCGAGCACGGAGCCGGCCTGGTCGTAGCCGTTTGCCTGCGACACTTCGAGAATGCGAACGATGGCATTGGCGAAGTTGACCGCGCACTGATCCACGCCCGGCAACCGCTTCGGCAGATCGCCGTAGAGCGCCAGATGCCGAATGCAGTGGATCATCGCCGACGCCACGTCGATGCGGTTCGCGGCAGCGGTGTCCAGAATGCGAATGATGCCGTCGCTGAACTCGACCTCCACCGCTCCGCGATGGGGCAGTTTGTCGTCCCGACGCTTGCCCTTGCGATCGGCCTCAAGCGCTTCGGACAGTTCCGAGTGCATGAGCGCGATCACTTCGCCGAAGTTGCGCTCGATCGGCTTGCCGGTCTCGCGATCGACGTACCAGCCGGCGTTGGTGGCCGTCTCGTGAGCGAGCTTCTGCGCGGCGCGCAGTCCGTCGAATGCGGCCAGTTCGAGTTCGCTCAGGCCGGGGTGGAAGAAGGTGATATCGGTGTTTGGCATGGTGTCTCCTGTTGTTCTCAGACTTTCACGTTACTGAGTGAAAATCAACTAAAAAGTGAAATCACCGGACGCCAATCATCGACCCAGTGGATGCGGGGATCGGTGCTGCGTTCGTCGTCGCGATTGTGCGACTGCCGCAACATGATCGTCTTGTGGCCGGCCTCTACGCCCATCATGGCGTTCTTGTAGTTGTCCTCGATCCAGATGCCGCCGCGCAGCACTTCGAGCCAGGCGGACTTGCTCTCGCGAAGGGCGAGGCAGATGACGCGATCGAGGGCGCCGTCGAACTCGCGATCGAGGTTCTGCTTGCGGCGCTTGATCGCAAAAGGATCGTCCGAGCAGCTTGTCAGCACGGTCAGCTTGTGGCCGGCCGCCTTGAGCTTGGCGACAGCATCCTTGGCACCGTCCAGCGGATAAAGTTCGCCGAATGCCTGCGACGCGTTGAATTCCTGGATCAGTTCGAAACAGCGCGCCTCGGGCTGGCCCAGCCATTTGAACAGCGACCAGGAACGTGGGCCGGTGGCGCTCGGCTTGATTCCGTGGTTGGCAAAGACCCAATGCCGGAAGCCGCGCGTCCAGTCGAGCAGCACGCCGTCGCAATCGAGAATGAAATGCATGTTACGGGGCTCCCGTTCGAAGTTGAAGATTGGAATTGTCGGATGGCGCGACGGGTGTAGGAGCAATGCTTCGCTCATGAGCGCCACACATTCAGCAGAAAGCAGAACGAGTTTCGGACGCCGCCGCACACGATGGCGAGACCGATGGTCAGGCCGGCCCAGGTGCCGAAGCCCGAGACGTAGAATTCCAAAAGCTCTTTCATGACTGTCTCCTTTGCGTTGATTTGATAACGAACGGCGCACGGACGCCGGGGCAGTTGGCTTCGGCTGCGGCCAAAGCGCGGCGTATCCGCACCACGGGCGCATCGTGGCTGCCGAACAGGTTTCCAATGGCATATTGTTCGCCGCTACCGGCCGCCGCGTGCTCGGGATAGTCGGCGACCGAGTAGTCTGCCGCGATCTTGCAGAGCCGATCGCCGTGAGCGACGATCAGTTCGTCGATGCCTTCCTTGCCTGCGAGCTTCTGCAGCAGCGGCACCAGGTGAACGACCAAATGGCGCACGAGATCGGTGCCCTCCGGCAGGGGCTGCACCGCCTCCGAGTATTCCAGTTGCTGGCCGACGCGGATGGAACCGGTGTAGCCGAACAGATAGTCGCCGTTGTTGAAGACCTTGGCGTTGCGACGGGTCTCCACTGCGACATCGGTGCTGGCCGCGCTGTCGCCGCCGACATAGACGGCGCCCTGATGGACGATTGCGACGATGCAGGTCATCGGTTTCCGCTCTCGAACATGATGCGATCAGCGAGAGCGTTGCTCTCGTCGAACCAAAGCTTGCAGGCCCATCCGTTTGCCTGGTGATAGCTCGGTCTCGGCTGCTGGCATTCGGCCATGACGGCGGACGCCAAATTCAGAACGTCTGGTGGTGTGATTTTGAGCCTGAACATCACTGCGCTCCCGTGCCGATGGTCATGGTGTGAACATCGACGAGCGTCTTGTACTTCGCCGCCCAATTCTTCGGGCACGCCTTGAGCACGCCGGCCAAGTCGCGGGCCTTGATGTAGACGAAGCGGTCGGGCGGATCGCCAGCGGCGGGCTCGGGAATCTGCTTGCCGATGAGCATGGCCCTGATGCCGGCAGGCATTTGATCATAGAACTCGCGGCGCCAATCGGCGTCAGCCGTTGTAATGGCCGAAATTCCGGTCAGAATGGCGCCGTTGTCGAGCACCTGGTACGGCTTGTGAAAGCCGAATGTCGCGGCCTGCGTGTAGCAAATGTCGAGGTTCCAATCTTTGCGCAGATACAGCGCGCAGGCTGACAGGCAAACGCCATCGACGATCACCTTGGAGCGGCCGATGATCTTGGCCTTCGCATGATAGCGCAGCACCGCGCCGCCCATGTCACCGTCGATCAGAAACGCGGTGTCTTGTGCTTTGGCCGGCTTCGTTGCCAAAGAGGAAAGCAGACAGGCTGAGAGAATTAAAACAAGTGCCCACCAAAGGGATTTGCGACGGCCGGCAACGGCAAACAAAGTGAAATGAGCAAATCCAAAGGCGCTGGCGGCGAGCACCGCCAATATAAGCACCAATTTCAGAAGCATTGTCATGCGAGCAGTCCCCTAGTCTCACGGTTGCTGTTCATTGGTCATGCACCTTGCAGCCGGCGAGCCGAAGTCTGTGCAGCGCTTCGGAAAGATATCGGAGCGAGTGCGCGGCATAGCCGAGGTAGATTTCGGAGGGCGCCCTGACGCCTCGCAGATATTGAAGGTCGCTTATCGGAATGACGAAATCACCATCCGGTCTGCGGAAGCCCCTGTGCCCAAGCAGGTGATCAGGGCGCCAACCCCAGTCACAGATGGCCGTCGTTTCCGCGTGGCGCATGCTTCCGGCGACCAGATAATGAACGCTCACAGCCATTTCTCCATGATCTTGGTGACAGCCAGAGGCAGTAGGATATTGAGCACAATGACGCCGAGGATGATGGCGACGGCTGCTACTTCGACAGGTATCACTTCGCCTCTCTTTCGATGGTTCAATTCACACGAATAATGGTGAATGTCAATTTAAAAGTGAAAGTTACGAGAGGAAAAATCAGGGCTGCTTCGAGGCGACATCGAACAACAGGGCCTCGATCGCCTGCTTGCGCGACGTATATTCGATGCTGCGCCTCCACTCGCCAGCAGGCCGATAAAACCAGCGCGGCGACTGCCAGCGCGAATTGACGTACATTCGTCCGCGCGTCGTGCGTTCGAAGGTCGCCATCTCGTGCATAACCTGGCCTAGGATTTGGCCTTCAGCGCCGATCACGTCATAGCTTTTCAGCGTGGTCGTCTTAACCCGGAAGCGGCCGTGCTTCACGATCCTCTCGCCGTCGCGCTGCTGCAGTGTGTAGGCGATCATGCTCGCTCATCCTCGAATTCGATAGGAACGACTTCCACGTTCTTGGAGTTTGGCCCGTCAGCGTCGTTTTCTCTGGTGGCTCTGGCGTCGGCATTCGCCTGCTGGTGATACAGGCCAATGACAACCTCGTCGCCGACTTGGAGATGGCGCACGATCATGTAGGCGGTTTCTCTGGCCGCTTTGACAGGCGCCGCGAACTTCCAGCCGGCACGCTCGATCGCGTCGCGGACTTGCGGCATGATCTTGCGGCCGACCAGGCCCGATACCGGCCGTCGCGTGGCGGAAGTTTCGAGGGAAATGAGTTCGCTGTTCGGGTAGGTCGTCGCATAGTAGGACTTCTGCGGGCCGAGCGGCCAATCGATCATCCACGTGGTCTGCACATCGCTGGTGCGCAGCATCTTGGCGGTTGGACGTTGGTGTCTCATGCTGCTTCGCTCTCCTTGATCCTGACAAGCTCGCGGATGTCGTCGATCGACAGGCGAGGGATAGCCTTGAACGCCTCGTCGGCGGCCTTCTGCGCGGCTTTTGTGACTTCGTAGAGCCGCAGCGCCTCGTCATAGGCGGCTTGTGCTTCCGGCGTGTTGGGCATTAGGTCCGAAAGTTCCTTCTCTGCCCGGCTCGCGCGGTCGTTGTCCCTGCGCAACGCGACGACTGCAACCTTATGGCGGGTCAAAGTTTGCCCGCCAGTTCGGTAGTCCTTCTCGGAGAACGATTTCAGGTACTCGGTCACGGTCGCTTCGGCGCACGTTGGTAGCTGGCCCATATAGCCGGGTCTGATCTCGAACGCCTTCACCGCAGCCTTCTTCCGCAGATCGAGGTACATCTTGTCGATCTGCGTCTTGAGCTTGGCCAGCGACTGGTTGCTTGCCTCGAAGCCCAAGTCATGCGCGTACCAGGTGTCGGAATTCTCGCCGTAGCGGATCAGGTGGCCGCGATAGGTGGTCTCGATCTCAGCCATCAGCCGACTACCTTGTAGACGGCGATGTTGTCGTTGTGCGGATCGCTGTCAGCGAACGTCTTCCATTCCCATCGCAACGTGTCGGCGGCTCGCCCATCAGCATTTTCTGAGATGTTTGGTCGCGTGTCCGCAAGTTCTTGCAGAGTGCGGAAGTGAACGCGATCCTTCGGGCCGACAGGGCGCTCGCCACCGTCATGGCGAATCCATCCATCAGCGACGGCAGCCGCAACGTGATCGACAGGCGGCAATACCTCGCGGGGAGTCCAGCACGGGCAGTCCGCGCAGTCATCTCGATCGACATAGGTGCGGCGCGGCGGCCAGTTGTAGCCATAGCTTTTCGTGATCGAAACCGGCAGCGCTGGAAGGTCTGGCAGCGGCGCGGAGCACGGCCAAACTGCGTCTGCGCGCATCACGATCTTGCCTGCCCGATTTGGCTGGATTTCCGCATACTGACATGGGCCGCGCTTCTTCTCGGCGCCGCTTATGGTGGCTTTCTTCTCAGCGTTTGCGGTCATCGTTTCAGCTTCCTTCCTGCCGTCTGCGGCTCGAACATGCTGCCGTCTTCGCGAGTGCTCCAGCCGTCACCCTCCAAAACAGCGCGTTCAGTGGCAGTCTTCGGGAAAAATCGACGGTCGGCAATTGGCCGGCGGTCATCCGATTTTCGCACCCTGTTGCGAACCGCTTCAATCTGTTCGTCGGTCAAATGCGGCGTGGATTTCTTTTCGGGAACCGGCCCCACTAGCACCGGAAAGAGTGCCGTCCGCACAGCAGATTCAATCGACGTGCCTTCGGCGACCGCTTTATTGATCTCGATCATGACGAGTCGGATCACGTCGTCGAAGCTGCCGGGAAGTTCACGATTGTTCATTGCAACTTCCCCTTCTTGCTCGACACGCGCCAGGTCTCGCCGTGGCAGGATACCGTGACGCCCTCGCAGACGAATGACTTGGCCCACTGGCTCATGACTGTTGCTGCTCCATCAACGCCTGCAGCGCACAATCGTAGATGCGCTTTGCCTCCGCATCGGTGCGCAGGATGGCGTGAGCTTCTTCCGCGCCGAGGCCGAAGGCACGATCCATGGCGGCGACCGCCTGTTCATAAGGATCGCGAGCCCTGGTTATTTCGGCCGCGCGCTGCCTCGTGTAGTCGAGATAGTGAGCGGCGATGTGTTTTACGGCTTGCGGGCTCATAGGATCGCGACCTTGATGTTGTGCAGCACTTCCGTGCTCGCGTTTAACCTGAACCAATCTTCCGGCACCTGGACGAATCCTTCGCCGAAGATCGTGCCGGGCGGCAGGACGCCGAGATGATGCTGACCGGGCACCGCCTTCTGCAACTTGCCATCGGCGTTAAGGCTCACCTGGTCGCCGACCTTCAGTCGCTCAGCAGTGGCGAAGGGCGTGTGCATGACTGTGCCCGGCGCCGGATCGAGGACGACATCGACAGCCTTCTCGACAACCACGCGGTCGCCATAGACCGCGAAATAAGTGTCGTCTTCCACGCTGTATTCCCACCGCTGCTTGGCACGCCGCCAGTAACGGACGACGGCCATGCCATCGACGATTCCGCGCACATGATATTTGCGGTCGCCGACCCTGTAGACGGCGCCGGGCTTCACCCAATCGGGTAGGGCGTTATCGCTCATGACTCGGTCTCCGTCTCTTGCTGCATGACAAATGGAGGCATCGGCAGGATTGTCGGCACGAAAACGTCGAACGGCGTTACCGGCGTGAACTCAGCGCTGTTCGTGTCCAGTATCTTGTGCAGCCGCATTGGCCATTTCTGATGAAGCTGCTGCGCCTGCACGAACGACATCTCGATCACGGTGCCTTCGTCGGTCGTCTCGTACTTCAACATCGAACCTGGGTGAGCCAGATCGACGCGAAATGTCACCTGAGTTCGCCGCGTCTCGCGGATGATGTTTTCCCACAAGGCTAGCATCTTGCCGACCTGAAACGGCTTTTCCTCTGCTGTCACCGTCGATGTCGTCGCGACGCCATAAATGGCTCTATACATGTCCGTCTCGACCTGCGCGGCAATCTGCTGCCGGATGCGTTCTTCGGCGCTCATTTCCGCGTAGGCCCCCTCTGCTCGATACGGTTTTGAAGACCCTCGGCCTTGCCTGCGAGGGCGTCGATCTGGCGCAGCATCGTCTCAGGCAAACCTTCGGCATAGCCAATCTTGTACGCATCCATCAGGAGGCGCTTGGCGAGCATCAGTTTCTCGGCGGTTGGGCTGTAGGTCACGATCTGTCTCCCTGTGCTAATTTCACTTTTAACGTGAATATCTCTAACCCGTCAAGTGAAAAATGACACCCGTCTGATTTTCCTCGGAGCCCCTATTTCTCCGACGCCATCTTGAGAACGAAAGTGGAACATGCTTTGCTCGAACTCGTTGCGGCGATACCCTAAAGGAGCATCGCCATGGGACCACGACGTGTCTACGATTACAGCTATCAGATCGAATGTGTCGACGGGGAGGGGGCAACCGTCGAGCGCATTGGCGAGATGAACAATTTCGCCGTGGCCAAAGCAGCGTTCGAGGCCGCGCTGACGCAACGCACCAATTCCAATGTGCTTCTGCGTGAAGGGGCTCGACGCGTCGAGTCGGCAAAGACCGGCAGCTACGATTTGGAGTCCAAAACGGTTCCGATCCTGGCGCGGTCGAAATGATTTTCTCTGAGGGGTCGCCGTGTGATTTTCTCCGGGGCGACCTGGGTCTATTTCTCCGGGGTCTATTTCTCCGGGGCCGCCGACCCTGCCACCTGGTCCCCGCCGCCAAGGCGGCATCGAGCGCCGTTCAATCTCGCAGGTCGAGCGCGCGCCAGGTCGCCGGCAGCGCCTCTGATATGTTATAATATTACGCTATCGACGGGCGCCGGGCAGCCGTGATACTGAAGCGGGATCGAGACCGGGCAGGGGAGGAAATCGCAATGCGCAAGCTATGGGGACTCGTGGCGATAGGCGCGGCCGTCGCGGCTGCCAATGCCATGGTCAAGATTCCAGAACGGCCGGCGCCCGTGGCGCAAATCGACTTTGCCAGGTGCAACCGGCTTGCCGAAGCGGCAGGCGCTGCAATGGCGCTACGGCAGATAGGAACCGAAGAGTCGGCCGCCATGCGCCAGGCAAGCGGCGACGGGCTGGAAATCGTATCCCGCGCCTATGCCGAGCCGATAGCGGCAAGCGGCGACGCAAAGGCGCTGGCAGCCCGCAATTTCGCGGACTCCATCAAACACGAATGCATTAGAGGCTAGGCGCGGCCAAAAGAAAAAGCCCGGCTTGCAACCGGGCTTCAATTCACTTCACAAGACCTAGCGCCACGAGTCCCCATAGGACGGCCGCCAGGATTAGCGGCCAATGCCACCACGGTTTAGGACGTGTCGCGGCCGGCGCCGCTCGGCTCGGCTCGCCAGGTCTCAGGCGCTGCCGTGGCACGCTGGCAGGCGGCAAATCAACCGCGTGCAATGGCAGCCGGCCGCGCTGGATTGCGACGACTCGACCTGGTAGCGGCTTGCCGGCCTTGTCTGGCGTGCTAACCATTGCCTGCCCGGTAGCAAGCCCGAGAATGCTTGCCGCGTTGATACTGCCCGGCATGGTCTCGGCAGCCGCCTTTAGCGCCTTGTGATGCTGCGGCGTGGAAGCGCGCAACGCGTGCTGAATCCGCGTGGCAAGCTGCCCGGCGACAATGTGCGGCAAGTCAGAAGGGGATTGCGTGACATAGATAAGCCCGACTCCCTTCGATCGAATGAGTCGCGTGATTTGTTCGATCCGTCGCACGATTGCAGCCGTGGCGCCGTCAAAGATCAAATGCGCCTCATCGATTAGGACCATGAGTCCAGGCGCTGCCGTGTCGCCGACTTCGCCGAGACCGGAATAAAGCCGTTCCAGCGTATGAGCGACAAAGGCGCCATAAAGACCTGGTAGCGCCGTCAACTCGGCTGCCGCGTAAACCGTGATTCCTTGCGTGTCGCGCGGATCATGGCGCGAGTCTTGAAAGACCCATGCGGCGCCGCGTTCCAAGCGCAATAGAGCACGTTGGACGGCAGCCACGGAAACGGGAGATAACAGCCCATAGTCGCGGCTTAAATCGTGCCGCGTGGCGTCATTCAACAGGTCGCGCAAGTCTGCCAGTGTGGCAACGGCGCGGCCGGAATCTTCCGCCCATGCAAGCGCGATTTGAAGGGCGCCGGCTTGCGCTTCACTCAGGTCTAGCGCGCGTGCGATCAAATCGGCGCCCATGGCGTCGACGCGCATTGCCGGCCGCAAGAGATGCTGCCCGAGCGACGCCAAATCGCCTTTCGCGTCCAGAACCAAAACCGGGCAAGGCGAACGCTCGGCAATGGCGCCTAGCGTCGTCGACTTGCCCGTTCCTGTAGCGCCAAAAATGCCGATATGCCGTGACAGGTAGCGCCAGGGGATAGCGACGCCATGGCCGATTTGCAGCGCCGTCATCTTGTCCAGCGCCTCAATTCGGCTTTGACCCTGTAAGCATCGGCCGGAACTGGCAGCACGTCGACGCGGAAAATTGCGACATAGCCAGATGCTCCAGAAATACTGGTTTCGTTCAATTGCCAGCCCGTTGGCAGCGTCAATCGCCCGCTATCCATCGCGTTCCAAAGGCGTTCTGTATTGTCGCCGCACGCAAAACAAACTTTCAAGTCATCCCATGGCAGCGCCGTCATGACACGGACTCCCTGGAATTCAGCCGCTGAACTTCCGCGCGGAGTGTGTCGCGGTGCGCGGGCTGAATCCGCTGGAAAACCTGCAGCCGATAGTTATATGGCTCGGCTTCAAGTTCAGCTTTCAAGCTGGCATATTCGGCGGGAGTCGCCGGCCGCGTGCGGCGGTACCAATCCCAGCCGCAAGCGCCGTGGCTGCCGTCAAAGCAGGTCATATAGCGGCCGGCCGCGTCGTGTGGCTCGGCAGGGAAAACGGCCGTCACGTCGTCGCCATGGGTCTTAGGCGCACGATGAACGCGAAAGAGCACGGGAGTCACGGGCTCGGCTGCCAGCTTTTTGGCGTCGTCGGCAAGCGCGACTATGGCAGGTCCGTCAAAGGCTGCCGAGTCGAGCGGGCGCCCGTTGCGGGCTTTGGCTTCGATGTCGACCAAATCGCCATTGCTGCCGAATTCGAACGAAAGCGAATTGAGCGAGTCGGGCAGCCCGTGGCAAGGCCAGGTCGCTTTGAACGCCTCCAGGTCCGCGCGGTTGAATGTGTGCCAGGTCATGACAAATGCACCTTTCCATCGTCGCCGAAATACACGTCAACCGTGCGATAGCGGCAGGCTTTGCTGAGCTTTTCGCCTAGCGACTCCTCATTCAAAACTGAGCGCTTGTCATAGGCAGCTTGCCATGCTGCCGCGATATCGCGGTTTTCGACCATCTCGGCCGTAAGCGCTTCATATTCGGCCGAGTCCGGTTCCAATTCGGACCTATCCCAAAAGCCGACTCCATGGCCGTTTCGCGTGTACCAATAGTCGCGGCCGGCTTGCTCGGGTTCATAGTTGCGGGCATAGGCTGCCGCCAGCAATTCCGCGTTTGCGACCTGCCAGGCGCTGCAATCGGCAATGATCGCTTGCAAGGTCTCGGGCGCCAAATCGGCGAAACCGACATCGCACGGCAAGACTCCATCGGCCGCGCCTTCCACCATGGCGGCTTGATGCTCGGCCGTGTTGAATTCTTCCGTGTCGACTTGCGGGCATTCATTGGTAAAGAAAATCGCTTCGATATAGCCTTGCGTGAAAGCGTCCAGGTCCGAAAAGCTGAGCGGCGCGGCAGGTGGCGGCATGTCAACGCGGCCGGATGAGTCCAAAATGAATTCGGGCATAGCGTGAATCTCCCGTTAAAGGTGAAAGGTGGATTAACCGAAAAACGGTTAAGCGTTTGGCGCCTGCCATAGGAAACCGGCCGTTTCCATGTCGCGGCGAAACTCGGCAATCAAAGCAGGCAGCCGAGCGGCAAGCGCTGCCTTCAGTGCTTCCGGTTCAACGCTCAATTCCGCGTCGCTTGCTTCCGGCCAAATGGCGGCACGCCGCGCCGCGTCCAGGTCGCGCGCCTTGCCTTCGCCCCATGCAGTCGCAACCGTGTCAAAATGGGGATTGCAGCGCTGCAAAGCGCCTAGGAATTCCAGCGCCTCACGCTCCGAGTCGAACGGGCAGCCATACCAGTCAACGCCATAGCCTCCGAAGGTGTATTTCGGCTTGAAATTGTAGGACTCGCCGCGCCTGGTTTCGTGCGCAACCGCGATAACTTCGAAGTCGAACCGGCCTTGACCATTGATTTCGGCCGCCGATTGCAGGAAGGCCAGAAACGGCTTTTTCAGCCTATGGGAAATCGGATTATCGCCGAAGCGCACAACGGTTTCCGTCGCCGAGACTTCGCCAGCAAGCTTTCCCCAATAGTCGCGATTGCCTGCCAAAAAGACGGCATTGGCCGCGTAATGCATCGGACCATCTGTCGACGTCAAATGCCAGCGGATGAGCGGCGCAAGCTCAGGAAAAGCCTTTGCAATTTCGTCGTGCAAGCAACCGCAAGCGACGATTCCGCGATCCTGCCTAACGCTAGGGTCTCGCACTTCGCCGGTAATGGCAAAGGTGTTATGGCCGTTGCGCGGGTTATCATCGAAGCGCAATTCTGCCCGGATGGTCGCGCCTTTGCCATATCCCGAGACCGGCCGCGCTTCCGTGGTGAAATGCTGATTAGCGAACGTGGCAGCATCGCCCCACAAAACGACGTTGTGAAAGCGGCCGTCAACGCCAAAGACCTGCCCGGCGAATTCGTTTCTAACAATGGTCGACATGGTTTGGATTCCCTGAGTTTGACGGTTTGGAAGGATGGAAGGCGCGGCCGACTAGGACTCGAGCCAGTGCCGCTTTGCGGCAATTGCGTTGCGCCGCGTGTCGCGACGGATTCGGCCTTCAGTGCGATTTGCGAAAGTGTCGCGGCGATAGGGCGATTCATATTTCATGGCATGACTCCTTTTGTTGATATGCACGTTAATCGTGAAAGTTAGAGTGTAGAACCGAAGGCAATCAAGCACGTCGCAACAACCATCGCTGCCGAGACATAGGCGAAAGCGATTGCAACGTTTAGCGCGGTTGTGGCGCGACGCTGGCGATTGCGGCGAAGGCTTGATTTGCGTGCCATTGGGTCTAACTCCGTTTCGTGACTTTCACATTAAACGTGAAATCACGTTGCGAGTCAACAGGGGAAAATGGTTTTGCCGGCGCCTTCATTAAAAGCCGATTTTAACCGCTTGTCGCCGCTATAGAAGCCGGGCAGCCATTCGCTGATATAGTCGCCGGCCTTTAGCTTTTTGCGCTCGGCTCGGGCTTCTGCGATCTCGGCAAGCAACGAGTCCACCTTGTCGCGGATCGCGCCGCAAATCGCCTGGAATGCCTCGCCTTTGCCTGCCGTGGCAGCGCGGCGCCGCTCGGCAAGCAATTCAAGCGCGGCTTTGCGATTGGCTGCAATGGTCTCGGCACGCTCGGCAAACTGACTGCCAGCCTGCCAAGCGGCTTTATATGCCCGTTCATCTTCGGCCGCGCTTTGCGCCATGGAATCGGCCGCTCGGGCAGCGTCGCGGGCAGCGTCCAAATCTTGCGCGCTTTCATTGTATCGATCGCCGCGCATATCTTCGGAATAGACTGCGCCGAAGTCGAGAGTCGGCAGCCCGTCGCAATCTCCCGCGCTGGCATAGCCTGCCACAAACCGCGCTTTGCCGTCGCGGCCTGGTAGCTGATAGACGACTCCATAAATCGTTTCCGATTGGTCATAGTCGCTATACCAGCCGCAGGAGTCGCGGTTGCTCCAAATCTTGCCGCGCGGTGTATCGGCTTCCACGTTGCCAACATGGCGCAAGCCGGCGCCGCTGAAATCCTGGACGAATGCAATGCACTCGGCACGTTTGGCATAGGAAGGGGACTCAGTGTCGCGCTTCTGCCATGTCACGGCCGCGTAATGGTCGCGCGGATATCGCCGGAACCGGCTTGCGGTTTTCGTGTCGCCGGCTGCAAGCGCCTCGGCATAGGCCGCAACGTCGCGACGGGCAGCCTTTAGCGCCTCATTCGCGGGATTGTGTCGGCGATATCCCTTGCGGGCAGGATAGACGTTTCCAACAGCTTCAAAGCGGTGGAAGCGATACGCGTTCAAAAGCAGGTCATTCATGATCTTGACTCCTTGAAATTGTGAAGGGGAAAGCGCGGCCGGCTTATTCGTCGTCAAGCGATTCCAGATACTCGGCACGCGTCGCAACCGACACATGAATCGCCGAATGTCGATTGTCGCGGCTGCCGTAGGGCGCCACGTGCGGATAAAGCGACGGCTTGCGCTTGTGAGCTTCTCGCCATGCGGCAGCCGCAAGGCTTGCAACGGCCGCTTTGCTGCAGCCAATGAATCCAGCGTCGCGAATGTCGCGCGCTTCCCATTCCAACGCGTTTTTCAGGTCGCGCCGCGTGTCGACTTTGATGCAATAGGCCGAGTCGGGCATGTAGCAACCGCGCAAGCCTTGCGAGACATGGAAATATTTGGACACGGTTCAAGCTCCAATTGGCGACGGATTGCGGGCAGCCTGGACGCGCGGCCGCATTTTGTTGCGAATGGTGAAAAGCGCTGCCTTGTGCCGCGTGTCGCGCGTCCTATTGAGGCAAGCCAGCGCCTGCCGCATGTAAACGTCGGCAGTGATAGGGAAACCGTTCTGCCATGCGTGGCGCGCCAGCGTGACAAGGGAAATGGCGTGTTTGTGATCCATCGTCGTGAATCTCCCGTTAAAAGTGAAAGGCGAAGCGCGGCGCATTTGCGTCGACACATTCGATTGACTGCCAGCCCTTCGGCACTTCGGCGCCTTGCCATGCCGCGCGGCAATCGTCGCCGCTTCCGGCAATGAATAGCTGCCCGTCATAGGTGACGACTCGAACTTCGAACCGTGGCGCCGTCTCGGGCAGGGCTGGAATGCGATACACAAGCGCAAAGGCGCTAATGCCCGTGGCGCAAGCGGTTGCAAGCAATTTGGCAAGCATTGGTGAATCTCCCGTTAAAGGTGAAAGTCTATTCAGGCGAAGAAATCGGCAGCTTTGGCAATCGCCCATGCGTCATTCCAAAGCTGCAAATCTGCCGTTTCTTCCGAGTCGCTCAGGAATGCCGGATCGCGGTTGAACGTCGCTTGAAAGGCGGCAAGCATGGTCATATTCGCGTCGACGTAGTCGTGCGAGTGGCATACGCCAGAGTCTTCCGGTTCGGCCTTGTTTGCGTCGCACATGGCGCGGAATTGGCGCGGGGATAGTTCGCCTTGAATCAGGCTGCCGAAGGCGCGCGCAAGCTTAATCTTTTCCTGAATTGTGGCCATGATCTCGACTCCTAGTGGGAAATGGCAAAGGCAATGCCTTGCCGCTGCAGTGAAGCTGTAAACGCGTCGCGCCGCTCAGTATCGGCAAGCGACCATTCGTCAAGCTGCCCGTCGCTTTCGCGCACAAACTGGACATTCAAGCCAGCGGCGCGGCGAGCGTAGAAAATGGAGTCCATCTTCGCCGCGATCATTTCGGGCAGCCCGTCGCGGCGCGGCTTGTATGAAGGATCGAATTGCATAGCGTGACTCCGTTTAGTGACTTTCACATTAAACGTGAAACTAGCTGCCGAGTCAAGCGGTCTATTCCAACCGTTCGAACCGATAGCCGGAAGCGTGGAAGTCGCTCGGGCTTGCCGTGGTGATATAGCGCTCATTCCAAGGCGCGGCGCCAGCTAGGGCAATGTCTACCGGCGCATTGTTGCGCTTGGCCATGCGTCCAGCTTTTGCCCGTGCCGCGCTATCGCTGCCGAGGCGCGGGAATGTGATCTCAGGCCGCGCGCGGGATTCCTTCCATGGCTGCCCGAGCCGGCTGCCGCGCTGCCTGGTAGCATTGCGCCATGTGCTCGGGCTTGCCAGCGGCCAGGCGCTGCCGTGGTCGAGGCGCTGCCGTGGTCGAGGCGCTGCCGTGGTCGAGGCTGCCGTGCTCGATGCTGCCAGGTCGAGGCGCTGCCCGAAACGGGATATCCCGCATCGCTTCTGCAGCCTTTGCCCCGTGGCAACTAGGCCGGCCGCGCCGGCATGGTGGCAGGTCCAAATGCGATAGGATCAATCGCCTTTTGTGCAACGGATTCAACGCGTTGACATGCTGCAGCGCTGCCCGATGCATGATGCATGGCAGGGGATAGGACACATTTGCATAATGAATTCAATTGGTTAGCACATTCGATAGGCGGCATGATCGATTGTGTCCGCGCTTCATCGACGACGAAAAGCGCAATGAAATCAATAGCATGGTGGCTTTGGGTCCTTCCTGGGTGGGTCGATCGGCTGCGGGAGGCGCTGAGCGCGATTCACGCGAAATGTGAAATTCAGCGCAGAGAAACGAGATCAAACGTGAGGATCACTCACAATCCCCCGGAAATATGAGGAATGCTCACGAAAACGGGGTAGCAGATGGGAATATTTCAATCTTAACGTGATTTCGGTTAAATTCGGCGCAGCAAAACCGCTTCTCAGTCATTCTCAGTCTCATTTTGACTAGGGTGAGCGAAAAAGCTCAATTAAATCAGTACTGTCTCACTCTCTCAGCCTTCTCACCCTAAAATAGATATAGTTTATAAGAAGGAGGATCTGAAGGAGAGGCATACGCCTAGCCGACTGGTCGTAAGGTGCCGCTGCAAACTATATGGGAATCCGCCTGAGAGCGTGAGAGGCTGAGAATGGCGGGGAGAAAGTGGAATACATTCCATTTCGCGGAAAAGCGCAGATGCGATGGAACCCATCATGCAACAGATTGCATTTGGCATGAAAAAACCCGCCGAAGCGGGTCAATTCAATCCTATTCGATGATCGATTATATCTCAGTTCCGGGTCGCACGTAGACGCGACACTTTCCGTATTTTTTGTTGATTTCTCGGGCTGTAACCGGACCCTCGGTGCGATGCCACCCGACGATCAGCATGGCCTTGCCGATCTTCATGGCTTCGGTGTGCGGGACCGAGCCGTCGCGGCGCAGCATCTCTTCCCAAATCTGCTGAACCGAGGTCTCGTTGCGGAAGGTCTTCGGGGCATTCGGGTCCAGATCGTCGAAGTCCTCGTCGGTGCCGACAGGCTGGTCAAGCCACGCCTCGATCTTGCCCGCCAGCATCTCTTCACTGCTCTCGACGCGGCGGCTCTCCTGCATGACGAGGGCCTGCTCGGCGGCCTGGTCGGTCAGGAACAGCGGCAGGGTGCCGTTGTACTGCTTCTCCATCTCGTGGAAGATGTGCAGCGCCTCGGCCCATACCTGCATAATTTCCCGGCGCAGCCGGGGATTGTCGATCTGCCCCACCAGCTTGCAGACGATCGGCCAGAAGCGCCGGCCACCGGTCTGGTCTCGCAGGTACTCGCGGTCATTGGTCGAGCCGATGAAGATGCACTGCCGAGGGAATTCCTTGGCTCGCTTCTCCCAGGCGAGACGCACCTTGTCGTGTGTGCGGCTGACGAAGGCTTTCAGGTCGTTGACTTCGGCGCGGGCCATGGAGGAAAGCTCGCCGATTTCCAAAATCCACGAGCCCTGCATCACTTCGACCATCTGCTTCGGGTCGCTGATGTCGCCGGTCAGTTCGTTATACCACTGCAACCCGAGGATTTCGATGAACGTGGATTTGCCCTTGCCCTGGGCGCCTTCAAGGATCGGCACGAAGTCGAACTTGTGGCCCGGCCGCATGACGCGCGCCACGGCGCCGACGAACGTCATCAACGAAGCCTGGCGGTTGTACTCGTTGTCGTCGCAGCCGAGGTAATCAATGAACAGGCTCTCAACGCGGGGCTTGCCATCCCATGTCTCGGAGGCGAGCAGCTTCTTGACGGGGTGGAAGGAGCGCTTCTGCGCGCTCATGTCGATTGCACCGCGCAGATCGCGGTCAGTGACCTTGATCCCGTAACCCTTCAACTGCGTCTTGGACTCAATGATGTGGCGAATCGCTGTGTCGTGGCTGTCGGTCCAGTTGTCGCCGTTCAGCGGGTCCTTGAGCTTCCAGATTTCGCCTTCCAGATTGACCGGATCGTGACTTGAGTCGCGCTTCTTTCGGGCCTGCTTCGGCTCTGCGATCAGCACGATTTCTTGCCTGAACTGATTGAACGCGGCGACCAGGCGCATCCGCTGGTCATTATTGACGATCAAGCCGACGTTGGGCAGGGTGCTCTTGATCTCGCCTTCCTCGTTGCGATGCAACTTGCTCAGCCAGTCAGGATCAACAGCGTCCTTTTTGTCCGCTTTCGCGGCGGACGTGGGACCGTCGCCGAGCAAATCGGAGAGATCGTTGCCGTCAGCCACGCCGAGCAAATCGGAGAGGTCGTTCTTCTCGATGACAGCGGGCAGGTTGTCGAAGCCGTCGTCATCGTCATCGTCGAAATCGAACTCGGCCTTGAGCTTGTTGGTCTGGCTGATCTGGATCAGCGTCGCCATGCGGACGGGGTTCTTGGAATCCTGACTGAACGAACGCCAGCGCAGAGCCGCGTTCTTGGCGTCAAACTTCTCCGATTGCTTCGCCCATTCGCACCAGCGTTCGAAGCCCTCGTTCGAGCCCCGGAACTGGTGATGCAAGGCCATGCCGACCTGCACATAGTCGTCATAGTGGGCGCCGGCCCCGTCGTTGGGAATGTGCTTGAGAATGTCGCTGATCTGCGCCGCGTCCAGGTCCATTGGCTCGGAGCGGGTGAGATCGAAAAGTTCGTCTTCCTCGTCGCCGGCCTCGACGACGGAGGTCTTCACGCCCCATTTCTCGATCGCCTCGGCGGGAATGATTGGGCCGATGCCAAAGCCGATCATGTCGAGATCGAGCGGGCGCTCCCATCGGTAGGGAAGCTTGGTGTCGGGATGGATCGAGGGCGGCAGCACGACCTGGACGCCCGTGCCGAACAGGTCGATCATCCAGTCGCGCTTGACGACGAACTTCTGCTGCCGATCGTCCCACAGCTTCTCGAAGCCATTCGACTGAGCCAGGGTCTTCTTGCGCAATGGCTGTTCGGCGACAAAATACAGGTGGCGGCTCTCGCCGCCCGAACCGCTGATGACCGATGGCAGCGTGCGCGCGCCGGGCCAAAGCGCCTCGACTGCGGCCCACGCCTCGGCGGCGAGTTCGGGCTTTCGGATGTCGAGATCGAAAACATGAAGGTAGCCAGCCTCGGTCTTCGACGGCTCACCGAGCCGGATGCCGATGTTGGCGTTGTCGCGGTAGCTCGCGCGAAGCGACGCCTCCGTTTGCACGGCTGCGGCTGACCAATCTCTCGCGATTGGCCGTTTTTCGAACGGCACCAACCAATGCAGCGCCGCGCCGGCCTCGATTAGCGGACGGACGGAATCAAGCACGCTGTCGAGCGTGGGAGCACTTGCCATGTTACGCCTTCCCCTGCGGGAATCAGAGGTCGTCGCCGAGATCGAAGAAGGGGATCAGATCGTCCTTCTTCAACTTGCCCTTTTTCTTGCGTTCCTCGGTCTCGGCAGAGACCTTGAGCAGCGACCGGATGGCATTCTTGGAAAGTCTCTGCTCATTCAGCCACCGGTAGATGGTGAAACGGGCGTTCCCCGTGGCCTTGGCCAGCGCGAGCGTGTCGATGCGGCCAAACTTGATGCAGGCCGATGGCAGCTTGTCGAGCAGGAGTTTGTTCAAAGCGCCATCGTAGAATTTGAAGTTGTCGTCTTTGCGCGGGCGGCCGGTATAGGCTGGCTTCGGTTCCGCCGACTGTGAATTCGGTTCCATCACGTCCCCTTGGTTGGATTTGAGGCGACCTTAACGCCGCTGTTCCGCAAAATCAAGTTAAACGTGAAATTATTGCACATGGGGCTTGAAACGTGACTTTAAACGTGATTTAACGACCATGCATTCACGTTAATCGTGATTTTCAACCCATCCACCAGGAGACACTATGAGCCTCGAAGCTGTAATCGCCGAACACACGGCCGCACTGAAAGAAAGCACCGCCGCCACCAACGCTCTTCTCGCTGCCACCAAGGACTTGCTGTCCCTGCGCACCGATGCCGTCGAGAAGGTGACAGCCGCAGTCGCCGCCACCGGCAAGGGCAAGGACAAGGCGAAGGACGACGCCGGCAAGAAGGACGAAACGAAGGGCGAGGATGCCGGCAAGGGTCAGATTTCGACCGATCCCGAGAACCGCACCAACCCCTATGAGGGCATCAAGGACCTGATCGCCGGCTACATCACCGGCACCGATCGCCCCGAGGAACGCGAGGCGCGCAAGGAGAAGATGCGCAACCTGCTGAACCACGAGAAGATCAAGAAGCCGGATGTCGAGAAGGCATCGGCAGCCGACCACATCATGGAATCGGCGATCCCGCTGTTCAAGGACCAGGTGGCGAAGCTCATCGCCAAGGGCGACATCACCGAGGCGCCGAAGAAGTCCAACGACGACCTCGACCTCTGATCCGAATTCGCCTGTCGCAGTCCTCCCGGCAGCACGCCGGGAGGCGCTTCGGTGGCGAGCGGGCTCCGAGAATTGTCCTCCCAAGCTCTCGGATGCGGGCTGTTTCCCTGCGGCCTCCCGCTCGCTTCTCAAGCGCCTCGAAAACAAGGAGACAGCAGTGAACTTTTTCGGCAAATCCCTATTCGGCCAGACGGTCTTCGCCAAGATCATGAACCGCGAGATCGGTCAGACACTCGGCAACCCGCTCGGCGAAGGCAGCGGCGCTTTCTTGGCGCGAAAGTCGGCACTCGCGATCATGCGCGGCGGCCGTGGCTTCCGCACCCCTGCCAAAGAGCCGGAAGTGCATCGCACGCTCGGCACGACGCGCGGCCAGCGCAAGCGCATGGTGCGTGCCGCCTCCGCCGCTGCTGAGACCGACCGTCAGAAGCGTGTTTGCGCCAAAATGGCCGAGCGCTCGGGCATTCCTTTCGAGCAGTTGAAGTATCAGTTCGGCTCGCTCTGATGTCGCCCGACATCTTCCCCGCATACCGGCACCTAGTCGTGCTCGGCGAGAAGCGTTTCCCGGCGAGGATCGTCGATGAAACGCCCTTCGTCTACTGCACCCCGGTCGGGGCCTTCGACAAGTCAACGCGTCGCAAGTGGGGCGATCGGTCGGTCTCCTTCGAGGGGCCGTTCACCGCCGAGGGCGACATGGAGAACAGGCCATGATCACGTTCGACGAGATCAGGAAGCAGGGCAGCGGCATCCGCGTCCACGGCAACGGCTTCATCCAGATCGACCTGCCCGATAACAAGCGGGTCAACGTGTGGGGCCACCATGCGATCCCGCGCCAGAGCCAGGCGACGCAACTGCACGACCACCGGTTCGATTTCTACAGCTTCGTGCTGCGCGGCGTGATGGTCAACGCGACCTACCAGGCTTATCCTGCACGAGCTTTGCCGGTCACGCATGACGTTTACACGCCGCAAGTTCGTGAGGGCGAGGACACTGTTCTTGTCCCGCTCGGCGATCCGGTCAGGCTCACGCCCTATCATGCGCAGGTCGTGCCGGCCGGGGAAAGTTACCGGCTGCCGGCCGGCAGGGTCCACGAGACCTTCGTCAACCAGCCCACCGCGACGCTGATGCTCAAGGGCGACGTGCGGCCGATCCCCGTTCGCGTCTTCTGCCCGATCGGCAAGAAGCCCGACAACGGCTTCGTGCGTCATGCCGTGATGAGCGACGCGGACCTGTGGGCCATTGTGAGGGACGTGTTCGCATAATGGAAATCTCCCGTCACATCGCCTTCGACGAACTCACGCCAGGAACAATCGCTTGGCTCGGCGGCGCTCCGACTGACCGCCGCATCCAAGCCGAATTTGGAACGGCACATGCCTTCTATGTCATCAACGGCGCGTGGCGAGGTGTTCTCCACGAGGGCGAGGAAGGCTGTCTCCATATCATCGACGAACGGGGTGTTCGGCATGAACCCATATACATCGTTGATGTAGAGGCGCGGCCACGTTCAATCCCTGAACCGATGGGCGAGATTCCTTTCTGATGGGTTCGCACGCGCGTCTCTCCCCTTCCGGCTGCGATCGCTGGTCAACATGCACAGCATCCGTGGGGCTGCTCGACAAGCTGCATGTTGACGGCGCAATCGGCGATCGAGACGCGTCTGATTGGTCTGCCGAGGGCACCGTTGCGCACGAAGTCCGCGAGATGTGTCTGGTCTTCGGGCTGGATGCGCGGCACTTCGTCGGCGCCACGATCAGCGCAGACGGTTTCACCTACGTCGTCGATGATACGATGGCCGATCATCTGCAGACCGGCATTGATTGGGTCCGCGAGCACACTGGCGCGCCGCATGTCGAAATCCAGGTGGACCTGTCGCCATGGCTGCCGGATCAGTTCGGTACCTGCGACACGGGCTGGCTGTCAAGCACCGCGCTCAGTTCCGGCGTCGTGCTCTACATCTCCGATTTGAAGTTTGGGGCCGGCGTTCCTGTTGACGCGAAAGGCAACAAGCAGTTGCGCCTTTACGCCCTCGGCATGTGGCACTTCCTCGGTCGCCCGCACGTCGAGAAGATCGTGATCAACATCGATCAGCCGCGCGCGGGCGGCATGAAGTATTGGGAAATCACGCTCGACGAACTGCTCGCGTTCGGCGAGGAAATGAAGGCCGTCTACGCGAAGATTGAATCCGGCGATGTCGAGTTCAAGCCGAGCGAGAAAGCTTGCAAGTGGTGCGAAGTTCGCAAGGCACCTGGCGGCTGTCCACCGCGTGACCGCTGGCTGATGGAGATGGCGGCGGACGCCTATCCAGAACTGCCCAACACCATCATTCCCGGCTACGAGCGGCAGAACCTGGTCGGCGAGCGCCGCTGGCTGGTGGTCAAGCACGCTCCCGACATTCGTGCCAGACTGGCCGAATTGCATGACGAGTCGCTGCGCGCCGCGCTGGATGGAAAGCCCGATCCGGGCTCGAAGGCAGTCGACGGCGACCTTGGCGATCGTCGCATCAAGGATGTCAAAAAGGGTGAGTTACTGCTGACCGCCGCACTCGGCGACAAGGCATACAAGCCCCGAGAACTCATCGGCATCGGCGAGATCGAAAAGCTCGTCAAGCCGGGTAGAAAAAGGGCAGGTCATCCCAAGACGTGGGAGGCCCTGCAAACCCTTCTGGTTCGTCCACCGGGAAAGCCAAAGCTGGTGCCAGAAGATCATCCGAAGCCTGCACTTGTGCAGTGGGACGATGATTTTGACGACCTCGATACCGCCGAAACCTGAGAAACCTAGCAACCGAGATACCAAGGAACTGAGACCATGGGAAAAGTAAACGAGAAAGACAAAACCGGCCGAACCGTCACCTTGACGAACGTCCGCATCTCCTTCGCAGACTCGCTGCATACAGCGTCGCTGCCGAAGAAGAACAAGGACCCGAATGCAAAGCCGAAGCACGGCGCCAATTTCATTCTCGAAAAGGGCACGCCGGACTACGACAGCAACAAGGCCGCCTGCATCTCCGCGATGAAGGCTGCGGGACGCGAGTTCAAGAAGCCAGAGGACTGGTGGAAGCAGTTGTGGGATGACAAGCCCGATAACCTTTCCTTCAAGAAGGGCGATCGGTTCAAGACGGATGCCGGCGAAATCTACAAGGGTTACGAAGGCAACATTGTCGTCAGTGCGAAGGGGCCGAGTGGTGGCCTCAAGCGCCCGCAGATTCGCGATCGCAACAAGCGCGTCATCGAAGTCAGCGAAATCCCCGAAGTCGTCTACAATGGAACCTACGGCGACGTGATCGTGTCGTGGTACGGCACCGAGAACGGCGGCACGCCGCGCATTACCTGCTCGGTCGAAGCAATTCGCTCGCGCCAGGTCGGCGATCGTCTCGGCGGCGGCGGCATCTACGTGGATGACGACGATTTCGACACGCTGGAAGCCGACGACAGCTTCGACGAAGGCCCTTCGACCTCGGGCACATCGAGCAAGCCGAAGTCGGACGATTTCGATCTGGATATCTGATCCGGCAATTGGGTGCGGTTTCGGCCGCACCCATTTTCACTTTTTACGGGAAAATCACGCAAAATGGTTGAAATTTACTATCGGTATGTGGACCCGTGGACGGCAGGCGAGGTTCCATTTCTGCAGGAACTGCCCGTGGCTCGACATACCGCGAAATGCGTCGTTCTGGACGAATATGGAGTCGATCGGTTCGTCCTGAAAAATCCAGAGGGCAGGCGATACGCATATCCTACCAAGGAGCTTGCGTTGATGTCCTACATCATCCGCAAACAGCGGCAGATGCAGCACGCCGCGAACTCCCACGATATAGCCAGGGCAAACCTGGAAGTCGCCCAAAAGATCGAGCGCGGCGAAGCCATGCCCGCGAAGGGCACACTTTCGTTCGACGGGCTCTGAGGGTCCGCCTTGAGCACAATCTTTACCGACATCGAGTGCTTCCACGACTATTTCTACATCGGCTTCAAGCGCGAGGAAGACGGGAAGCGCGTTGGCGTCGAGTTCAGCCGGCGCCAGCCGAACTATGACCGGGCCTATGTCCGCAGCGTGCTCCTGCGTAACACGACGGTCGGCTTCAACAGCCTCTCCTACGATTTGCCGATGCTCTGGTATTCGCTCGACGAGAGCGTGACCAACGAGAAATTGAAGGCGGCGTCGGATCGCATCATCAAGGGCAGGGTACCCTGGTGGGAGGTTGAAGACCTGCTCGGCATCCGCATTCCGTTCGACCTGAAGCAGAAGCATATCGACCTGATCGAGCCGCAGCCGAACGCCATTGCCAGCCTCAAGACGCTCAATGGCCGGATGCAGGGCAAGCAGTTGCAGGATTTGCCGTTCGACCCCGATCTACGGCCGACATCCGAGCAGATGGACATCATCGGCAACTACTGCCTGCATTCCGATCTCGACGCCACGCACAACCTCTGGAACGCGCTCGCGGAACCACTGGAACTGCGCCGGGCGCTCGGGCCGCTGTACGGCAAGAACTTCATGTCCAAGTCGGACGCGCAGATCGGCGAAATGATCGTCAAGACGCGCGTCGAGCAGTTGAGCGGCAGCCGGCCGGAAAAGGCTTCGATCAAGGCCGGCACGACGTTCCGCTACCCCATCCCCGAATTCATGAAGTTCGAGACGCCCGAGTTGCAGTCGGTCCTCGATCGGCTCCGCGACACGGACTTCACCATCACCGACGAGGGCAAGGTGGACATGCCGAAGTGGCTGGCGGAAACGTCCGTCACCATCGGCGACACGACCTACACGATGGGCATTGGCGGGCTGCATTCGACGGAAGCCAATCGCGCCCTGCAAACCAACGACACGCATGTGCTCGTCGATGCCGACGTGGCGTCGCAGTATCCCGCCATCATCCTGTTGCTCGGCCTCTACCCGAAGGCCCTCGGGCCGCATTTCCTGGAAGTCTATCGCGAGATCAAGGCCGAGCGCCTGAAAGCGAAAAAGCGCTCCAAGGAAATCAAGGACGAACTGAAAAAGGTCAATGACCCTGACCGCAAAAAGGCGCTCGAAGCCGAACTCGAAAGCTGCAAGGTCAAGGACAAGGGCTTCAAGATCGCGCTCAACGGTGTGTATGGAAAGCTCGGCAGCCGGCACAGCATCCTCTACGCGCCGCACCTGCTGATCTCGGTGACGCTGACCGGTCAGTTGACGCTGCTGATGCTGATCGAGCGCGCCGAGCGCGCCGGCATCAAGGTTGTCAGCGGCAACACCGATGGCGTGATGTTCTATTGCCCGCGCGAGCACTTCGCCGGGCTCGACGGCGACCGTCTCAAGCCATCCCTGCTCGCCGACATCTGCGAGCAGTGGGAGCGCGACACCACGCTCGATCTCGAATTCGGCCAGTACCAGGCGATCTACAACCAGTCGGTCAATTCCTACTTCGCCATCAAGCAGGACGGCGGGCACAAGCGCAAAGGGCCGCTCGGCAACCCGTGGAGCGAGCACCCCGACGATTTCGATCCGGTGCGCGGCCAGTTGATGAAGAACCCGCAGACGACGATCTGCTCGGACGCGGCGCTGGCGAAAATCAAGAACGGCACGCCAGTCGAGGAAACCATCCGAAACTGCCGCGACATCCGGCAGTTCGTCACGGTCATCAAGGCAACCGGTGGCGCGACCTGGCGCGGCGAGTATTTGGGCAAGACCGTTCGGTTTTACTATGGGCTCGACGGCGAGCCGATCTTCAAGGCCAAGCCGCACGAGACAACGGGCAACTTCGCCAAGGTGCCGAAGTCGGACGGCGCCATTGAGTGCATGAGGCTGCCCGACGAGTTTCCGGCCGACATCGACTATGACCGCTACATCGCCGAGGCCGAGGAAATGCTTTCCGATCTCGGCTTCTACGGACCCAAGGTCGAGCCGCGCAAGCCGATCCGTCTGACGAAGGCGAACCGTTTCATTTTCTACGCACTTTGGAGCCTAGCAGCATGAGCAGTGCCCGCAAGTACTGGACGACAGAACAGCTTGAACAAGACGCCGCGTATTGGGCTCGTGAGGAAGCGTTCGCCGACAGAATGATAGCCCTGACGTGGGAACGATCCGGCTACCAGTCGCCGCGCTGGTCGCTCCATAAGAACAAGGCGCTCATGAACAGGCAAGCCTCCGAAAGCTTCCTTGCTCAGCGCCAGGCGCTGCCGGCGTGAGGGTGCTCGACGATTTCGACTTCACCGAGCGTCGCGTCGAGCAAAATGAAGAACTCGACGTGGTGGCGTGGGCCGAGAACAACGGTTGGGTGGTGCGAAAGCTCCAGTGGATCGGTCGCCGCAGCGCGCCGGATCGCCTGTTTGCCGGCTATGGCCAACTGTTCCTGATCGAGATGAAGCGGAAGGGCAAAACGCCCTCGCGCGACGGCAAGCTATCGGAAGGCCAGAAGGAAGAATTCAAGCGCTTCGCGGCCGTGGGCGTGACGGTGCATGTGTTCTATACCGGCGAGGACGCTATTGCCTTCCTCAAGAGCAAGATGTCGGACCTGCTCGTATGAACGCACCCGTCCGTCAGCGCTCCGATCTGCGCAACGCACAGCGGATCATTTCGAGCATCGTCAAGGGCGATCCGGCGAAGCTCATCATCAGCGGCATGGGCAGCGGCAAGACCGGCGCCACTCTCGATGGGCTCTACGATCTGCTCAGCCGCTTCGAGGTTCAGCACGTCCTCGTGATCGCTCCCCGCTTCGTCGCGGCGAACACCTGGCCAGATGAGATCAACACCTGGCGACACACCCGCGCGCTCTCCTATGCCGTCGCCGTGGGCGAGCCCGAGGAACGGCTGGCGGCGATAAAGCGCCGGGCCGAGATCACCACGATCAACTTCGAGAACCTGCCCTGGCTCGCTCAGACGATACGCACGGTCGACAACTGGTATTGGGACACCGTGGTTATCGACGAGTCGTCCCGCATGAAAAGCGGCGAGGGACGCACCAAGCCGGCGAAGGTCAAGACCGTCACCGCCGAGGGCAAGATCGTCCACAAGGTCCGCAAGGGCGGCAATCAGACCCGGTTCGGGATCATGACGACCGCACGGCGCAAAATCAGCCGCGTGATCGAGTTGACGGGAACCCCGGCGCCGAAGGGGCTGATCGATCTTTGGGCACAGGCATATCTGCTCGATCAGGGGCAGCGGCTTGGCCGAGACAAGTCCGAGTTCGAGCGGCGCTGGTTTGACAAGGATGAATACACCCACACGGTCGAACCGAAGCCTGGTGCCGAGGCGGACATTCTCGAACGGCTGCAGGACCTGCTCGTCACAATTCCGCAGGAAAAAGTCTGCGAAGATGCGCAATTCGTTCCGATGAAAGTGCGGCTGCCGGAACGGGCAATGCACGACTACCGGGAATTCGAGCGGACACTTTTGTGTGAACCATACGACGTGGAGGCGGTCTCGAACGGGGTGCTCGCGAATAAGTTACTGCAGTTCGCCAACGGCCATATGTACAAGGAAGATCGCTCAGTGGTGCATATCCACGACGCGAAGATGGAAGCGCTTGACGAACTGATCGAGACCGCTCAAGGGGAAAACCTACTCGTCTTCTACGGCTTCAAGTTCGACAAGGACGCCATTAGAAAACGTTATCCTCACGCCGTGGTCGCAAACGAGAGCAAGGATTTCGTAAGCGACTGGAATAAAAACAAAATTAGACTTGGCCTTGCGCATCCCGCATCCATTGGCCATGGCACAAATTTGCAGTATGGAGGGCACTTGGCCGCCTGGTACGGGCTGACTTTCTCATTGGAGCTTTGGATGCAGGCTAACATGCGATTGCCACGGCCGGGACAACGTGAGCAAGTGCTAATTTATCCAATCATCGCCGAGGGGACCTACGACGAACGGGCCTTAACCATCCTCAACGACAGAGATGCCACTCAAGATCGCATCATTCGAAATTTCACGCTTCGCACTTGACTTTCACTTATAATGTGCACATTTCCACGTTGTAGATTCGGCGGAAAGGATACTGATTGCGGTTCGGGGACATTTTGATAAGGAGACACAATTGAAAGATATAGCTCATCCTGATTTTGGTCGCCGCTTGGAGCAGGCGTGCGATGGCAACCCCGATGTCCCGCCGTTGAACCATGGTCGCCTCGGCTGGTTCGTGGATAGGCTCGAACAGCATAAGGTGCAGGTGGCGAAGGAGACCGTCCGCAAATGGTTTGCAGGCGAGACCAGGCCGCGCCATCCCGCGATGAAGGCGCTCGCGCAGATACTCAAGATCGACGAAGGCTGGCTGTCAGCGGGCCGGGCGCCCGATTTGTCGGAAGCGCAGCGCAAGACGCACAACGTGGTTGCAGGCGGCGCGGTGAACCTGGTCGCGGGCTTCATTCAGATCGGCGGCGGACACCCGTCGTTCCCCGAGGAAAACGATGGCGTGGCGCAGGCCAACAAGGTCAACCTCTATGCGATCATCCGTGGGGCGCACTATCGCTTTCACGTTGCTGCCATCATCGGCGAGCGCGGCGGCTATTTCGTGGTGCCGACAGAGGCCCGCAGCGATGTGATCGTGCTTGGCGTCGTGCCGCAGCCGAACTTCCAAGTTGTCATTTACGAGCTTGATTGGGAGACGATCGAGAAGGTTGGCACCAGGAAGGGCGATAGCTATGAGGTTCGCCTTGCCGACACGCACGCCTTCAAGGAAGTGAAGACGTTTTCCGAAAGATTGTGACTTTCACGTTTATAGTTGAAAGTCACGGTAAACGTGATAATGTGAAGCTCCCTGAACGGAGCTTCCATGACCGCCTATGCTCTCTACAACGAGATCGACGACTACGCCGCCGACTGGCTCGAAAACCTCATCCGGCTCGGCCATATCGCACCTGGGATTGTCGATCGACGAAGCATTGAAGATATTCGAGGGGATGATCTCCGAGGATTCCGACAAGTTCATTTCTTCGCTGGCATCGGCGTTTGGAGTTACGCCCTCCGTCGCGCGGGCATCTCGGATGATACTGCTCTGTGGACCGGATCATGCCCCTGCCAGCCTTTCAGCGCGGCAGGCAAAGGCGATGGGATGGATGACGAGCGGCACCTATGGCCAGCCCTCCTACATCTCATCCGAGAGCGCCGCCCTGAGCGCTTCTTTGGAGAGCAGGTTGCGAGCAAGGACGGCCTTGGTTGGCTCGACCTTGTACAAACTGACATGGAAGCGGAGGGATATGCCATCGGGGCGCTCGATACCTGCTCTGCGGGCAGTGGGGCGCCGCACATCCGCCAACGCCTCCGAATCTACGCCTACGATCTTCGACCTGCCGCAGGCGCATTGGGCGACCCCGCAGGCACGGGATCACTTTCCGGCCCACAGCGAGGACTACATCACCGCGAAGAAGGCCGAGGGCCATGGGATGGCCAATCTGAACGATCAGGTGATGCTGTCTGGCTGGTCGACGGCATCGAGCCGCGACTGGAAGGATTCGGGGGAGGATTTGCCACCGAGGGAGGACACCGGGAAGCAGCGCTTCGATCAGTTGCCGCGTCAGGCGAACTTGGCCGGCTGGCCGACGACAGACGCGAACATGGGCAGCGGTGGGCGAACTCCGAAGGACCTGTTGAATCTGACTCGCGAGAATGGTGGGAAGATACAGTTCACTCTGAACCACGCGGCAGCGTTGACCGGCTGGCCCACTCCGAAAGCTGCGGACGAGCAGATGGCCCGCAGATCGTCGGAAGCGGCGGACAGGTTTTTGGAGCGGCCGGACAAATCGTCGGAATTGGGGATCGATGTTCATTTGACGGGTTGGCCGACGCCGGCCGTGGACAATTTTCGCAGCCGCTCAGGCGAGCGGAAGGACGAGATGGGTATGGATCAGATCGCTCGCACCCTCGGCCCGGCCCGACTAACGGCTTCTGGCGAGATGCTGATTGGGTCTTCTGCCGAGATGAGAAGTGGCGGCCAATTAGACCCGGATCATTCCCGCTGGTTGATGGGGCTTCCTTCCGAGTGGACAGCGGCAGCCCCTATGCGGGCAAGTCGCGCCAAGGGATGCTCAAAGCCTACGGCAACGCGATCGACGCGGAAGCCACGATCGATTTCATTGACGCCTGCCTCGAACATCGTACCATTGAACTTGAAGCCGTTGCTGACGTGGCTTCTGGCAGCCTGAGTTTGGAGGATTTGCTCGCATGAAGAAACAGGACGCGAAGGCAGAGATCGAGGCTGCCGGTTTTAGGCCGTTCGAGCAACGCGGTTTCTACTCGCACTTCATTCGCGTCATTGACGATTCGAAGTACCCGCAAGGGCCAACTCGCTCGGTAGGCTGTATCGATGTCAACCTTCGAGGTCAGGTTCGCAAAGATACGTTGGACAAAATTCTGCGGGCGGGGTGATGGGAGCAATCACCGAAGCGGACTACATCCGAAGCTACAACAAGCGCTACGCTGTCAGCCACTGGCGGCAGTGGCGCATGGGAAGTCGAACGGTCGCAAAGGAATGGGGAATGCGCCCATGCCCAAAATGCCAAGGGAACGATCGCACAAGGTCTGTCCGCGAAGCGCCAGGTTTCATTTTAGCGCACTGTGAGCGCTGCGACGAAGCTTTCATCACCTGATTGGATCGCGGTGCCGCTGGTCACAACGCAGCGGAAAAATGGGGTGAGTACCACCAGCCGCACTTACGCCAGGAGCGCCGACAGATCGTTCGAATTGCGCTCGGTCAGGTAGTTGCTCCACCACTCCATCATCCTGACACGCTCTGCCCAATATTCCGAACGGTTGTAGGCAGAGCGCACCTTGTCGCCGTGGACGTGCGCAAGCTGGCGCTCGATCGCGTCGGGGCTCCACAAGCCGGACTCGTTCAGGATCGTCGATGCCGTCGACCGGAAGCCGTGAACCGTGAGGCGGCTGTGATATCCGAGCCGGTAAAGCGCGAAGATCATCGTGTTCTGGCTGATCGGCTTCTCGCGGCCGGCACCGGGGACGATCCATTCCGAGTTGCCGGCAATCGCCTTCAATTCGCCCAACAACGCCTTTGCCTGCCTACTGAGCGGCACCTTGTGGTCGCGAGACATCTTCATGCGCTCGGCGCTGATGAGCCAATGGTCGCCTTTGATCTCGGTCCATTTGCCGAAGCGAAGCTCGTTGGTGCGGAGCATCGTGTGCATGATCAGTTCAATGGCCACGCGCGTCTGCCGTTCGCCGTCGTAGGCCGCCAACTTGCTCATGAACTCGCAGATCTCGTCTGCTTCGAGCGCCGCCATATGTTTGACCTTCGGCCGGGCCTTGAGCGCGTCCACCAGGTCGGCAGCGGGGTTGCGCTCGTCTCGGCCCGTGGCGATGGCCAGGCGGAACACCTTGCCGATTGACTGGCGTATACGCTTGGTGACATCGAGCGCGCCGCGCTGCTCGACCTTCTTTAGGACTTCCAGCACCTTGGCCGCAGAGATGTCGCGGCAGCGCATGGCGCCGATCTCGGGAAACACGTCGGCCTCGAAGCGCCCAAGCACGCGTTGATAGTGCTCTGGCACCCAGGCGGCCTTCTGCGCTTCGAGCCATTCGCGTGCAACGGTCTCGAACGCCTCCGGGCCGCCCGTGGCAGCGATGGCCTTGTTCACGGCAGGGTCTTTGCCGTTGTCGAGTATCCTCTTGTTGGCAGCCCGCAGCGCCCTTGCATCCCCAAGCCCAACGTCAGGGTACTCGCCGATCGAGAGCAGCTTCTGCTTGCCCTCGAACCGGTAGGCCATGCGCCAGTACTTGCCACCGGCCGGGGTGACGGCGAGGAAAAGGCCGCCACCGTCCGCGAGCTTCACGAGCGATCCGTCGCCGCTCGGCTTGGCGTTCCGGCACTGAATGTCAGTTAGAGGCATGGCTACGATCTACTCAACTGTGGACTCGACAGATGGCCAACATACCCACAAATGAATCCACATCAAGGGATGCATTGGGACGTATAGGGACACAAGGAAGGGGCGTCCCATTGATTTTATTAGGTTTTTTGGAGGCCCTAGAGAGGGCTGGTAGCGGGAGAGGGACTTGAACCCCCGACCCCAGGATTATGATTCCCGTGCTCTAACCAACTGAGCTACCCCGCCAGGGCGGCGAAAGGCCCGAAATCCGCCTTAAATCGCAAGGCATTTCGAGGCGTTCGCCAAGGTCGGGCGGATATAAGGTTGGGAGGGCGAGCCTGTCAAGCTTCGATGCATTCGATAGGGCCGCATATTCTCGATGGCGAAAAGCTTTGCCGCGCGAACACCTGGATGCGGCCGCCGGGGTTGAGTTCGACGGGGCACGTCGCTATGTCTCGGCCACGAGTTTTTAGAGTTTGAAACAGATGAAGCCGCGCATTGCAGTCCTCGGTTGCGGATACTGGGGCTCAAACCACATCCGCACCCTCAAGGCGCTCGGCGCGTTGCACGCGGTTTCCGACACCAATCGTGCCCGCGCCGAAGGTTTCGCCAGCGAACAGGACTGCCTGGCGATCGAGCCGGACCAGTTGTTCGTGCGCGATGACATCGACGCCATCATCATGGCCTTGCCGCCGCAGTTCCATGCCGACCTCGCCGTGCGCGCCGTCGAGAACGGCAAGGACGTGCTGGTGGAAAAGCCGATCGCGCTGACGGTGGCCGATGCCGAGCGCTCGGTGCAGGCGGCCAAGGACAATAAGCGTGTATTCATGGTCGGCCATGTCCTGCGCTTCCATCCCGCCTTCGAGACGCTGAAAGGGCTGATCGACAAGGGCGAGCTCGGCGAGGTCCGTTACATCCATTCGCACCGGCTGGGGCTCGGCAAGTTCCATACCGAGAACGATGCGCTATGGGACCTGGCGCCGCACGATCTGTCGATGATCCTGGCCATCACCGGCACCGAGCCGATCGAGGTGCGCGGCGAGGGGGCGGCCCTCCTCGACAATCTCAGCGATTTCGCGCACCTGCATATGCGCTTTCCCAACGGGCTGCGCAGCCATCTCTTCACGTCGCGGCTCAACCCCTATCGCGAGCGCCGGCTGACCGTGGTCGGTACCAAGGCGATGGCTGTGTTCGACGATGTCGAGCCATGGGAGCGTAAGCTTGCGGTCTACCGCCACGCGGTGTGGCAGGACAGCGGCCAGTGGGCGTTCACCACCAACGAGCCGTCCTATGTCGCGGTTGCCCAGGGCATGCCGCTGACGCGCGAGCTGGAGCATTTCATCCAGTGCATCGAGACGCGCGCCGAACCGCGCACCAGCGGCGAGGAAGCGATCAGGGTGCTGCGCATCCTGACCGCTGGCACCGTCACTCACACCAAATCCTGAGACTGTTCGGAAATTCTACTGTTTGGAAATTCTACTGGGGCGGCCATCTGATGGCTGCCTAAAGTGGATTTCGAAACGGTCTTTGAGAGGGTGTTTATTCGGCGGGCACCCGCGCCGGCTTGGCGGCGAGCCGGTTCAGCATCGCCTCGGCCTCGGCGCCGCGCTCGGAACGCTCGATGAAGCCGCCGCCGAAGACGCGGGCCTCGTTGCCGTCGTCGGAATAGAGCACGCAGGCCTGTCCGGGCGCGATGCCCGATTCACCATCGGCCAGTTCGACCGAGGTCACGCCTGCCTCGTGGCGCAGCACCGCCGGCCGTGGCGGCCTGGTCGAGCGCACCTTGGCGAACAACTCGATGCCGCCAGCGGGAACATCGGCGAGTGCGTCGTCTCCCAGCCAGTTCATGTTGCGCAGATAGATCTTGTGCGTCTCCAGCGCCTCGCGCGGGCCGACGACGACGCGGGCGCGCTCGGCATCGAGATGGACGACATAGAGCGGCTCGCCCGATGCGATGCCGATGCCACGGCGCTGGCCGATCGTGTAGCGCAATATGCCCTCGTGGCGGCCGAGCACGCGGCCGTCGATATGGACGATGTCGCCCGGATTGGCGGCGGCCGGCTTCAGCTTGGCGATGATGTCGGAATATTTGCCCTGCGGCACGAAGCAGATGTCCTGACTGTCCTGCTTGGCGGCGACCGTCAGCCCCATCTCCTCGGCGATGGCGCGAACCTGCGGCTTCGACAGGCCGCCAAGCGGAAAGCGCAGATAGTCGATCTGCGCCTGCGTGGTGGCGAACAGGAAATAGCTCTGGTCGCGGTCGGCGTCGACCGGCCGGTAGAGGGCGCGGTGGCCACCATTGGCGCCGGAGCGGATGTAGTGGCCGGTGGCGAGCGCATCGGCGCCGAGATCCTTGGCCGTGGCCAGGAGATCGGCGAACTTGACCGTCTGGTTGCAGGAAACGCAAGGAATGGGCGTTTCGCCGGCGACATAGCTCTCGGCGAAGGGGTCGATGACCGCCTTGCGGAACCGCTCCTCATAATCGAGCACATAGTGGGGAATGCCCAGCGTCTCGGAGACGCGGCGGGCATCGTCGATGTCCTGGCCGGCGCAGCATGATCCGGCCCGATGCGTTGCCGCACCATGATCATAGAGCTGCAAGGTGACGCCGACGACATCGTAGCCCTCGCGCTTCAGCAGGCCGGCGACCACGGATGAATCGACGCCGCCCGACATGGCGACGACGATGCGGGTGTTTTCTGGGCGTCCGGGAAGGTCGAGGCTGTTCATGGTGCTTTCATTCTAACGCGGCGTCTGAATGCCAATGTCGAGAATATAGGTCAAGCTTTCCTGCTGCGCCAGCTTGCAGGGCGACCGGCGGCGCGTCGCGAACGCTGCGAATGGATACATTTCTCCCGGCCAAAACAGGGCTTCCAGCCGCATATTTCAAATGCCCGCTAAAAGACTAACGCGGCGTTCACGATCCTTACCTAGTCATTAGGGTCTGCTTAGGCAATTTTTAAAGCTGTGGCGGTAACGTGGCGGGGATTGGGTCTTTGAGTTTTTTGTAGAGAGTACGATGACCGATCTGGTTAGACCTAGAGTCAAATATGTTATCGGGCCTGACGGCAGCCCGCTTACGATTGCCGATCTGCCGCCGACGAACACGCGTCGCTGGGTCATCCGGCGCAAGGCGGAAGTGGTTGCAGCGGTGCGCGGCGGACTTTTGAGCCTTGAAGAGGCATGCCAGCGCTACAAGCTGACCACGGAGGAATTCCTGTCCTGGCAAGCGTCGATCGACGAATACGGCCTTGCCGGGCTGCGCACCACGCGTATCCAGCAATACCGGCACTAGGCCGGCCTCACTACGATCAAAGGGCGCGGCAAGCCGCGCCCTTTTTCTTTCGGAGCGACGGTGTCGCCGCTCAGATCGTCAGTGCCACCTTGCCGATCGGCCTGGTGGCGAGAAAGGCGTGGGCGGCTCCCGCCTGGTCGAGGGGAAAAGTCCTGGCCACGTGGACGGCAAGCTTTTGCGCGTCGATCAACCCAGCGAGCTCGAGCAGGCCCTCGCGGTCGGGCACCACCGACATGCGCTCGACCCTGATATCGCGCGAACTGGCGTCGGCGCGCGTGGCGTCGTTGACATTGAGCAATGACACCAGCACGCCGCCGGGCTTCAGCACCTTCAGGGAGCGATCGGCATGGTCGCCGCCCAGCGGCTCCAGCACCAGGTCGATGTCGCTGATCTGGCTGGTGAAATCACCCTTGGTGTAGTCGATCACCTCATCGGCGCCCAGCTTGCGCACGAAGTCGAGCTTGCCCGGGCTGGTCGTGGCAACGACGTAAGCACCACGCGCCTTGGCGATCTGCACGGCCAGATGGCCAACGCCGCCAGCTCCGGCGTGCACCAGCACGCGTTGGCCTGATTGCAGTGCGCCATGGCGGACAAGGCCTTGCCAGGCGGTGAGACCGGCCAGCGGCAATGCGCCGGCCCAGGTGTGGTCCGCCCTCTTCGGCTTCGGCGCGATCTCATCGGCCGGCACCACCGCCAGTTCGGCGTAGGCCGCGGCCTGCTTGGGAAAGCGCGGCATGCCGAACACGTCGTCGCCGACCTTGAAGCTGGTGACGCCGGCGCCCAGGGCCTCGACCGTCCCCGAAATATCCCAGCCAAGGATGAAAGGCGGCTCGCCGAGCAGCGGATAGTAGCCGGCGCGCACCGCGCCATCGACGGGATTGATGCCGGCCGCCTTGACGCGGACCAGCACCTCGCCGGCCTTCGGCGTGGGATCGGGCAATTCGGCGATGACAAGAACGTCGGGTCCGCCGACGGCATTCTGGGTAACGGCACGCATGAATCTCTCCTGCTGATCGATGCCACTATCATTTGGAGAGTAAGGAGCTATTGTCTAGTATGCACCTTATTGATACATAGGTACCTCATGGATAGTGATTGCGACTCCCCCTTAGGCTATGACGCGTTCCGGCGGACATGTCCGTCGCACACCGTTTTGGAAATGCTGGCCAGCAAATGGGTCTATCTGGTTGTCTGCGCGCTGCGCAAAGGCCGGATGCGCAATGGTGCGCTTGCCCGCAAGCTCGAAGGCATCACGCCCAAGATGCTGACCCAGACCTTGCGAGTGCTGGAACGTGACGGCCTGGTGCGGCGAGAGGTCTATCCGGTCATTCCGCCACACGTGGAATATGAACTGACCGAGCTCGGCCAGAACCTGGCGGAACTGCTTACCCAGATCAGATCGTGGGCGGAGCAGCATGCGCCCGATATCAAGGATGCCCGGGCAAGGGCGACCAACGGAAATGAGGCGGACTGGGCGGCCTAGGTCTTGTGCGCCAGCAGCACTTCGCGGCGCCAGCCGGCGCTGGTTCAGGTTGCCGTCCCGACAGCGGGCGCGCTTGTGCGCGTGCCGAATAGCGCCGATGTCGGCCGGTTCAGCCGATCATGGCGCTGCGGCCGCCGGTTTCGGCCTCGCGAATCTTGGTATCGCGCGATTCCAGCATCTCAGCCTTGGAAAGCTCCGCTTCAGCTTCGCCGAGTAATGATTCGGCGGCGCTTCGCTGCTGGGCGAGGTCGCCTTGCGAGTTCCTGAGATTGTCGCGGCGCAGACGCGCCGCCTTGGCGAAGGTCGGATAGGCGAAATGGTTGATATCGGTGATGCCGGCTTTCTTTTCCTCGGCGGTGATCTGAAGCTCCAGTTCGACGGCCATGCGCTCGAACTCGGCGATCATCATGTCGAGCTGCAGCATCTGCCGCCGCTTCTCATTCACCTGAAACTGCTTCAGCCGGACGAGGTTTTCACGTGACTTCATGATTCGGTACTCCCGGAAACGCACACCCGCACATATCGTCCAAACCACTTGGAAAGGCCCAAGCACTGCCCGTATCCACCGGCTTTCCCCGCACTATGGGAAACAAAACCCTAAAGTTTTTTGCCGGCGGTAACAATTCGTTTACGGGCATTGTTAATCATACGGGTCAGGGCTTAAGGCCGGGTAAAAATTCCGGCCGCCGAAGCGAAGCCGCGTCGATGAGTCCCTGGAGTCACTTAGTCCAGGTTATTAATGTGTCGCATTAGGAATTTTGGTCTGTGATTCGTTATTAGATTCAAGAGGGTGTAGAAAGGGGTTAAAAAATCTGATACCGTAATGAACGGGAAATTAGGTTTTGTTAACCATTCGATGGCAGCCTCTCTACAAGGCAACCACTGCTCCGGGGCAGGACGGGTCGTGAAATGGTCCGGCGGCAGAAAAGGGGAATGAAATGCGTGTTCTGCTGATAGAAGATGACAGTGCAACCGCACAAAGCATCGAGCTGATGCTGAAATCGGAAAGTTTCAATGTCTATACGACGGACCTCGGCGAAGAGGGTGTCGATCTGGGCAAGCTCTACGACTACGACATCATCCTTCTCGACCTCAACCTGCCCGACATGTCCGGCTACGAGGTCTTGAGAACGCTTCGCCTCTCCAAGGTAAAGACGCCCATCCTCATCCTCTCCGGCATGGCTGGCATCGAGGACAAGGTACGCGGCCTCGGCTTCGGCGCGGACGACTACATGACCAAGCCGTTCCACAAGGACGAGCTGGTGGCGCGCATTCATGCCATCGTGCGCCGCTCCAAGGGGCACGCCCAGTCGGTCATCACCACGGGCGATCTGGTGGTCAACCTTGACGCCAAGACCGTCGAGGTCGGTGGCCAGCGCGTGCACCTGACCGGCAAGGAATACCAGATGCTGGAGCTGCTCTCGCTGCGCAAGGGCACCACGCTCACCAAGGAAATGTTCCTCAATCACCTCTATGGCGGCATGGACGAGCCGGAACTGAAGATCATCGACGTCTTCATCTGCAAGCTGCGCAAGAAGCTCGACGCCGCTTCCGGTGGCCAGAACTACATCGAGACCGTCTGGGGTCGCGGCTATGTGCTGCGCGAACCGGAAGACATCCGCGTCAGCGCCTGAGCGCAGCCGGCAGAGCTTTTCTAAAAAAACCCGGCCATGGCCGGGTTTTTGCATTGTAGGCCGATGATCATTTGTTTTTGCGCACTGCCGGACAGACGGCAGGCCGCCGCGGTTCTCCTGGAACAGCGTTCAGGCAGCGATCTTCAAGGCGCGAAAGCGCTCGAGCAGTTGCGGGCGATTGAAGGGCTTAAACAGATAGCCCTGGGCGCCGGCGCGCTTGGCGCGCATGATCGACGCGATATCGAGTTCGACCAGCGAGATCAGGATCTGCGGCTTGATCGGGCTTTCCATGGCGCGCACGCGCCGGATGAGGTCGATCGCCTGCATGTCCGGCAGGGCGCCGTCGACGACGATGATGTCGGGCATGTCGGCCGCGCACATCTCCAGTGCGTCAAGCCCGCTGGCTGCCTCGATGACCATCATGTCGGAACCGCCCAGGATGCGTTTAGCGACCTTCCTGATGACGCTTGAATCGTCGACGAACATGCAGCGTTTCATTTTCCGGGTCCTCTTTGCCCTTTGGCAATCCGGTCGTGCGGGGCATCTGCGGCGTAGCCTAGACCGATCTGGTAAAGAAGCCGAAAAGCCGTTAGGTAAAATTTTTGCAAAGATACCGTTCGACGCGCTTTTCCTTGCGGATGCTTCGGCGTTGCCGCGCAGGCAAAGTTCATCGCACCCCGATTGGGGCGTCAATGAAATATTTCAGATTGAAATACTTTGTTCGATCGCGCTGCCAGCGTCGATTTCAGGCCGCCGAAAGGACGATTTCTTCAGCCGTCGCATGGATCGAAATCGTCATGTTGGCCTCGCGGGCCAGCAGCAGCGTGTAATAGGGCTGCACCGAATGCGCGTCGATCGGCTCCTCCGGCTTGTGACCGGAATGCAGTTCGAGGAATTTCGGCGGCACACGCAGCATCGGCCCGCTGGCCGAAAGCGAAAAACGCGGCTCGGCTTCGAGATTTTCGAGCGTCACCACCAGCTTGCCGCCGCGCGGAATGGCGGCATTGGCAACCAGGAGCAGGTTGAGCAGCAGCTTGACCTTGTTCTTGGGCAGCAGCGCGCGGATGCCGTTCCAGACCAATTCCGGCTTTTCGTTCTTGAGGAAGGCGATGGCGACGGCCTCGGCATCTCCGGTGTCAATCATCATGCCGGCCGAGCCGGCGGCGCCGAAGGCGATCCGGGCGAACTGCAAACGGGCGGAGGCGTTCTTTGCGCTCTGGCGGATCAGCCGCATGGCGTCTTCGTCGGCACCACCTTCGTCGAGCAGTTCAAGCCCGTTGTTGATCGCGCCGACCGGCGAGATGATGTCGTGGCAGACGCGGCTGCACAAGAGCGCCGCCAGATCGGGGGCGGTGAGGGTGAACAGATCGGCCATCGGTGAAAATCCCTGCAAATTCCACTAGTCGTGACCGGGCGACCTGCTATCGCGCTACCCACACGAATCACGTTCCAACCCGAGGCTTTCTGAATACACAGCACTCGTTCGTACAGCAACAAATCCAAGATTGTCGTCGGGGCAAATGGCGTGTTCGCCCAGGCTGCCGGCCCCGCGCGCTCCCCAAACAGCCTTCGAACCGCCATCTTCATGTGGGAATTTAATGGTTGAAAAAGGATTACGGCATAGTTTGCCCCTAACAGTCATCCTTAACGGCCGCCTAAAAAGAGCCGTACGGATGCGAGGCGTCGGCGAAAGTGCTTCATGACGGAGATTGGAAGCATGTTTTCCCGATTCTATGACCGGAGTTTTCTCCGCGTCCTCTCAATGGCGATCACGCTCATGGGCGTTCTCGTCTTCACGACATCGCCCTTGCGGGCCCAGGAGTACACCGCTCAGGAAATTATCGATTCCGGCCACAAGTTCTTCGGCGCGACGTCGGGCGGGTTGGCCACCGTCGTGGAGAAGATTTTCGCCTCCTACGGTCTGCCCAATGGCTATCTGCTCGGCGAGGAGGGATCCGGTGCGCTGATCGGCGGCCTGACCTATGGCGAAGGCACGCTCTACACCAAGAATGCCGGCGATCACAAAGTGTTCTGGCAAGGCCCGTCGCTGGGCTGGGATTTCGGCGGCGAGGGGTCACGCGTGATGATGCTGGTCTACAATCTCGACGATGTCGGCAACCTCTACAATCGCTATGGCGGCGTCGCCGGTTCGGCCTATGTGGTGGCGGGTGTCGGCTTCAACGTGCTGAAGAACAACAATGTGCTGCTGGTGCCGATCCGTACCGGCGTCGGCGCCCGGCTCGGCGTCAATCTCGGCTATCTGAAACTGACCGAGCGGGCGACCTGGAACCCGTTCTGATCTGTCCAACATGATCGAATCGCGGACAGTTTGACCGGATTCCCGAGCCCACGCCCCGAATGAGCCGCGGCAAGCCCTTGCCGCGGTGCCGGATTTCCGCCATGCCAAGATGGCACAGTCCAGCCTTCCAAGTTGTCGTCGATAACGGGTAGTCCTTTGGTTCAGTCGGTCCTGTTCTTTGCCCTCGGCTTTCTCTGTGCCGGCTTTCTGGCGCTGATGGTGGCTCCGGCCGTCTGGCGGCGCGCCGTCGCCCTGACCCGCAGGCGCATCGAGGCCTCCATCCCGCTGACGCAAGCCGAGATCCAGGCCGACAAGGACCGGGTCCGGGCCGAGTACGCCATGACGACGCGGCGGCTCGAAATCAACGTCAAGACGCTGCGCGAAAAGGTGGCCGAACAGCTCGTCGAGATCAACCGGGGCCGCGAGGCGCTGAAGGGGCTCGCGGTCGAGCGCGCGGAAAAGGACCACGCGCTCGCCGAACTCGGCGCCAAGGGCGAAGCGTTGCGGCGGCGCGAAGAGGAACTGCATCAGCTTTCGGAGCGGCTCAAGGAAACCGAACGAAAGCTGGAAAGGCGGGCGCTCGAGCTCGAGAAGCTGGAGCGCATGTATGACGACGCCAGTTTTGCCTCCAGCAGCCGCCAGATCGAACTGGTGGCCCGCGAATCCGAATTGCAGAAGCTCGCCAGCGACATCTCGCTGCTGCGTGGCCAGCGCAAGGAAGCGGATCGGCGCGGCCAGGAGATCGCGGCCGAAAGCAAGGCCGCGCGCGATGCCTTGAAGGCCGAAAAGAAAAGGGCCGCCGAACTCGACAAGAAGGTCGAGCGGCTGCTGGCAACGCTCGCCGACCGTGAGGACAAGCTTGATCGGCGCGAAAAGGAGTTGGCGCGGTTGCGGGAAAAAACGAAAGCCGAGGACGGCGCCCCAGCCTTGCGGCTGGTTGGCAAGCCCGATGAGTCGGACCGGCATGACGAGGCAGGCGAGCGCGACGACATGGACCGCGCGATTGCCAAGCTCGACAGCGACCGCGAGCGGCTGGAGGCCAGGCTGACGGCGCTGGCGCGGGAGAACAAGCGGCTTAAGGCGGATCTCGGCGCTGTGGCATCGTCGGGTTTGACGAATGGCAATGGCGCCGCGCTGCGTGAGCAGATGAACGAACTGGCGGCGGAGGTCGTCCACCTGACAGCCAAGCTCGAAGGACCGGATTCACCGATCGCCAAGGCGCTGGCGGCACCGCAGGACAACCGCTCCGCCGGCCACGACCGCAGTCTCGCCGACCGCGTGCGCGCCTTGCAGAAGGCGGAAGCCAACTGACGCGGTGCGGGCTGGCGGCCTGCCGGCGTCTTGGCCTCAGACGGCGCCCGTCAGCGCGAGAAATGATGCAGGGCGATGGCCGAGGCGGCAGCGACGTTCAAGCTGTCGAAGCCATTCGACATGGTGATCCGCACGGTTTGCAAGCGGGCAAGCAGGCTTTCGGGCAGGCCTTCGCCCTCGGTGCCGAGATAGAGCGCCAGGCGCTCGCCGCGCCGTGCATCGCGTATGTCGATCCGGCCGCGCGGCGACAGCGCGAACTGGTCGTAACCCCGCCGATCGAGATCCGCCGTGAAGTCCGCCGTGTCGGCGAAGGACGCGAAAGGGATCTTGAGCGCGGCGCCGACCGAAACCCGGATCGCCTTGCGGTACAGCGGATCGCAGCATGTCGCGTCCATCAACACCGCATCGGCGCCGAAAGCGGCGGCGTTGCGGAAGATCGAGCCCATATTGTCATGGTTGGCGATGCCGACAAGCACCACGACCAGGGCTTGAGCGGGCAAGGCATCCAGCAATGACCCAGACGGCAGGGGTGTCTCCTTGCGGCCGATGGCCAGGATGCCGCGATGCATGTGGAATCCGGCGATCGCGTCCATCACCGCGCCGGCGACGACATAGACCGGCAGGTCCGTTCGTGTCTTGCGCAGTATGTCCTCCAGGCCGCCAAGCCGGTTTTCCAAGACCAGGATGGATTCGGCGCTGAAGCGGCTCGACGACAAAAGCAGGTCGAGCACCACCTTGCCTTCTGCGACGAAGCGGCCTTGCCGGCCGGCCAGGTCGCGCTCGCGGATATCAAGATAGGCCGCGACACGTGGGTCGCGTGGATCGTCGATGCGAATTGGGTCCATGTCCCGCTCAACAATAAAGAGCGTGGCTCGTGTGCCGCGAAAGACACATGAGCCACGCTCCGGAAATCGTCAGCGAGGTAAACGGCCGCGGCAGCGTCCGGTCAAGTCCCCGCGCGGCGCAATCTCTGCGCCATCTGGGACAGATCTTCCTTGCTGCTGCCGAAGATGCCGTCCAGCACGGCGAGCAGTTCGCGCACCGCATCGGATTTGCAGGAATAGTAGATCATCTGACGATCGCGGCGGGTGTCCACGAGGTCGAGCGCCCGCAACTTGGCCAGGTGCTGCGAGAGGGCGGATTGGCTGAGCATCACCTTTTCGGCGATGGCGCCGACCGACATTTCACCGTCGATCAGATAGCTCATGATCAACAGCCGTTTTTCGTTGCCCATCAGCATCAGAAATTCGGCAGCCGATTCGGCGTTCGCGATTAGCTTTGTCGAGACCATTGATGCCCCATGCTGTTTGCTCATCGAGGCGCCATGGGGGCAATGGTGCCTGAATCCATAAATTCACTTGTGAAGGTGCCGACGAGTCAGCACCACAGCTAAGCCTAGAACATTTCTTTCAAATCTCAAGGGTTGCTTTTGATCAAATGCAATTTAGTTTCGTCTTATGCCTCCGATGCGGCCCTGCCGATCCTGGCCATTTCGACCAGGGCGGGACGTAATTCCGAAGCCTTTACCAGCGGTTGCGGGAAGAATACCCGGCAGACATTGTCCCCCGACACCAGATCCATGCCATCGGCGTCCAAACCGGCGATCGTCCAGCCATCACCAGGTGCCTTGGCGAAATGACGGGCATAGATGGCGATCGCGTCGAGATGGTCGGCATTCATGTGCTCGACGGCCGATTGTTCGCTTCCGGCAAGTTCCTCGATGATGGGCCCATTGGTGAGGAGGTCGGCCCGTTCGAGCAGATAGGCCTTGCCGAACCCGCCGTTGAGGCTGGCGCGTTGCGGCTCCAGGCGAAAGATCGAAAAGTCGCCGAGCCCGGCATAGAGGCTCGCCTTGGGATTGCGGTTGAGATAGCGGCGCTCGGCGCGGGCATGCGCCTGCGAGCCGCGCTCCAGCCGCGATGCCTGACAGACCAGCGTCAGCCGCGGATGCGCCAGCGGATCACCTTTGCCGGGTTCGCCAAGCAGCAGGGAACAGCGCGGATCGGCAAGCAGGGCCGACGTGTGCGCCGCGAGCATCGACACCAGAATGAGCGGCGCGCCGTCGATGTCGGTCGCGACGCCGACCCGGCTCGCCAGCGGCGCCCCGGTCCGTGGTTCCAGCACCGCCAGGGCGCCGAAGCGGGCACTGCGCAGAAGCGTTTTCGCCAACCGGATCGCCTCGGCGTCGGTCTCTCGGATCACATCCCTATCTTGATTTCGCTGCATCGAAGCGCTCGCCACAATTTGTCTCGCTTGTCGGTGTTGCCGGCCGGATTCGGTCTTCCGCCAACTTCGGCTCGCACTATTTCGGCGCCATGCGGATGGCGCCGTCGAGGCGGATGGTTTCGCCGTTCAGCATCTGATTTTCGATGATGTGCAGGGCAAGTGCGGCATATTCGGAAGGTTCGCCGAGGCGTGAGGGGAAGGGCACCGCGGCGCCCAGCGAATCCTGCACGTCCTGCGGCATGCCGGCCATCATCGGCGTCTTGAAGATGCCGGGCGCGATGGTGCAGACCCTGATACCGGAACGGGCGAGATCACGCGCCACCGGCAACGTCATGCCGACCACGCCGCCCTTGGAGGCGGAATAGGCCGCCTGGCCGATCTGGCCGTCATAGGCGGCGACCGAGGCGGTGTTGACGATGACGCCGCGCTCGCCGCCCTGCAGCGGCTCGAGCTTGGCGGCGCGGTCGGCAACCAGGCGGATCATGTTGAAGGTGCCGATCAGATTGACCTCGATCACCTTGCGGTACTGGTCGAGCGGATGCGGGCCGTCCTTGCCGATCGTCTTCACGCCAATGGCGATGCCCGCGCAATTGACCAGGATGCGGGGCTCGCCCAGCTTGGCGGCGACATCGGCGAGGGCGGCGGCACCACTGTCGGCACTCGCGACGTCGCACCGGACGGCGATGCCGCCGATCTCGGCCGCGACCTTGGCCGCGCGCTCGATGCCGACATCGAGGATGGCGACACGGGCTCCCTTGGCGGCAAGCGCGCGCGCGGTTGCCTCGCCAAGGCCGGAGCCGCCGCCGGTCACGATCGCGATCTGGCCGCTGGGATTCATGGTGTCATCCTTCCTGTGAGAACGGGCTTCCTATGAGACGGGGACGGATCAGGCCCGGATCGACCGACGAGGTCAAGATGGAGCAGTTCGCCGTCTTGCAGAAACGGCGAACGCAGCCCCGTTCATACCCTTCGCGAAGCTGCTTCAGGCGTGCTCGACGATCCTGGCCTGGCTGGCGTGGCCGACCTCGCCCGAAAGCCTGGCCACCGCGCCTGGCGTGATCTCATGCGACAGCAGCCGGTCGAGGTCGACAGGCCGCGGCATCGAAATCTGGCCGCGCGGTATGCGCTTGAAGCCGAGCGGCCCGTAATAAGGCTCGTCGCCGACCAGGATCACGGCGGGTGCACCGGCCTTGGCGGCGGCCTCCAGTGCGATCGCCACCAGCCGGCGGCCGATGCCGAGATTCTTGAAGGCGGGCCGTACCGCGAGCGGCCCAAGCATCAGCGCCCGGCCGGCACCGGCCGCTATGCGCGTCATGCGCACCGAGGCGACGACGAGGTCGCCGTCGACCGCGACAAAGGACAGAGCACGCTCATGCCCACCGGCCTCGCGGATCTTGTAGGCGGCCAGCACGAAACGGCCGGGCCCGAAGGCCTCGTCATTGATTGCTTCGATTTCAGGATCGTGCGCCGGGGTTTCCGGCAGGTACTTCACGTCGGCAAGGCTCATGGTCTTTGCGTTCCGGTAGAGGAGGAAAGGTTGCTGCAACGGCAGCATTCGCCAGTCAGCGCTTCATCAAGCGCGGGCGCCCTTTCGTCGTCGGTCAAACCGGATCAAAGCAAAATCGAACATGCAAAGTGTCCGCTAGCATCAATTTTGCGCCGCCGCAATCGACCCGTCCGCTGGCCCTATCGATTGACGATCTGTTCAGTTCTGACTAATTCCGTCTTGCCGCATCGCGCTCTACATGAGGTGGAAACGCGAAAGGATATTCCATGGGATTGTTGGTCGACGGTAAATGGCAAGACCGCTGGTATGACACCAAGGACAGCGGTGGCAGGTTCGTGCGGCCGCAATCGCAGTGGCGAGATTGGATCACGCGCGACGGTGCACCGGCGGAAGGCCGCGGCCGAGGCTTCAAGGCGGAGCCCGGCCGCTATCACCTTTATGTTTCGCTCGCTTGTCCCTGGGCGCACCGGACGCTGATCTTTCGCGCGTTGAAGAGGCTCGAAGGCATCATCTCCGTCTCGATCGTGCATCATTTCCTCGGCGCCAACGGCTGGACGTTTGTCGCCGAGGACGGCGCCACCGGCGACACGCTCTATGGCCTCGAGTTGCTGCACCAGATCTACACCAGGGCGGATTCCGCCTATTCGGGCCGGGTGACGGTGCCGGTGCTGTGGGACAAAAAGGAACAGACCATCGTCTCCAACGAATCCTCCGAAATCATCCGGATGCTCAACTCAGCCTTCGATCAATGGGGCGATGCCGGCCTCGATTTCTATCCCCAGGCACTGCGCGGCGAGATCGACGCGATCAACGCGCTGGTCTATCCCTCCGTCAACAACGGCGTCTACCGCGCCGGCTTTGCCACCACGCAGGCGGCCTATGAAGAAGCGTTCGGCGAGCTGTTTTCGACGCTCGATGGGCTGGAGGACCGCCTGTCCAGGCAACGCTATCTGGTGGGTGACCGCATCACCGAGGCCGACTGGCGGCTGTTTACCACTCTGGTGCGCTTCGACCCGGTCTATGTCGGCCATTTCAAGTGCAACCTGCGCCGCATCGCCGATTATCCGAACCTGTCGAACTATCTGCGCGACCTCTATCAGGTGCCCGGTGTGGCGGGGACGGTGAACCTGCATCACATCAAGGCGCATTATTACGGCAGCCACGAAACGATCAATCCGACGCGGATCGTGCCGGCGGGACCGGAGCTTGACTATGGCGCGCCGCATGATCGGGCGAAGTTCGCGAGGGCGGCGGCCTGATCTACCAATAGGGCGATGCTGGCACGCCGCGGAAAACCTCGGCGATCCGCCGCAGCGTCGCCGGTGTGGTGCCTTCCGGCAAGCGATCGAGTGGAAAAAAGCCGGCCTCGGCGATTTCATGGTCGGGCCGTTTCGGCGCGGTCTGGCTGAAATTTTCGATGAGATAGAAGCCGACATGGTCGCGGCGGCTGGCGCGGCGGTTGAAGTGCATCGACTTCAGCACCGGCGTGGCGGCCATGGCGATGTTGCCCTCTTCGGCGAGTTCGCGGGCCAGCGCCTCGGCCAGCGTCTCGCCAACCTCGACGCCACCGCCGGGAAGCTGCCAGCCGGGCACATAGGTGTGGCGAATGAGGAAGACGGAATTGGTGGCGGCATCGTGGATCAGGCCGCGCACACCGAGCGTCATCGGCCGCCGCAGCACGAAATAGAGATGGAACAGCCGGGCCCTCAACCCCGCCCAGCCGGTCTGGCGGAACGCGGCTTCGTCGTCGGTCGGCATCAGTAGCGAAACCGTGGGTGGAAAGCGGCGTGCACGTCGCCTATGAAGGAGGAATGTTCAGGCTCGCGCATATTTCCGATGTCCATCTGGGGCCGCTCCCCGATGTATCCTATCGCGATCTCGCCTCCAAGCGCGTGCTCGGCTACGTCAACTGGCAGCGCAACCGCCGCCGCCACATGCACGATGCCGTCATCGACGCCATCGTCGCCGACATCAAGGCGCAAAGCCCGGACCATCTCGCTGTCACCGGCGACCTCGTCAACCTGGCGCTCGACGGCGAGATCGAGATGGCCAAACACTGGCTCGAGACGCTGGGGTCGGCGCATGACGTTTCGGTCGTGCCGGGAAACCATGACGCCTATGTGCCCGGTGCCTTCGACAAGATCTGCCGGTCATGGGCGGCGTGGATGAGCGGCGACGGTGTCAACACGCCGGTCGATCGCAATGCATTTCCCTATCTGCGCGTGCGCGGCAATGTCGCGCTGATCGGCGTCTCGACGGCGCGCGCCACGGCGCCCTTCATGGCCAATGGCTTCTTCATGGAGGGGCAGGCGGCTCGCCTCGGCAAGATCCTCGAGAGCGCGGCGAAGCAAGGGCTGTTCCGTGCGATCATGATCCACCACCCGCCGGTGCGGGGCGCCGTCTCCCAGCACAAGCGGCTGTTCGGCATCGCCCGCTTCCACAAGATCATCCGCCGCCATGGCGCGGAGCTCGTGCTGCACGGCCATTCGCACCTGCCGTCGCTGTTCCAGATCGGGCCTCGCGATGCAAAGGTCCCGGTCGTCGGGGTCGCCGCCGCCGGCCAGGCGCCGGGCGGCAATCACCCGGCAGCACAGTACAATCTGTTCGACATCGACGGCGAAAAGGGAAACTGGCGCATCCGCCTGACGCGACGCGGCCTGACCGGACCGTCCATACCGCCTTCCGATCTGCAGACCGTGGAACTCGGTGTCGAGCCCGACGCGGCTATGGTCGCCAGTTGAGAACCATGGCCGAGACGCGGTCCCACAACAGCGCCGCCGACACCGCGAGACCAACAAGTCCGCCGGCGGCGACCAGCCCAAGGCCCGACAGGAAGGCCGACCAGCCCTTGCCTTGCGTCGAGGCTCGCAGCGGCGGCTCGGCTTCCGTGACCTCGGCGCGTCTCATGCCGGCGACCGCCGGCTCGACGCCACCCTCCATCATTCTCCGGCGTTCGACGATGCGCTCGGCGACATAACGCGTCACGGAATCGGCGACCGGCTTCATCTCGGTCGATTCGGCAAGCACGACACGGCCAATGCGAGTGTCCTTGAGGAAGCGGTAGGTGCGGCGGTCGCGCCCCATCGCGACATGGCTGACGGCGTCGATCCACAGGCGCGGCTGTAGGCCCGAGGAGACGACAAAGTCGAAATTATCCATGTCGGCCGGAACATCGGCAAAGACGGGCGCGAGGTCCGCGGCCAGGAGGTCGAGGCGCATGCGGTGCGCCTCGCGCATGTCGACGACGACATCGTCGCGGTCAGCGAAGGCGTTCTTCACGTCACGGATGGCATCGGACAGTTTGCTTGACGGATCGATCTTCTCGCCTGTGTCCTTCATCGGCGTCTGCCTCGCGGGGTTGGTTAACACGCAGTTAACACAGCCGCCGGCAAAATGCACTGGCGCGATCAAGACGGCGAGGCGCCCGGGTGGTGTCGCGCTGGCCCAGCCGGTCTCGGCTAATTCGGGCGCAAGGGCCTGGCACGGCGGTTCATGTTGCGCCGGATGATCGTGGCGATCAGCTCTGGCGCCTCCTCGATCAGCATATGGCCAGCCCCCGGGACGTGGTGCACATGAAATTGCACGGGCAGATTGTCGGTGTGGGCAACGGGTAGCATCGGGTCATCGCTTCCCCATACCACCATCACCGGCATGGTCAGTGTTTCCAAGCGGTCGCGCGGGATGACGCCCTGCCGGTCTTGGCTGGTCATGGCGGCAGCGATCTCGATGAGTTTCTCGACCTGGCCGGGCCGCCCGCGCATGTCCCCAAGGGCGTCCACGGCGTGATCGATGGGCCGCGTCTGTGGTCCCGACATCGCCGAGAGGCACGCCTGGATGTCGGATGGGTCCCTTGCGGCGGCAAAGCGGCGCAACAGCGGACCGTTGATCTCGGCGCCGAAGCCGCCAGGCGCCAGAAGTGTCAGCGACGCCACCTTCTCGGGCTCGGCCAGCGCCATCAGCGCCGCCACAGCGCCGCCCATCGAGTGGCCGACCAGATGAACGCGCTTTACCGATCGCGCGGTGAGATCGGCCAGGACGGCCCTTGCCGCCAGCTTGGCCGGGCCGGCACCGGGGAAATCGAGCGACAGCCCGTGCCCCGGCAAATCATAAGCGAGTGTGCGCACCGCAGGCGACAGCGCCGGGATCACTTCGCGCCAAATATCGTGGCAGCCGCCGAAGCCATGCAGCAAGACGATGGCCTTCGAGCCAACACCCTTTTCGGCGGCGTGAAGCGATGCGATCATGAAATCTGAGAGCTTTATTGCGGAACGGCAAGGTAGGAAATGCGGGTGGTTTGCTCCTTGTCCAGAACGATGGCCAGTAAAATCTTCACGACGACTAGCGCTTGCGACCTCTCGATCTCGCGGGTTCGCGCGACAAAGCCGGCAAATCAGTCATATCGGGACTTTGCCACCTGCTTTCGGCGGCCAACAATTCGATTGGTCCAAACAGTCCTGTTCGGAGGACGTCAGCTCGCGTTGCCGAGGCCTGCCGCGCGCAGGGCTCCAACCAGCCGCTCGGTCAGATCGGGCGGATATTTCCGGTCGATGAAGGTCGCGCGCGGGTCGGCGGCGAATTTCGGAAATTTGGCGGTCAGCTCGTCGACCAGCTTGCGCGCCAGATTGTCCTGACCGGCGATCTTGGCACCGATCAGCCGGGCGGCAAGATAGTGCGACTTCGTTGCGGTTGTTCTCAAAGAGGAACTGGCAATCGCGGCCTTGTTCGTGTCGCCAAGCATGAGTTCGCCGGCGAAAAGTCCAAAATCCCACCATGTCGGATGACCGCTGGAGGCGTCCACCGCCTGGGCCAGGATCGGCGTCCCCTCGGCATAGCGGCCGGCGAAAATCAGCCCGTAGCCATAAGCGGCGGCCATGGCGAGATCGTAGGGATTGAGGTCATAGGCCTTGCGCATCCAGCGCAGCGCCTCGTCGGCGTTGCCAAGACGGGAATTGATGTAGCCGTAGGAACGATGCGCGTAGGGACTGGTCGGCCCCATCTGCACGGCGCGATGGGCGAATGTCATCGCCTTCTCGATCGTGGCATCCGGCGGATAGGCGTAGTGGTCGTTCACGGCCTCCAGGTGGAGCGAGGCGATTTCCGAATAGACCAACGGTGATTTGGCGCCGTTTTCGGCGAGGGTTTCGAGGCAGCGATAGGCGGCCTCGTGGGTCCTGGCGTTCTGGTCGAGATAATATTTGTCGTTGAGCGTCAGGCATTGCGTGAGGGCGGTTTGTATGCCGCTCTGTTCGAGATAGCCGTAGATCGTGCCGGAAGCGGGAAGAGCGGACGTCAAGATGCCGGCTATACGGCTCTCGACGGTGGTCGGCGCGCTGTCGGCGGCGGTCAGGTTGCGCGACAAAAGCACCCGTCCGGTGGCCACGCTCTGCAGTTCGATCGTGATGTCACCCGTATCCGGTCCAGGCAGGATATCGAAGATGAAGCTCGTCGCGCTAGCGACCGGATCGGCCTTGTTGACGATGTCGCGACCGATGAAGTCGATCGTATCGAAGCCGCTCAGTCCGGCACGCAGCGTTGCGGCGACACGGCTGGCATCCGTGCCACTGGCCTTGACGGCGATGTAGACCAGCGGCAAAGCCTCGCTGGCGGCGGACGGCGCGATGCTGCCGGTCAGGGTCGCGGTCTCGAGCGTTGCCGCAGGGTCGCCGCCTGCCAGCAGCGCACCGCTGCCCTGACGCAATATCAGAACGCCGAGCATGGCTATGACCACGGCGATCGCCATCCAGAAGAAACGGAGATGGCGTGCCACCGAGGGCTCCGGCGCCGCCGCCGGTGCCAGCAATGCAGCGGCGGCAATGGCATCACCGGGGGGCTCGGATGGTGCCGCTACGGCTTCGATCTGCTCGGCGGGTTTCGCAGGTTCCGGCAAGCGGATCGCGTTGAGCTCATAGGCCGGGACATAGCTGCCGCGCGGTATCGCTATGCGAAACGGCTCCGCGACGCCTTCATTGGCGAAATATTGCTGCAGCAGCTCGCGTAGCCTGCCCGCCTGCACGCGTACCACCGCGTCGGTCGAAGGATCGAAATCGCCATCCTTGCCGAAGACATCCATGGCAATGGAAAAGCCCTTGAGCCGGTCGGCTTCGCCTGCCTGTTCGCGCTCGACAAGATAACGCAACAGCTTGCGTGCACGCTCGGATCGTCCGAACGTTTCGCTGGCAAGCAGTCGCTCTAGTGTCTCGCGCACTGCGGGGGCGGCAGGCGTGGCATGCTGCAAGTGTCGATCCTCTCGAAGTCGGCACAGGTTGAGGTGCGATCATATAGTTCCCGCACCGGCACACAAGTCTGCACCCATTATGCGATCGCGTACCTCACCGGAGAATTCTCCGGTGGTTAATAGCCTGCCGGTATCGGCCAGTGCATGGGCGTGAGAGCCAACATCAGCCAGTCGAGGCAAAGCCTTTCGAGGGCTTGAAAAATGGCGGCGTGGGGAGCTGTTCCTGCCTCCCGCGCCGCCGACCGGCCGATGCTAGCGACCGACGATACGATTCGCCGCTGACGTCACCGCTTCCAGCGAGGCGGCGACGATGTTGGTGTTGATGCCGGCGCCGAACAGTTTGCCCCCGGGATATTCCATCTCGACATAGGAGATGGCCGACGCGTTCGAGCCGCGCTGCAACGAGTGCTCGGAATAATCGAGCACCGACATGTCGACGCCGACATGGCGCGACAGCGCATCGACGAAGCCGTCGATCGGGCCCGTGCCGGTGCCTGATATCGTCACTTCCTTGCCATTGTCGAGGATGACCGCCTCGATCACCCGCCGGCCCTTGACCTCGGTATCGGGATAGGTGTGGTGGTCGAGGAATTTCAGCCGCGCGCCCGGCTGGTCGACATAGGTCTCCAGGAAGCGCTCGTAAATGCGCTTGGCCGGAACCTCCTTGCCTTCGGCATCGGTGATCGCCTGGATCGCCTGGCTGAACTCGATCTGCAGGTTGCGCGGCAGATTGAGGCCGTAATCGGCCTGCAGCACATAGGCGATGCCGCCCTTGCCCGATTGCGAGTTGATGCGGATGATCGCCTCGTAGCTGCGGCCGACATCGGCCGGGTCGATCGGCAGATAGGGCACTTCCCAGTGCGGCGTGTTGGCCTTCTTCAGCGCCTTCATGCCCTTGTTGATGGCGTCCTGGTGCGAGCCGGAAAAGGCCGTGTAGACGAGTTCGCCGACATAGGGATGGCGCTCGGGAATCTTCAGCTGATTCGAATATTCATAGACGTCCTTCATCCGGTTGATGTCGGAGCAGTCGATGCCCGGATCGACGCCTTGCGTGTACATGTTGAGCGCCAGGGTGACGATGTCGACATTGCCGGTGCGCTCGCCATTGCCGAACAGCGTGCCTTCGACGCGGTCGGCACCAGCCATCAGACCGAGTTCGGTGGTGGCGATGCCGGTGCCGCGGTCATTGTGCGGATGCAGGGAGATGATCAGGTTTTCCCTGGCGTCGAGGTTGCGGCACATCCACTCGATGCGGTCGGCATAGATGTTGGGCGTCGACATCTCGACGGTCGACGGCAGGTTGATGATCAGCTTGTTGTCAGGCGTCGGCCTGACGATCTCGGTGACGGCGTTGCAAATCTCCAGCGCGACCTCGAGTTCGGTGCCGGTGAAGCTCTCCGGCGAATATTCGAAACGGTAGCCGCCGCCCGCCTTGGCCGCCATGTCGGTGATCATCTTGGCGGCGTCGGTGGCGATGCGCTTGATGCCGCCGACATCCTTCTCGAAGACGACGCGGCGCTGCAATTCGCTGGTCGAGTTGTAGAAATGCACGATCGGGTTGGTGGCGCCGTTGAGCGCCTCGAAGGTGCGGCTGATCAGTTCGGGCCGGCACTGGACCAGCACCTGCAATGACACATCGGCCGGCACATTGCCTTCCTCGATGCACCAGCGGGCGAAGTCGAAGTCAGTTTGCGAAGCCGACGGGAAGCCGATCTCGATCTCCTCGAAACCCATGTCGAGCAGCAGCGCGAACATGCGCGCCTTGCGCTCGTGGCCCATCGGATCGATCAGTGCCTGGTTGCCGTCGCGCAGGTCGACCGAGCACCAGATCGGGGCCTTGTCGATCACCTTCGAGGGCCAGGTCCGGTCGGTGAGACCGACCGTAGGATAAGGTTGGTATTTTCGGGCTGCGTCCGGCATGCCCCGGCCGACCTGCTTGCCGGTCGCGGCCTCGCTGGCGCGGATGTCTTCTCGTGCGTTCATCGTCGTTTCTCCCGGCGGCTGGCGGTCCACCTTTCAGGCGGATGTGGTGCCAAGCGGCGCCTTTACCAGATTTTCGTTCGCTTGATATGATTTGCCAAGGAGCATGCGCTTGCGCGGCGGTTCGACCGCCGGGCGCTCCTTCAGCGAACCCGGCGATCGCCGATAAGGCCGAGAAGAAGCAGGGTCGAGGCAAGCGCGCGAACGGTCTCGCCGGCAAAGCCGGTCTGACGGGAAGCGGTGGTGGCGCGCGTGTTCATGGCCGCTCTCATACAGGAGCGGCCTGTTGGAGGCAAGCGGGGCCGGCCCGGTCGAATTTTATCCCTAACGCGGATGCTCTTCCCCGCGCGCTGCAAATGCGCCAGACTTGAACGGTGGCGGGGTGCCGCCGGCAGGGGTCATCCATGAATTTCGTGTTCTTCTCGCCGCATTTTCCCGCCAACGGCGCCGATTTCTGCGACCGGCTGAAGAAGGCCGGCGCGACCGTGCTCGGGATTGGCGACGCACCCTTTGACGCTCTGGACGGCAAGCTGAAGGCAGCGCTTTCGGAATATTACCGTATCGCCGACATGGAAGACTACGATGCGGTGTTCCGGGCGATCGGACATTTCATCCACAAATGGGGCCGCATCGACCGGTTCGAATCGCTCAACGAGCATTGGCTGGAACTGGAAGCCAACATCCGCACCGACTTCAACATCTACGGCACCAAGCTCGATTTCGTGAAGAATCTGAAGCGCAAGAGCCGCATGCGCGCCTTCTTCCGCAAGAGCGGCGTCGAGACCATCGCGCAGCGCAAATGCTCCGACCGGGCCGGCGCCATGACCTTCATCCGCCGCGTCGGCTATCCCGTGGTGGTAAAACCGGATTCTGGCTCCGGCGCTTCGAACACGTTCAAGATCTCGAATGCGAAAGAGCTCGACCAGTTCTTCCGGGACAAGCCGGAGGATGTGACCTTCGTCATGGAGCAGTTCATCGAGGGGCTGGTGGTGACGTATGACGGGCTGGTCAACCGCGACGGCGAGGTGGTGCTGGCGGCCAGCCATCGCTACGACCAGAGCGTCATGGAGGTGGTCAACAAGGACCGCCACATGAGTTACACCTGCTTTCCCCGGATCAGGCCTGTCGTAGAGGAGGCCGGCGGCAAGATCCTGAAAGCATTCGACGTGCGCGAACGCTTTTTCCACATCGAACTGTTCGAGACCAGGGACGACCGCATCATCGCTCTGGAGGTCAACATGCGCCCGCCCGGCGCCTGGATGACCGACGCGATCAACTACACGTTCGACATCGACGTCTATGCGGCCTGGGCAGACATGGTCGTGAGGGACGCAGCCGGCGGCCCCTATGAAGGCAAGTATTTCACCGCCTATGCCAGCCGCAAGCGCCACCTCGACTATTTGCACAGCCATGCGGACGTGCTAGCCGCGCACCGCGACAAGATCGTCCACCATCAGGCCATCGAGAAGGTTTTCAGCCGCGCCATGGGAGATTACGCCTACCAGATGCGCTCGAAGGATCAGGCGGAGCTGCGCGAGGCGGTTGCCTATATCCACGCGGAAAAGGCTTGAGGACATGGACATTTCCTATCACAAGGCTTTCGCCCGCAATCTCGGCCGCGACATGGAGTACAAGCGCTATGGCCATGCCGGCCGGCCCGTCGTGGTGTTCCCGACCTCGCAGGGCCGGTTCTACCAGTTCGAGGATTCCGGCGGGGTGGGCGCGCTCGCCGAATTCATCGACACCGGCCGCATCCAGTTGTTCACGGTGGACGGCATCGATTCGGAATCCTTCTTCGACAAGCGTGCCGACCCCGCGCACCGCATCGCCCGCCACGAGGCCTATTTCCGCTATGTGCGAGAGGAGGCGCTGCCGGAATTCCTGGAAACCGCCGCGCAGGCCAATGGCGGACGGCGGCTGAAGCCCTTGTTCTCAGGCTGTTCGATGGGCGGCTACCATTCCTCGAACTTCGTCTTCCGATTTCCCGAACTCGCCAGCGGCGTCATCTCGCTGTCGGGTGTCTATTCGGCCCGCGATTTCTTCGGCAAGGCGCTCGACGGCGACATCTTCTACAACTCGCCGCTCGATTATCTGCCCGGCATCGTCGACCCGAAATTGCTGGCGCGGCTGAAGGCGCTGAGGCTTATCTTCTGCTGCGGGCAGGGCGCCTGGGAAGAGCGCATGCTGGTCGAGACGCGCCAGCTGGAACAGATCCTGCGCGACAAGTCCATTCCCGCCTGGGTCGACTATTGGGGCGGCGACGTCAGCCATGACTGGCCGTGGTGGCACAAGCAACTGGTCTATTTCTTCGGCCGCTGGCTGGATGACGACCTGATGCACAGGCTGGACTGATGACCACACCGGATCCCATCCGCCGCTTTGTCGAGGCCACCAACAGTGGCGACACGGACGCCTTTCTCGATACCTTTGCCGACAACGCGTTCCTGAGCGACTGGGGTCGATCGTTCCAGGGTCGCGAGCAGATCGCGCGATGGAACCAGTCGGACAATATCGGCGTGAAGTCACGTCTGGGCATCGTCAGCATCACGCCGGCGGACGGCACTTATCGCGTCCGCATCGCCGTCAAGGGCAAGGGCTTCAATGGCGAGGGCGACATGACTTTCACCCTGGATGGTGACCACATAGCGAGCCTCGTCATCACCTGATGTTCTAGCCGATGATCACGCTTCCTGGCATGCCGGCAACGGGACCGCCTCGTGTTCCGCCGCCGATGCGCGCCGCAGGCCGAGAAAGACGACAAGGGCGGTGACGATGGTGATTACGGCCAGCACGATCAGCAGCCTGTCGAACGCCGTCTCGTAGGCCTCGACCAGAACTGTGGCGCCGGCCATGGGCAGATGCCGTGCCGTTTCACCGACATTGCCGGTCACCAGCAATTGCGCCGCCGCGGACGCATCGCTGGAAGACGCCGCGCCCCGGGCGGTGAGCTGAGCGGCGGTGAAGCCCGACAGGGTCGCCATGACGATGGCCAGCGCCACGCCCTCGCAAGCGACGCGCGTGGTGTTGAAGATGCCGACGGCCATGCCGGCGCGCTCGGTCGGCACGACGCTGACGGCGAGCCCGTCCATCAACCCCCAGGGCAGAGCGATGCCGACGCCGATCAGGATCAGCGGCGCGACCAGGGCGGCGCCGACCGATGGCGTCAGGCTCAGCCAGACCAGGCCGGCCGCGGCGACGAGCAGGCCGGCGCCGCAGATGGTGGCCGGAGCGATCCAGCGCGCCAGCTGGCCGGCAAGCAAGGGCAGGACCAGCAACGGCCCGGAGAGGCAGATCATCAATTGTCCGGCCCTGATCTCGCCCATGCCTTCGATGCCGATGAAGCGGATCGGCAAAAGCACGAGCAGGACGACGAAGCCATAGGCGGGCGCCGCCGCCAGGAACTGCACGCCGACGAAGCGCGGATAACGAAACAGGGTGAGATCCAGCATCGGCCGGCGCACGCGCCGCTCGACGACGACAAACAGCACAAAGCAAAGGACGGCCACGCCCAGAAGCGTTATCACGAGAGGATCGGCCCAGCCGCTCTGCGGCGCCTGCAGCACGCCATAGGTCAGCGAGGCCAGCGCGACGGTGAACGTGCCGGCGCCCGCCCAGTCCAGTCCTGTCGCATCCGGATCACGCGATTCCCTGATGGTGCGCAGGCCCAGCAGGGCGGCTGCAATTGCAAGCGCGGTGACCAGGAGGAAGATCGACCGCCAGCCGAACGCGGCGATGAGCAGGCCCGACGCGATCGGACCGAAGGCGAGGCCGATGCCGAAACTGGTGCCGAGGAAGCTGAAGGCGCGCAGCCGCGGCGCTCCCTCGAATTCCTGGGCAAGCGCGGAGGCACCGCCGGCGAAAGCCAGGGCACTCCCCAAGCCCTGCGCTGCCCTGAAAATGTCGAACCAGGCGATGTCGGGCGCCAGCATCGCGCCGAGCGATGCCAGGACGTAGAGGCCGAGACCGGCGAGGAAGATCCGCTTGCGGCCGTGATTGTCGGCAAGCGCGCCCGCCGCCATCAGGCTGGCGGCGAAGGTCAGCATGAAGGCGTTGGTCACCCAGTTGAGCGCGATCGGGCTGCCGCCGAGGTCGGCCCCGATGCGGGAGAGCGCGACGGCCGGGCCGGTGAAGGTCAGGGGCATCGTCATGGCGGCAAGGCATACCGACAAAAGCACGAGCCATCTCTCGGCTGGGCCGCTGGTGGTCTTCGAGGTCATGGATTTTCCTATCTGAAGCAGTCTGCACCGGCGGCCCGCGCAATCGCGGCGCCGCTATGACGACCAAGATAGGTCAGCGACAGTTCCGGAAAAATAGTGTTAAATATCTCGACATAACGGACTGAAACGCTCGAATGGAGCAACCCGATGGATCGCCTCAGCGGCCTTCTGGCCTTCGCCCGCACGGCCGAATTCGGCAGCTTCGTCGCCGCCGGCCGGGCACTCGGCATCTCCGCTTCAGCGGTAGGCAAAAGTGTCGCGCGGCTCGAACAGGAGCTCGGCGTGCGGCTGCTGCAGCGCTCCACGCGGCGGATCGGCCTGACCGAAGAGGGCAAGCTGTTCAATGAGCGCGTGCGGCGCATCCTGGACGACATCGACGATGCCGAGGCGATGCTGTCGCGGACACGGGAGACGCCGCGCGGGCGGCTTCGCGTCTCGACCCCGATCGTCACCTACCACCTCTTGCTGCCGGTGCTGTCGGAGTTCATGGCGCGCTATCCCGAGATCGAGCTCGATATCGACTTCAACGACCGCATCGTCGACGTCATCGAGGAAGGCATCGACGTTGCCATCCGCAGCGGCGAGCTGCCCGATTCACGATTGGTGTCGAGGCCCATTGCCCCCTTCCGCATGATGCTGTGCGCGGCGCCGTCCTATCTCGACCGTCACGGCATGCCCGGCACGCCGGCCGACCTCATCAGGCATTTCGGCATAAATTTTCGCTATCTCAACAGCGGCAGGCTGCTGGAGTGGCCGTTCGCCACCGGGAGTGCCGAGCCGGAGATCCGCTCGATGTTGACCTGCAACAATATGGAAGCCTTGAAGGGCGCCACGATCGCCGGTCTGGGCATCGCCTGCATGCCGGATTTCCTGGTGCGCGAGGCGCTGAGCGAAGGAAAATTGCGTACCGTGCTCGACGACCAGGTCGATGGCCGTGGCCAGTTCCGAATGCTGTGGCCATCCAACCGCCATTTGTCGCCAAAGGTGCGCGTCTTCGTCGATTTCCTTCCCGAACGGCTCGCGGCGGCGCGGTAACTCGCCGGTGCCGGGCTTTCACGTCCTGATGCTCCTGGCCACCAGCCGCGCGATGCTCGGGCCTACTAGCAGCACGATCAGGAAGCGCGCCGACTGCAGCGCCATGACGAAGGAGATGTCGACGTTGTGCGCGGCGGCGGCGATGATGGCGACGCTGTCCATGCCGCCGGGGCTGGTCGCCAGGTAGGCGGTCAGCGGGTCGACGCCGGCGAGACGGCTGATGAGAAAGGCAAGGCCGCCGCAAAAGGCGATCAGCGCGACGATCGAAGCGATGATCTGCGGCAGCGCGCGCGCCGCATGGCGCAGGATCGGCCTGGTGAAGTTCAGGCCAATCGACCAGCCGACCATCGCGTAACTGAGCGCCAGCAGCCATTGCGGCAATTGCATCGGCACCCCGAGACCGAGATGGATGATGGTGCCGAAAATGAAGCTGCCGAGGAAGAAGGGCGAGGGCAGCCGGCAAAGCCTGCCGGCCAGGCCGCCGATGATTGCCATGCCGATCGTGGCGGCGAATGGTTGCGGATCGATCTCGGGGAACCAGACGATGGCCGGGACCTCGATGCCCGAGGTGTCGACCCACATCTTGGCGACGAGGGCCGCCGTCATCGACACGAAGATGACGCGCAGATACTGCATGAAGGCGACAAGGCGCTGGTCGGCGCCAAAGGCGCCGGCCATCAGCACCATGGCGGTAGCCGCCCCCGGCGAAGAGCCCCAGACGGCGGTGGTGCCGGGCAGGATGCGCCAGCGGCTGATCAGCCAGCCAAGCAGGCTGGAGGCCGCGACCGTGGCGATCACCACGCCGAGGAACAGCGGCCATTCCTTGTAGAAGACCGGAAAGATATCGGCCGAGATCGAAGCCGCGACGAGGCAGCCGACGATAGCCTGGGCGGAGCCGAACAGAAGGCGCGGCACACGCACCGTGGCGCCATTGGTGCCGGCGACGATGGCCGCCAGCATCGGTCCGATCAGCAGCGCCGCCGGCAAGGCGGCGAGTTCCAGCGCACCGGCAAACAGCGCGGAGATAACCAGCAGGATCAGCCATTGCCAAGGCTTGCCCAGCCGCGTCATGCGCTCGACGGCGGGCTGGTCGGGAGGTGGCTGCTCGGCCGCGGAATCCATGCTCTGGTCTTAGACCGGGATGCGAAAAATGCGAACCCCGGCGTACCGGAAAAGCAGGTCCCGGCGCCTCAGCCGGTTTTGGCCTCAGCCAACCCAAAGCCGCCGACGGGATGCGTCTCCACCTGGAACTCGAAGCCGCCGATGAAGGGCCGCGCCTTGGCGATGGCCGCCTGGACTTCCGGAAGCTGCAGCGAGGCCTTGTGGCTTGCCTGATCGGTCCACACTTCGGTCACCCAGATCGCGTCGGCGTCGGCCGGGTCGGTGGCGATGATATAGCTCAGGCAGCCGGGCAGGGCGCCGGTGCTCTCGCGCAGCACAGTCATGACAGCGTCGCGTTGGCCGCGCGCCGCCCGCATCTTGCCGATCAGTCCGTACATGTCGTCGTCTCCCCCAGGGTTGGCGCGAAAGGAGTGTGTCCAGTATGCCGGTCGCTGGTCAAGGCATCAACTGGCCGCCATTGACCTCGATCACCTGGCCCGTGATGTAGCCGCTCAACAGGTCCGATGAGAGGAACAGATAGGCGCCGACGCAATCTTGCGCCGTGCCGGCGCGGCCCTGCGGAATGGTGGCGACCATGCCCTTCATCTGCTCGTCGGTCGAATAGCGTTCGTGGAAGGGAGTGAGGATGGTGCCCGGCGCCACGGCGTTGACGCGAATGCCGAAGCCGATCAGTTCCTTGGCCATGCCGCGCGTGACGTTGGAGACGAAGGCCTTGGCCGAGCCGTAAAGGCCGGCGCCGCCGCCGGCGCCATTGCGCGCGGCGATCGACGAGGTGTTGACGATGAAGCCGCCCTGTTTCTTCAGCCATGGCATCGCCTTGCGCGAGGCGGTCAGCACCGAGCGGGCGTTGAGATCCATCACCGCGTCGTAATGCGCCTCGGTCTGCTCGGCATAGGGGATGCGGCCAAGCATGCCGCCGGCATTGTTGACCAGCCCGTCGAGGCGGCCGAAATGTCGCGCGCTGTCCTCGACGACGCGCTCGACATCGGCGGGAAGAGAAAAATCGCCCTGGACGAGGAAGACCTCGCCGCCGCGGTCGCGAATGGTCTGGCCGAGTTTCTCGGCGGCGTCGCGGCTGGAATTGTAGTGCAGCGCCACCCTGCATTTCTGCTCGGCATAGGCGAGCGCGAGCGCCGCGCCGATGCCGGTCGAGGCGCCTGTGACCAGCACCGCCTTGCCGGCGAGATCGGGGATGACAAGACCAAGGGCTGTCTCTGGCACTGCTGTTCCTCCGGGGATTCCGATATTGTTGGCGGGTCTTGCCACCCTTGCATTCGAGGCGGTGCCGCTTCAAGGCCTGAGATAGACATAGCCCTGGCTTTGCAATTCGGCGAGCTTGACGACGCCGCCTTGGTCGGCGGCATGGAAGCCGTCGAGCAGGTCGGCGAGCGTAATATCCATGCCGCGCATGGTGTTGCCGCAGGCATGCGGGTCGAGCCCTTGCTGGACAAGACCGGCAAAGCGACCCGAAATCGCCGCCGATATGCCCTTCGACTTGAAGCCGGCAAGGGCTGGACCATGCACGACCAGCGCGATCTCGACGTTGCCGCCGGTGCCCTCATAGTGGTTCTTGATGTTGCCAAGCACGAAATTGACCTTGTCGAGGTCGCTGAGGTGATAGACGACCTTCAGCCTGGCAGGCTCGGTGGTTGCCGCCCGGACCGCCCGCAGGCCGAGAAGCGTTCCGGCTCCGGCGAGAACCGCCCGGAACATGTCACGTCGGCGCATGGCGTCCCCTCCCTGGCTTGCCGGCGCAGCGCAATTTGCGTGGCCGCTGCCGCAATACTAGCATAAATTGACCTTACGTCCTGTCGAGGCGGAGGAGGGGGGCACATGGCGTTCTGGGAATGGAAGACGTTCGCCGGCGCCGGACTTGGCGCCGCACTGCTTGGCGGACTTGTGGGTTCTGCTTTTGCCGATGATACGCTCAAGCTCACCGAACTCAGCCCCAACGGGGCGGACGCCTGTTTCGGCCGGGTCTATGACGCGGCGCACCTCAAGGCGCATCCGAAGCAGAAAGTGGCGCGGATCTTCTTCTACTACGGCCATGATCCGGTCAGCCGTCCGAATGAGGAACCGAGCGCGAATTCCGATACGTCCTACAATGGTTTCCTCACCACCACGGTGCGTGGCGCCAAGGCGCCGGAATGGGCCGGCGGCTGGTGCAATCACGAGTCCGAGGACGACAAATCGGGCCCGATCCGCTGCGGCATGGATTGCGACCGTACGCTGGCGTCGCTGAAGGTCGACGACAAGGGCCGGCTGATCCTGTCGGACCTGTCTTCCGATATCTACCTCGATCCGGATTCGGAGGAGCAGCTCGGCAAGGCGGAATATGTCAGGCAGGCGCTCGGTTCGGAGGACGACAATTTTCGCCTCGACCCGATGCCGGCGGCGACCTGCAAGGCCGAGTTCGCACGCATCGATCCGATCGACCCGGCGCTTGGGCCGCCACTGCGCGAGCGGTTCAAACCCGATCAGGCCTTCTGCTACGGGCACGACTATGACGCCGCGCATATGAGTTCGCATCCCGACCAGTTGACGCAGTCGATCCGGGTGTTCCGCGGACCGGTTGAACTGGCATCCTTCGCTTCCGGCGGCGATATCGCGAACTGGCCCGACGGCGCCGACATCGCCATCTCGGTCACCACGCGGCAGAAGGGGGCCAAGGTCACGCAGACCTATTCCTGCCAGGGCGAGGCCGACCAGTGGCGCTGCGCGGCGAGCGCCAAGATGAGCGATTTCTCCTGCGACATCGCGCAAAAGGAAATCTTCCTCAAGCGCGGCGCCAACGGAACCATCATGCTGGCCAATCCCAACAGCAGCATTGCAATCGTCGACCTGTGCTCGAAAGCCGCCGACGGCAAGACGAAGTCGGATGACAAGGTCTATCGGCTGCAGGCGATGCCACAATCGGCTTGTGCGCCGTGAGCACGGGCTTGTCTACAATGCCGCGAAGGGATATATCTTTGCTATATCTCATTTGAGGATGGCATGATGGACAAGGCAAAGGTGTTCTGGTCGGGCCGGTCACAAGCTGTGCGTCTGCCCAAAGAGTTTCGTTTCGAAACGGACGAGGTTTCGATCCGTCGCCATGGGCATACTGTCATACTTGAGCCACTCGTGCAGGATTGGGCGTGGCTTGACCAGGTGATCGGACCAGTCGACGAGGATTTTGTCGAAGCGGCGCTGGAACGGCAGGAGGGGCAGGATAGACCTGCCTTGGACGACATCTTCAAGTGATCTATCTGCTTGATACCAACGCCGTTATTGCCGTCATCAAAGGTGACGCGAGTCTACTCGCGCTTCTGAAACAGCACACGCCGCAGGATTTTGCGCTTTCGGCGATCGTGGCACATGAACTGTACTATGGTGCCGAAAGGAGCCAGAGAAGAGCTGAAAATCTGGCGCGCATCGAAGCTTTGCAATTCCCGGTGCTTGAATTCGATCGAGAGGACGCGAGGCATGCCGGAGAGATTCGGGCAACGCTTGCAGCGTTGGGGACGCCAATTGGCCCCTATGATGCGCTCATTGGCGGGCAGGCGCGCGCTAGAAGCCTCATTCTGATCACCCGCAACGTCCGGGAATTCGAGCGCATCAACGGCCTCTCAATCGAGACTTGGTGAACCGCCTCAGGCGAACGGCACCGCCGTCGTACCCTTGGGCAGTTTTGCCTCATCATCCGGCTCGACATGGATGGTCACCCGCACCGAAGGGAGTTCGGCCTTCAGCGCGTCCTCGATGCGATCGCAGATGACGTGGCTGGCACCGACCGACATGTCGGCGTCGACGACCAGATGGAATTCGATGAAGGTGGCGCGGCCGGCGATGCGGGTCTTGAGGTCGTGCACCTCCATCGCGCCTTTGCAATTGGCCGAGATGATGTCGCGGATGCGCATGTGCTCCGCCGTGCCGACGGCCCGGTCCATCAGGCCGTTCATCGACGAGCCGATGACATGCCAGCCCTGCCACAGGATGTTGAGCGCGACGATGACGGCCAGTGCCGGGTCGAGGATTTGCCAGCCAGTCAGGATTGCTCCGACCAAGCCGCCGAAGACGCCGATCGAGGTTACCACATCGGTCATGATGTGATTGCCGTCGGCGACCAGCGCCGGTGACTTTTCGGCTCGGCCCACGCGGATCAGCGCCCAGGCCCAGAAGGCATTGATGACGGTGGCGACGCCGTTGACGGCAAGGCCTTTCCAAGGCTGTTCGAGCGGAGCCGGCGCCTGCCAGGAGCGCCAGACTTCGTTCAGGATCAAAAGCGCCGCGAGCACGATCAGTACGCCTTCGAGCACGGCCGAGAAATACTCGGCCTTGTGGTGGCCGAAGGGGTGATCCTGGTCGGCCGGCTTGTAGCTGACCTGGATCGCCCAGAAGGCGGCGACCGAGGCGATGACGTTGACGATCGATTCCAGCGCGTCCGAATAGAGCGCCACGGATCCGGTTATGTACCAGGCGGCGGCTTTCAGCGCGAGCACGACAAAGGCGATCACGATCGACCAGAAGGCAAGGGTGGCGACCTTGCGCTTCGCGGCGGCCCTCGCCGTGATCGCCATGGTGTTCTCGGCTTCGGCCATTACCGTCAGGCTGCCTTTTCCTTGGCCTTGCGCGGCAAATGCGCAACGATGTTCTCGATGATGCGCATGCCGGCATTGTGGCCGAGCGTCATGATCGATTCCGGATGGAACTGCACCGCTGCGATCGGCTCCTTGCGGTGCTCGAAGGCCATGATGACGCCGTCCTCGGTCTCGGCTGTCACCATGAAATCATCCGGCAGGCGCACCGGATCGGCGAAGATCGAGTGGTAACGGCCGACGGTGACTTCCTTCGGCAGGCCTGAGAAGATGATACCCGGCTTCGAGACGCGGATGCGCGACGGCTTGCCGTGCATGGGAATGTGCAACTGCCTGAGTTCGCCACCATAGGCCTCGGCCAGCGCCTGCAGGCCAAGGCAGACGCCGAAGATCGGCAGGTCGCGGGCGCGCGCTCGTCTGATGGTCGCCGCGCAGTCGAAATCCTTGGGCGTACCGGGTCCGGGCGACAGCACGACGAGATCGGGCTTCAGCCGGTCGAAGACTTCCTCCGGCACCGGCGTGCGCACGGTCGAGACATTGGCGCCGGTCTGGCGGAAGTAGTTGGCCAGCGTGTGGACGAAGGAGTCCTCGTGGTCGACCAAAAGGATGTTGACACCGTCGCCGACGCGCGCGGATGCGCGCTCGGTGCTGGTCGAATTGCCCGTCTTGGCGTCACGGATGGCGGAGAGCATGGCGGATGCTTTCAGTTCGGTTTCGGCTTCTTCTTCCTCGGGAATGCTGTCGAAGAGCAATGTAGCGCCCGCGCGCACCTCGGCGATGCCGTCCTTGATGCGGATGGTGCGCAAGGTCAGGCCGGTGTTCATGTCGCCGTTGAAGTTGACCATGCCGATGGCGCCGCCATACCAGGCGCGCGGGCTCTTCTCGTTCTGCTCGATGAAGCGCATGGCCCACAGTTTCGGCGCGCCGGTGACGGTGACCGCCCAGGCGTGCGAGAGAAACGCATCGAAAGCGTCCATGCCCTCGCGCAGCCGCCCCTCGATATGATCGACCGTATGGATCAGGCGCGAATACATCTCGATCTGGCGGCGGCCGATGACGCGCACCGAGCCTGGATCGCAGACCCGCGACTTGTCGTTGCGGTCGACGTCCGAGCACATGGTGAGCTCGGATTCGTCCTTCTTGGAGTTGAGCAGCTTGATGATCTGCTCGGAGTCCGAAATGGCGTCGTCGCCGCGCTTGATGGTGCCGGAGATCGGGCAGGTCTCGACGCGGCGGCCGTTGACGCGCACGAACATCTCAGGCGACGCGCCGATCAGGTATTCGTTCTCGCCCAGATTGATGAAGAAGGAATAGGGCGACGGGTTGATGGACTTCAGCTTGCGCGAAATCTCGGATGGCTGCGTCTCGCAGCGCTCGTAGAACATCTGGCCGGGGACGACCTCGAACAGGTCGCCGCGCTTGAAAGAGTCCATCGCCCGGCGCACCAGATTGGCGTATTCGCCGGGCTCATGATCGCCGCGCGGCGGGATGCGATCGGCGGTCTTGAACGGCTCGGCGATCTGGTCGCGCGGCAGGCCTTCGGTCGAAAAACCCTCGCCCGCATAGTCGTAGCGGTCGGTCCAGGCCTTGGCCGAATAGTGGTCGACGACCAGGATCTCGTCGGGCAGGAACAGCACCAGGTCGCGCTGGCTTTCCTTGCGAACCAGCGTGTGGTCGACCGGGTCGAACTGGAAGGCGAGGTCGTAGCCGAAGGCGCCGTAGAGGCCGAGATTGGCATCTTCGGCCGTCTTGAACAGAGCGGTGATGGCGCGCAGCACGGTGAAGACCGAGGGAACGCGGCTGCGTTCCTCTTCGGTGAAGACACGGCCGGGCTTGGCGACGTCGAGGCGGATCAGCTTTTTCGAAGTCTCGGCGATCGTGACCTCGGAGAGACCGCCGAGCGTCCTGCCGATGACCGGCAACAGTGCCTCGCCACGGCCGTTCAACGCCTCGATGCGCATGGCACGGCCGCGCGCGGAGATGACCAGCGGCGGATCGATGATGGCCGTATCCCAGCGCGTATAGCGGCCGGGATATTCGTAATTGGAGGAAAACACCGCGCCCCGACGGGAATTCAGCCCATCGACATAAGTGTCGATCGCCCCTTCATAGGGCCGGTCGTGGCGCACGCGGGTGATGGTGATGCCACCCGCCGTCACGAAGCTTTCAGCGCCGTTTTCCAGAACCTTCAACGTCATTGCCGTCTCCATCAGCTACTTGGGCAACGGACCCGGGAATGGCTTGAAAAAAACAAATGGCCGCCCGGACATTCCGTTGCGGCCACCTCTCTTTTCACGCGCACGCGTTAAAACAGGCCGCTGTCAGCAGGCCCACCACCAAATGGTCTTGGTCGAACGCATGTTCATGGCGATTCCCTTAGCGGCGATTGGGCGGCGGCGCAACTGGATTCGACGGAGGCTCAGTCTTCCAGCGTGCCCGACCTGGCGTCGCCGCTCTTCCTGTCGCCGACCAGTTTCAACAGGTCCTCGCCGGCGCGGATGATGCGGCGCGAGCGCCGCGTCAGGATGATGCCGTCCTGCGGCGCGAACACTTCGGTGCGGCCATCGGCTTCGCCCGGTGCGTGGACGATGGTGGCGAGGCGCGCGCCCTTGGCGACGCGGTCGCCGGGCTTCACGTCATAGAGGACGGCACCGGCACGGGGTGCGGGCATCATGTCGATGTTTTCCAGCGGCGCCGCGACACCCGTGAACGGGCCGGGTGCGGGGAGGGTGGTGTCGGATATCACGCCGCGCATCGCCAGCAGCCGGTAGAGGCCTGCCGCGTCGGCCGAGGCGAGCGCGCCATCGACATCGAGGATGCCCCGATATTCGACGGTGGTGGCGACGCGCCTGTCAAGCTTCGCCACATCGGCTGATGCGTTCTGGTAGGGCATGATCGAGGCGCCCTCGAAAGTGCCGTCGGTGTCCTCGCTCCACAGCACGACGGCATCGACGCCCATGGCGGCGGCGCAATCGGCCATGGCTGGCCAGAGGCTGGAGTGGACATAGAGATAGGCAAGGCCCTCGTCGTCGCAGTGCAGGTCGAGCACGATGTCGTGGCCGAGCGAAAGCTGCACTAGGCGCGACTTCAGCCGCTGGTCGGCGCCGCCAAAGGTGGCGTCTGGCAAGAGCCTGGCGTCGGGCGCGGCCAGCAGCGGAAAGCCGCGGTTGAAGTTGGTGCGGGTGCCCAGATGAAAGCGGCCCTGGTGCTCGCCGAAATGATATTGCGCGCGGCCGATCGGGTTGGCCCAGGGCACGATGGTGATGTTGCCCTTGATACGACCTTCGGCCTCGGCCTTGCTCAACATCGGTATCAACGCATCGATGGCGACGACGCCCGGCAATTCGCCGGCATGGAGTGCGGCCTGCAGGTAGGTCGACGGGGCCGCCTTGTCGGCGCCGTCGAAGCGGAACACGGGGAATTCGTAGGAAACCCCGTCGCTGTCACCGGCGATGCGTTCGATCGATTTCTGCATGACGTTCTCCATCAAGAGCGAGAAGACATGCCCATTTGAAGGTGCCGATGTCGATTGGTCCAGCCCGCCGCGCTATGGGCGCAAGAGTAGTCTTTTGCCTTGCCGCATGTCGTTGACCCAAAACCGCTGCGCACTTTTGGGAGGACAGGCAGTTATTCGGCGGCAGGCTGGAGGGCGGCGACCGGCGCGCGCCTGTCCAGCGCCTGCGATAGCACCGCCACGCCAACCGCCAGCAGGGCGAGCACCGCGCCGACCAGCGGCAAATCGGCATAGGAAACGCCCGCCGACAGCGCCACGCCGCCGATCCAGGCGCCGCCGGCATTGCCGACATTGAAGGCGCCCTGGTTCAGCGTGGCGGCAAGGTTCGGTCCTTCCGACGCCGCCTCGACGACACGGATCTGCAGCGGCGGCACGACGACGAAGATGAGCACGCCCCACAGGAAGACGATGCCGATGGCGACGCTGGCGATGGCGCCGAACTGGATGAAGCCGAGGAACAGCAGGGCCATCAGCAGCAGTGTGCCGATCACCGTCGGCATCAGTTTCCAGTCGGCCAGCCTGCCGCCGATGATGTTGCCGATGGTCATGCCGGCGCCGAACAGCAGAAGCACCCAGGTGACCGCCGCTGTCGACAGGCCCGACACGTCGGTGAGATAGGGTTTGATATAGGTGAAGACGGCGAACAGGCTGGCCGAGGTCAGTGCCGCGATCAGCATCGCCAGCCACACCTGCAGCTTGCCAAGCACGCGGACTTCGGCACGCAGACCGCCGCCGCTCGGTTCCGTGACGTCCGACGGCACCAGCCAGGCGATGGCCGCGACCGAGATCAGGCCGATGCCGACCACGGCCAGGAACGTGGCCCGCCAGCCAAAGGCTTCGCCGAGCGCGGTGCCGGCCGGAACGCCGAGGATGTTGGCGAGCGTCAGGCCGGCGAACATCAGCGCGATGGCGCTGGCGCGCTTGTTGCGCGGCACCAGGCTTGCGGCGACGACCGAGCCGATGCCGAAGAAGGCGCCGTGGCCGAAAGCGGTGAAGACGCGCGCCGCCATCAGCAGCCAGTAATTGGGCGCGATGGCGCAGAAGAGGTTGCCGACGACGAACAAAGCGGCGAGCCCCACCAGCACGGGCTTGCGCGGCAGATGCGCGGTGGCCATGGCCACAACGGGCGCGCCGAAGACGACGCCCAGCGCATAGCCCGTGACCAGCAGTCCGGCGGCCGGGATCGTCACGCCGAGATCGGCGGCGACCTCCGGCAGCAGGCCCATGATGACGAATTCGGTGGTGCCGATGCAGAAGGACGCAATGGCAAGCGCAAGGATCGGCAAAGGCATGGGAGGTCCAGACTGAATCGGTTCAATTTCAGACTGCGCGAGGATCCCTGCCGGGCACAACGTCTATTGCCGCAATGCAGCAATGCAGAAAGTCGGGAGCTTGACGAGAGTGGCTCAGGCCAGCGGCTTCAGCTCCTGGGCGATGGTGGGCAGCAGTTCCGAGACATTCGGGTGAATGTGCATCGCGCGCGCCAGCGTGTCGACCGGCGCCTTGGCGTACATCAGGTCGAGCACGCAATGCACCGCCTCGTCGCCGCCCGGGCCGAGCACCGAGCAGCCGAGGATCTCCCTGGTGTCGGCGTCGACCAGGATCTTCATGAAGCCTTGCGTCTCGCCCTTCTCGACGGCGCGGCCGACGCGCGTCATCGGCCGCTGGCCAACAAGCACGCGGCGTCCGGATTTCCTCACCGCCGTCTCGGTCATGCCGCAGCGGCCGAGCGGCGGATCGATGTAGAGCGCATAGGCCTCGATGCGGTCGCTGATCCTCCGTGGGTCATTGTCGAGCAGATTGGCGGCGACGATCTCGTAGTCGTTGTAGGAGGTGTGGGTGAAGGCGCCTTTGCCGTTGCAATCGCCCATAGCCCAGATGCCGGGCACGCTGGTGCGCAGCTGGTCGTCGACAATGACGAAGCCGCGCTTGTCGACCTCGACACCGGCCCTGTCGAGGCCGAGGTCATCGGTGTTGGGAGTGCGTCCCAGCGCCAGCAGCACATGCGACCCTATCGCGGGCGGCTGGCCGGCGGAGAAAGTCACGGCAATGTCCTCGCCCTGTCTGGCGAAGCCGATGTCGTCGGCGCCGACATGAACGGCGATGCCTTCGTTTTCGAGGATCGACAGGATGACGGCCGAGACGTCCTCGTCCTCGCGGCCGGTCAGGCGCGGGCTCTTTTCGATGACGGTGACGTCCGAGCCGAAGCGGCGGAACATCTGCGCGAATTCGAGCGAGATATAGCTGCCGCCGACGATGATGAGGTGGCGCGGCAGCACGTCGAGATCCATCATCGAGGAATTGGTCAGGTAGTCGATGTCGTGGATGCCGGGCAGGTCCGGAACCGAGGCACGGCCGCCGGTGTTGAGGAAGATTTTCGGCGCGGTCAAAAGGTCTTCGCCGACGCGCACCGTGTTGGCGGATTCGAAGCGCGCGTGGCCGCGATAGAGCGTGCAGCCCTTCATGCCGGCGATCCAGGTCTCCAGATTGCCGCGGGCGTCGTTCGTCACCTTGTCCTTGCGCGCCTTGATCCTTTGAAAGTCGACCCCGACCGGACCGGGAAGGGTCACGCCATAGTCGGCGGCGCGCCGTGCCAGATGCGCGGCATAGGCGCTGGCGACCATGGTCTTGGTCGGCATGCAGCCGGTGTTGACACAGGTGCCGCCGACCAGCTTGCGCTCGACCAGCGCCACGCTCATGCCGGCGGCCGTCAGCCGGCCCGCCAATGGCGACCCCGCCTGGCCGGCGCCGATGATGATGGCGTCGAAGGTTTTCGTCGTCATGCAACCGCCGCCACGATCAGCAGCCCGCCGATGATCGCCACAGCGTCCTCGATGAAGGCGGCGGGCGGGTCCTTGCCGAAGGCGGCCGCCAGCCGGCCGCGCGCTTCGGCGCCACCGAGTGTGCCGATGACCGCGCCGATGGCGCCGGCGATCAGGCACACGATGGTGGCGCCGCCGGCCGCGCCGATCACCGCGCCAGAGAAGGCGCCGAGCAGGATGCGGGCGCCGAACTGCTGCGGCACCTTGCGGCTTGGCGTCGACGGCAGCTGGTCGGTGACCAGTTCGACGATGGCCAGGATGGTGAAGATGCCGACAGCCGCCCAATGGCTCATGAAGCTCGCCCAGGTGCCGGCAACCGGCAGCCAGCCGAGATAGGCGCCCCAGGCGACGGCGGCAGGTGCCGTCATGGCGCGCAGGCCGGCAATGACGCCGATCAGAAGTGCAAGAATGTAGAGCATGGTCGATCCCCCTCGATCCCGGGCCGGGACGGCCCTGAGACGGCAGGCTACCATAGGCCGGATATTTGACTAGGCCGTAGACTCACAAGCGTGCAAACGTAGCCGGGCTGGAAGCGCCGAGCGAACATGCTCGGCTCCATGAGTCAATGTTTCAGTTGACTGATGGTGCGTTGACCGCAAATTGCGCGGCGAAAGCCCTGATATAAGCGGGTCGTGCTTCCCCGCGCGCGACATAGGCAGCCAGGTTTTGATACTCGTCCAGAATGCCTGACATTCTCAGTCGCAGCAGCACCGACACCATCAATAGATCGCCGGCGCTGAACGCATCATCCAGCCAGTCGGCGACGCCCAGATGAGCCGAGAGCCTGTCCAGCCGGGCGCGAACACGGTCCTTTACCAGCGGCAGGCGCTCCTCGCTCCAGGGCTTGTCAGCTTCGAAAATCCTTGCCGTGGTCAATTCGAGGACCGGCGGCTCGATGGTGTTCAATGCGGCAAACATCCACGTGATCGCACGTGCGCGCTCCTTGCGATCCTTCGGCAGCAGGCCCGCATGCTGCTCGGCAAGATGAAAGACGATCGAGCCGGTCTCGAACAGCGAGAGAGAACCGTCCTCATAGGTGGGAATCTGGCCGAAGGGATGGATGGCCAGGTGCTCAGGCGCCTTCATCCCCGCGAAGGAAACAAAACGAACCTCATAGGGCTGTCCCACTTCTTCCAGCGCCCAGCGAACGCGGGTATCGCGCGCCAGTCCCTTGCCGCCATCGGGCGATCGTTCAAAAGCCGTGATCGTGATTGTCATCGCGGTCGTTTCCTTGCCTGGGCGAATTTCTTCGGCCACTTATCGTGAAGACGAATGAGCCTGCCGGAAATCGACAGCGGTCTTGAACTATTTTCATTTGCTGGAGCAGGTCGCGAATGGCCGCTTCCAATCAAGGTCGTGATAGCACGGTGACCAATTCCGCAAGGCCGCGTATCCTGGCTTATGGGTTCATGTCCTGGTCCTTGCCTCGGCGTTGTTCGCAATGATGTCAAACGGAGGCACTGCCATGGTTCAGAGCGAACGTGCGAGAATGGCGGCCGGCGAATGGTACAGGTGCCTGGATGACGATCTTGGCGCATTGCGCGCCGTGGCCGCGGATGCCGTGTTCGAACACAATACGCTCCCGCCCCGTCAGCGCGGGAACCTCGGGCCAGCCCTACGGACACTGCTGGGCGGCGTGGGCGAGGGTGCCCGCATCGAGGCGCCTTTCCATTGCGCCTACGGCTTCAACATCTTTCTCGGCGACGGCGCCTTCCTCAATGCCGGCTGCACCATCCTCGATACCGCTTCGGTGCGCGTCGGCAAAGGGACGCTGCTTGGCCCGAATGTGCAGATCTATTGTGCCGAGCACCATAAGGAGCCGGCAGGCCGGCAGGCGGGACTGGAGATCGCCCGGCCGGTCACGATCGGCGACAATGCCTGGATCGGCGGCAGCGCGGTCATCCTTGGCGGCGTCAGCATCGGCGAAGGCGCCATAGTGGGCGCCGGGGCGGTGGTGACGCGCGACGTGGCGGCGAATACGACGGTGGTCGGCAATCCGGCGCGGGTGATCAAGCGCGGTTGAGGGTGCTTTCGTCGGCAATCAATGCGACAGGGCGCCCGCCGTGCGCTCGTCCCGCTCGCTCCGCCTGGAAAATTCACGCCGGTACTGCGCCGGTGAGGTCCGGAGCCGCGCCGAAAAGTGCTGGCGCAGCGAGGTGGCGCTGCCGAAGCCGGCCTCGAAGGCGACGATGTCCATCGATTTCTCCGTCGCTTCCAGCAAGCGCTGCGCCAGTTCGACCCGCTGGCTGGTCAGCCAGTCGCCAAAACTGGTGCCGATCGATTTCTGGAAGCGCCGGGTGAAGGTGCGCCGCGTCAGGCCGGCGGCTTCGGCGACGCTGTCGAGGCTGTGCGTTTCGCCAAGCGTCGCGCGAACCGCGTCCAGCGCCCCGGTGAAGCGGTCGGCCTTGGCGCTTTTTGCCACGGGGCGTTCGATGAACTGCGCCTGTCCACCCTGCCGGTGCGGCGAAAGCACGACGTGCCGCGCGAGCCGCAGTGCCGCCTCCGCGCCATAGCGGGCACGCACGATGTGCAGGCAGCAGTCGAGCCCGGCGGCGACGCCGGCGGAGGTGACGATGTCGCCGTCATCGACATAGAGCACGTCGGCATCGACCGAAATGTCTGGGTGGAGAGCCCGCAACTGCTCCGTATAGGCCCAATGGGTGGTGGCTTTTCGGCCCGAAAGCAGGCCGGCGGCGGCGATGGCAAAGGTGCCGAGACACAGGCCCACGATCAGCGCGCCGCGCCGGTGGGCGCGGCCGAGCGCGTCCTCGAGCGGTTTGGCCAGGGGCGCCTCGAGATCCTTCCAGCTCGGGATGATGACCATATCGGCGTCCTCGATCGCGGCAAGCCCGTGCGGGACCATGATGCTCAGCCCGGCATCGGTCCGGATCAGCCCTTCCTCGATCCCGCAGACACGGAAGTCGAAGCGCGGCAGGCCAAGGCCGGTGCGGTCCGCGCCAAACACCAGGCAAGGCACGGAGAGATGGAACGGGCTGATGCCGTCGAAGGCGAGGACGGCGATGATGGGAGCGGTCATGAGGCGATTTTCCAGTGTGAATGCGGATTGTCCCAATTCTTTCGAATGATGTCAATCGGGCCACTTTTGACTGCCCGCCAACCATCCTATTTTCGGTCCGTCGCATTCAAGCCGGAAGGAAAACACCATGTCTGACCTAGCCAACACCGCGCCGCGCCGGGCGCTCGTCGTCATCGACGTCCAGAACGACTATGACGGCGGCAACCTGGCCATCCAGCATCCGCCGTTCCGCGACAGCGTCGTCAACGTGACACGCGCCATGGATGCCGCCGCCGCTGCCGGCATCAAGGTGGTGGTCGTCAAGCAGATGGCGCCCGAGACGTCGCCGATCTTCGCCAAGGGCAGCCATGGCGGCGAACTGCATCCCGAGATCGCCAAGCGTCGTCGCGACCACTATGTCGAGAAGAATTTGCCGAGCGCCTTTACCGGCACCGATCTCGAGGCCTGGCTGCGCGCCAACGCCGTCGATACGATCGCGGTCATCGGTTACATGACGCACAATTGCGACCTGTCGACCATCATCCACGCCGTGCATATGGGCTTCGCGGTCGAGTTCCTGTCCGACGCAACCGGTTCGGTGCCCTACGCCAACAGCGCCGGCTATGCCTCGGCCGAGGAAATCCATCGCGTGGTGAGCATCATCCTGCAATCCCGTTTCGCTGCCGTGCTCAAGACCGCCGAATGGATCGACTGCCTGAAGACCGGCACGCTGCCGGAACGCGACACCATCTACGTGTCCAACCAGCGGGCACTGGCGCGCAGCGCCGCGTAGCACGATCCGCAAACAAAAAGGGCGCCGCGGCGATGCGGCGCCCTTTTCAATTGTCGGGACAAAGGATCAGAACAGGCCTTCGATCTGGCCGGCCTCGTTGAGGAAGATCTTCTCCGACGACGGCTTGCTTGGCAGGCCAGGCATGGTCATGACCTCGCCGCAGATGATGACGACGAAGCCCGCGCCGGCCGAAAGCCTGACCTCGCGCACCGGCACGGTGTGGCCGGTCGGCGCGCCGCGCAGGTTTGGATCCGTCGAGAAGGAGTACTGGGTTTTGGCCATGCACACCGGCAGATTGCCGTAGCCGGCCTGCTCCCAGGCGTGCAACTGGTCGCGCACCGACTTGTCGGCGATCGCCTCCGAGCCGCGATAGATTCGCTGCACGATGGTGTTGATCTTCTCGAACAACGGCATGGCATCGGGATAGAGCGGCGCGAACTGCGAGGCGCCGGATTCGGCCAGCGCCACCACCTTGTTGGCGAGGTCCTCGATGCCGGCAGAGCCCTTGGCCCAGTGCTTGCACAGGATAGCCTCTTCGCCCATCGAGGCGACATAGTCCTTCATCGCCTGAATCTCGGCGTCGGTGTCGGAATAGAAGTGGTTGATGGCAACCACCGCCGGCACGCCGAACTGGCGGATGTTCTCGATGTGGCGGCCGAGATTGGCGCAGCCCTTCTTCACCGCCTCGATGTTTTCCTTGCCGAGGTCTTCCTTCTTGACGCCGCCATTCATCTTCATGGCGCGCACGGTGGCGACGATGACGGCTGCCGCCGGCTTCAGGCCCGCCTTGCGGCACTTGATGTCGAAGAATTTCTCGGCGCCAAGATCGGCGCCGAAGCCGGCTTCGGTGACGACGTAGTCGGCGAGCTTCAGCGCCGTGGTGGTGGCGACGACCGAGTTGCAGCCATGCGCGATATTGGCGAACGGGCCGCCATGGACGAAAGCCGGGTTGTTCTCCAGCGTCTGTACCAGGTTCGGCTGCATGGCGTCCTTGAGCAGCACGGCCATGGCGCCGTCGGCCTTGAGGTCGCGGGCGAAAACCGGCGTCTTGTCGCGGCGATAGGCGACGATGATGTCGCCGAGGCGCTTTTCCAGATCCTTCAGGTCGGTAGCGAGGCACAGGATCGCCATGACTTCGGAGGCGACGGTGATGTCGAAGCCGGCTTCGCGCGGGAAACCGTTGGCGACGCCGCCGAGCGAGGCGATGATCTCGCGCAGCGCGCGGTCGTTCATGTCCATGACGCGGCGCCACACCACGCGGCGGGTGTCGATGCCGAGTTCATTGCCCCAGTAGATGTGGTTGTCGATCAGCGCCGACAGAAGGTTGTGCGCCGTGGTGATGGCGTGGAAGTCGCCGGTGAAGTGGAGGTTCATGTCCTCCATCGGGACCACCTGCGCGTAGCCGCCGCCGGCGGCACCGCCCTTGACGCCGAAATTCGGGCCGAGCGAGGCTTCGCGAATGCAGACGATCGCCTTCTTGCCGATGCGGTTCAGGCCGTCGCCGAGGCCCACGGTGGTGGTGGTCTTGCCTTCGCCGGCAGGCGTCGGGTTGATGGCGGTGACGAGGATCAGCTTGCCGTCCTTGTTGCCCTTTACCGACTTGATGAATTCGGCTGAGATCTTGGCCTTGTCGTGGCCGTAGGGCAGCAGATGCTCGGTCGGGATGCCGATCTTCTGGCCGATCTCCTGGATCTGCTTTTTCTTGGCGCCACGCGCGATCTCGATGTCGGACTTCACTTCGGCCATGACGGCTTTCCTCTGGATTGGACGGTGGAGGGGACGGGGTTGATGTCTCTTGCAAGAAGGCTGGAACCGGACGCGCGGGCATCTAACCCTGTCGCTGCGGTTGCGTCAACTTTCATGCAACTATGTTTCCTATAGAGAAAATTCCTCTGCGGCGGGCCGAGCTATCCCCGGTTCTTTATGGCTCCGCTTGCCGCGCCGTATAGAAGCCAGAGCAGGGACGCTTCCGCCGTCTCAAAACAGCCGCACAATGCACGGAATGCGACAGACGCGACGGCGCAAATTCGCCATCTCTGATGCATGTCGTTCTCCCAAAACCGGGATCACTTTTGGGCGACATGCATTGGGCCGTCGCTGCCCGCCAATGCCGTTACTGCGTCAGTACGTTGCTGATTTCGACCATGTTGGAGCGCACCCGCAGGATGTAGAAGCCCATCGTCGTCAGATGCGTCGGCAGCAGCCAGCCGTCCTCGCGACCGTTGGCGATGATGAAGGGCTGGATACGCAGGGCCGACACGAACTGCGCGTCCATCGTATCCCAGAGGCTCTGCAGGTGCTTTTCCTTGAGGACGTCCTCGAAATCGGCCTGGGCGCCCTTCATAAGGCCGTAATAGGCATAGAGCTGGCCATAGGCGAACCAGTAGCGGTCGTCGGCGCGGGTGTCGAACCAGCCATTGTTGTGGTTCTCGGCGCGCTCCTTGAGGATGGCGGAAGTCGAACCGATGTCACTGGCGATGCGGTCGATATACTGCTTCAGATTGTCGGCGCGGGCATCGAAAGTGGCCTGACAGGTGGCGAGCCGGGCATTGAACGAACGCAGCTTGCGCACCGCGTCGCGATAGTAGCTCGGTGTCGGCGTCTTCGGCCCGAACGGGCTCACGCCGAAATACCAGGTGTATTCGTCGAACTGCAGATTGCCGCGCGCGTCCTGCAGGTCGGCGTCGATCTGCGAGGTGGTGCGGACGCGGCCGAGATTGTCGGCAAGCTCGGTCGCCGTGCGCCGCACCGCCTGGTTGATGCCGCGCTGGAAAGAGGCCTTGTTGTCCATCCACGGGGTGTTGTCCCAGTCGATGCCGAACAGGCCGAGCTTGTAGAGGATCATCGACGAAATCCAGGCATTCTGGTTGACGTTGAAGTCCGTCAGGTCCGCCGCTACTTGGGCGATGCCGGAGTTGCCGCAAGTCTTGGCCGTGTCCGTGCCGGTCCCGGCGGCCACCTGCTCACCGGCCGAAACATTGCGCTTCTCGAACGTATAGGTGTCCGGGTAGTTCGGGTTGAAATTGTTCCACCACTGGGTGGCGTAGAAGAAGTTGGCGTAGAGGCCGATCAGCACCAAAAGGGCCAGGCCGACTATCGCCTTCAGGATCCAGCCGCGCTGACCGTACCAGCGCCCGGCCCACATGAACGGCCACAGGATCACGCCGATCAAAAGGCCGATGCCGCGGCCGATCCACTGGAAAATCCCGGTGAAGAAGTTCACGATCGGATCGAGCATGGCGATGTCACCCCCCAACATGATGCCAAAAAGTTGCAGACTTTTTGGATAACATCATGCACCAAAACAACAAGTTAGAACGGAATGACGGTTCATTTCGTTCTAGTCGGTCAGGCCGTAGAGGCGTGTGCGAAACGCCACCTTGTCCTTCAAATATGTGGTTTTCAGAACGTCCACAACATGCGATCGCCAGGCGTCGCTGAAGCCGTCATAGTCCTTGTAGAAGCCGTCCTTGTTGAAGATGTAGCGCGAGACGAAGTCCGACGGCACGAAATCCGAGATCAGCCGGTTGGTCAGCCAGGCGTCGGGGTGGTCCGGTTTGGCGCGGACCACCAGGAAGCGCTGCTCGGGGAAGACATCCTCGATCTTGAGGTGGCCGAGCTGCGCGATCTCGCGCTTGGCGGCGTTGAGAAAGGGAAAATTGCCGTCCTTGGTGATCAGGTCGGCGTGGCTCTGGATCCAGGTCTGCAGCCAGACCTTGTCGACATCGGTCAAATTGCGGTCCGGCTCGGCGTCGCGGATCAGCGCGCGCACCACCATTTCGGCGCGATGCTCAAGGTAGCCCGAGGCCTCGATCCAGGAGGCGCGCGGCAGTTCGATACGGCCGGTGGCTGCCAGGAATTTGAACACCTTGTCGGCATCCTTGATCGAGAGATAGCTCACCTGCCAGGGCCGCGAGCGGCGGAAGCCAGGAGCGGCCGGATCGCTGATCACCGTCGTCATGTCGGGATCGACGAACACGTAGAGCCCGCCGAAATGGCTGGTCCAGTAGGCGTTGTGGCGGAAGATCACCTGGTCCGGCACCAGCGCGTTCTCGCGGATGTCGCCGCAGACCTTGGCGAGTTCGACCATGCGGGTCAGCATGGCATTGTCGCGCCAGGCGTCGGGCTCCTGCTTCAGCCGGTCGACGAGCTTGCCGAGTTCCGCGGCCTTGCCCAGCACGTCTTCCGCCGACAGCACCTTGAACTCGACCTGGTTGATCGACAGCAGATCCTCGATGTCGTTGACCTTGGGAACGGAATCCTCGATCTCGCCGTAGATGACGTCCTTGATGGTCAGCGCGTCGATGGCGCGCTGGTTCCTGGACATGAACTCGAACATCAGCTGCGAGGTGTTGGAGAAGGCGGTGTGCACCACCGGCAGGTCGATCTGCGACGGCGTCAGGATGATGAAGCGGCGGTTGACCTCATTGGGGTCGAGATAGTCGTAGTCGCCACACTCCTCGGCCACTTCGGGAGAAAAGCCGGTGCGGTCGATCTGGAAGCTCTTCAGCTTGGTGGGCTTGAGGCCGAAAGCGGCCAGCGCCTTGTTGTAGCGCTGGATGAGATGGGCTTCGTCGACGGGGAGCAGACGCCCGTAGATGAGTTCGTTGTCGCGAAGGAGGTCGGTTTTTTTGGCGTGGGGCATTATGCCTTCTCCCCGCTTACGGGGAGAAGGTGCCCGAAGGGCGGATGAGGGGCGCGGGCTTCCCTTCTCCCCTTGTGGGAGAAGGTGGATCGGCGCGCAGCGCCGAGACGGATGAGGGGTGCGCGAAGGAACACCGTCCTTGCCAAGCTGGAGCACCCCTCATCCGTCGCCTGCGGCGACACCTTCTCCCACAAGGGGAGAAGGGAAGGCTGGCTCACCTTACGCATTCCACAGACCCTTCTTCTTCATCTCCTCCATCTCACGCGCGGCGCGTTCGCGCAGCCTTGCGTCACGCAGCAGCTTTTCCACCGCGGCATCGTCGGATTTGTCGGAATACCGGAACTCGCTGTCGGCGTAGCGGTTGATCTCCTGCATGACCATGTCCATCGAGAACGGACCGCGCAGGTCCTCGATCATCGCTTTCTTGTCGTCGTAGCTCTTGTGCATGAAGGCTTCCGGCTTCTCGAACCAGTCGTCGGGAAGCTCGATGTCCATGGCGCGCATCTTGATGGCGTCGGTGACGTTCTTGATGGCGCGGCCGGTGAAGCGCGGTTCGGCATCCTTGATCAGATGCAGGTAGGTGCCGATGTCGGCCATGGTCCTGGGCGCGCCGTTTTCCTTCATGTAGCGCTCATAGACCCGCATCAGCCCTTCCTCCTGCGGCTTTTCATGCTCCTCATAGGCCTCGGTCACGGCGCGCTGGATTTCCTGCGCCGCGTATAGCTCGTGCTTGCCCAGAGGGATCTCGTGGTTCTTGCCGGCGAGTAGCACGAAGATGTCGATATAGTCGTCCCGCGTCTGCGGCCCGTCGACCAGCCAGCGGGCGCCGGCGCGCTGGCGCAGCGCGTCGTCGACGTTTTCCGGGTAGTTGGAGAACATGCCGAACGAGCAATTGCCGCGCACCACGGTGGCGGCACCGGCGAAGGCATCCATCAGCACGCCGGTGATCTCCTGCTGGCCGGCCGAGGCGCGGTCGTCGGAGCGTCTGGCGGCCACCTGGTCGATGTCGTCGATGGTGCCGAAGCCGATGACGCGCGGGTTCAAGACATTGTTGATGAACTGGCGGCAGTTCTGGCCCGACTTGCCCTGGTAGGACGAAATCTGGTCGACGCCGAAATTCTCATAGGCGAAGGGATAGCCGGCAACCTGGCAATAGCCGTTGACGAGGCCGGCGATCATCTGGATCAGCGTCGTCTTGCCGGTGCCGGGCGCGCCGTCGCCGATGAAGGTGAACAGGAAGCCGCCGAGTTCCACGAAAGGGTTCAGCTCGCGCTCGAAATCATAGGCCATCAGCATCTTGGCGAGCTTGACCGACTGGTATTTGGCGATGTGGTTGCCGACGACCTCTTCCGGCGTCTTGAAGGTCATCACCAGCGGCTTCGAGCGTTTGCCCGGCGCGACATCGAAGCCGTCGAGGGTGAAGTCGTCGGCGTCGATGCGGATATGGGCGTTCTCGAACGGGCCGATGCCGTCGAAGCGGCCCTTGCGCGCCAAAAGCCCGTCGATGGCGACGCGGGCAAAGGCACGCGCCCTGGTCATCAGGTCGGTGTCGTCGGACGAGCCCGCTATTGCCTTGTCGAGGCCTGCCAGGATCGACTTCACCGCATCCTGCGGCGTGTCGAACAGGAAGTCGGGTTCCGGAATGTCGTTTGGCGCCTCGCCGTCGCTGTCGATCAGCTGGAACAGATAGGACGACAGGCTGAAGGCCGAAATATAGGCCGAAGCCGACAGCAGTTTCTTGAAGGCGGACGCCTCGTCGCCTTCGAGCGGGGCGCGGGTGTTCCTGGCCTGCAGGCTCTCGAGATCGGAGCCTTCGGCGAACACGTCCGATACGGCAAGCGCGATCGCCGTGCCGCGCCGGGCGCGAAAGAGCAGCGTGTGCTGCGGGATGGTCAGCAACTGGTCGTCGGGATGGACGGCGCCGACGGTCTTCGACAGCTCGACCTCGCGCGTGCGGCGCACCGAGCCGACCGAAACGGTGGAGACGAAGCGCCGGTTGGTGCCGGCGAGTGCGGTGCCGGATTCGCGCGAGGGATCCTCCAGCACCACGATGCGGGTGATGAAGCTCTGCGCGGTGGCGCGGTGCTTTTCGATCGCCGCTTCCGGAATGGTGGTCAGGCCGGTGTCCATGGTCAGCTCCTTATCGGGATTACTTTCCCGGCTTCCGCAGAACGATCCTGCGCCTGACGCGCTGCGTCCAGATAGATGTCCAAAGTCTGATCCAGCCTTTCGAAAAGCAGCTTGTCGAAAGCAATGTGCCCACCGCCGCTCTGGTCGATCTCAAGCGCTGCAATGTAATCGGGGCGATCTTCCGGGCGGATCGCTACCGGCGGGTATCCACCGCGTGCCAACACCAGATTCATCAAAAGGCGCGCTGTACGTCCGTTGCCGTCGTTGAACGGGTGAATGGCGACAAAGCGCCGATGAGCCTCGAAGGCAGTTCGTGGTGTGCTTGGCGCTGCGCTCAACCACCGGCAAAAAACCTCCATCAGCGCTGGAATCTCCACGGGGGCGGGAAAATTGAATACGCCGACATTCGTATTCACGTAACGAGCGCTGTCGGCGTATTGGCCGGCTATCTCCGGCTTGGAATTCGCCACGACCAGATGATGAAGATTGCGGATGTCCGCCTCCATGATCGGATGGTCGTCCTTTGAAGCGATTTCGAGTACCCAACTCAATGCGCGCGCGTGGTCGATTGCCTCGAGGTGATCCTTGAGCGGCTTGCCACTGATCGTGATGCCTTTTTCCAGAACGAGGGCTGTCTCGCCCGCCGTCAGTGTATTTCCCTCGATCGCGTTCGACGTGTACGTTATGTCGATACGCTGGCTGTGTTCCAAGCCTTCCAGGGCGCCGGGCCGAACTCTCCTCTTGAGCGCATCGAGCTGCCGCTTCTTGCCGGATATTTTAGCTGCGGCGGTCATTGCTGGCGCCTCGGTGCTGTGTGGTTTTCAATGACGCAAAGCAGGTTCCTAAACATCCGATATCACCTGTCCATTCGACAGGATGTGAACCTTGTAGCCGGCAAAAATCTTCTGCGCTTCGCCGGCGGCGTAGAGCGCCTGGTAGGCCTCGTGCGGGATCAGCGCGTGGTTTTCGTAGCTCGATACGCCTTGGCGCGCGGCCTCCAGGTCGTCGGTGTTGATGAAGAATTCCTGCGTCGTCTTCTCGCTGGAGAATAGGCCCCTGCGGCCGGGCTTCTCGCCCTTGGAGTAGACCTCCTGGATGGTCCAGGTCAAAAGCCAGGCGTTTTCCGGCTTGCGCACCTTGGCCAGCACTTCCGTCACCGTCGAATTGTTGTCGGTAATGCCCGCCGAATAGAAGGGACCGAGCACCACGCGCCTCAGCTGCTTGGGGTGCAGTGGCTCGAAATCCTTGTCGAGGTTGACCGCGATGGTCGCCGGCGACAGCGTATAGGCCGAATTCTTCTCGGTGAAATCGTCGAAGCGGTGGGCAAGCTCGGGGTTGAGCAAGCCGTCGACCGGCAGCGGAATGTCGACCTTGTCGTTGAGCTTGCCGCTCCGGTCGACAAGCTGGCTGACCATGCTTTCCGAGGAATCCTCCACCGTCACCATGTAGATCAAGGGCAAGTTGGCGCTGCCGTCGAAGGTCGCCCAGTGGACCAGATAATAAGGCCGCGCCGTCTTCGGATTGACCGACACCTTGGCTGTCTGCGCCAGCGTGAACGGACCGAAGGTCTGTTCGCTCTTGACGTCCTCGAGATAGAGCCGCTCGGCCATCGATTTCTGCAGCGCCTCGGGGAACGCCTTGTGGCGCAGGATGAAGTCGGCCATCTCCTCGCGCAGTTCGCCGGCCAGCGGGATGTTGGCAAGGCGTGCATCAGCCTGCCGGCGGTCGTTCTCCAGTTCGAGCAGGTTCTGGAACACCGGGAAACCGCTTTCGGCGCGCGAAATGCGGAACGTGTCCATGAAGCCCAGCCGATTGCGCCAGCAGGAGAAGGACTTGTCGAGCCGGGCGATGTATTCGGCAACGATCCTGGCGACGATGCCGTGCCGGTAGAGCGGCGAGCGGTCGTCGCGCATGAACACGTCAAGGCCGCTGAGCGCGGCCGTGATTGCCGAGAAATACCGCGCCGCAGCGTCGTTTTCGGGGGTCATGCTGTCAGCCCTGGGATTGTCGCACCGGTGCGCGCGGCAATTATGACTGCACGTAGTTGGCCGAATTGTGCTTCTTCAGCACCTCGTCGAAGCGGCGGGCGAAGGCATCGTCGGCCAGCTTCTTGCGGCGCTGGATGTCGGCGCTGGCCACCATGTTCTTCTCGTGCATCTCCAGCAGGTCACCAATGTGCTTCTGCGAGGCGGCGCCGATGCCGGCCATGGTTTCCTCGGCGGTGTTGTCGACCCGGCTGCCCAGCGTGTTGATCTTGTGGGCGACGTCCTGCTGGGCGGCGGTCTTCAAGGAATCTTCCAAAGCCTTGTACAGCACGATGCGCTGCTCGGTATCGATGGTCAGCTTGTTGATCAGCGTCGACTGCGCGGCGATCTGGTTGTTGAGCGAATCGACAAAGGTCTGGAACATGGAGGTGTAGCGCTCCAGCGTCTGGCTTTCGGCCAGCAGCTCCTGCTCCTTGGCCTGCTTTTCATTGTATTCGGTGGCGAGCTTGGAGCGCTCGCCCTCGAGCTGCGTGCGGTCCTTCTGGCTGGTCGAGGCGGCGATCTTGTTCTCAATGTCGAGCAACATCGGATTGAGCTCCTCGATGCGCTTCTGCACGGCTTCGAGGTTGGTCATGGTGGTCTTGCGGCGTTCGATAACCTGCGACAGGCTGGCCTCGGAGGTCTTGTAGCGCTGGTCGAGAACTTCCTTCTGCGCCTTCAATATGCCGACGATGGTGTCGGACTTGGCCAGCAGTTCCTGCAAATTGCCGGCGAGCGACATGTTGCGCACGCGGTCGGTGCGCATGCGCTGCTTGCGCTGCGCCGAAAAAACGCCGACGAAGTTTTCCCAGCCGGTATAGTTCTTCATGCTCTCGAACTCGGCGCCGAAGACATTGGTGGCGTCCTCGAGCCCGATGATCAGGTCGGCGATGTTGCCTTCCATCACCTTCTGCTGCTTCAGCACATCCTCGATGCGGGCGTTCTCGATGTCGAAATTGGCGTCGCCAATCTTCTTGTCGGCGGTTGCGAGCGTGTCGAGCACGGTGCCGGATTGCTCGATCTTGGTGCGCATATCCTGGACGACCTGCTTGGTCTTGGCAATTTCGGCATCGAAATTCTGCAATGTCGCCATAGGGGCCTCCCGCTTCGGCTTCCGCTCGCTGGTTGCGAACAGCGGCGAATATATGTGGGGTATCAGGGGATTGAAAGACGTGAAGAGAGTGCGCGGCGCGAAAACAAATATTCGGCCGAACCCTTGAATGGTAATGGAGCCGTGGTCATGGCGGGATCAACTGGCCGGCCAAGCCTGGTTCAGCTGATTTTGAACTTTCATGCCGGCAAAGCAATCAGTCGACGCCGAAGCGGATCGTTCTGAACCTCGACAACAACTGGCGCTTTGCAGCCCCGACCCGGCGCGCACAAGTCGCCCCGTCCGACAACGAACGGCTGCTCAGGGCTTGGGATCGGCTTTCAGATAAGCGATGACGTTGGCGATGTCGTCGTCATTGCCCAGGCCGCCAAAGGCCATCCTGTTGCCGGGCACCTTCAGCTTGGGCGATTTGAGGTATTCGGCAAGATTTGCCTCGTCCCACACGAGACCAGCAGCCCCCGCGTTCTTCATGGCATCCGAATAATGGCCGAGGAAGCTTTCGGCGGTCCCCGCCTTGCGGCCGACGACGCCCATCAGATGCGGGCCGACCTTGTCGTGGTCGGTCGCCGCCTCATGACAGGCCATGCACCGATTGAAGACATGTTTGCCCAGGATGGGATCGCCTCCGGCCCGGGCGGCAAGGGAAGTGGCAAGCAAAAGAAGGCTGGCGGACAAGACGGCTCGAAGCATGGCTGACCCCGGAGAGTTCTGGCTGAGCGCGTGAAAATACGGCGCTGACCTTAACAAAGGCACCATAGAATGGCGTGGCTGCAAGAGGTGGCAGCCGGCTACCCGAGGCCGACGTCCAGCGGGCCTTCGTTTCAACCGCTGACAAAGCCGATGAAGTCGTCGGGTGCGGCGCGGCCCATTTCCTCTTCCCAGTGGCGGCGGCAGAGCGAGACATAGACATCCTTGCCGATCGCCACCTGTTCGCCCTGCCGGGCCACCTTGCCGTCGGGACCGAGGCGCACGACCATGGTCGCCTTGCGGCCGCAGCGGCAGATGGTGCGCACTTCGCGCAGATCGTCGGCGATCGCCAGCAGCGCGCGCGAGCCGGGAAACAGCTTGCCCTGGAAATCGGTGCGCAGGCCATAGCACATGACCGGGATGTTGAGCCGGTCGGCGATGCGGGCAAGCTGCCAGACCTGCTCCTCCTCCAGGAACTGCGCCTCATCGACGAAGATGCAATGCACCGCCGTGTGCTGGTGATGCTCGGCCACGCGGGCGAACAGGTCGTCGCCGTCGCGGAACATCTCGGCTTCCGTCTCCAGCCCGATGCGCGACGAGATCAGGCCGGTATCGCCCTTGCGGTAATGGCCGGCGACGAACAGCATCGTCGTCATGCCGCGCTCGCGGTAATTGTACGATGCCTGCAACAGCATGGTCGTCTTGCCGGCGTTCATCGTCGCGTAATGGAAATACAGCTTGGCCATGCCGCCCTTTAAGGTCTGTTCATATTCAGGTGAGGCCGGCCTGCAAAAGGCGGTTCCTCCGCTTCCGGTGCTCGCGTACTCAAAGTACGCTCCACTCCGGTTCTCGGAGCCCACCATTTTCGGCGCGGCCTGACCTGAATCCAAACAGACCTTAAGCCGACTTGCCGCCGCGCGGGGAGGGGCCGCCGCCGCATTCCCCTGAAAAAGCCGCCGTTGCCGAGGCAGATTGCGCTCAGGCTTGGCACGGAAAGCGTCAGCGGTGTCGCTGATTGGCCAGCCAGCGCCGTTGATCGTGATTGTCTTAGCGCTTGAAACCACTCCAGAATGGTGTTTGGCTGACGAAACAAGGCGGACACAAAAACCGTAACTTCGCCCCGCCAAAGAATCGCAATGGGAGAATACAGATGTCGCGTATGAATTCCTTCGTCGCCGGCCTCGGCTTGGCGGCCTTCCTGTCCACGAGTGCCGCCTTCGCCGGCGATCCGGCGAGCTGCAAGGCGGTTCGCCTCTCCGATGTCGGCTGGACCGACATCCAGGCCACCACCGGGCTGGCCTCGGTACTGCTCACCGCGCTCGGCTACGAGCCGCAGGTGATCCAGCTCTCGGTTCCGGTGACCTATGCGTCGCTGAAGAACAAGGACCTCGACGTCTTCCTCGGCAACTGGATGCCGTCGATGACCAACGACATCAAGGACTACACGGCCGACGGTTCGGTCGAGACCGTCAGCCAGAACCTGGCCGGCGCCGGTTACGGCATAGTCGTGCCGACCTATGTCGCGGATGCCGGTGTCAAGACGCTGACCGATCTCGGCAAGTTCAAGGACAAGTTCAACGGCAAGATCTACGGCATCGAGGCCGGCAATGACGGTAATCGCATCATCCTCGACATGATCAAGAACCCGAAGGACAATCTCGACGGGTTCGAACTGGTCGAATCCTCGGAGGCCGGCATGCTGACGCAGGCCGAGCAGTCGATGAAGAACAATGAGTGGATCGCCTTCCTCGGCTGGACGCCGCATCCGGTGATGGGCGCCATGAAGATCACCTATCTCGACGGCATGGGCGACAGCGGTTTCGGCGCCGCCACCGTCTCGACCAACGTGCGCAAGGGCTACACGACCGAGTGCCCGAACGTCGGCAAGTTCATCACCAACCTGAAGTTCAATCTGGATATGGAAGGCCAGATGATGGACGCCATCCTGAAGGGCAGCGATGCCAACAAGGTGGCAACCGACTGGCTGAAGAAAAACCCGGATGCGATCAAGCCCTGGATCGCCGGCGTGACCACCTTCGACGGCGGCGACGCGGCGGCGGCGGTCAAGACCGCGCTCGGGAGCTGAGCCGACTTTGATTTCGGCATGACCTCAAAAACAGGGCAGCCACTGGAAAAGGCTGCCCTTTTTCATATGCTGTGAGAAGATGACCGTCCGGCAAGGACGGCGCAGGCCAAAGAGGGGCAAGATGGATCCGATTTCCAAATTCCTGGTCGATTACAAGATTCCGATCGGGCCCTGGGGCAAGGCTTTCTTCGGGTTCCTCACCGACCATTTCGACACTGTGTTCAGGGCGTTCTCGAATGGCCTGAATTTCATCCTCGACGGGCTGGTCAACATCCTGCTGATGGTGCCGCCGGTGCTGCTCGCTTTGGTGATCGCCGTCGTCGCCTGGCTGCTGCAGCGCTCGCGGCCGCTCGCCATCGGCGTTTTCCTCGGCCTGATCTTCATCATCAACCAGAACCTCTGGAAACAGACGGTGCAGACGCTGGTGCTGGTCGTGGCCGCCGCCGCCATGGCGATGGCCATCGGCGTGCCGCTCGGCATCTGGGCGGCGCACAAGCCGAAGGTCTACCGCGTCATGCTGCCGGTGCTCGACCTGATGCAGACACTGCCGACCTTCGTCTACCTGATCCCGGTGCTGACGCTGTTCGGCCTTGGCAACGCGCCCGGCCTCATCGTCACCATCATTTTCGTCATCCCGACCGCGGTCAGGCTCACTCATCTCGGCGTCGTCTCGGTGCCGAAGTCGATCATCGAGGCCGGCGAGGCCTTCGGCGCCACCAAGAGCCAGCTGTTGTGGAAGGTCGAGCTGCCTTCCGCACTGCCCACCATCATGGCGGGCCTGACGCAGTCGATCATGCTGTCGCTGTCGATGGTGGTGTTCGCGGCCCTGATCGGCGCCGGTGGTCTGGGCACGGAAATCAACCGGGCGCTCGGTTCGCGCCGCATCGACCTTGGCCTTGAGGCCGGTCTCGCCATCGTCGTGCTCGCCATCGTGCTCGACCGGATGACCCGCATTGGCGTTGGAGGCAAGAAATGACCGTCGCCGTCGATTTCAGGAATGTCGATATCGTCTTCGGCGCCGACCAGGCCGGCTCGCTGGCGATGATCGACAAGGGCGCTACCCGGGCCGAGATCCTCGAGAAGACCGGCAATGTGCTCGGCTGCGCCGGCGCCAGCCTCACCGTGCATGAAGGCGAAATCTCGGTGCTGATGGGCCTGTCGGGCTCCGGCAAGTCGACGCTGCTTCGCGCGGTCAACCGGCTCAACGTGGTGTCGCGCGGACAAGTGCTGGTCAAGGACGGCGACCGTACGGTCGACGTCGTCACCTGCGACGAGCCAACCTTGCGGCGGCTGCGACAGAAACAGGTGGCGATGGTGTTCCAGCAGTTCGGCCTCCTGCCATGGCGCACGGTGGAAGAGAATGTCGGCCTGGGTCTCGAACTCGCCGGCGTGCCGGATGCCGAGCGCAAGGAGCGGGTGCATCGCCAGCTCAAGCTGGTCAACCTCGATCAATGGTCGAACAAATACGCCCATGAGCTTTCGGGCGGCATGCAGCAGCGCGTCGGTCTGGCGCGCGCCTTCGCCACCGAGGCGCCTATCCTGTTGATGGACGAGCCGTTCTCGGCTCTCGACCCGCTGATCCGCACCAAGCTGCAGGACGAGCTTCTGCAACTGCAGGCGGAGCTGAAGAAGACCATCATCTTCGTCAGCCACGACCTCGAGGAGGCCCTGAAGATCGGCAGCCACATCACCATCATGGAGGGCGGCCGTATCGTCCAGACGGGCGCGCCGGAAGACATCGTGCTGCGTCCCGCCAACGACTATGTCCGCGACTTCATCGCCAATGTGAACCCGCTCTCGGTGTTGACCGCATGGAACGTGATGCGCGACCGCCGCGATCTCGAACAGGGCACGGACGGCTGGGTGTGGCTCGACCGACGCAAGACGACCCGTTTCAAGATCGACGAGCACGGGCTGGTGGCGGCGGCCGAACGCGACGGCAAGCCGGCGGTGTGGACGTCGTGCACCGGGATAGAGGGCCAGCCCGAAGAAGCAGGTCAGGTGTTCTGGGCCAATCCGGGCACGTCGCTGAAAACCGTGATGCTGGCCATGCACCGCTCGCAGACGGCGCCGGTGGCGTTGTTCGACGACCAGTCCCGCTTCGTCGGCGCCATCGGCATCAGGGATGTGCTGAGCGCGGTGCTGCGGCGGTAGAGGTCCCAAGCGACAAGGCTCAAGCCGCCAGCGGCAGCCTCAGCTCCGTCAGCAACCCACCTTGCGGGTGGTTGGACAGGCGCACTTCACCACCCGCCGCCCGCGCGATGTTGCGGGCGATGGTCAGCCCAAGCCCGAGCCCGCCGGTCTGGCGGTTGCGGGAGTGTTCGAGGCGCACGAAGGAGCCGAACACGGCGTCGATCTGGGCTTGGGGTATGCCCGGCCCTTCGTCGCGGATGGCGAGTGTGATCGTGCCGTCCGAGCGGCTGAGGCTGAGATGCGCATGCTTGCCGTAGGTGACGGCGTTCTGCACAAGATTGGTAACGCAGCGCTTGAGCGCCACCGGCCGCGCCATGCAGATCAGGCCGCGTGAGCGGGTGTCGTCATTGTCGAAGGAAACGGTCTCGTAGCTGTCGGCGATCGATTCCACGAGCGACCAGAAATCGATCCTCTCGGCCTTCTCTTCCGTGACCTCGAATTTGGCGAAGTCTATCACCGAGCTCGCGATGCCTTCGATGTCGGCGAGATCGTGGGCGAGCGCTTCGCGTGCCGGTGATCTGCGCAACAGTTCCAGACGCAGCCGCATCCTTGTCATCGGCGTGCGCAGGTCGTGCGCAAGGGCCGCCGCGAGGTGCTCGCGGTCCTCGACATATTCGCGCAGCCTCTTCTGCATGGCGTTGATCGCCCTGGCGGCGGCGCGCACCTCACGGCTGCCGCTCTCGGTGACCGGCGGGCTCTTGAGATCATTGCCGATCCGGTTGACGGCGGTTTCCATCATCCGGTAGGGCGCGGTCAGCCGGCGCAGCGACCAGATCGACATGATCACCACCAGCCCGGCGATCAGCGCATAGAGCGGCAGGCTGTCGATGCTCAGGATCGGGCCGACGGGCGTTATCGGTTCGGTGAAGTTCAGCCACTGGCCGTCGGCGAAGCGCAGCGAGGCCGTCAGCTTGTCGCTCTGGGCGAAATCGGCGGCCAGCACCAGGAGGTCCCGCTCGACCTGGCCGATATCGGGGCCCGGCGCGGCGCCGCCGGCATCGTCGGCTTCGCGCGTCGCCGGATCGCGGCGCACGCGCGCGTCGGTGATGCCGAACTTCGACAGCCGGCCGACAAGAATGTCCTCGAGCTCGGCCAGTTCGTCATCGCCGGCGATCGAGGAGGTGACGGCGGGCGTGTCCGAGACGGTGAGCGCGTATGTTGAGTTGAACAGGCCCGCGGCGGTCGCCTTGCGCTCCTCCGGCGTGGCGCCACTCATCAGCTGCACGAGCGAGAAGGCGCGGTCGTTGAGGCGGTAGAGGTCGACCACGTCATTGGCAGCAGCGCGGTCGCGCGACACGATGTAGAGCGTCGCGACCTGGCTGATCAGCAGGCCGGCAATGACGATCAGCAGCACCCAGACAGGCAAGGTCTGCGGCAGGAAACGTCTCATTCGGAGGTCGTCTCGGGCAGGAACTGGTAGCCGCCGCTGCGCACGGTGAGGATCAGTTTGGGCGTCTTGGGATCATCTTCCATCTTGCGCCGCAACCGGCTGACCAGGATGTCGATACTGCGGTCGAAGGAATAGTCGCTGTCGCCGCCGGACAGTTCGATGAGCTGGTCGCGGGTCAGCACGCGCTGGGCACTCTTGACGAAGGTGTGCAGGAGGTTGAACTCGGCCATGGTCAGTTCGACCCTGACATCGTCGGGCGCGGTCAACCGGCGCCGCGAGCAGTCCATCGTCCAGCCGGCGAAATGGTAAATCTGCTTGCTGGTGGCGCGCTTGGGCTCTGTGGCGCCATTGCGCCGCAGCACGGCGCGGATGCGGGCCAGCAACTCGCGCGGGTCGAAGGGTTTGGGCACATAGTCGTCGGCGCCCATCTCGAGGCCGACGACACGGTCCGTTGTCTCGGTGACGGCGGTCAGCATGATGATAGGCGTCGTATACTGGGCGCGCAGGTCGCGGCACAGTTCCAGCCCGCTCCTGCCGGGCAGCATCACGTCGAGCACGATGAGGTCCACCTGCGAGCGGCGCAGGATGGCTTCCATCTCGTTGCCGTCGGCGGCAACCGAGGTGTGCAGGCCCCGCTTCTGGAAGAACTCCTGAAGCAGGTCGCGGATGCCCTTGTCGTCGTCGACGATCAGTATGTGCGCATCGGATTTCACAGCTGCCCTGTCTGGTTTGCCGGCCAAGCCATTCTTGGCTGGTGAGCCACACGATAGAATTCGGGCCATATGTTGGCCAGTGCCTTGCTTTTCAAGGGAGAATGAATTCCGCCTTCTCCACATGGAAAGCGACGGCCGGCCTGGCCCCGGCCTGGCCAGACACAATCCAGAAACAAAATTCTACAATCGGGAAAAACTCCTGAAAAGGTAGGTCGGCATAAAGGTGCCGTGGCGGTCAGGTCATCGGCTGCGACGCTAGTCTCCGGGTTCACGGATAAACCAATGCCAAGATTGTCGATCAGTTTGTTGGGAGTTTTGCTGGGCCTTGGCCTGCTCACTGCCGCTGTCGGCCAATCGGATGCAAAGGCGCCGCTCACCCGGAGCGAACGGTGCGCCAATCTCAGCCACCAATTTGATGAAGCCCTCGAAACCCATGCCACGGCAACGCAGGTCACCGCGGCAAAGGCACTTCAGAGGAAGGGCAACCGGTACTGTGCCGCCAAGAAACAGGCGCAGGGCATCCGGATGCTCGCCAATGCTCTGAAGCTGCTTGGAGTGACACCGAACGACCCGGTCCAGTGACACTCAAAAAGACCCGCATACAAAAGGAAATGAAGCCATGAACAAGTCCATCCTGTCCGCCCTTGGTCTCTCCGTCGCTCTCGCCTTCTCGATGCCGGTTCTCGGCTATGCAGCCGCCACCACGACCGCTGCCCCGGCTGCCGCCACCACGACCACCGCTCCGGCTGCTGCCGCGACGACCACCGCTCCGGCCAAGGCTGCTCCGAAGAAGGTCGCCAAGAAGACCGTCTGCAAGGAGACCAAGAAGCACAAGTGCCCGGTCAAGAAGGCCCCCGCGAAGGCGGCCCCCGCGAAGATGGCTCCCGCGACGGCGGCCCCCGCGAAGGCTGCTCCCAAGAAGCCCTGATCAGCTTCGAGGTCAGTTCTAGCAAGGCCGCTCCAGCCGCAAACCGGCTGGGGCGGCCTTCTGCCAAGTGCATGATCGATGAGCTGAACACCGGCGGCTTCCAGCCACGCATCTCGATCGTGCTTAACCCGTTTGCAATGCCGGCCCTGTAGGACAATCCGCATGAAGAAGCGGCCCTCGTCCATTTTTCGCTCCATGGTGATCGGCGGCCTGGTTGCCACCGGCGCCGCCAGGGTGCTGATTCTGCTCACCGCCAGCCCCGTGCCGGATCCGGCAAGTGGGCGCACCGAGCCCTCGCTGTTCGCGCCGGCGATTTCCAGCAATTGGGATTACATCACGCCCGTGCAGGCCTGGCTCTTGATCGTGCTCGCCGGCGCGACACTGATCTGCGTTGCCGGATGGCCGATCGCGGCATGGCTGGAACGCCGGGCGGATGCCGATGCTAGTCGCCGCATCTGCGGCCGTCAGGGCCGTTGAACCGCGACAGACCATTTCCCACATGATCGTGAAGGACCGGGCGTGCCCGCCGACGGTCCGCAAATGGACGATCGCTGCCGCCCGTGGCAAAATGCGGACTTAAGCTCGATCGCGAAACAGTCGGTTCGAATGCCTGAAATCGCCACAAAACCGCGCGTAAAGGTCAAGCCGCAGACAGAGCGGCCGAAGCTCTACAAGGTCATCCTCGTCAACGACGATTTCACGCCGCGCGAATTCGTGGTAACGGTGCTGAAGGGCGAGTTCAAGCTCAGTGAGGACCAGGCGCACCGGGTCATGATCACCGCGCACCGGCACGGCGTCTGCGTGGTCGCGGTCTTCACCAGGGATGTCGCAGAGACCAAGGCGACGCGGGCGACCGACGCTGGCAAGGCGAAGGGTTATCCGCTGTTGTTCACGACGGAACCGGAAGAGTAGGGGAGGGCGCTTTTTCCTTCTCCCCTTGTGGGAGAAGGTGGATCGGCGCGCAGCGCCGAGACGGTTGAGGGGTGGGTGCCGGTGTGTCGTCGGCGCCAAGCTGGAGCACCCCTCATCCGACCTCGCTTCGCGAGGCCACCTTCTCCCACAAGGGGAGAAGGGAAGAGCGCTCCGCTACCTTCCCTCGCGGTACCACATCGAGCCCATCGCCAGAAGCAGCAGGCCGAGGCCGAGGAAGCCGCCGAATAGCGGTACGCGCGACACGGCCTTCAACACGCTGTCGTCGGTGGTGCGCAGGCCGATCCAGTCGCTGCCCGACGCTTCGCCGGCCGAACGCACCGGCACGATGGATGGCAGCGTCACGTCGCTGCCCGTGGACGAGGCCAGCCGGCGCACGCTGCCGCCGGTGGCTTCCGCCGGCGCCTTCAGCCGCTCCTGCGTGGAGACGACGTCGGCGAATTCGGGTGCGTTGACCGGGCCGACATGGGCGAGCGCGGTGAGATCGCCATTGGCGACCTGGAAGAGGCCGATCTCGCTGGTCTGAACGCTGCCGAGAAAGACGCCGGGTTCGGATTTGTCGAGCTTGACGGTGAGCGTCTTGCCGGAGGGGGTGATGATCTGCGCGGGGCCGGGATCGTCGGCCATGGTCTGGCGACGGATCTCCAGCACCATGCCGCGTCCCTCGGCGGTCAGCCGTTCTTCCTCGAGCTCGGGCTCCTTCATCAGCCAGTGGGCGATGCGCCGGTAGAGCTGGACATGCGGGCCGCCGCCCTCGAAGCCGCGCGCCCAGAGCCAGCCCTGATCGGACAGAAGCATGCCGACGCGGCCTTCGCCCTTGCGGTCGAGCAGCAGCAGCGGCCGGTTGTCGGCACCCTTCATTACCACTTCGCCTTGCGGGTTCTGCACGCCGATGGTGCGGAACCAGCGGCTCCAGTGCGGCGGCTCGGTGGCCGAACCATCGAGGCCGCGCGTCACCGGATGACGCTGGCCGAGTTCGGTGAGGCGGGGATAAAAGGCCTTGTCGACGACCTCGCCGGTCGGCATTGCCGGCAGGGCCGACATCAGCGGCGTGCGCGCGATCGACGCCTCGCCGGCATATTCGGGACCGGCAGCGATCAGCAGCGCGCCGCCCTTTTCGACATATTCGGAGATGTAGTCGTAATAGAGGATCGGCAGCACGTCGCGGTGCTGGTAGCGGTCGAAGATGATCAGGTCGAAATCCTTGATCTTCTCGACGAACAGTTCGCGGGTCGGGAAGGCGATCAGCGACAATTCATTGATCGGCGTGCCGTCCTGCTTCTCCGGCGGCCGCAGGATGGTGAAATGGACGAGATCGACCGAGGCGTCGGATTTCAGCAGGTTGCGCCAGGTGCGCTCGCCAGCATGCGGTTCGCCCGAAACGAGCAGCACGCGCAGGTTCTCGCGGATGCCGTCGACCAGCGCGATGGCGCGGTTGTTGGTGTCGGTCAGTTCGCCCGGCTCGCGGTCGATGGCCAGTTCGATGATGTTGCGGCCGGCACCCGGGATGGTCACCTGCAGCGGCATGGCCTGGCCGACAGTGGCATGCTCGACCGAAACCTGCTCGCCATTGACCGAGACCCGGACGTCGACCGGTCCGGTCTCGTTTTCGGTCGAGATGACACGATAGCTCATGTCGAGCGGCTTGCCGACAAGGCCGAAACGCGGCGCGTTCTCGAAGCGGATGCGGCGATCTTTTTCATGATCGTTGCCGGTGATCAAGGCATGCAGCGGGGCGTTGAAATCGGGCATGCCCGAGGGCGTGTCATGCACCTCGCCATCGGTGATCATGATGGCGCCGCCGATGCGCGAGGGCGGCACGTCGCGGAAGGCGCCTTCCAGCGCGCCGAACAGCCGCGTTTCGGTGCGCTCCTCGGCGGCGTCGGACTTGCCGGCCTCGACGACGCGGACGTCGAACTGCTTGAAGCGGCCAAGACGCTGCTGGAGCCCGGCCACTGCCTCGTCGGTCTGTTTGGTGCGGTCGCCAATATCCTGGCTCTGGCTGCGGTCGACGATCAGCGCGACGACGCTTTTCAGCGGCTCGCGTTCCTCATTGAGGAACACCGGATTGAAGAGGGCGGCGGCGAGCGCCAACAGGGCGACGAAGCGCAGGACCGCGCCGCGCTGGCGGAACCACAGGCCGACGAGCGCCAGCAGCGCCAACGGCACCAGCACCAGGGCCAAGAACGGCCAGGATAGAAGCGGTTCGAAGGAGATCGACCAGTTCATGCCCTATCCTCCCGCGTCGGGGGAGGATCGATCATCGTGAGGGGCGCAAGAAAACGCATCATCCTACTGCCCCAGACGTTCGAGCAGGATGGGAACATGCACCTGGTCGGATTTGTAATTGCCGGTCAGCATGTACATCATGATGTTGACGCCGGCGCGCAGCGCGTAGACCCGCTGCATCGGGTCGGCGGGCACGGTCGGCAAGAGCGGGTCGCCATTCTCGTCGACTGCCCAGGCGCCGGCGAAATCATTGGCGGTGATCATGATCGGCGACACGCCGTCGCCGGTGCGTACCGGCCGGTTGTCGGCATTGCTGGCATCGAGCGATGCCTCGACCCAGAGCGGGCTGCCGGCGAAGCGGCCTGGAAATTCGGGCAGGATGAAGAAGGACTTGGTCAGCACATGGTCCGACGGCACCGGCTCCAGCGGCGGCACGTTGAGGTTGCCGAGAATGTCGCGCAGCCGCTCGGTCGCCGGGCTGGTGGAATCGGCGCCGATGCCGTTGGCGAACTGGTCGCGCGTGTCGAACAGCACCGTGCCGCCTTGCTGCATATAGGCGTCGATGCGGGCGATGGCCGCCTGGCTCGGCATCGGTGCCGCCGGGTCGATCGGCCAGTAGATCAGGGGATAGAAGGACAGCTCGTCCTTCGAAATGTCGACGCCGGCCGGCGCCCCTGGTTCGAGCGCCGTCTTCTCGATCAGGAAGCGGGTCAGGCCCTCGAGCCCGGCGCGGCTGATCGAATCGACACCCGGCACGCCGGTCAGCACATAGGCGATGCGGGTTTTCGAAATTGCCTCGATAGCGCCCTGGTCACTCGGCTTGGCATCGTCGGCACGGGCAAGGTCGGCGTGGCCGAACAGCGCGCCAAGCGCGATCAGCACGGCGGCGGTGGTTGCAGCGGCACCGGCGCGGCGCGGCCGGCGCCAAAACAGGCCGCCCATCCACAACACCACCAACGTGTCGAGCAGCATCAGCAACAGAGCCGCGGCGACCAACGCGCCCTTCAGGTTGCGCGATTCGTCAAAGGCATACTGGATGGTGGTGACCGGCACCGTCACTTGCGGGCGCGCCAGTGGCTCGAAGGTGCTTGCGACATCGAGCAGATTGTGGGCGAAGACGCCGGTCTCCGAACCATATAGGCCTGGCGGGTTCTCGAAGGTGACCGGCAGCGTGCCCGCGCCCGGCACAAGCGGCCGTGCATCGGGTGTCGGCGGCACCAGCGAGCCGTCGGCCGCGATCATGCGATAGGGTGCCAGCGACGTGGCGGCGGCTTCGGCATTGGCGACCGCCGCACCCTGGTTGCGCGACAGCTGCACGATGCGGCGCAGCATCTCGACGAAACTGCCCGAGATCGGCAGGTTCGACCATGTCGCCTCGGGCGTGACGTGGAACAGCACCAGCGTGCCCTTGCCCTTCTTCAGCCCGGTGACCAGCGGCGTGCCGTCGGCAAGGGCGGCCCAGGTGCGCTCGACGATGTCGGGTGTCGGTTCGGCCAGCACCTGCCTGGTCACCGTGACCTCGGTCGGCGGCGCCAGGTCGGCGAACGGGCCGGCCTTGGGAAATTCGGTGACCGGCTGCGGCGAGGTCCATGACAGCGCGCCGCCGAGCGAACGTTCGCCGGTGCGCAGGCGGACCGGCAGCAAATCGTCATCATTGCCGGCGGCGGCCAGCCGCGAGCCTGCGAAGCGCACCAGCGTGCCGCCATTGTCGACCCAGTCGACCAGCCTTTGCCGAACCTGGGCGGGAATGGTGCCGATATCGGCCATGACGATCATCGCCGGCTTCTGGTCGAGGATCTGCGGGATGGCGTCGGCGAGATCGGCGCTGGAGGGCTCGACCAGATCGGCGAAGGGCTGCAGCGCGCGCCTGATGTAGTAGAGCGGCGACAGAAGCGGCTGCGCCTGGTCGGCCTCGGCTTGCGACAACAGCCCGACGCGGCGGCGCTTGGAGCTTTCGTCGAGCACGCGCACGGCACCCGCATGCCGCTCGCCATCGAGCGCGATCGAGGCGAAGTCGTTGCGCAATTCGAACGGCACCGCCATGGTGCCGGTGGCCGCGGCCTCGCCCGGCGCGAAGGTCAGGGTCGCATCGGCGATGCGGCGGCCCTTGTCGTCGAAGGCGCCGGCGGTGACCTGAGCCGGGGCGGGATCGCCGGGCGCGCGGACGGCGGTCAGGGCAAAGCCATCGACCTGGTTTTCGGCAGACGTCAGGCCGGTCAGGGAAAGCCGGTCGGCCACCGCCCAGACGACGCGGGCGGCATTTTTCGACAACAGCGTGTTGAAGGCGGCCTCGTCGCCCTTTGCCGCCAGGCCATCGGCGAGCACGGCGACGCTGGCGCCGGGCAAGCCCCCCAGCACGCCGGCGACGCGGGCATAGACGGCGGGCCGGTCCGTCGGGATCGGACGCGGCTTGGCGGCGCGCAAGCGGTCGAGTGCAGCGGCGGCATCGAAGGGGCCGATCTCCGCATTGGGCTTTTCGGCGGTGAAGGCGATAACGACCGGCACGCCGTTCGAGCCGGCGTCGTTGATCAGCCGTTCGGCCGTGGCGACGCGCTTGTTCCAGTCGGCGGCGCTGGCCCAGTCATTGTCGATGACCAGGGCAAGCGCGGCACCCTCGGCCGGCAGCTTTTCACGCGGATTGAAGACCGGTTCGGCCAATGCCGCGACGACGAGGGCCGCCATCAGCAGCCTGAGCAGCGTCAGCCACCAGGGGCTGCGCTGCGGGGTTTCCTCACGCCTCAGCACACGGGCCAGGATCTTCAGCGGCGGAAACACCTCGGTCTGCGGCTTAGGCGGGGTGAGCCGCAGCAGCCACCAGATCACCGGCAGCGCCAGCAGGCCCCACAGCACCATAGGGGCGCCGAAAGAGAGCGGCAGCCAGCTCATGCGACAGCCTTCCCAGGCTTACCGCCATCGGCGGAAATGCCAGGCTTACCGCCATCGGCGGAAATGCCAGGCTTACCGCCATCGGCGGTCATCGCCATGTGCAGGCGCACCAGCGCGTCGGACGCCAGCCGGTCGGTGTGGTTGACGGTAAAGCTCCAGCCGAGCCGCTTGCACCAACTGGCCAGTTCCTGGCGGCGGGCGGTGTAGAGCAGGCGGTATTCGTCGGCCAGCATTTCGGCGCGCCCCGCGGTCAGCTTGTCGCCGGTCTCGGGATCGGTGAACTCGGTGCGGCCGGCATAAGGGAAAGTTTCCTCGGCCGGGTCGGCGACCTCGATCAGATGCGCGCGCACGCCGTGGCGGGCGAGCACGTTGAGCCAGGCCATGGTTTCCTCGACCGGATCGAGGAAATCGCTGGCGATGACGATGTCGCAGAAGCGCCTGATATCGGAGAGATCGGGTTTTGCCGGCAGATCGCCGGCATGCATGAGCTGGGCGGCGATGCGTTCGGCGCCGTTGCGGGCGGTGAACGGATCGGTCAGATCAGGCCAGGCGATGCGCTCGCCGCTGCGCGACAGAAGCTCGGCCATGGCCAGCGTCAGCACCAGCGCGCGCGATTGCTTGGAAACGCCGGCGCCGGTCGATTTGTAGAGCATGGACGGCGAGGGATCGGCCCACAGCCAGACCGTGTGGGCGGCTTCCCATTCACGGTCGCGCACATAGGTGTGGTCGTCGCGGGCCGAGCGGCGCCAGTCGATGCGCGAGGAATCGCCTTCGACATAGGGCCGGAACTGCCAGAAATTCTCGCCGATGCCGCGCTTGCGGCGGCCATGCCAGCCGGCGATCACGGTGTTGACGATGCGGCGCGCCTCGACCAGCAGGTCAGGCACGAGCGAAGCCCGCAACCGGCCGCGGGCGAGCGCGTCGCGCGTCGCTGCCGGAGCCTGGACCTCGCCGATACGCGCCATCAAATACCTTTCACGAGTTTCGCCACCACATCGCGCACGCTGGTGCCTTCGGCACGGGCGGCGAAGGTCAACGCCATCCGGTGCTGCAGCACCGGCTCGGCCAGCGCCCTGACATCGTCGACCGAGGGTGCCAGCCGTCCGTCGTAGAGCGCGCGGGCCCTGGTGCACAGCATCAGCGCCTGGCTGGCGCGCGGGCCTGGGCCCCAGGCGACATGCTTGTCGGTGTCGGCATTGCCTTGGCCCGGACGCGCCGAGCGCACCAGGGTGAGGATCGCCTCGACCACGCTTTCGGGCACCGGCATGCGGCGGATCAGTGTCTGGATCTCCTTCAGCCGTGCCGGCTGCAGCACGTTGGTGGCCTTGGCGCCCTCGACGCCGGTGGTTTCCAGAAGGATGCGGCGCTCGGCTTCGATTTCTGGATAGAGGATGTCGACCTGCATCAGGAAGCGATCGAGCTGGGCTTCGGGCAGCGGGTAGGTGCCTTCCTGCTCCAGCGGGTTCTGCGTCGCCAGCACATGGAAGGGCGAGGGCAGATCGTAGCGCGCGCCGGCGATGGTGACGTGATATTCCTGCATCGCCTGCAGCAGCGCCGATTGCGTGCGCGGCGAGGCGCGGTTGATCTCGTCGGCCATCAGCAGCTGGGCGAAAATCGGGCCGGAGATGAAGCGGAACGAGCGCTTGCCGGTCTCGTCCTGCTCCATGACCTCGGAACCGAGGATGTCGGACGGCATCAGGTCGGGCGTGAACTGGATGCGGCGTGAATCGAGCCCGAGCACGATGCCCAGCGTCTCGACCAGCTTGGTCTTGGCCAGGCCCGGCACGCCGACCAGCAGCGCGTGGCCGCCGGCAAGCAGCGCCACCAGGGTGCGCTCGACGACGTGCTCCTGGCCGAAGATCACCCGGCCAACCCCGTCGCGGATCCTGGAGATGTCTGCAAGCGCCTTCTCGGCCTCGGCGACCATGTCCGTTTCGCTAATCGGGCTTTCCTTGACCATCACGCTCATGCCGCATCGATCCCTTTGGTTGGAAATGCCATGGTTTGGAAATACTGGCCCGCACCATACCATAGGTTGCCGCGATTCGGCCTCGCGGAGCGCCTATGCTGGAACTTAAATCACAGACTTAGGCTGACAAGCGGAACAACAGTGACTATTTCGTGACGATGAGCGAACACCACGAACATCGCCAACAAAGCCTTACGCAGGCCACCGAGGCCCGAGGCCTCGAGGCGCTGATCTCGCGCGCGGCCCGTGCCGGCAAGGGCGCGGCGCCGGTCGAGCGCTGGAATCCCGACTTTTGCGGCGATCTCGACATGGAGATCAAGGCCGACGGCACCTGGTTCTACCTGGGCACGCCGATCGGCCGCATGCCGCTGGTGCAACTTTTCTCGTCCGTGCTGCGCAAGGACGCCGACGGCAGGACCTATCTGGTGACGCCGGTGGAAAAGGTCGGCATCCGCGTCGCCGATGCGCCGTTCATCGCCGTCGAGATGGATGTTTCGGGCGAAGGCGAGGATCAGGTCATCACCTTCCGCACCAATGTCGGCGACGTGGTCGAGGCCGGGCCGGAGCGGCCGCTGCGCTTCGTCGACGAGAACGAGACGGGCGGTTTGAAGCCATATCTGCTGGTGCGCGGCAGGCTGGAGGCGCTGGTGGCGCGGCCGGTCATGTATGAGTTGGTGGGGCATGGCGAGGAGATCGAGATCGACGGCCGGACGATGTTTTCGGTGCGCTCGAAGAATGCCGTGTTTCCGATCATGCCTGCGGATCAGTTGAAGCGGTTGAGCGCGTGATGGACCAGATATCGCCGGCGCCGTTCTCATCGGCGGATTTTCGCGCGCGCTTCGCCGCGCAGCCGGACGCGCATGCCGGCGACGACTATGGCGATCACCGCTTCAATCCCGGCCACCCACGCCTCAACCCGGGCAAGCCGCTGCGCAACGCTGCGGTGCTGATCCCGGTGGTCGACCATGACGGCGAGGCGACGGTTCTCCTGACCAAACGGGCCGAGAGACTGCGCAATCATTCCGGGCAAGTGGCTTTCCCGGGCGGCACGATCGATGCGACCGACGCGAGCCCGGAGGCGGCGGCGCTGCGCGAGACCTTCGAGGAGATCGGCCTTGGCCAGGATCGTATCGAAATCATCGGCCGCATGCCGGATTACGTTGCCGGCAGCGGCTACCGCATCGCGCCGGTGCTCGGCATCGTGCGGCCGGGTTTCCAATTGGCTTTGAACGCCGACGAAGTCGATGCCGCCTTCGAGGTGCCGCTGCGCTTCCTGATGGACGCCGCCAATCACAAGCGCGACAGCCGCATGTGGAACGATCTCGAATGGTTCTTCTACGACATGCCCTATGGTGACCGGCGCATCTGGGGCGTCACCGCCGGTATCATCCGTACGCTCTATGAAAGGCTCTATGCGTGAGTGTTTCGATCGCGGGCAGGGCCGACTGGCTCTCCGACAAGCATCTGCAGCGCCTGCTTGGCGCGCTCACCGAAGGCGGTGAAGAGGCGCGTATCGCCGGCGGCGCCGTGCGCAACGCGCTGATGGGCCAGCCTGTCGCCGACGTCGACATCGCCACCTCTTGCCTGCCGCAGGAGACCATCCGCCGTGCCGAAGCGGAAGGCTTCAAGGCGGTGCCGACCGGCATCGAACATGGCACGATCACGGTGGTCGCGGGCGGCAAACCCTACGAGGTCACCACCTTGCGCGCCGACGTCGAGACCGATGGCCGCCGCGCCAAGGTGTCGTTCGGACGCGACTGGAAGCTCGACGCCGAGCGGCGCGACTTCACCATCAACGCGCTCTACGCCGAGGCCGACGGCAGTGTTGTCGACCTTGTCGGCGGCATTTCCGACATCGAGGCGCGCCGGCTGCGCTTCATCGGCGACCCGGAGGCGCGCATCCGCGAGGATTATCTGCGCATCCTGCGCTTCTTCCGTTTCTTTGCCTGGTATGGCGACGGCCGGCCGGATGCCGAGGGGTTGAAGGCCTGCGCCCGGCTGAAGGACGGCCTTGGCCAACTCTCGGCCGAACGCGTCTGGTCCGAACTGAAGAAGCTTTTGTCGGCCCCCGATCCCTCACGCGCACTGCTGTGGATGCGCCAGGCTGGTGTCCTGACCGCCGCGCTGTCGGAAAGCGAGAAATGGGGTATCGATGCGATCCACGGGTTGACCAAGGCCGAGAAAGACCTGGGCTGGGCGGTGGATCCGATGCTGCGGCTGGAGGCAATCGTGCCGCCGGATGCGGCGCGCATGAAGACGCTGGCCGAGAGGCTCAGGTTCTCGACCGCCGAAGCCGACCGCATGCTCCATTGGGCCCTCACCACGGCCGTCGAGCCGAAGACGACCGAAGGCGAACTGGCGAAACGGCTCTATCGCGGCAACCGGCAAGGGCTTGTCGACCGCCTGCGTCTGTCGCTTGCCGCGGCGCGGGTGCGCGCCGTCGAGGACAATGACGCATTGCTTCAAGCGGGCGGCTTTTCGCGCCTGCTTGGCTTTGCGCTCAAATGGGAACGGCCCGAGTTTCCGCTCAGAGGGGCCGATCTGACGGCGCTCGGCGCAAAGCCGGGACCGAAGCTCGGCGAAATCCTCAAGAACCTCGAAGCCGAATGGGTCGAGGCGGGATTTGCGCCTGATCGCGACACGTTGCTCGAACGCGCCGCGCAAGCGCTTGACACGTAGGTCGGAAACGCCGGGTCTCCGCCGGTGTTGCCCTGCTGTTCCGTCCTGCTACTTGATCGACAGCGGAGCCAGGGCACGCGAAAGGCTTGCCTCGCCCTTGCCATAGACGGAGGCGCTGTAGTTGGCCAACGTGTCGGTCCGGGCCGTATTCAGCAACTGGTTGGTGATCTGGGTCGACGTTGCCTTGGTGAACTTGCTGCCCACGATGGCGGCGTAGCCGGCAACGATCGGCGCGGCGAAAGAGGTGCCGTAAAGGCCGGTCTTGTCCCCGGTGACACCCACGACCAGGAAATGGCTCTGCACAGCCGTGTTGGTGCCGGCGGTGTTGGAATACCAGGCCATGGTGGCCTTGTTCGACGTCGTGCCGTTGCTGTTGAGCGCGCCGACGAAAATCGCGGATGCCTTTCCGACCAAGGCGAGGTCGAGATAATCCTGCTGGCCGCTGGTGACGCCGCCCACGGCAACCGCGTCGTTGCCCGCGGCCTTCGAAACCACGGCCGTTCCCTTGGTGGCATAGGAGATGATGGAGGCCTCCTCGGCGCTCCATCCGATCTGGCTTGGGCTGTAGCCTGCCTTGGCGTACATGCCATAGCTCAGATTGAGCACGTTCAGGCCCGGCGCCAGCGCGACCGAGGAACTGGTGGAGAAGTCTTTCGACCGTATCGTCGCCAGCGGCGCGATCATGCTGGCTTCTTCGCGGGTCCATTCGCCATGGCGCTGGGTCTGGGTGCCGATGCCGAAATTGCCGCTGAACTTCGAGGTGCTGGAGAAGTCGTCGACGATCGTGATGGTGACGCCTTTGCCTTTGTAACCGGCACGCCATGCGGCCCCGACATCCGGGCTCATCCAGTTTTGCAAGGTCTGCGACGTGGCCGCCGGCAGGGTTGCGCTCAGGCATATGGATGCGTTGGATTGACCGCCGCCGCAGAGCGCGGACAGCGGATCTGGACCGACAGCTTCCTGAGCCACGGCAATCGATGCCGGCAGGAGGGCGAGGGCCGTGGCAATAGCGAATTTCCAATGCGTATTTGACATGTTTTTACCCCGGTTCAAACAGAAGCTAGGACGGAGGATCGCGGATCTTCCGCGGCTACGCGACATCTCGTGCCCGGCCCCTCGCGATCAGAAAGTAACACGGTAATTCAGCCACAGATGCTGGCTCTCCGGTTTAGCGTTAGCCAGATATTTCAAGGTTTCCTCGGGTGCCATCTCCCCGGCGGCGAGCCGGCAATTGACGCTGAAGGTGCCCAGATCGCCATAATCGGCCTGGCAGGGCTTTTCGCTGAGCTTGCCGCCGAAGGTCGTGGTGAACGACAGGGACAGGATGCTGTTCGCGCTCGGATGCAGCTGTGTGAGGAATCCGAGCTTGAGGCTGGGCGCGATGCGATACTTCTCGCCTTGTTCCCCAGTGCCAAATCCCCAAAGGATACCGGTGTCCTGCGTGATCTGCGTCATCAGGTCCACATGCGTGTCGACCCAGTTTGTCTGGTACCACTGGTTGAACGATACCCGGCTTCCGGTCTGTAACTCATAGCCGCCGTCACCCAGGCCTCTCGCCTTGTCGCTGACCGGCGAGCCCTGATGGATGTCGATGAGCGATGTCGTCATGTCCTGGGCAATCGCCGGCGACGCGCCAAGGAGCGCCCACGGCAGGAGCGCCGTTGCGCACAAACTGGCACGATTGCCGGACTTTTCGCGCATGCGCGAACACCTCGCCCACCGATTCCGGACCAGTGCTTGGCGGCGACGGGCTTCTCTGGCAGCCCTCTGTAGTCTGGAAATCAGTCCGACGATCGCACGGGTTCGGTTACCGCACGGTTTATTTTAGCTGGAGCAAATATAATTTTTTGAGATGCAGGCACTGTCTCGCAAATAAATCGACGCGGCACGCGTTACCCAAGCGCACCGCGGTTCTTTTGTTATTACCTGAAAACCCCCCGCCGCACCTACGCGGCGTCGCGGACCTTCTCGATGCGCGAGCGGATCGCCTCGATCATCGTCTCGCGGATGGTCGTCTCGCCATGCGTCTCGCGCATATGCTCGACGGCGCGGCGCATCACCTCGGCCTCCTCGTCGGCCCGTGTGTGCCATTCGCAGCCGGGAACGAGCGACCCGCAGTGAAATTGCTTCATGGGATTTCTCCTCTTGCTCCATGGAGCCGGTCGAGGCTCCGCCTCTTTTGGCTTACGGTCGGATGGTCAGACGTAAGCGGGGCGAAAGCTATAACACGGGAGGGGCGGCATGGTTGCATCAAAGCTGCGTGCGCCGTCCTGTCACCGGACGTCTACGGCCAGCGCACCTCCGGCGGCAGGCTGGAGAGGATCGAGGCGACATTGCCGCCGGTCTTCAGCCCGAAAATGGTGCCACGGTCGTGCAGCAGGTTGAATTCGACGTAGCGGCCGCGGCGGATGAGCTGTTCATCGCGGTCGCCATCGGTCCAGTTCTCGTTGAAGTTGGCGCGCACGAGGTGGCCGTAGACGACGAGGAACGAACGCCCGACATCCTGGACGAAGTTGAAATCGGCGTTCCAGCCGCCCTTCTCCTCGCCCGAATGCAGCCAGTCGAAGAAGATGCCGCCGGTGCCGCGCGGCTCGTTGCGGTGCGGCAGGAAGAAATACTCGTCGCACCAGGCCTTGAATTTCGGATAGTCGGCGACGTCGGCGTTCTTCTCGCAAGCGAACTGCATGGCGCGGTGGAAGGCTGCCGTGTCGGGATCATCCTGGGTGCGGCGGCGGTCGAGCACTGGCGTCAGGTCGGCGCCGCCGCCGAACCATTGCCTGGATGTGACGACCATACGCGTGTTCATGTGCACGGCCGGAACGTTGGGGTTCCACGGGTGCGCGATCAGTGAGATGCCCGATGCCCAGAAGCGCGGGTCTTCCTCCGCGCCAGGCATCTGCTTGCGGAACTCGGGCGAGAACTCGCCATAGACGGTCGAGGTGTGGACGCCGACCTTCTCGAAGACGCGGCCGTGCATCATCGACATGGTGCCCCCGCCGCCCTTGCCCTGATCGCGCTCCCACGGCGTTTTCTCGAAACGGCCCGGCGACCATGAGGCGAGCGGGCCCTGCAGGTCCTGCTCGATCTGCTCGAAGCCGGCGCAGATGCGCTCGCGCAGCGCCTCGAACCAGAGCCGGGCCTTCATCTTCTTCTCTTCGATGTCGGCGGGCAGCCCTGCCGGTATTTCGGGTCGTTCCAAGTGCCGTCTCCGGTTGTGGGCCACCCGTCGTGGGGATTCCCGATAAATGACTCGTCTTTTGCCGGCGCGATCCCTAATCTCTTGAGGGTCAGGGTCAAGTCCCGTCTGATTTAGGGTGTAAGGAGTTGCTTCGTGCGCACCCCGGCAAGACCGCCGCTGGATGGCCTGAAGAAAAGGCTCGACCAAAGCCGGGCCGAGCGCGCGCGTATGCCACGCGACGGCTTTTTGCGCGAGACGTTCGTCCTGCCGCGCTCCGATGCCCGGCTCAAGGCTAAGGAATGGTTCGAGCGCTTTCCCAAGCAGGCCTACTGGACCGAGATCGAAAGCTGGTTCGAGCGCCCGGGCGATCTGATCGAGTTCACGATCAGGCGCCTGCCGGCAGCGGATTAACGCTCGACCAACAGCCTTCTCGCGCCAGTTCCCTCCCCGGCAAGCCGATCCCCCTTGTTCCTCAGCGGGCATTTGTCGATCGACATGCAGCCGCAGCCGATGCAGTCGGTCAGCCCGTCGCGCAGTTTCTTCAGCTGGCTGATTTTCTGATCGAGGCTATCGCGCCAAGCCGTTGAAAGCAGATTCCAATCCTCGCGCGTCGGGGTGCGGCCTTCAGGTAATGATTCAAGTGCGACACCGATCTCCGCGAGCGTGATGCCGACCTCCTGGGCAATCCGGATTATGGCCACGCGTCGCAGGACATCGCGGCCGTAGCGGCGCTGGTTGCCGGAGGTGCGGTGGCTGCGAATCAGCCCGCGGGCTTCATAGAAATGCAGCGCCGACACCGCCACGCCGCTGCGCACGGCCACCTGGCCGACCGTCAATTCCGTTACCGGCGCCATCTTCGCACTTTCCCCTTGACCTCAAGTTAAGTTGAGCTTGTAGCCAAGAAAGCCTGGATGTGCAAACGAAGGAGAAGGCGGATGTGCGCCTGGGCAAAAATCACCGCGGACCGCGCTGCCGGCGATCCCCTAGCCGAGTTGCCGGATGGCTTCGCCCGCCACCATGGCCACGGAAAGGGCGACGTTGAGGCTGCGCGCGGTGGGCTGCATCGGGATCGTCAGCCGAACATCCGCCGCCTGATGGACTGGATCCGGCACGCCCGCGGATTCGCGGCCAAACAGGAGGATGTCGCGGTCGGTGAAGCTGAAGTCGGTGTAGGGGGCCGTGGCCCTGGTCGACAGCAACACCAGCCGGTCCGCGCGGGCCTTGCGCCACTCCTCGAAGGCATTCCAGTCGACATGCCGGGTCAGGGCGGCCATTTCGAGATAGTCCATACCGGCGCGCTTGAGCGCTCTGTCGGAAAGCGGGAAGCCGGCCGGCTCGATGATGTCGACGCCAAGGCCGAGGCAAGCGGCGAAGCGCAGGATTGTCCCGGTATTGCCGGCTATGTCAGGCTGGTAGAGCGCGATGCGGAGACCACGGTTCACTTTCGCGTCCTTCTAATAAGTGGCAGATCGGCCACAGCAGCTTCCTGGTTTTGGAAATTCCTGGACCTGCGGGTGGCCATTTTCTGCGAAGTCGGGTATACGACCAGCATTGTCAACCCGAACCGATGGAGGGGTAATTCATGATGACCATGCACATCCAGCGCCCCACCCGTGGGCTTACTTGCGCCCTGGCGGTTTCGGTACGACGTTTCTCCTGATCTTTTAGGCACTTCCGCACCGATCTCCGCCGAAACCATACCCTGGTCTTCGAAGGAATCCTGCGATGTTTTTCAAGCTGCCGAAGGGGCCGATGGCCCCGTCTCAACGCGTCCCGACTGATCAGCCGCCGATCCCGCGGCACGATGTCGATCATCCTTTTTATCTCTATTTCAACACGGAGGACGGACCGATGTTCGATCCATACAGAATACCGGGCTCGAGGAGCCTGCATATCCACCGGCTGCCGACCTGGGCGCTGCTGATCGGCGAAACCTATTCGTCGGCGGTTCATGCCGAAGTGCGCCGGCGTCCGCATCGCGGCATGCTGCCGGATGTCGATTTCTCGCACGCGGTTCCCGACCCGAGCCGACCGTCGCTGGTGCGCCGCATCATCCGGCTGATGCGGCCGGGCGCGAAAAACCGCACTGGTGGCGCTGTGTCGTCCGCATCGACAAAGGTGGCTGTCGGCGAAAAGCCGGCGAGCCCCTATATTGCGCGAAGCAGGGCCGACGCTCCGGATGATTCCGGAGCGTCGGCCCTCGACGCCATGCGATCCGAGGACTTTGTACGTCGCCAAGCCGCGTAAGCGGAAAACAGATTTTACAGGCATGCCCTAATGTTGTTGTTTAGCTGGTTTGAAAGAAGGCTCGATCCGTTCCCGGCCGCGGAACCGGTCGAACCGCCCAAGACGCTGGTTGCCTTCTGCCTGCATTATACGCGCGGCGCATGGCCCTATATCCTTATCGATGCGGTGCTGGTGGCGGCCATCGCCATCGCGGAAGTGTGGATGTTCGGCTTCCTCGGCCGCATCGTCGACTGGTTGTCGGGGCAGAACCGCGAGACCTTCCTGCAGACGGAGGGCTGGAAGCTCGCCGGCATGGCGTTCATCGTGCTGTTCGCGCTGCCCGGCACGGTTTGGCTGCATTCTCTGCTCAACCAGCAGACACTGATGGGCAACTATCCCATGCGCATCCGCTGGCAGGTGCATCGCTACCTGCTCAAGCAATCGATGAGCTTCTACCAGGACGAATTCGCCGGCCGCATCGCCACCAAGCTGATGCAGACGGCGCTCGCCGTGCGCGAATGCGTCATCAAGGTGATCGACGTCCTGAACTACGTCATCGTCTATTTCCTCGGCATGCTGCTGATCGTCGGTTCGGCCGACTGGCGGCTGGCCGCGCCGCTCGGGGTCTGGCTGGTCGGCTACATCCTGTTGCTGCGCTTTTTCATCCCGCGCCTGGGCAAGGTCGGCGAGGAGCAGGCCAATGCGCGCTCGACCATGACCGGCCGCGTCGTCGACAGCTACACCAACATCCAGACGGTCAAGCTGTTCAGTCATTCGCGCCGCGAGGCCGCCTTCGCCAGGGAAGGCATGATGGGCTTCCTCGACACGGTCTACCGGTCGATGCGGCTGGTGACGGTGCTGTTCGGCTCGCTCTACATACTGAACGCGCTTCTGCTGTTCTCGGTCACCGCCATCTCGCTGTGGCTGTGGATGGGGCAAGCTGTGACGATCGGCGCGGTCGCCGTGGTCATCGGCCTGGTGCTCCGGATGTGGGGCATGTCGCAGTGGATCATGTGGGAAATGTCGGGCCTGTTCGAGAATATCGGCACGGTGCAGGACGGCATTGCCTCCATCTCGCTGCCACGCCTCGTCGAGGACAGGCCGGATGCCAGGGAGATCAACGTTTCCAAAGGCGATATCCGCTTCGAGGACATCCGCTTCCACTACGGCAAGCAGAAGGGCGTCATCGAAAACCTGTCGCTGGCGGTGAAACCGGGCGAGAAGGTCGGCATCGTCGGACGCTCGGGCGCCGGCAAGTCGACGCTAGTCAATCTCCTCTTGCGCTTCTACGACCTGGAATCCGGCCGGATCCTGATCGACGGCCAGGAGATCGCCGGCGTGAAGCAGGATTCGCTGCGTGCCCAGATCGGCATGGTCACACAGGACACCTCGCTGCTGCATCGTTCGGTGCGCGAGAACATCCTTTATGGCCGGCCCGATGCGAGCGATGAGATGTTGGTCGAGGCGGCACGGCGGGCCGAGGCGCTGGATTTCATATCGGCGCTTTCGGACCATAGCGGCCGCAAGGGTTTCGACGCCTATGTCGGCGACCGCGGCGTCAAACTGTCCGGCGGCCAGCGGCAACGCATCGCCATTGCTCGCGTTATGTTGAAGGACGCGCCTATTCTTATCCTTGACGAAGCGACGTCGGCGCTCGATTCCGAGGCGGAAGCCGCCATCCAGGAGAATCTCTACAAGCTCATGCAGGGCAAGACCGTCATCGCCATCGCGCACCGGCTGTCGACCATCGCGGCGATGGACAGGCTCGTCGTGATGGACCAGGGCCGCGTCATCGAGGAGGGTTCGCACGAGGAACTGGTCGCCGGCGGCGGGCTCTACGCGCAGCTCTGGCAGCGCCAGTCGGGTGGATTCCTGTTCGAGGACAGTCCGGTCGGCGCCGCCAACGACAGTGTCGCCAACGACATTGGCGCGAAGGGGCAAGCCGCAGAATGATGGCCGCCGCATGATGACAGCCGTCTACCGCTGGTTCGAAAACTGGGTCTATCCGTTCAGGGAGCCGGCGCATCTTCGGCCACCGGCCAGCGTCGCCGGCTTCCTCTGGCACTATGTCGGCCAGGCGAAGTTCGCCTTCTTCGCCATGCTGGTCGTCGGCGGCATCGCGCCGCTGGTCGAGGCCGGGCTGTTCTATTTCGTCGGGCGGCTGGTCGATATTCTCGATCAATTGCCCGGCGAGCGGAGCTGGCATGCATTATGGACCGCCGCCGGCCCCGAACTGATGTTCATGGTCGCAGTGGTGCTGGTCCTCCGCACAATGGTCGTGGCCCTCTCGGCGCTGGTCGACGAGCAGACGATCACGCCCGGCTTCTACAATCTGGTGCGCTGGCAGGCGCACCGGCACGTCTCGCGCCAGTCCTACGCCTTCTTCCAGAACGACTTCGCCGGCCGGATCGCGACGAAAGTCTGGCAGGCGGGGCAGGCGACCGGCGACCTGATGGAAAGCTTCATCGAGGTCGTCTGGTTCATGATCGTCTATACGGTGACGACGCTGGCACTGGTCGCAGGACTCGATCTCAGGCTGGCGGCATTGGTGGTGATCTGGATCACCGCTTTCGGCTTTCTGGCCAGGCGCTATCTGCCGGCAATCCGCAAGCACGCCGAAGCGACGGCCGAGGCGGGCTCGATGATCAATGGCCGCATCGTCGATTCCTACTCCAACGTGCAGACGCTGAAACTTTTCGCGGCGGACGGCGACGACCGCTACATCAGGAACGGCTTCGACATCTATCTCGACGCATTGCGCCCCTTCACCCGCCGGTTGACCGGCGTGCGCATGGCGCTGACGACGCTGTCGGGCATCATGATCACGGCGATCGGCTGCTTTGCCGTCTATCTCTGGGTCGAGGGCTCGATCACCGTCGGCGCCGTCGCCTTCACGCTGTCGCTGGTGCTGCGCCTCAACATGCTGCTCGGCCGGCTGATGATGCAGATGAACAGTATCTTGCGAAACCTCGGCGTGCTGGAGAACTCCAAGGCGCTGATCTCGCAGCCGCTGGGGCTGACCGACGCACTGGACGCGAAAGAGCTGGTCGTCACGGGCGGACGCATCGACGTGAAGAATGTCGAGTTCCATTACGGCAAGGGGTTTGGCGTGCTCAACGGCGTCGACCTTGTCGTCAAGCCGGGCGAGAAGGTCGGGCTGGTCGGGCCATCGGGCGCCGGCAAGACGACGTTGGCCAACCTGATCCTGCGCCTCTACGACCTCGAAAGCGGCCGGATCACCATCGACGGCCAGGACGTCTCCGGTGTGACGCAGAATTCGCTGCGCGCCAATATCGGCGTCGTCAGCCAGGACACCGCCCTGTTCCATCGCTCGCTGCGCGACAACATCAAGCTCGGCATGCCCGATGCGACCGACGCGGAGGTGATCGCGGCGGCCAAGAAGGCCGAGGCCCACGAATTCATTCTGAGCTTGCGCGACAACAGGGATCGCCAGGGCTACGAAGCCTTTGTCGGCGAACGCGGCGTCAAGCTGTCGGGCGGCCAGCGCCAGCGCGTGGCGATCGCCCGCGTCTTCCTCAAGGACGCGCCGATCCTGATCCTCGACGAGGCGACGTCGGCGCTCGATTCCGACATCGAGGCGGCGATCCAGGAGAATCTGACGCGGCTGATGGAGAACAAGACCGTGATCGCCATCGCGCACCGGCTGTCGACGATCGCGGCTCTTGATCGCCTGGTGGTGCTCGACGGCGGCCGCATCGTCGAGCAAGGCACGCATGACGAGCTGGTGGCGCTCGATGGGCTCTATGCCCGGCTGTGGAAGCGCCAGTCCGGCGGCTTCCTTTATCACGAGGAAAGCGTGCTCGAAGAGACGCGGCCGGCGGAGTAGGCGCATGGCTGGATCGCCAGAGGTCAGCCCGGAGATCGGGCCAGAGCTCGGCCCAGGGGTCGGCTACGCGCTCAAGCGTTTGCGACCAACCGTGGCGGCCTTCGACGCGTTGAAGGACGAGAGCCGGCTGGAAGGCTACTGGATGCTGGTACGCCTGGGCGACGGCTGGGCAAGTGGCCGCAACAAGTTCCTGAAGCGAGGGGAGGGACTGTTTGGGATATGGCATGGCCGGGAACTCGCCGGCGTGTGCGGGCTGAACATCGATCCCTATTTCGAGGGCAGGGACCAGGGCCGGGTCCGGCACCTGTTCGTCAGCGCACGCCACCGCCGCAACGGCCTCGGCCGCATGCTGGTCGAGACCGTGATCGATCGGGCCGGCCAATATTTCTCCGTGTTGAACACCCGCGCGCCGCCGGAAGCCTTCGGTTTTTATGAACGGCTTGGCTTTCAGCGCGTGGAAGGCGAAGAATTCGTCACCCACCGCATAGTGTTCGGGAAAGGGAACTGAAATGTCCTTGCGTCCGCCATCTCATCTTGCCGGCGCGTCGGCCGCCGAAGCGGCGTTTGACGCGCTTGGCCATGAAATCCTCGCCGAGAAGGCGGCGGCACTTGGCCGCGCCGGTCAAAAGGTCGAGGAGACGCTGGCCCGGCTAACCAGCAATGCCGACGAGGACATGCGTCCCTTGCTTCTCAAGGAGGCTGCCGCGGCCGTTCACGCCTATTTCATCCAGCGCGAATTGTGCGGCTTTCGAAAGCACGACGCCGTCATCCGCGAATACAACATCCCCAAAGCCGTGCTGGTCAGGCTTGGCGCCATGTAGAGTTGGAACTTGCCGCGCTGATTTCCCTGTGGAAACGCGCCAGGCGGGCGGCAAGCGCTTCGGGATTTTCATCGGCAACGAAGTGTCCGCTGTCGGCTATGATGTCGCCCTCGACATTTGAGTGCCCGGCCGCGCGCAGGCCATCGACATAGTCGCCGATGTCGCCGGACTCGGCCGCACCCCTGAGATACAGCACCGGAACCGCAATCGGCTTCGCGGGCCGCGCGGCATTGGCCTTGGCATCCTCCGGAAAGGCACGATACCAGTCGAACCCCGCCTGGAGGCTTTCCGGCCGGGAATAGGCCTTGGCGTAGATTTCCCTGGCGTCGTCAGGGATCGAGGCTCGATCCTTCGAAAGCACATTGAAGAAGAAGTCGAAATAAGCGCTCTGATGGCCGCTGACCAGCGTTTCCGGCAAGGCTGGAATAGCGTGAAAGGCGAAATGCCAGATTTGCGGATTGCGAATGACCTTCTCCCACGGAGCGACGCCCGGAATGACGACATCCATGATCGCCGCGCCGGAAAGAATCTCAGGATGGTCGCTCAACAAGGCAAATACGATCTGGCCGCCGACATCGTGGCCGGCGGCCACGAGCTGGCGCAGCCCGCAAGTCTCTGCGACGCCTCTCATCAGCCTCGCCAAGGTTCTCTTGTCACCAGCCTCGGGTACGCCTTGCGAGCCGCCGATGCAGGGCAGGTCAGGGGCGACGACCCGGTAGTCGGCCGCCAACCGGCCGATCACCCGCTCGAAGGCGTAGGAGCTTTGCGGCCATCCGTGCAGCAGAAGGAAAGCCGGCGCACCAGCGGGGCCTGCCTCGCGGGTCGCAATGCTCAGCCCTTCGATTTCGATGGTCGAGGTTTGCATGTCCTGGCCCTCGCGGCTTCCGGTTGGCGCCTATGCCGTAGATCTAGGCGCCAACCGGGACGCCGCCAGGGCTATGCAGGAATTACTCCAGCCATTCGGTGATGAAGCTACCGTTTTCGTGGATGTCGGTCGTTTCCAGCGGACCTGGACCGAGATTGGTGAATTTGTGCGGCGTGTGCGGCGGCACGATGACGATCTGCCCCGCCGAGGCCTCGATCTCCTGGTCGCCGACCGTGAACAGGCCGGTTCCCTCGCGAATGATAAAGATCTCCGCATAGGGATGAGCGTGCAGCCGCGGGCCGCCCCCGACATCGGGCAAGTAATTGAAGATCAGGCAGGAGTTGGAGCCGTAGACGCCGCCTTGCAGTTCGCCCTTCCAGTGGTTGGAACGAACAGACCATTCCTCGCGATCGATGACATGCACCATGGTAGGGAAAATAGATCACTCGGGCAGCCTATGTCGAGGCAAACAACGATGCCGGATTTGCGGTTGTTTCCCGGTTGTTTAGCCGCCTTTTGCGGCCATTCGCCGCCTTGCCGCGCGACAGCGGATTTTGTCCCCGCGACAATCTGCCCTTGTGCCTTGACCCGTCTGGACAAAAACGGGCTTCACGCATAAACCGAAGTCCAAATGCCGGAGGAATTCGCTAGCCTGTTCGCCATGCGCTGTCGGGTTGGCGTGATTGAGCGGGGAACAAGGCTCAGCCACCGGCGCGGAAGAGGCGAAAGGATCAGGCACCCGTGAGCGCAACCGACATCCACGATCCCAACCGTCGAGATTTTCTCTACGTCGCCACCGGCATGGCCGCTGTGGTCGGCGCCGGTGCCGTCGCCTGGCCGTTCATCGACCAGATGCGCCCCGACGCCTCGACGCTGGCGCTCGCTTCGGTTGAGGTCGATGTCTCCTCGCTGACGCCCGGCAGCTCGCTGATCGTCAAGTGGCGCGGCAAGCCGGTCGTGGTGCGCAACCGCACCGAGAAGGAAATGAAGGACGGCGAGGCCGTCAGCCTTTCCGATCTCAAGGATCCGATCGCCCGCAACGCCAATTTGCCGTCCGATGCGCCGGCGACCGACGCCAACCGCACCACGCCCGGCAAGGAAGCCTGGATGGTGATGGTTCAGGTCTGCACCCATCTGGGCTGCATTCCGCTCGGCCAGGAAGGCGATTTCGGCGGCTGGTTCTGCCCGTGCCATGGCTCGCAATACGACACTGCCGGCCGCATCCGCAAAGGCCCGGCACCGGAGAACATGGCGATTCCGGTATTCAAGTTCATTTCCGATACCAAACTCCTTATCGGTTGAGGCAGGGGATATTTCGATGAGCGAGGGACACTCGACCTATACGCCGAAGACCGGTATCGAACGCTGGTTCGACGCCCGCATGCCGCTGCCCAGGATGGTCTATGACAGCTTCATCGCCTATCCGGTGCCGCGCAACCTGAACTATATGTGGACCTTCGGCGGCATCCTGGCGATCATGCTAGTGGCGCAGATGCTGACCGGCATCGTCCTGGCCATGCACTATACTGCCGACACCAATCTCGCCTTCGGTTCGGTCGAGAAGATCATGCGCGACGTGAATTCCGGATGGCTCCTGCGTTACATGCACGCCAACGGCGCCTCGTTCTTCTTCATCGCCGTCTACCTGCACATCTTCCGCGGTCTCTACTACGGCTCCTACAAGGCGCCGCGCGAACTGCTGTGGATCCTGGGTTGCATCATCTACCTCCTGATGATGGCGACCGGCTTCATGGGCTATGTGCTGCCATGGGGGCAGATGAGCTTCTGGGGCGCCACCGTCATCACCGGCTTCTTCAGCGCCATCCCGCTGGTCGGCGACTGGATCCAGCAACTGCTGCTCGGCGGCTTCGCCGTCGACAATCCGACGCTCAACCGCTTCTTCGCGCTGCATTACCTGCTGCCGTTCATGATTGCCGGCGTCGTCGTGCTGCACGTCTGGGCGCTGCATGTCGTCGGCCAGTCGAACCCGACTGGCATCGAGGTCAAGTCGAAGACCGATACCGTCGCCTTCACGCCCTACGCGACCATCAAGGACGCGTTCGGCATGATCGTGTTCCTGTTCGTCTTCGCCTACTTCGTCTTCTACCTGCCGAACTATCTCGGCCATCCGGACAACTACACGGTCGCCAACCCGCTGAAGACGCCGGCCCATATCGTTCCGGAATGGTACTTCCTGCCGTTCTACGCGATCCTGCGCGCCATCACCTTCAACATCGGGCCGATCAATTCCAAGCTCGGCGGCGTGCTGTGTATGTTCGGCGCCATCGTCATGCTGTTCCTGGTGCCGTGGCTCGACACTTCCAAGGTGCGCTCGGCGGTCTACCGGCCCTGGTACAAGCTGTTCTTCTGGCTGTTCGTGGCCGATGCCATCCTGCTGGGCTGGCTGGGCTCGCAGCCGGCGGAAGGTAGCTATGTGTTCATGGCGCAGATGGCGACGCTGTTCTACTTCGCCTTCTTCCTGGTCGCGCTGCCCGTGCTCGGCTTGATCGAGACTCCGCGCAGGCTGCCGAACTCGATCACCGAGGCGGTGCTCGAAAAGAACAAGGGTGGCGGCGGACATCCGGCGGGCGCCACGGCAGCACCCGAGACCAAGGGCTGAGCGGTAGAGAATCTAAGGGGATTTGGCATGAAGAAGATTCTCACCTCGCTGGCGCTGGTCGGCCTTGTGGCCGCCGGCCCTGGGGTTGCAGGCACTTGGGCGTTCGCGGCCGAAGAAGCGCACAACGCGGCGGCACCCACGCATTTCCCGATCAACGAGCCGAAGGAAATGAGCTGGAGCTTCACCGGCCCGTTCGGCACCTATGACAAGGCGCAGCTGCAGCGCGGCCTGAAGGTCTACAAGGAAGTCTGCTCGGCCTGTCATTCGATGAACCTGGTGGCGTTCCGCACGCTGTCGGACCTCGGCTATAGCGACGCGCAGATCAAGACGCTGTCAGCAGAATACACCATCCACGACGGCCCCAACGATGCCGGTGACATGTTCGACCGTCCCGGCAAGCCGTCCGACCATTTCCCGGCGCCCTTCGCCAATGAGGAAGCCGCCGCTGCGTCCAATGGCGGCGCGGCGCCGCCCGACATGTCGCTGCTGGCCAAGGCGCGCGGCGTCGAGCGCGGCTTCCCGCAGTTCGTCTTCGACATCTTCACCCAGTATGATGCGGGTGGTCCTGACTACATCCATTCGCTGCTGACAGGCTACGACGAGACGCCGCCCGCCGGCATGGTCATCCCGGAAGGCACCCACTACAATCCGTACTTCATGTCCGGCGTGTCGCTGAAGATGCCCAAGCCGCTCTCCGACGGCCAGGTGACCTATGACGACGGCTCGCCGCAGACCATCGACCAGTATTCCCGCGACGTGGCTGCCTTCCTGACCTGGGCGGCCGAGCCGCACATGGAAGACCGCAAGAAGATGGGCTTCCGCGTGCTGGTGTTCCTGCTTCTGTTTGGCGCCCTGGTCTACCTGACCAAGCGTAAGGTATGGGAAGCCGTCGCTCACTAAGCGATGCCATAGTCTGGAATTCAAAAGGGGCGCCGCGAGGTGCCCTTTTCTGCTTTTGGGGTGGATAGCTCAGGCCACGCGTCGGCGGTGTCACATGGCCGTCATCGCACATCGCGATCCTGCGGTGCTCTCATCAAAGGATCACGCCCATGAAAAGATACGCATCGCTTGCGGCAGGCCTGCTGCTGCTCGTCGTTGGTTCCGCGGCCCGCGCCGAAGACGCGAAACCCTTCATTACCAACAAGGATGTCGACCTGACGATGATCCTGCCGCCGCCTCCGGCCAATGATTCGGCCGAGACCAAGGCCGAGCTTGGCGAGGTGCTGACCATGCAAGTCACGCGCACACCCGAAATGGAAGCCCGCGCCATCGCCGATGCCGAGGAAAACGTCTGGCGTTTCGCCGATGTCATGGGGCCGGATTTCAACAAGGACAAGCTGCCGAAATTCAGCGCCTTCTTCGATCGCGTGGTGGAGACCGAAGGCGCCGTCGTCGATCCGGCCAAGGACGTCTGGAAGCGTCCGCGTCCGCACCAGCTCAGCGATCTCGTCAAGCCGGTGGTCAAGCTCTCGAGCTCCGGTTCCTGGCCGCCCGGCCATGCGACCGTCGGCACGATGATGGGCATCATCCTGGCTGACATGGTTCCGGAAAAGCGGGCCCAGATCATGGCGCGCGCGGCCGAGTTCGCCCACAACCGCATCGTCGGCGGCATCCATTATCCGTCCGACGTCGAGATGGGCAAGATTTCCGGCAGCGTCATCGCCGCGGTCCTGCTCAACCGCGAGGATTTCAAGGCCGAGTACGAAGTGGCCAGGGCGGAGCTTCGTTCCGACCTCGGCATGTAGGACTGGCCGGTAGCCATCTTTCCGAGCGGGGCGCCTTCGGGCGCCCCTTTTCGTGTCGGCCGCGGCCTGCGCCCACTGCAAGGAAATCGCCTCGCGTTTGCCGCCATATCCTTTGCCGGACGTGCTTGTGTCGACCGTCACATCGCGCTAGCCGTTGTCGGCCGCGCCGGGCTACGATCGGCCCCGCGCCGTTTCGCTTCTGTCAGCTGGATCACCCGGAGCCGCTTCATGAAATCCTCTCTCGAAGACACGCTGCTGGCGTCGATCCGAACCATCCCGGACTATCCCAGGCCCGGCATCCTGTTTCGCGACATCACCACGCTGCTCGGCAACGCACGCGCCTTCCGCCGCGCCATCGACGAGCTGGTGCATCCCTATGCCGGGCAGAAGATCGACAAGATCGCCGGTATCGAGGCGCGCGGCTTCATCCTCGGCGGCGCCGTCGCCCACCAGCTCTCGGCCGGCTTCGTGCCGATCCGCAAGAAGGGCAAGCTGCCTTACGAGACCGTGCGCGTCGCCTACAGCCTGGAATACGGGCTGGATGAGATGGAGATGCACAAGGACGGCGTCGCGCCCGGCGAGAAGGTCATCCTGGTCGACGACCTGATCGCCACCGGCGGCACGGCGGAAGCGGCGGTCAAGCTGCTGCGCCAGATCGGCGCCGACATCCTCGCCGCCTGCTTCGTCATCGACCTGCCGGATCTGGGCGGACGCGCCAAGCTCGAAGCGCTCGGCGTGCCGGTGAGGACGCTGATCGGGTTCGAGGGGCATTGAGCATTTTTCCCTTCTCCCCTTGTGGGAGAAGGGAAAGACACCTCATTCCACCTTCACCAGCACGGCGCTCTCGAATTCCAGCACCTTGGCGCCGGTCGAATCGGAGGCCTCGCAGAGCAGCGCCAGCAACCGCCAGCCGGGACGGGACGCTATGGGGCGGTGGGAAAGCGCCGTGCGTGCGAAGGTGATGGTTTGCCCGGCATGGACGGGCTTTAGCCATTTCAGGTTCTTGAATCCGGGCGAGGGGCCGAATTCGGGCACCGGGCCGTCCCAGCCTTCGGCGTCCAGGCGGGTTTCCAGATTAAGCTTCATCCAGGTGGCCGCGGTGTGCCAGCCGGAGGCGCAGAGCCCGCCAAGCACGCTCTTCCTCGCCGCCTCCTCGTCGATATGGAAGATCTGAGGGTCGTATTTGCGGGCGAACGCCTTGATCGCCTCGGGCTCGAATGTGTGCGAGCCCAGCGTCACCGTGGTGCCGATGCGGAAGAATTCGTCCAATGTCATGACAGGCTCCCAGCGGCATCGCGCGTCAGGAACATGATGGAGTTCTCGAGCTCGAAGACACTTTCGCCGCGCTGGTTGACCAGTTCGCTGCGCATGGTCACGAAGCCGAGTTGCGGCTTCGATTTCGACAGGCGCCTGGCGAGAACCACCAGGTTGCCCCGCAGCGTATCGCCGGCGAGCACCGGCTTCTTCCATTTGACCTGATCGACGCCGGGCGCGCCCTGGCAGGTGGAATCCAGCAGGAAGGCATCGCACAGCATGCGCATGAACATGGCGCAGGTGTGCCAGCCCGAGGCCGAGAGGCCACCGAGGATGCTGGCCTTGCCGGCCTCCTCGTCGAGATGCATCGGCTGAGCGTCGAACTCGCTGGCGAACTCGATGATCTCGGCCGCGCTTACTTTTTTCGCGCCGAGGTCGAACGAGGCCCCCTCGACGAAGTCCTCATACGCCCATGTCTTTCCGGTCATGGTCAGCAAATCCGGTTGTAGAATGCGCGATCCCTTTGGATCGGAAAACCCGGATGCAGGCCGCGGGCGGTTTGGTCAAGCCCTTTCTGGTGAGCCAGGCCCAGGCAGCGGGTGTTCAGAGCCAGCCGCGGCGGCGGAAATACCAGAAAGGCAGGATCGCCGACAGCACCATCATGGCAATGGCGAAGGGATAGCCGAACTCCCACTTCAGCTCGGGAATGACATCGAAATTCATGCCGTAGATCGAGGCGACGAGTGTCGGCGGCAGGAAGATGACGGCGGCGACGGAGAAGATCTTGATGATGGCGTTCTGCTCGATCGAGATCATGCCGAGCGTGGCGTCGAGCAGGAAGGAGATCTTCTGCGACAGGAAGGTGGCGTGGTCGGCAAGCGACAGCACGTCGCGCGACAGGGTCTTGATGCGGGCGCGGACGTCCTTGCTCATCTTGGTCAGAGTCGCGACATGGGCGAGGAAACCCGCCAGCCGCTGCAGCGAGATCAGGCTGTCGCGGATGGAGGAGGCGATGTCCTCCTTGCGGCCGATGGCCTTCAGCAGTTCCTGGAAGTCGCGGTTGCGCTTCGACACCTTGGTCGAGCGCGCCTCGAAGATGTCGCGCGAAATCACTTCGACATCGCGGCCGGCGCGCTCGAGGATGTCGGCGAGGCGGTCGACGATCGCCTCCAGCAGGCCGATCAGGATGGTGTCGCCGCTGCTGCAGCCGGTCGCCACCTTCTCGGCGCGCAGCGGGAAGGTCTTGAACGCCTTCGGTTCGTGATAGCGTACGGTGATCAGCCTGGCGCCGGCGAGCACGAAGGTGACCGGCGACATCAGGGGATCGTCGACCTCGGTCTGCGCGGGCAAGGTGGCGGTCATGAAGTAGGCGCCGTCCTCGATATAGAGGCGGCTTGAAATCTCGATCTCCTCCATCTCCTCGCGGGTCGGGATGGCGATGCCGAGCCAGCTTTCGATGGTGGCCTCTTCCTCCTTGGTCGGATTGACGAGATCGGCCCAGACGACCTTGTCGCCATTGACCAGCAGGTCGTCGGTGAGGCGCAGGCGATCATTGTCGACGACGAAGGCCTTGATCATCGCCGAATCTCCCTGCCAGAGCCGCGTTGAGGTTACGCATCGTGTCGGATTGCACGGTTTTTCGTCGCACGCCGACCGTGTGGCTGCCGCTTAGACCCGCGGCATGACAAAATCAAGACAAGCCGAGCAGGGCCGGCTGGCATCGGCCACTCAGAAAAATTCGTCGAGGAGCCGGTGGTACGAAAGCTTCGTCGGCTCTACTTCCGCCCAGACATTGTCGACTGGGCAGGAGGGTCACGTGTTGAACTTGAACAGCATGATGTCGCCGTCCTGGACGACATATTCCTTGCCTTCATCGCGCGCCTTGCCGGCTTCCTTGGCCGCCACTTCCCCGCCCAGCGTGACAAAGTCGTTGTAGGCGATGGTCTGGGCGCGGATGAAGCCGCGCTCGAAATCGGTGTGGATGACGCCAGCCGCCTGAGGGGCCTTGTCGCCCTTGTGCACGGTCCAGGCGCGCGTCTCCTTCGGCCCAACGGTAAAATAGGTGATGAGGTGCAACAGGTCGTAGCCGGCGCGGATCACCTTGTTCAGGCCGGGCTCGTCGAGGCCGAGCGAGGATAGGAATTCCATTTCCTCCTCGTCGGAAAGCTGGGCGACTTCCGCCTCGATCGCCGCCGAGATCACTACGGTGCCGGCGCCCTGCGCGGCGGCCATTTTCTCCACAGCCTTTGTGTGCTCGTTGCCGGTCGCGGCATCGGCCTCGGCGACGTTGCAGACATAGAGCACGGGATGCGAGGTGAGCAGGTTCAGCCCCTGCAGGATGCGCAAATCTTCGGCCGAAATACCCTTGAGCAGGATGCGGGTCGGCTTGCCGGCCTGCAGCAACTCGAGCGCTGCCTCCATCATCGGCAGCACGGCGGTGGCTTCCTTGTCCTTGCTGCCGGCGCGCTTGCGGAATTGCACGATGCGGCGCTCGAGGCTGTCGAGGTCGGCAAGCATCAGCTCGGTCTCGACCGTCTCGGCGTCGGCGACGGGGTCGATGCGGCCCTCGACATGGGTGATGTCGTCATCCTCGAAGCAGCGCAGCACGTGGACGATGGCGTCGACCTCGCGGATGTTGGCGAGAAACTGGTTCCCCAGCCCTTCGCCCTTAGAGGCGCCGCGCACCAGGCCGGCAATATCGACGAAGGAGATGCGGGTCGGGATGATCTCCTTCGACTTGCCGATCGCGGCGATCTTCTGCAGGCGCGGGTCCGGCACCGCCACCTCGCCGGTGTTCGGTTCGATGGTGCAGAACGGATAGTTGGCGGCCTGCGCGGCGGCCGTCCTCGTCAGCGCGTTGAAGAGCGTCGACTTGCCGACATTGGGCAAGCCAACGATGCCGCATTTGAAACCCATTTTGTCCGGTCCTATCGGGAAAAGCGAAATTTGATGAGGGCTATGGGCGATAGGGGTTGGGAACGTCAAGCCCTGTAACGCCGATGGTCCCGCGGCTCAGTCCTTGTTGCCGAACAGTTTCTTCAGCATCGCCGCCATCGGGCCGGTCTCGGGCAACTTGGCGGGCGCCTGCTGGGGGCGGGCCTGGCGGACATGGCTTTGCTGTTTCGGAGCCTGTTTTTGCGCCGGCTTTTCCGGTTCGGCGCCCGCCTTGCCCTGTACGGCAAGGGCGGCCTTGTTCATGAAGCCGGATTCGTCGCCCTTGACGATCATGGCAGCGTTGTCGGCGATCGCGTCGAGCAACGGGTCGAGCCAGTCGCGGTCGGCCTTGGCGAAATCGCCGAGCACATGATGCTGGACCATTTCCTTGACGCCGGGATGGCCGACGCCGATGCGCACGCGGCGATAGGCGTTGCCGACATGGCCATCGATCGAGCGGATGCCGTTGTGGCCGCCGGCACCGCCGCCGGTCTTGATGCGCAGCTTGCCTTCGGCAAGATCGATCTCGTCATAGAAGACGGTGAGGGCGGAAAGGTCGAGCTTGTAGAAGCGCAGCGCTTCGCCGACCGACTGGCCGGACAGGTTCATGAAGGTCTGCGGCTTGATCAGGATGATCTTTTCACCGCCGAGCGTGCCCTCGGCGATCAGGCCCTGGAACTTCTTCGACCAGGGCGAAAAGGAATGGCGGCGGGCGATAGCGTCCGCCGCCATGAAGCCGACATTGTGCCGGTTTTCAGCATATTTCGCGCCCGGATTGCCGAGGCCTGCAAAGACAAGCGCCGTCTTCCCTGGCATCGTCTGCTCCGGGCGTGAAAGAGTTACTTCTCTTCGGCGGCAGGAGCCGCTTCGGGGGCCGCAACCTCAGCCGTCTCTTCAGTCTCCGGCTTCATCGCCGCCGAACCGGCAATGGTCGCGATGGTGAAGTCGCGATCGGAGATGACCGGCTTGACGCCAGCCGGCAGCTTGACCGCCGAGATATGGATCGAATCGCCGATGTCGGCGCCGGTGAGATCGACGGTGATGAATTCCGGGATCGCATTGGCCGGGCAGTGGAACTCGACCTCGTGACGCACGATGTTGAGCACGCCGCCGCGCTTGATGCCGGGCGACTTGTCTTCATTGATGAAGTGGACAGGCACGTCGACATTGACTTCCGTGTCCTTGCCGATGCGCAGGAAATCCACATGCATCGGGAAGTCCTTGACCGGGTCGAGCTGGAAGTCCTTCGGCAGGACCTGGATCTTCTTGCCGTCGACATCGATCGTGGCGACCGTGGTCAGGAACCCGCCGCCATGGATCTTGTAGAAGATGTCCTTGTAGGTGAGCGCGATCGCCAGGGGAGGCTGCTTGTCACCGTAAATTACTGCAGGCACTTTACCGTTGCGGCGAACTGCTCGGGCGGACCCCTTACCGACCTGTTCGCGCGCTTCGGCCTTGAGCTCGTAAGTATCGTGGCTCATGGCTTTTCCTTTCGCGTGTTATGGAGCGCCTACGGTTGGCGATGTGCCAGGCCGTAAACGTCGAAAGCCGCCGGACCTCGATGTCCGAATGCCGGAAACCGCAGCGAGCGGATCTTTGTTCGGGATCACAAGGGGAAGGCAGCCTTCCGCCGCGTTGCCTCCAAGGGTGTCTACGCGGGTGGCGGCTCTATAGCGGAAGGTGGTCCCAGGTGCAAGCGGCGGCCGAAGAGCCGTCGCTACCGGTCGCCGCTCAACGCATCGCGCAGTGCCTGGACCTGCCGGTTCAGGGCGTCGAGTTCGGCCAGCGTCATGCCCGAGCGCTCGATCAGGGTCTCGTTCAGGCAATTGCACTGGACGAGCAGCTTGCGGCCGGCGGATGTCAGGTCGACCTGTACCTGGCGCTCGTCGGCCTGATTGCGCTGGCGGGTCACCACGCCAGCCTGTTCCATACGCTTGACCAGCGGCGTGACGGTGCTCGATTCCAGAGCGAGCCTGTGCGCGATCGCGCCGACCGACATGCCGTCGGCTTCGCCCAACGCGTTGAGCACGAGATATTGCGGATAGGTGATGCCCATCTCGTCCAGCATCGGCTTGTAGGTGCGGTTGATCGCCATGCTGGTGGCGTAGAGCGTGAAACAGAGCTGATTGTCCAACGGGAGAGGCACGAGGCAGTCCTTTGCCGATTAAGCGCCTCAAGTATGTACCACGAGAAATGATATCGCGATATATATTTTTTGTGGACACGGGGATCAAGCTGCGTTAGCAATATTGATATCGCGATATTGTTTATCGCGACACCAAATTTAACGGAGATTGAGATGACCTCGCAGACCAAATCAGGCTCAGGCAGCGGCACGATCACCACCAAGGACGGCACGCAGATCTATTACAAGGACTGGGGAACCGGTCAGCCTATCGTCTTCCATCACGGCTGGCCGTTGAGCAGCGACGACTGGGACGCCCAGATGCTCTTCTTCCTGGCACAGGGCTACCGCGTCATCGCCCATGACCGCCGCGGCCACGGCCGCTCGACCCAGACAGATGTCGGCAACGAGATGGACACCTACGCCGCCGACGTGGCTGAACTTGCCGCGCATCTCGACCTCAAGGATGCCATCCATGTCGGCCATTCGACCGGCGGCGGCGAGGTGGCGCGCTATGTCGCCCAGTATGGAGCGGGCGGACGCGTCGCCAAGGCAGCGTTGCTCGGCGCGGTGCCGCCGATCATGCTCAAGACGCCGGCCAATCCCGGCGGCCTTCCCATCGAGGTGTTCGACGGCTTCCGCTCCGGCGTCGCGGGCAATCGCGCCCAGCTTTACGTGGACGTTCCCACCGGCCCGTTCTACGGCTTCAACCGTCCGGGCGCCGAGGTTTCGCAAGGTGTCATCGACAACTGGTACCGCCAGGGCATGATGGGCGGCACCAAGGCGCACTATGATTGCATCAAGGCCTTCTCGGAGACCGACTTCACCGAGGACCTCAAAAAGATCGACGTGCCGGTGCTGGTCATGCATGGCGATGACGACCAGATCGTTCCGATCGCCGACTCGGCGCTGTTGACCATCAAGCTGCTCAAGAAGGGCGAGCTCAAGATCTACAAGGGTTTTCCGCACGGCATGGCCACGACCCACGCCGCAATCATCAACGCCGACCTGCTGGCCTTCTTCAAGGCCTGAAACCTTTCCGCCTGAACGAAAAAGGCACCCGCCATGAGGCGGGTGCCTTTGCCTGGACACAGCCCGGATGATTTAAGCGGCTGCTTGCGCCTTGCGGGCTTGCTTCATGTTGGGCAGGAACACCGTCAGCAGCCCCAGGAACGGCAGGTAGGAGCAGATCTGGAAGACGAAATCGATGCCCTTCATGTCGGCGACGACGCCAAGCACCGCGGCCGCGATGCCGCCGACGCCGAAGGCGAAGCCGAAGAAGATGCCGGCGATCGTGCCGACGCGGCCCGGCACCAGTTCCTGCGCGAAGACGACGATGTTGGAGAAGGCCGACGACAGGATGAGGCCGATCAGCACGGTCAGCACCATCGTCCATTCCAGGTTGGCGTAAGGGAGCGCCAGCGTGAAGGGCAGCACGCCGACGATCGAGAACCAGATCATCGCCTTTTGTCCATAGCGGTCGCCGAACGGACCGCCGAGCAGGATGCCCAGCGCCGAGGAGCCAAGGAAGAGGAACAGCATGACCTGCGACATCTGCACCGAAACGCCGAACTTATGGATGGAGTAGAAGGTGTAGTAGCTGGCGAGGCTGGCGATGTAGGCGTTCTTGGTCAGCACCAGCAAGGTCAGCACCGCCAAGGCCCACATAACCTTGCGGCGCGGGAAGGGCGAGACGAAGCTTGCCGTCTTGCGATTGCCTTGCGCGGCGCGCAGACGGCTGTACCAGCCGCCGACCTGCCACAGGATGACGATGCCGATCAGCGAGCCGACGGCGAACCAGGCGATGCTGGTCTGGCCGAAGGGCACGACGATGAAGGCGGCGAGCAACGGGCCCATGGACTGGCCGAAATTGCCGCCGACCTGGAACAGCGACTGCGCCAGGCCGAACCGGCCGCCGGAAGCGAAGCGGGCGATGCGCGAGGATTCCGGATGGAAGATCGCCGAACCGATGCCGATCAGCGAGGCGCCGATCAGCAGCAGGTAGTAGTGCCCGGCATAGGCCAGCACGACCAGGCCGATCAGCGAGGACGCCATGCCCCAGGGCAGCGAATAAGGCATCGGCCGCTTGTCAGTGACCGCGCCGATGATCGGCTGCAGTAGCGATGCCGTCACCTGGAAGGTGAAGGTCAACAGGCCGATCTGCCAGAAGTCGAGGCCGTAATTGTCTTTCAGAAGCGGATAAATGGCCGATAGCAGCGACTGCATGATGTCGTTGATGCAGTGGCACAGGCTCACCGCCAGGATGACGGTGAAGGCCGTCGCCTGGGCTGAAGCGTGACTGGCGGTCGCAGGCGGCGCGACGCTGGTGGCTGTCGTATCGGTCAAGATAGGCTCCGTAGTCTTTTTGGCGGGTTGTTCCCGCAGGCGACGTGGCGGGCGCTTCCCGCAGGCAGCCTTATAGTCCGGTTGCCAAGCGACTTCTTTCGTGGTTTGGTCCAATAGTTTCGCAAGTGGGCCATACCGAATGCCAAAAGCCAGGGAGATTTTCGGCGCCGGCCACACCGATCTCGGGCAATTGCACGGGCTGCGTTGGCAGTGGCTCGAGCAGGCGGTCGGGCCGGCGGTGGTGTTGCCGACGGAATATCCGGACGGGTACCACGTGCCGCACCACCACCACAGCCGCAGCCAGTTGCTGCATGCGCTGGTCGGCGTCGTGCTGGTAACGACGCGGCATGGGCGCTGGATGGTGCCGCCCGACCATGCGATGTGGATTCCGGCCGGTATCGAACATTCCGTCGAGATGCTGGGCGATGTGTCGATGCGCTCGGTCTATGTCATGCCGCAGGCGATCCCGGGCCTGCCGGAGGGCATGCGCGTCGTCGGCATCACCGACCTGATGCACAGCCTGATCGTGGAATCCGAGAAGCTGCCGCAAGGCGGCGAACTGGAGGGACGCGGCGGCCTGATCATGAACCTGCTCCTGCACGAGATCCCGCAATTGCCGGAGCGGCCGCTCGGCCTGCCGTTCCCGTCCGATCCCAAGCTGGCGGCGCTCTGCAGGCGTTTCGTCGCCGCACCCTCGCCGCACGCGACGATCGACGAATGGGCCGATACTGTCGGCATGAGCCGGCGCTCCTTCACGCGCGCCTTCCAGCGCCAGACCGGCCTGTCGCTGTCGACGTGGCGCCAGCAGGCCTGCCTGTTCGCGGCCTTGCCGAGGCTCGCCGATGGCGAGCCGATCACCAGGGTGGCGCTCGATCTCGGCTATGACAGCGTGCCGGCCTTCATCACCATGTTCAAGCGCATGCTCGGCTCCTCGCCGCGCGGCTATATGCGCGGCGCGCGCGACAATGGCGAAGCCATGCGGCGGACTCAGCCTCGACTCGAGGCTCCGGCACCCTGAGTTAATCCCGGGAACGGTGCTGCGCCTGATCATGCAAAATCGGAGCACCCAAGCGTACGGCATCCTCTTCAGCCGCCGGCCGCTGCGGAGAATCTATAGACTGTTACCTTTGCATCCGGTTCGAGGCGCTATCGATCCAACCGCCCCATCTGCCGCACCAGAAACTCGACGAACAACCTTGCCCGCACCGGCAACTGTCGGCCGAAGGCGTGCACTATATGCACGGGCATGGTCGGCAGTGGCATGTCGGGCACCACGCACAGCAGGCGGCCGGCGTTGAGGTCTTCCTTCACGGCAAATTGCATGAGGTGAGCGATGCCGGCGCCGGCGAGTGCGGCGTGGCGGATGGCGCCACCGTCATCGGTGTCGAAGCGGCCGTCGGGCATGATTTCGGTACCATCGGCGAAAGTGACCGAGAGCGGCCGGCCGGACCTGATGTAGCGGATGAAATCGTGAGCCCGCAGATCCGCGATCGAGGGGGAGTGCCTCGTCGCTGGAGATAGGCGGGGGCGGCGACCAGCAGGGTGGGCAGGCTGGCGATGCCGCGCGCGGTGAGGCCGGAATCCGTCAGCGCGCCGATGCGCACCGCCACATCATAGTTTTCCCGGATCAGGTCGGCGTGACGGTCGGTGACGTTGAGCTCCAGCTTCACCTCGGGCTGCTCGGTGAGGAACAGCTGTGCCCACGAGGCAATCAGGCCGCGGCCGAGTTCCACCGGGGCGGTCACGCGCAACAGCCCTCGCGCCGTGCCGGTGTTCTGGACGATATCCCCGGCATCGTCCAGCGCGCGTAGCAGTGGGGCCACGCGCTCGTAATAGGCGATGCCTTCGCTGGTCAGCCCCAGTTGCCGCGTCGAGCGCTGGATAAGTTTCGCGCCAAGCCGACGCTCCAATTTGGCGACGCTTTTCGACACGGCAGACGGGCTGGAGCCGATCAATCGGCTGGCGGCCTGGAAAGAGCCGGCATCCACCGTGCGCACGAAGGCGACAAGGCCGGCGGTTTTTTCGAGGATGGTGGTCATGTCGGCACATCGCTTGGCGAGACGGAATTGATTACGGAATTACAGGCAGGAAAGAAGGGCCATATATCGGACTAATATGAATTCCCAGCAATCTTAAATAGCTGCTCATCGTCAACACAAGGAGAGATTTGATGAGCAGTCTGAATGGCAAGGTCGCCATCGTCACCGGCGCTTCCAAGGGCATCGGCGCGGCAACAGCCAAAGCTTTGGGCGCGGCGGGCGCGGCCGTGGTGGTCAATTATGCCTCGTCGCGGGAAGGGGCCGAGCGTGTCGTCGCGGCAATCGAGGCGGGTGGCGGCCGCGCGGTTGCGGTGCAGGGCGATGTTGCCAAGACGGCCGATGTGCGCGGTCTGTTCGAAGCGGCCAAAACCACGTTCGGTGGCGTCGACATCCTGGTCAACAATGCCGGCGTGTTCGAGTTCGAGCCGCTGGAGGCGGTCACCGAGGCCGCTTTCCACCGCCAGTTCGACACCAATGTGCTGGGCGTCGTGCTGGCCACCCAGGAAGCGGCCAGGCATTTCGGGCCAACGGGCGGCAGCATTGTCAACATCAGTTCGGTCGCCAGCTTCAATCCGCAGCCGAATTCGGTGGTCTATGCCGCCACCAAAGCGGCCGTAGACTCGATCACGCTGTCAATGGCTCGCGAGCTCGGCCACCGCCACATCCGCGTCAATTCGATCGCGCCGGGCGGCGTCGACACCGAAGGGCTACAGCGCATCGGCATCGTTGGTAGCGAACACGAAAAGGCGCTGGTGGCGGTCACCCCGCTCGGCCGCTTCGGCCAGTCGGAGGATATTGCCAAGGTGGCGGTGTTTTTAGCCTCCGACGAGGCGGGATGGGTGAGCGGCGAGCGCATCACGGCCGCGGGCGGGTGGCGGTAGATTTCCGGCGCAGCGCGCTCGGCGGCGATCCGACGACGCGCTTGAAGGCGCGGCTGAAGGCGGCTTCCGATTCATAGCCGAGCCGATCGGCCACTTGCGCGACGCTCAGCCGTTCCGTCTGCAGCCAGGCGGCGGCGCGGCGCATGCGCCAGCGGGTGAGGTACTGGCCCGGCGACAGGCCGAGCAGCGCGGTGAAGCGTTCGGAGAAGGTCGAGCGCGAGGCGCCGGCGACGCCGGCCAGCGCTTCGACCGACCATGGACGGCCGGGCTCGCGGTGGATCGCGGCCAGGGCCTGGCCGATGCGGGCGTCACGGATGGCGGCCGACCAGCCTTGCGTGGCGTCGTCGCAACTGGCCTCGACCCAGGACCGCAGCAGCCGCGTGATCAGCACATCGCCAAGCCGGGTCAGCACCGTCGCCGAGCCCATGCGCTGCTCGGCGATCTCGTCGGCCATGGCGTCGAGAAGCATCGGCAGCATCGGGTCCATGCCCTTCGCCGCGTGAACGACGAGTGCCGGGGGCATCAGCGTCCGCAGCGGATGCATCACAGGCTCGGCGAAGTCGACGCCGCAGCACACCATCACAGCCGACAAGGCAGCCTGGCCGATCTTCAGCCGATAGATGTGGTCGCCGATCTCTTCACGCGGGAAATCCGACAGGGGGCGTGCGCGGCGGCTCGGATGGTCCGAGACGATGTGGCTTGCCCCGCCCGGAAGCAGCGCGGCATCACCCTTCACCAGCTTCAGCGGCGGCCGCCCCTGCGGGCGCAGCCAGCACTCGCCGCTGATGACGAAATGGACGCGCAGCATGCATTGCCCGGCACGCTCACCGCCCATGGTCTGGACAGGCCGCAATAGCCGTATTCGACGCCTGAAATGCGTAGATCCTGCAGCACTTCGCTCAACGGGTCGCGTTCGGAGGCGAAGGCCGATGTGGACAGATTATCAAGCATGGCCGGAAAATTAACACCGTTCCTCCGGAAGGCTCAAGCAACTTCGATGGCAGATCGGACGAACGGCAAGAAATTCCGGCCAAACCAGCATGGAAAACACGGTTGCCATCCCCGATGGTCAGCGCCTTGAAGACCGCATTGGAGTTGGTGTGCAGACATGAAAAAGATTGGCATCGGGATCGTCGGGGCAAGTTCCAGGCGTGGTTGGGTGGGCGTGGCGCATCTGCCGGCGCTGAGGGGCCTGGACGCATTCGAAATCCGTGGGGTCAGCACCACGCGGCAGGAGACGGCGGATGCCACGGCGCGCGCTTTGGGCGCGGGCCTTGCCTTCGACAACCACCGGGACCTGGTGTCGCGGCCCGAGATCGACCTTGTTGTGGTCGGCGTCAAGGTGACCGAACACCACGAGATTGCGTCCGATGCAATCGCCAGGGGAAAGCATGTCTATTGCGAGTGGCCGCTCGGCCGCAATCTCACTGAAGCGATCGATCTCGAGCGCAAGGCGGCGAAAGCGGGCGTGAAAACCATCATCGGGCTGCAAGGGCATTTCAGCCCGGCGGTGCATCTCGCCCGCGACCTGATCGGGCAGGGCTTTATCGGCGAGCCGGTCAGCACCAACATCAGGGGTTTTGCGCCTGACGATGTCTGGGCCGGGCGCATGGATCCGCATTACGAATTCATGGCGCACAAGAACAATGGCGCCACGCTGCAGGCGGTTGTGCTGGGCCATGCGCTGGAGATGCTGGTTTCGGTGCTTGGCGAGGTCGATGCGCTTTCGGCACAGCTCAAGATACGCGGCGAGGTGATCCGCCTGAGCGATGGCCAGCCGGTCCCGGCCGACATGCCTGAAGAGGTGCTGGTTAATGCCACCGTCGACCGCGGCGTCGCGGCGTCCATCCACTACAGCGCCGGCCCATCGCGTGGACGCGACTTCGTGTGGGAGATCAGGGGACGAGAGGGCAGCCTCGTGCTCGAGGCGCGGAGCGGTTACGCCAACATGGCTGACCTCGCGATCAGCGGGCAAAGGGGAAGCGATGGCTTCGCACCGATCGCGATACCGCAGGCCTACAGGCACCGCATCGACGGATTGGCCGGGCCGCCGGCCAATGTCGCGCGGCTTTATGCGCAACTCGCCCGCGACCTTGCTTCGGGAACCGCTCTGGTGCCGGATTTCGCGACAGCGGTGAGGCGTCATCGCGTCATCGACGCCATCGAACGCGCCGACGAGACCGGCGAACGGCAGCGGATCATCAGTTGAATGCTCCTGCTCCGCGTCCCTGCCGATCGCTGGAGTGGCGCTTGATCTCGGGCCTATGGAGAAATTCCAGGAAAGCGCGAAAGCGGTTCCTGGAATTGCATGATCGGCATCTGCTGCTCCTCCATTGTTTGGAGGGGCAACAGCCATGGCAAGCGCGTAAGGAAATCTCGCTCGCGGCACGATGCAGGCGATGGGCGGGAAAGGGGCGTCCCGGTTCAGTCGAACAGACTCGACACCGATTCCTCGGTCGCCGTGCGCGAGATCGCTTCGCCCATCAGGTCGGCGATCGAGATGACGCGGATGTTGGGGGCGTCGAGCACGCCTTGCGTCGGCTGGATGGAATCGGTGATCACCAGTTCCTGCAGCTTCGAGCCGCTGATGCGGGCAACCGCGCCGCCCGACAGCACGCCGTGGGTGATGTAGGCGGTGACGCTAGTGGCGCCGTTGGCGAGCAGCGCATCGGCGGCATTGCACAGCGTGCCGCCGGAATCGACGATATCGTCGATCAAAAGGCAATCCTTGCCGGCGACCGCGCCGATGATGTTCATGACTTCCGATTCGCCCGGACGCTCGCGGCGCTTGTCGACGATGGCGAGCTGTGCGTCGAAGCGCTTGGCCAGCGCGCGGGCGCGCACCACGCCGCCAATATCGGGCGACACCACGACGACATTGCCGAGCTGCTTGTATTTCGCCTTCACGTCGCGGGCCATCACCGGCACCGAGAACAGATTGTCGGTCGGAATGTCGAAGAAACCCTGGATCTGGCCGGCATGGAGATCCAGCGTCAAAACCCGGTCGACACCGGCGCGTGTGATCATGTTGGCGACCAGCTTGGCCGAGATCGGCGTGCGCCCGGAAGCGCGGCGGTCCTGCCTGGCATAGCCGAAATAGGGGATAACCGCCGTGATGCGCTTGGCCGAGGAGCGCATGAAGGCGTCGATCATGATGAGCAGTTCCATCAGGTGATCGTTGGTCGGGAACGAGGTCGACTGCAGGATGAAGACATCCTCGCCGCGCACATTCTCCTGGATTTCGACGAAGATTTCCTGGTCGGCGAAGCGCCTGACACTGGCCTTGCCCAGCGGGATGTTGAGATAGCGAGCGACCGCTTCGGCCAGCACCCTGTTGGAATTGCCTGCGAAGAGTTTCATGCACCGTTCCTGGTGGAGGAAGGAGAGTCCCAACAGACTCTCCTGCGCCTTTTAACCGGGCTTTTAGCGGCCCGCGCGGCTATTGCAAGCGCCGTGATCGCGAATCCGCCGGCTAAGCCTAAGAAAGCTGTTCGGCATCACCGGCTGGCAACACCTCAACTCGCCTTGCCGCTGAGAAAGGCCGCAAACTGATCGATGGTCTGGTCGGCGATCGCCTGCATGGTGGCTGGCGAGACCGACTTCCAGCTGTCGGCCGCACTGCCGCCGGAACCGGTCGAAGGCGCCTTCATCTGGCCGTTGATGCGGTGCAGCCGGTTGCCGGAGGGGTCGTAGACGTCCCAGACATAGATGACGGTGGTGTCCTTGCCCTCCGTCATCGTCGAGAAGTAACCCTTGAGCACATGGGTCGCGGCCTGGTCCTGGCTGCCGGCCAGAGTGATGCCGCGCTGCTTGGCGCGTGTCTGCAGTTCCGCCGTCAGCGGCGTGGCGGCGTCCACCGAAGCGCCGACGATCGGCGCGATCTGCAGCCGGGTCTTCGACAGGATCGCGGCGGCCTGGGCGGAGGTGACGGGCGAGGCAGCGGGTGCGCCCGCCGTCGTGGAGGCCGGCGCGGCCGTCGATGGCGTCTGGGCGGGAACGGTCGCGGCGGCGCTGCCTTGCGTGGAAGGTGCTGGCTGTGCCGAGGCTGCCGGCGGGGTGATGGCGGAGGGTTCGAGAACGTCCTTTGCGTTGGTGCAGGCAGTCAAAGCCAATGCCACAAGCAATGACACGGTCGTCACGTGCGATCGTCTCATTTGCCTTCTAACTCCTTGGCGAAGAACGCCTCCCATTATGGATTCACTGCACGATCAAGTCGAGATCATGGCGGGACAGCGGCTTCGGCTGGGATTCGGTGGTCAGGTAGGTGCGGCCAAGCGTCATCGCCGTCTCGGTCTCGGAATCCATGATGATCATGTGGGCAAACAGCGTCATGTTCGGCGCGATCGGCTCGGGATTGCCCTGGTAGAACATCGGCATGTCCATCCAGGACGGCGTGAAGCGGGCGCCGACCGAATAGCCGCAGGCGTTCAGCCGATGCTTGGTCAGGCCGTGCGCTTCCATGGTGCGGGCGTGGGCGTCGAACACGTCGCCGAAGGTGTTCGCGGGCGTCATCGCCTTTTCGACAGCCAGAAGCGCGGCGCGTGCGGCGTCGAACAGCTCCTGATGGCGCTTGGACACCTTGCCGGTCAGCACGGTACGCATCATCGGCGCATGGTAGTGATGGAAGACGCCGGCCCATTCGAGCGTCAGCTGGTCGTTCTTGGTGAGCTTGCGGCGGCCGGCCTTGTAACGGCACAGCAGCGCATCGACGCCGGAGCCGATGATGAACTCGTTGGCCGGGTAGTCGCCGCCGCCGGCGAAGACCGCGCCCTGCATGGCGGCCAGGATCAGGGCCTCGTCGCCGCCCTGCTTGATCAGCGGCAGGGCCGCGTCCAGCGCGTCGTCGGAGAGATTGGCGGCCTTTTCCGCCTTGGCGACCTCGGCCGGGCTCTTGAACAGGCGCAGCCGGCCGACGATGCCGGAGGCATCGGCGATCTGGCCGAAGGTCTGCAACTGCTCGTCCAGGCGGCGGCCATTATAGGCGGTGAGGCCGTGGGTGTCGTATTCGACGCCGATGCGGGCGCCGAGCAGGTCGAGTTCGTTGAGCAGGTTGCGCAGGTCGACCGCCGGATTGGCGCCGTCGCGGTCGGTCCACAGCACGATGTTGTCGATGATCGAGGTGTTGCGCGCCTGGCGAAGGTCCGCCGAGCGCGTCAGAAGCACCATGGAGCCGTCGGCCTTCACCACCAGGCACTGGAAGAAGCAGAAGCCGAACGTGTCGTAGCCGGTCAGCCAGTACATGCTTTCCTGCGCGAACAGCAGCATGGCGTCGAGCTTCTTTTCGGCCATCTCGATCATCAGCCGGTCGCGCCGCGCGTCGAATTCCGATCGTTCAAAATGCAGCGTCATTATATCTTCTCCAAAACGATTGCCGAAACCTGCCGGCCATAATCGGGCTCCTTGCGGTGCGTGGTGCGCCGGTAGGAGTAAAACAGATCTTCCTCGGCATAGGTGCAGCGGCCGAGACCCTCGGCCGTCACGCCGGCCCTGGCCAGCCGGTCGACCGTGTAACTGGCGAGGTCGAACATCGAATGGCCGGCATGTGCCGAAGGCACGAAATACCGGGCATTTTCGCTGTCGGCCTCGACGAAGCGGGCGACGAATTCCGGCCCCACTTCGTAATTGTCGGGGCCGATCGAAGGGCCGAGCACGGCGATGATGTTTTCGCGACGGGCGCCGAGGCTCTCCATGGCGGCAATGGTGTTTTCGAGCACGCCGGTGAAAGCGCCTTTCCAGCCGGCATGCGCCGCGCCGATGATGCGCGCGCCGGCATCCGCGAACAGAACCGGGCCGCAATCGGCGGTCGAGGCGCCGATGGCGATGCCGGGCCGGTCGGTGACGATGGCATCGGCCTTGGGCCGCTCGCCCGCGAATGGTTCCCTGGCGATGACGACGTCGGGCGAATGGATCTGCCAGGCGGTCAGGAGATGGCTTGCGGGCACGCCCATCCAGGTGGCGACACGGGCCCGGTTCTCGGCCACCAGCGCCTGGTCGTCATCCGACCCGGTGCCGATGTTGAGGCCCTGGTAGATGCCGGTGGAGACGCCGCCATTGCGGGTGAAATAGCCGTGGCGGATGCCTTGTGCCTGCGCCTTGTCCAGCAGCGGCGACCGAACGGGATCCGGTTTGGTCTGATTGAGCATGTGGGCGTTGTTGTCCGTGTGGGCGGTTTCGTCAAGGAAAAGCAGCCGGCGGTCCGGCCGCTCTCTTACCGGACGGGAGATTGGGAGGGGCAGCGGCAAAAAGTCAATCCGCCGTGGCGAAGGGCCTGACGGAGATACCACGCGGCATGACGGCAAGCACCTTGAACAACTCGCCCATCGCTTGCGGGCCGGCGAGGCGCTCGACGGCATTGGATATCCTGTCGCGTGCCGCCTGGCCGGCATCGGCGCCCAGCTGGCCGGCGCGCTCCAGAATGCCCATCCCGAGCAGGAAATCGCCCTGCGTCGACAGATGGGCGTCGAGACCATGCGCGCGCACGACTGCCGCAAGAGCGGCGAAATCGACATGCGAGGTGAGGTCGGCCTCGCCGGGATTGGCCAGCACATCTTCATGATTGTGCCGGCGCAAGGCCTGCAGCGTGTCGCCGATACCAGGCCGCAGATGGCCGTAGTCGGGGAATAGTCCGGCGCCGCCGTCGCTGGCCATGCGCTCGGCGATGGCCGCCATCAGTGCGGTGCGGGCGGGCGCGACTTCGACGATCGCGCCTTGCGGCGCGTCGCCCGCATCCCTGGGGAGCAGCGTCGGGTCGACCGAGCCGGCGCCGGCGAAGAAGCAGAGATTGCCGGCCTCGTCCAGGCCGACCATGCGCTCGCGCCATTCGGCGCCGGCGCGGAGGAACTGGCGGATGGGCACGGCATCGAACAATTCGTTGCCGACGATCAGCAGCGGCTGCCGCGGCAGCGTGTCGATGATCTCGTGCCAGGAAACATCGAATGGTGTCTCGCCGAGCGTCTGTTTCTGGACTTCCGTCAGGCGCGGGCTGGTCTCGACCATGGCGAAGGCGGCGCCATCGGCCAAGGCCGGATCGAGCCGCGACAAGGTGCGCAGCATGTCCTTCATCAGCGTGCCGCGGCCGGGGCCGATCTCGGCGATGGTGACCGGCATCGGCCGGCCGATTGCTGTCCAGGCCTGGTAAAGCCAGACGGCGACGAGCTCGCCGAACATCTGGCTGATCTCCGGCGCGGTGATGAAGTCGCCGGCCGCGCCGAACGGTTCGCGGGTCGTGTAGTAACCGTCGCGCGGATCGAACAGGCACAGCGCCATGTATTCGTTGACGGGCATCGGGCCCACCGCCTCGATCAGGTCGACGATGCGGGATTTCAGTCGCGTCATGTCACCTGCGGTTGTGCTTGGGTCACCGGCTTGGCTGTCGCCATCGCCCAAATGCCGGCCAGCACCATCGGCGTCGACAGGATCATGCCCATGGTCAGCCAGTTGGTGCCGAGGAGATAGCCGAGCTGCTGGTCGGGTTCGCGGAAGAACTCGACAAAGATGCGCGACAGGCCGTAGCCGCAGATGAAGGCGCCGCCGACAAAGCGCGGCGTCTTCAGCTTGAGACGCGAATGGGTGAGGATGCGCAGGACGACAAACAGCACCAGGCCTTCGAGCAGGGCCTCATAGAGCTGGCTCGGATGGCGGGTGAACGGACCGCCATTGGGGAATTCGATCGCCCAGGGCACATCGGTCGGCCGCCCCCAGAGCTCGGAGTTGATGAAGTTGGCGACACGCACGAGGCCGAGGCCGACCGGCACGCCGGCTGCCACGACATCGAACAGCGACCATGTGCGGATGCCGCGCTTCATGGAAAACAGCGTCATGGCGAGGATGACGCCGAGCAGGCCGCCATGGAAGGACATGCCGCCTTGCCAGACGGCGAAGATATCGAGCGGATGGGCGATATAGCGCGCCAGGTCATAGAACAGGACATAGCCGGTGCGGCCGCCCAGAACCACGCCGATGGCCGCCCAGACGATGAAATCGTCGAGATCCTCCGGCTTCATCGGCAGGACGCCGTCGGGCCAGAGTTTCGGATTTGCCGCGAGCCGCTTGGCATACCACCAGGCAAACAGGATGCCGACGATGTAACCGATGCCGTACCAGTGCACCGCCAGCGGCCCGATCTGGACGAGGATCGGGTTGATGTTCGGGAAAGGCAGCGACGCCAGCGGCAGCAGGAAATATTCGTTCAACGGGGAGCTCTCGGTTGCGATCGGCGCGGACCATGCGGCAGGGTTTTGGCAGGGTCAAGGCAAGGTCACGGCCGTCCATGGTCCGTGAACAGGATCGCTCCCAGCTCCGTCGCCGGGTGGGCGTGCTCAACCCCTGGGCTTGGCGGACACCAGTTCACGCAAGGCGTCGTTGATCCTATCCTGCCAGCCGGGACCATCTTCCTGGAAATGATCGAGCACGGCCCGGTCGATCCTGATCGAGACAAGCTCGCGGACATTGGGAGCGGTGGAGGGTTCGCGAGGCGGAGCCGCGGCCGGCTTCTTGACCGGCTTGAAGACAGCTTCGGCGGCTTCCATCGCATTTGTCGGTCGGCGCGGGGGCGTTGCCATTGGGTACCCTGATTGGAAGCGACTCATGCTCGATGCAGGTCGTGAGAAAAACAGCACACTACGCGAATTGACGCCATGCCGTACAGAAGGAGCCGTTCGAAAGCCGGTCCATGCTCGGGTATCGATCCGTCAGTTATCCGGGAACGGAATTGCTCTAAGGTCCATTGAGCCGTGCAGGATGTGCAATATCTCAACGGTTTCTACGCCAACGCGATAGAAAATCAGATAGTTGCCGTGAGGACGCCGCCGAATGCCGGAAGATCGATGGTGTTCAAAGAGTGGATATCGCTCCGGCATGGTGCGCAATTCCATACAATCGTGGCGCAATGCCTGCACGAATGTCACGGCATGAAATGGGTTGTCCATCGCGATATAATCGCCAATGGCTTCAAGGTCCGCCTCCGCCTGATCGGTTAAGACCAGCCGCTTCACTTTTTGGCTGCCATTGCCTTGTACTTGGCCTCCAAGCGGTCAAACACTTCGTCAACCGCCTTTACGCGCCCAGCATCAGCGTCTGAAAGGCCTTTGGCGAGAGCCGCATCGAGAGCCGCAAGGCGTTTCTCGCGCTCTTCGACGAGGCGAACACCTTCGCGCAGCACTTCGCTCTTCGAGTTGTAGCGCCCTGTGTTGACAAGCTGGTTGACGATGTCTTCGAGCCGGGTGCCCAAATCCGCGCTAATGGCCATGGTGGTGCTCCTGCATATTCCCTCCAAAACAATAATAGTTATTGGCTCGACTTACCAGTCGTTTGGGAGGTTGGCGCCGACGTGATGCCGCACCGGCCTCAACGTTCTTGCATTCGGCGCGCAGCACCACTAACTCAAATCAAGCAAGCGAGGATTTGCCATGTCGACCGGACCGAACCGCATTCTCGATGAATTCGCCAAGCTGATGACCGATGCCGCCGGTGCCGCTCAAGGTGTGCGGCGCGAGGTGGAGACGGCCTTCAAGGGCCAGGCGGAGCGCATCCTCAACTCCATGGATGTCGTGCAGCGCGAGGAGTTCGAGGCCGCGCGCGAGATGGCCGCCAAGGCGAGAGAAGAGAACGGCAGGCTTGCCGAGCGCATCGAGGCGCTCGAGGCCAGGATCGCCGAACTGACCGGTCAGGCCACACCTGCGGCTCCGGCGAAGCCCAAGCCGAAAAAATAATTCGTTAAACTTTTCCACAAAGCACCAGCCTGAAAATCGCTTTGCCGTGAATCGCTTACCGGCATTGCGTGACTCTTTGTGACAGGCACCTTTCCACATGCGAATGACGCAGTGCGAAAAATTGGGCTGTTCACGCGACTCCCGATCAATAGACTGAATTTGTTGCATGATTCGGAGCAGGGTCATGCCGCCGGGCGGTGGGGTCCGGTCTGGGGTCTTTGCGTTGAGAAGTCCCGGCCGTCCGAGTTCTAGACAAGATTGTTCGTCGTGTGTGCCCCGCGGAGCGTGTGGCGCTCCCCTGAACACAGGAAGCATTCCATGGAACTTCTCGAACTCGAATTTTCCCGCGAAATCCATCCCGTGGATGTGATCGAGCAGGTGGCCCACAACAATGACTGGTCCTTCGAACGGGCCGGCGACGACGAAATCTCGATCTCGGTTGCCGGCAGCTGGACCGACTATCACGTCTCCTTCTCGTGGATGGAAGATTTCGAGGCGCTGCATCTGGCCTGCGCCTTCGACATCAAGGTGCCGGAAACCCGCACGCTGGAAGTGATGCGGTTGTTGTCGCTGATCAACGAGCAGATGCTGTTCGGCCATTTCGACCTCTGGGAGCAGGAGGGCGCCATCATGTTCCGCCAGTCGCTGCTGCTCGCCGGCGGGGTCGAACCCTCGAGCCAGCAGGTCGAGGTGCTTTTGTCCTCGGCACTGGAAGCCTGCGAGTGCTACTTCCAGGCTTTCCAGTTCGTCGTCTGGTCGGGAACCTCGGCCAAGGACGCGCTCGCCGGCGTGCTGTTCGAGACCTTCGGCAACGCCTGAGCAAGACGCGTTCGAGATGAGTTCAAGCAACGAGCGCAAGCCCGAAATCAGCTTCGCCGATTTCGATCGTGTCGACATCCGTGCCGGCACGATCATCGAGGCCGTACCGTTTCCGGAGGCGCGCAAGCCTGCCTTCAAGCTGAAGATCGATTTCGGCGCCGCCATCGGCGTCAAGAAGTCGTCGGCGCAGATCACCAAATACTATACGCCGGAAACGTTGATCGGCCGCCAGGTGTTCGCGGTGGTCAATTTCCCGCCGCGCCAGATCGGCCCGTTCATGTCGGAAGTGCTGACGCTCGGTTTTCCCGATGAAGAGGGCGCCGTGGTGTTGGGCGCCATCGAACGCAAGGTGCCGGACGGCGGGCGGCTATTCTAGATCAGGAAGCCCCGGCAAGCGTCATTGGTGGTGCTGCAGCCGGCTGGATTGAAGCGACAGCTCGAGGCCGGAACGCGCCGAGAATGGTTCCGACCGTTGCAGCTGAGAGCACGAGATGCAGGACGTCGAACGGCCAGGCCAGTCCGAAATGGATCATCATAAGGGTCAAGAAGGAAGGCGACGCGCCATCCGCGGGAATCAGGATCAAAGCTCCGGCCAGGGCCAGTCCATATTTGAGTATGGCAACTATTGCCAGAACGATGAACATTATGGCGGTGAAACGCAGAAGATTGCCGTCCAGCGCACGCCAGCAGCTGATTGGATCAAACGATCCCGTCCACAGAAAATCGCCGACAAACAGATATGTCCAGCCAAGGACGAAACCACCCGCGAGGAGGTTGAAGGCGCCCATCGCCGACACCCAAGGCGCGACGTCCTCGGGGCGGAGCGGCAGGTCTTGTGTGGCCATCAGGCCGGCCAAAAGCAGTCTGTGCTCGCCGGCGACCGCAAAGCCGCAAAACAGCTGGATGGCTGCGAGAAGCAGGGCGGCCAAAAGAATCCGCCGGTCGAGCTCAAAGCGCACGCCTGGGATAGCGAAGCGCTTGACACTCTCAATGCCGCGCCGAACGACGACCCGGCCATGCTCGGGCGCATTTCCCATACGGTCCAGAACGAACGCAAGGACCATCGCCGAGAACGGCGCGGCGACAATCGCGGAAAGCCAAGTCCTGGGGTCAAAGCCCCGCGATAGAAGCCAGGTTGGCGCCTTCCCCGGATCGGCAAAAAGAACAAGAGCAAGCACCGCCAGACAAAGCGTTGTCAGAAAGCAGGGAAACCAGGCGGCCACGAAGAGCGGCCAGGCATTCGCGCGGCAATAGCCGAACACCCTCGCAACGGTCTTGCCGATGCGCAAGACGCGGCGCTTCGATGATACTGCAGGCACGTCGTCCAGCGTAGAAATCGGCGTCCATCCCGCAACGAACTACACACACCGAATAATGCACCGCAAGCAACTGTCGCACAAGCTCTCGCAAGGAGCGTGTTTGACCAGACCTGAACTTCACCGCATCCTATGCGCCGGCTCTATCAGGCCGCCAGCTTGCGTGTCGTTCCCAATGCTTCCTCAACCGCGTCGAGGAACATTTCCGCGCAGGCCTTCCAGCTGTAGCGCATGGCGCGCTCGCGGGCCTGGTCGCGGCTGACGTTGAGTGCGGTAAGCGCGGCCTCGCGCAAATCGTTCGACACCGCGCCACCAAAACCGTCGCCGACGATGTCGATCGGCCCGGTCACCGGATAGGCGGCGACCGGCGTGCCGCTGGCCAGCGCCTCGATGATGACGTTGCCGAAGGTGTCGGTGCGGCTGGGGAAGACGAAGACGTCGGCCGAGGCATAGATTTCGGCCAGTTCGTCATTGGGACGATGGCCGAGGAAATGCGCCTTCGGATATTTCGCCTTGAGCTTGGCAAGCTCGGGACCTTCGCCGACGATCACCTTGCTGCCGGGCAGGTCGAGATCGAGGAAGGCGGAGAGGTTCTTTTCGATGGCGACTCGGCCGACGCACAGGAAAACCGGTCCGGGGAAACCGAGGTCCTTCCTTTTGTCTGGCCGGAAATGATCGGTGTCGACGCCGCGCGTCCACGGCCTCAACTTGTTGAAGCCACGCGCGGCAAGATCGTCGGCGAGCGACTGGGTGGCGACCAGCGTGCCCTGGCCTGAATTGTGGAAATCGCGCAGCCAGCGATAGGCCCAGCTCTCCGGCACCGGCAGGCGGGCACTGAGATATTCGGGGAAGCGGGTGTGATAGCTGGTGGTGAACGGCCGGCCGGCATTGCGGCAATAGCGCCGCGCCATGATGCCCAGCGGCCCTTCGGTGACGATGTGGATATGGTCGGCCTTGTAGCCGTCGATCAGGCGCGCGACATGGCCGGGCGTGGTCAGCGCCAGGCGGATGTCGGGGTAGGTCGGCAAGGGCAGGGTGCGGAAGATGTTCGGGGTCAGGAACTCGACCGCGACGTCGAAGGACTTCAGAGTCTCGGTGAGCCGCTCCAGCGTGTGGACGACGCCGTTGACTTGCGGGCGCCAGGCGTCGGTGACCATCAATATGCGCATGGCGGCCCTTTGCTTCGGAGGTCTGCGGTTGCCTTGAAACGATACCGGAACGGCGACCATGCGGCCGCCCTCGCTTCGCTCCAGCGCACCCTGGCGGGCACGGGGTCGAAGTGAGGCGGCAAGGACGAATCAAGTGCGGTCGCGCGCTTCATGCGCGCTCTTGACCATGGTTTCATGACGGGCGGATGAAGCAGACCGCGCCCCCGGAAAGTCGAAACCGTTTTTCAGGCAAGATCATGCTCAGTTAGTCAAATAGAAATCAGGCCGGAACCTTGATTACGGCGCGCAGGCCGCCCATCGGACTGTCGTCGAGCGTGATGTCGCCGCCATGGCTGCGGGCGATGTCACGGGCGATCGAGAGGCCGAGCCCGGTACCGCTGGCGTCGAGGTTGCGGGCCTCGTCGAGCCGCACGAAGGGCTTGAAGACGTCTTCCCGCCTGTCAGGAGGAATGCCCGGGCCGTCGTCGTCGATGGTGACCAGAAGCGAGCCGCGGCCATGATTGGCGGTGACCTCCACCGTCTTGGCATAGCGGAAGGCATTGCCGATGACGTTGGACAAGAGCCGCGCGAAGGCGTTCGGCCGCACATGCACGGTCGGATCGCCGGAAAGCGTCGTCGACAGCTTGCATTTGCGCAACCCCGCTTCCTCGCCGAGCTTCTGGAAATAGGCTTCGAGATCGAAACGTCCCGGATCCTCCGAGGCCTCGCCGCGGGCAAAGGCGAGATAGCCTTCCAGCATCGACTGCATGTCCTCGATATCCTGGTCCAGCGCCGCCTTGGTCTCGGCCTTGCCGCCGGCCAGCGCCAGCTGCAGCTTGAAGCGGGTGAGGATGGTTCTGAGATCATGGCTCACACCGGTCAGCATGGCCGTGCGCTGCTCGATCTGGCGCTCGATGCGCTCGCGCATCTGGATGAAGGCAAAGCCGGCGCGGCGCACCTCCTCGGCCCCGCGCGGGCGGAAATCGCGCGGCATCGGCCGGCCCTTGCCGAAGCTCTCGGCGGCCTCGGCAAGCGCCAGGATCGGCCGGATCTGGTTGCGCAGGAAGGGGATGGCGATCATCAGAAGCACCAGCGAGGTACCGACCATCCAGATCAGGAAGATATGGGTGTTGGAGGCATAGGCCTGGCTGCGCCGCACGAAGACGCGCAGCACCTTGTTTTCGAGCTGGACGCGGACCTCGACGATGTTGGAATTGCCGACCGTGTCGATCCAGAATGGGCGGTTGATCTGGCGGGTAATTTCGGCGGAGAGAACATCGTCGAGGATCGAGAAGAACGGTTTTGGACCGGGCGGCGGCAACGGATCGGGCGGCAGGAGGTCGACCTTGAGCTGCATGCGGTCCTGCGCGATGCGGATGATGTTGGCGTAGTCGGCGTCGTGCGGATAGGTCTCGATCAGGTCGATGATGGCGGCGATGTCGCGCACGGTGGCCTGCGACAGGCGTTGCGTCACGGTTGCCCAGTGACGTTCCATGAAATCGAAGGCGACGACCGACTGCAAAAGGATCATCGGCGCGATGACGATGATCAACGAGCGCGCATAGAGGCGCTTGGGCATGTAAAGCGAAACGAGACGCCAGAACCGGTTCCAGATGCGCGGCACCGCCTTGAACGTCCGCGTGGCGCGTGCGCTCAGGCCGTCATTGTCCGGCTGTTCCAGTTCCGTGGTCGCCATTGGCTCTTTTCATCCGCGGCTAACTCTTTGTTGGAGCATAATCTTTCCGAAAACCGGTTCCCAGTTTTCGGGATCATGCACTTGAGCCGCCGCCGGCATTCTATTCCACGCTGAGCCGATACCCAATACCGCGCACGGTCTGCAGCCAGACCGGGTTGGACGGATCGCGCTCGATCTTGCGGCGCAGCCGGTTGATCTGGACGTCGATGGTGCGCTCGCCGACTTCCGAATCGTCACCGACCAGCTCGTGGCGGGGGATGGTTTCGCCGGCGCGCGCGGCGAAGATCGCCAGGATCTCCTGTTCGCGGTCGGTCAGCTTAAGCGCTTCGCCGCCGCGCTTCAGTTCGCGCCTGGCGATCTGGAATGTGTAGGGACCGAACACCAACTGTTCGACCTTGGGCGTCGCCGCCGGGCCGCCCCGGCGCAAGATGTTGTTAATGCGCAGGATCAACTCGCGCGGGTCGAAGGGCTTTGGCAAATAGTCGTCGGCGCCGGCCTCGAGCCCGGAAATGCGGCTGTCGGTCTCCGACAGGGCCGTCAGCATCAGGATCGGCACATTCTTTTCGGCGCGCAACGACTTTGTCAGGTCGACGCCGGTTTCACCAGGCATCATGACATCGAGCACAAGCAGGTCGAAGTCGAGACCGGCGAGCTTGCGGCGGGCCTCGCCGGCATTGCCGGCGACGGTGACGCGAAAGCCGTTTTCGGTCAGATACTGCTTGAGAAGATTGCGGATACGGGTGTCGTCGTCGACCACGAGCAGATGCGGTGCGTCGTCGTCCGGTGCGGCCGCCTGGTCGATCCTCTCAGTGCTCTCCATGGCTTTTTCCTGACATTTTTGCGGACCCAACGTCGATCTGAGCTCTCAGTTCCGGATTGACCATCGCTTCGAGGAAGCGTTCCACCAAGGTCCGTTCGGCGGCGCCGGAATCTTCCAATGCAGCATGGATGCGGCGCGACTGTGGCCGCGCCAGCGCCAGCGCCAGCGCGCGGCCCTTGGCCGTTGGATAAAGTTCGCGCTGGCGGCGGTCGCGCGGGCCTTGCAACTGCACGACGTGATCGGTGTCGATCAATTGCTTGAGCACACGCGCCAGGCTCTGCTTGGTTATCTTCAGCACGTCGAGCAGTTCGGCGACGGTCAGGCCCGGCCGGCGGTTGACGAAATGCAGCACGCGGTGGTGGGCGCGGCCGAAGCCGTAATCGGCCAGGATCTGATCGGGATCGGAGGTGAAGTCGCGATAGGCGAAGAAGAAGAGTTCGATGATGGCGAAGTCGATGCCGTCCTCGCTGGTGATCGCGGTCCTGATCGGTTTTCCGGCAGCTGGGCTTTTATCCGTCATCATTTCTCCATGGGAACGGGAGATTATGTCAGTACTATTGACGTAATTTCCCTGCAATGGTAATTTTTGACAAGCTTTTGGGCGGATTGCGAACGAAAAGGCAAGGCAGGCCGGTTTTTCCGGAACTTCCTGAGTTTGCCAGGGCGCGATTATCCGCTTACGCTTCGAGACACCGGCCGGCGTCTCCAATCACCTGGCGCGGCCAAAAAAGAACACGCAACGACACTGAGATATGCGGGCCGTTGTCCGCGGGAGGTTACCATGGCATCCGTTCCTTTCGATCAACTGGACGGCTTCATCTGGATGAATGGCGAGTTCGTACCGTGGGGAGACGCCAAGATCCACGTGCTGACCCATGGCCTGCACTACGCCAGCGCGGTCTTCGAGGGCGAGCGCGCCTATGGCGGCGAGATCTTCAAGCTCAACGAGCATACCGAGCGGCTGCATGAATCAGCGCGCCTGCTCGGCTTCAAGATTCCCTATTCGGTGGCCGAACTCAACGACGCCTCGACCACGCTCCTGAAGAAGCAGGGCTTCCAGGACGCCTATGTCAGGCCGATCGCCTGGCGCGGCAGCGAGCAGATGGGCGTTTCGGCGCAAAACAACCGCATCAACGTCGCCATCGCCATCTGGCAGTGGCCGAGCTATTTCGATCCGGCGCAGAAGCTGAAGGGCATCCGTCTCGATGTGGCGGAATGGCGCCGGCCCGACCCGCGCACGGCGCCGTCGCGGTCGAAGGCCGCGGGCCTCTACATGATCTGCACCATGTCCAAGCATGCCGCCGAGGCCAAGGGCTACGCCGACGCCATGATGCTCGACTGGCGGGGCCAGGTCGCGGAAGCGACCGGCGCCAACATCTTCTTCGTCAAGGACGGCAAGATCCACACGCCTAAGCCCGACTGCTTCCTCGACGGCATCACCCGCCGCACGGTCATTGGCCTGGCCAGGGATCGCGGCCTGGAGGTCATCGAGCGCGCCATCCTGCCGGAAGAACTGGAAGGCTTCGAGCAATGCTTCCTGACCGGAACGGCAGCGGAAGTAACCCCGGTTTCGGAGATCGGCCCTTACCGATTCGAGGTCGGCGAGATCGCCAAGAATCTCATGAACGACTATTCTATGGCCGTTCAACCCAAGCATGCGATTGCCGCAGAATAACGATAGTCACAGCTTTTCTCGCAAGCAGGGGCGGTTTTCAGGCCGCCCCTTTTATTTAAGCGTTTGTGCATTTGACTTTCGTCCAATTCGGCGTCTCATGATGGTGTCGGCCCGGGAGGCTGGCAGCTATGGAGGGACTAATCATATGGACATGAACACGCTTCTTCCGATCATCATTCAGATCATTACAGGCATTATCGGTGGTCAGGCGGTCGGCGCGGCGATCAAGACGGCGGCGATGGGTCAGCTTCCCAAAATCCTGGGCGGAGCCATCGGCGGCGTTGGCGGCGCGGCGATCCTCGGCAGCCTGCTCGGCGGTGGCGCGATCACTCCTGACGCAGCCGCGGCGGCCACCAGCGGCCTGGGCAGCGCGCTCAACCTGCAGAACATCGTCGGTGGCGCAGGCGGCGGCGCGATCCTGACCGGCATTCTCGGCGCGGTCATGGGCGCCATGAAAAAGTAAGCCTGCCAATCTCGGGCTGGCAGAATGGGCGGCTTCGGCCGCCCATTTCTTTTTGGACACGCACTGTTTGACCTTCCGGACGTGGACGGTCTTGGCCGATGCCTCTACATGATCGCTGACACAGCGAAAGGACGATCATGGGTCAACTCAATGCCGGTATCGTGCCGGTCACTCCGTTCCAGCAGAACTGCACCATCCTGTTCGACATGGACGACAAGCACGGCGTGGTGGTCGATCCCGGCGGCGACATCGACAAGGTGCTGGCGGTGTTGAAGGACAATGCGATCACCGCCGAAGCGATATGGATCACGCATGGCCATATCGACCATGCCGGCGGCGCGATGGAGTTGAAGGAGGCGCTCGGCATCGAGATCATCGGCCCGCATGAAGCCGACAAGATGCTGCTCGACAATCTGGAAAACCAGGGCAGGCGCTACGGCATCGACGGCGTGCGCAATTGCGTGCCCGACCGGTTCCTTGCAGAAGGGGAAACTGTGTCGTTTGGCGGCCATGTGTTCGAGGTGCTGCATTGCCCCGGCCACGCGCCCGGCCATGTCGTCTACTACAACCGCGCCGCCAAATTCGCCCATGTCGGCGACGTGCTGTTTCGCGGCTCGGTCGGCCGCACCGACCTGCCGGGCGGCGACCATGCGGCACTCATCGCCTCGATCAAGGACAAGCTGTTGCCGCTCGGCGACGACATCGGCTTCATTTGCGGCCATGGCCCCGGCGGGCGCTTCGGCGAGGAACGGCGGACCAATCCATTTTTGACCTGAATGATGAGGTCTGGACCGCCCTGGGTTCGAAAGCCCAACAAGCCGACAACAAAAAAAGCGCCGGCCTTGCGGTCAGCGCTTTTTGTCTGGGGCAGGGAAGCCTCAGTTGGCGGTGCAGAAATGCTGTTCGCCGTCGCTGCCGGTGAAGGTGCCGGTGCGGGAATTGAAGGTGCGGTAGCGATCCGAGCAATACTCGTACCAGCCGCGCGTCCAGGGTTCGGCGTAGCGGTCGGCATAGACCACCTGCGGTTCCACATAGTAGCGGCGGACCGGAGCCGGGCGCACGAGCACCTGACGATCATAGTAACCGTCATCGTAATAACGGTCGGAATCGGGCGGCGGCCGGTCATTGGCCAATGCGCCACCAATCAGCGCGCCGGCGGCAAGGCCGAGAACGCCGGCTGCCACAGCGTCGCCATTGCCATGGCCGTGATGGTGCCAACGGCGCCAGTCATCGGCATTGGCTGCCGAAAAGGTCCCCAGCGTGGTGGCGACCACGGCGGCGGACAGCACGGCTGTCTTGAAAATGCGGTTCATCTTGGTCTCCTTCGTACCGGGCCGTGCAGGTCTGCAGGGGATACGGTCCGGCTTTACCAGTGACTAATATGAGACCGTGGCTGAACGGGGGCTGAACGAAATTTTGACCACGCGCATTCTTTCACGGCATCAACAGCCGCACCCTCGGGGCGCGGACCTGACCTGCCGGAGCCGGCGTCGTCCGAAGCCGGCTCAGCCGACCGACAGGTTGACGGCCTTGGGTCCCTTGCCGCGCTTGTCCGGCTCGGTGTCGAATGTCACTTTCTGCCCATCCTCGAGACCGGGAAGACCCGACGCCTGCACGGCCGAAATATGCACGAAGACATCCTTCGCGCCATCATCCGGTGTGATGAAGCCGAAGCCCTTGGCATGGTTGAAGAATTTGACGGTGCCGGTCTGCGGCATGGGAAGCTCCTTTGATCCCATAAACTCCAGTCTCGGGCCGGCAAATGCCCGAGAGGAAATTTGTCCTTTATTTTAGCGTCATCGGCAAGAGAAAGTTTTGCGGGCACTTAAAGCCCGCCGCGCTTTAAGTGCTTGTTATGATGCGCGTCATTGGCTGGGACCCGGATGAACTTGCCGGTAACATGCGTTCATGCTGCACTGCTGACATGAAAAAGGCGCGGCGAAAACCGCCGCGCCTTTCAAAAATCTGTCTGCCTGCCCAGGTGCTGGTCAAGCTCCTCGTTCGCTTATCCGCCTGGGACGTGCGGTGCGCCGATCGCTCAGGCTGCGCGCAGGTTGACCGCTTTCGGGCCCTTGCCCATGCGGTCCGGCTCGACGTCGAAGGTGACCTTCTGGCCGTCGACAAGCGTGCGCAGGCCCGAGGCCTCGATCGCTGAAATGTGGACGAACACGTCCTTGGCGCCGCCGTCGGGCGTGATGAAACCGAAGCCTTTGGTTGCATTGAAGAATTTAACGGTGCCGGTCTGGGCCATTGGGGAAACTCCTTCACCCGTTCAGTCTTGGTGGTCCTGCCCGCCACCTGGCGTCGAGGGCAGTTCCTGGTGGTTGCTTTCGGCAGTCATGCATTGGCGCATGGTCAAACCCCCCGCCGAAAAACGGGGCCGTCAGAGATTCACAGTATCGGGGAAAGGTCGTCCAAAACGTTCCGCTCTCCGGGTCGCAAATGCCCGAACACAGAATTTATCGCACGGAAACGTGAAGGTTGCAAGATAGCGCCGCGGGCCGCCGCCATGGGCGCATCCCGACGCATAAATCGACCGATCAAAGCGTCGACCGGCCGCAGATAGGCTTCGTTGGCCGAGGGGTCATCGGCCCACAGCCCCGGTCATGCATGGGCCAGAAGCGATGATTGCCGGCGACGCGGCGGACCCGACCGATCCCGCTGTCATTTCCCGATAGAGGCCGCGGGCGGGGTTGCAATCGACAGTGGAATGGCGAGGATCATGCCATTGGCGACTGATCTAAATCTTGTTTTGAGCGATATCATTGTCAGCGAACCGCCAGGCAGTCTTGGGCGGTATGCACCGGGACGGGGATCGAGGGAGAGACGATCATGAGGTTACTTGCGGCAATCTTTTCACGGCAGGGTTTTAGCGTCCTGTTCCTGTCGGCAATTCTTGCCGCCTGTACGGTCGTCGTCGATGACGGACCGCGCCCGCGTCCGACGCGCCCCGAACCGCAATTCTGCACCAAGCAGTACGAGCCGGTCTGCGCCCGGCGCGGCGACGATCGCCAGACCTTCGCCAATGCCTGCCTTGCCGACAGGGCGGGTTACCGCATTGTGCGCGATAGCCCCTGCCGCGATGGTGGTGGTGGTGGCGGCCAGCAGGCCTTCTGCACCCGCGAATACGCGCCGGTGTGCGGCCGCCGGCATGGCGAGATGCGCACCTTCCCCAACGCCTGCGAGGCCCGCGCCTCGGACTATCGCATCGTCGGCGAAGGGCCGTGCTGAGAACTTACCTTCCCTCCTTGTCGAAGAAGCGGAAATTGCAGTTATTCTTCCACGCCGACATAAGCCTTCGTCCTGAGCAGGCCGGCCAGATGAGCGGCGTTTGAAGCCGCCATTTCGATGGCTTCGGCGACCTTGTCGGGAGTCTTCGGCAGGTCGACATAGTTGACGTCGCCCATGGCTTCACCGACCCAGTAGACGCCGCCATTGGCGGGGATGGTGAAGCCGACGTCGTTCAGCGCCTGGAAGCATTCCGCGTGGCAGTGATGCGCGCCGTCCTCGTTGCCGACGATCGCCACCAGCGCCACCTTGCCGGCGGCCGGCATGCGGCCCTTGTCGTCGGTTTCGTCGAGAAAGGCGTCCATGCGTTCCATGACGCGCTTGGCGATGCTTGACGGCTGGCCCAACCAGATCGGCAGACCGAGGATGAAGATATCGGCGGCGACAATCTTTTCTCGCAGGCCAGGCCAGTCGTCGCCCTTGCCCATGTCGGAGAGCACGCCGGGCTTGATGTCGTGATCGACAGCCCGCACGACCTGGCCCTTCACGCCATGCGGTTTGAGCGCTGCGAGCAGATCGGCGATGATCTTGTCCGTGGACGATTTTTCCTTGTCGCCGGAAGCTTTCAGCGAACAATTGATGGCAAAGGCGGCAAGGGGCATTGCGGAACTCCTGCATAGGGTTGTGCACGCTCAACGTCACAAGGCGCTTGCGGTTGCGCGGCGGGCGAGATCCAAACATGGCTGCCTAGGCAGGATACGCCCCATCGGCGGGTCCTGCATAAAAGCTCGCTGCCGTGCTCGTCGGAAATGCGCAGGCGGTCGGGGGTTTGCGGCATGGACAGGCTGTGGAACAGCGCGGTGGCGCATTGCAGCGCCGCACGCAGGGTCGGCGCCTCCAGCGACACCTTGTCGAGCGTCGCTTCCTCGGTGTCGCGCGACCGGTAGAATTCGATTACAAAGTTCAAGCAAGCCTCCGAGCGGAATATTGCGTGAGCATGTTGCGTCAGTCCATTGTCTGCTCACGGCAGCGGGTGTGCGCACTCAGCGCCGCTCGGGCTATCAACCCTTGGACTTCGGCTTCAAGCCGCTCTCCGCCTGCTTGACCGACGAGCCGAACGGGGAGGCAGGCTTGGCCACCACCTTGTCCTTCTTCGGCTTGCGCACCTCGCGATTGCTTCGCTGCTGACCCTTGGACATGACTGCTCCTGATGCGCGTTGGCTGGGCGTGTCGGCTGGCTTTCCGCTCAGGTGACCGGATTGTCGGCCAGTTCGAGATTGTCTTCCGTCGTGACCCGTTCGTGGGTCTCCTGCTCGCTGCGGATACGGTATTGCGGGGAACCGTCCTTGACCGGCAGCCTGCTCTTGATCTCGAACAGTTCCGCGGTCTTGCTGAGCAGGCCGGTCCGGCTTTTCATGCGCACGGTCTGGCCGATGGCGAAGAGATGCGAGGGCGTGTCGGTGCGCGGACGCGCATTCTGTTGGAAACGGATCATGCTGCATTCTCCCGGTCGCGCATCAGCGCGGTTTCGAGGTCCATGTAGTCGATGGCGACAAGCTGGCTGGTGGGCGGGTTGTTCATCGCCCTTGCCGGCAGATGGATGAAGGTGACGATGCGGCGCCAGGCAAGCCGCGACATGCCATCGATCAACTCTTCGTCGTGATCGATGTCGTAGTCGCCAGCCGGCAGTTGTCCTTCCAGGCCACCGAGCACGAACGGTGCGGTGAAATGGGCGATGAAGCGGGTGGTGCGGTCCGGCATTGTCCTGGCCTTGATATTTCCCCGCCTCGTGGCGTCACGTAAACAGCGGTCTGAGAGCAAAAAAGCGGGGACACGACGAATGTGCCGCGCGTCCAGTACCGGCAATTTGGAATGAGATTGGCGGGTCGAAAACCTCCGACGCCGCGAGATGCCAATTCTGGCCCAAACGATATCTCCCATATAGCTCAACTTTGCGCTCTCTTCAAGAAGAATTGTTGAATTACCCGCCTCGGATAGAAAAATAGGCCTCTATAAACTTTCGAACAATTCCGTTATGGTTCAAGATATTTCTAAAAGTTTCTTGGAAACATGCCGAGTTTTTCCTTGACGCCCGTACTTTTTATTTTTTCTGAAAAGGATAAAATCATGGTTTCAGTCAGAACCTCGAAAGGGAAGACGGTGGCGATCAATCCGATCGTCAAGCCAATCGCCACATACGCCAATGGCGCCGCTGGAAAGCCGATGGCCGTCCAGTCGGCGCGGCTGACCATCAGAAGCGACGAGGCGGCAAGGCGTACGATCTCCGACACCGACGGCACCGTCAGGCGGGCCAGGCAGGTTGCCGAGACCAACCGCCTGATCTGACCGCTTTCGCGGCGATGTAGGGCACAGAACCAAGCAAAGCCTTGAACGTGCCGCGCCGATGGCCTAGATCGCGGGCAGGCGCGAAAACACGGCAGGTGTCCCATCAACAGAGATCAGAGAAGAGCGGCGGGTGCGGGAGCTACGTCTGGCGCGGCCAAGTCTGGCGCCGGAGGACGGCCGCCGCTGGGCCTCGACCAGTATGTGCAGCAGGCGCTGCAACTGCATCAGGCCGGGCGCCGGCAGGAGGCCGAGGCGATCTACCGGCAGGTGCTGGCGCGTCAGCCCAAACACGCGGCCGCGGCGCATTTCCTCGGCTTGCTGCTGCACCAGACCGGGCGCAGCGAAGAAGGCATGGATTTCCTGGAGCAGTCGGTTCAGCTGCAGCCGACGAACCCCGACTTCCTCAACAATCTCGGCACGGTGATGCGCGATCTCGGCCGCGTCAGGGCGGCGATCGATTTCTTCCGCGGCGCGGTGGACCTGCGGCCGGAGCAGCTCGCGGCGCGCGACAATCTCGGTTCGTCGCTGAAGCAGATCGGCCGGTTCGAGGAGGCCGAGGACATCTATCGCGGCACAGTGCAGCGCAATCCATTCCACGTGCGCGCGCGCATCGGGCTTGCCGAAACCCTGCAGGAAGCCGGACGCCTCGACGAGGCACTGGCTGTCTTCCAGGAGGCCCTGACCATTCGCCCCAAGGATGCCGACCTGTTGCACGGGCTGGGCGTCGGGCTGATGGAGAAGGGCAAGCTCGGCGAGGCGACAGACCTGTTCCGGCAAGCGGTGGCGATCCAGCCCGGCATGGCCCGCGCATGGCTGATGCTGACGCAGGTCAAGCGCCAGAAGGAGCGCGATGCCGAATTGGCCGGCATGGAGGCGCAGCACGCCAAGGCGCCCCAGGACAGCCTGGCACGCATGCAGCTGTCGTTTGGCCTCGGCAAGGCCAATGACGATCTCAAGGATTACGGCAAGGCCTTCGACTACTTCGCCGAGGGCAATGCCATCCGCCGCAAGGGCATCGACTATGATCCGGTGAAGACGCGTGCCGAATTCGAGGCGATGAAGACCGTGTTCGATGCCGGCTTCTTCGAGAAGCACAGGCCGAGCCCGATCACCGACGATGCGCCGATCTTCATCGTCGGCATGCCGCGTTCGGGCACGACGCTGGTCGAACAGATCATCGCCAGCCACCCCCAGGTTTATGGCGCGGGCGAGCTCAGCATCCTGAAGACGGCGGTCGGCAGGCAGTTTCCGTCGGACATGCCGGGCGGCTTCCCCTGGGGCGTGGCCGACACCGACGATACCGATTTCGCCGAGGCGGGGCAGGCCTATCTCGACATGCTGCATGCCCGCTATCCGCATATGCGCCACGTCACCGACAAGATGCCGGGCAACTTCCTGCTCGTCGGCTTCATCCGCATGATGCTGCCGAAGGCCAGGATCATCCACTGCGCCCGCGATGCGGCGGCGACATGCCTGTCGATCTACAAGGTGCATTTCCGCGGCGACAGCCACCGCTATGGCTATGACCTCGGCGAACTCGCCGATTTCCACAATCTCTATACCGACATCATGGCGCATTGGCACAAGGTGCTGCCCGGCGTCGTGCACGATGTGCGCTACGAGGACTTCGTCGCCGACCAGGAAGGCCAGAGCCGGGCGCTGATCCACTATCTCGGCCTGCCATGGGACGATGCCGTGCTGTCGTTCCACGCGACCGATCGGCCGGTGCGCACGGCATCCGCCGCGCAGGTGCGCCAGCCGATGTACCAGGGCTCGGTCGATTTGTGGAAGCGCTACGGCGACCGGCTGAAGCCGCTGCTCGACAAGCTGGATTAGCGAGCGGGTCGCGGAGATGCCCATCAGCTTCGTCATCCTAGGGCGAAGCAGGAGCGAAGCTCCGTCGCGAAGACCCTAGGATCCATGCCGCGACCTCGATCGAAGAATGCCGCGGGGCAGAAGTCTTCGCCGTTTCCGATATTTTGACGTTACGGCATGGATCCTATGGTCTACGCCGCGTCGCTTCGCTCCTTGCTCCGCCATAGGATTGTTTGGGCGCATCCCCCTCGGCAAGGGCGCGCACGCTAAGCTTATTCAGTCGGTGCGTTCATTGCCCAGGCGACGCCGAAGGGATCCTTCACCTGGCCCCAGCGGTCGCCCCAGAACATCACCTGCAGCGGCGTGACGATCTCGCAGCCGGCGTCGACGGCGCGTTTCCACCAGGCGTCGATGTCATCCTTGCCGAGATGAAGCTGCAGCGTATAGCCCTGCGCCGCCTGGTGCGGATGGCCGTGTTCCGGATAGGCGTCGCCGAGCATCAGCGTCGAGCCGTTGATGTAGAGATGGATATGCATGGTGCGGCCTTTTTCATCCGCCGGATAGGCAAAGACTTCCTCGGCCCCGAAAGCCTTCTTGTAGAATTCGGCGGCCTTGATGGCGCCGTTGACCTGCAGATAGGGGGTCAATCCGCCAAGTACTTTGGCGCGGGGCGGGGTCTGGTCGGTCATTCTCGTGTTCCTCTTCACGTTTGGCCTGGCCTTGCGGATCATAGGACGGATGAGGTGACGCCAATCCTACAGGGCCCGAAAATTTTTCGCCGCGGCCGGATCATCGGGCACCGGCCGGCTTTTGAGGCCGGTGCATGCTGCGGCTGGCCATGGTCATATGACCTTGGCCGAGGACGTGGCCGCGCGACGGCTGTCGCGGGCATCGAAGATTTCCGGAAAGCCGATATCCTTGCGCAGTTCGGCCGGCAGCGACAAAAGGATGCGTTCGCTGCGGTGACGGGCGCGCGCCGCGGCATACCGGGTTGCGATGCGGCCGATGGATGACAGGACGGACATGATGACTTCTCCCTGGGTTGGCGCCGGCATCATCGTGTCGGCATCCCAAGGACGAGGCAGCAACGGGCGATCCGACAGATTGTCGAATTTTTTCTCTGTTACCGGCGCGGCGCCCTTACGTCAGGCAGCAGTCTCCAATCGTTCGATCGTTTCAAGGTCGGCTCTCTTGGCCTTCCCCTCGACGGCGAGGTCATAGCTTGCCTGCATGTTCATCCAAAACTGCGGCGTGGTCCCAAAAAACTTCGCAAGGCGCAGTGCGGTATCGGGCGTTACCGGTGTCGTCTCGCTGGCTAGGCGCTCGATGCGCGTGCGCGGCACATGCAGCTTTTTGGCCAGCGTGTAAGGCTTCAGACCAAGCGGTATGAGATACTCTTCGCGGAGAATTTCTCCGGGATGGATGGGCGGGTTGATATCAAGCATTTGGGACCTGCCTTCAATGGTAGTCGGTTATTTCAACATCTTCTGCTTGCCCATCCACCCAGCGAAAGCAGATGCGAAACTGATCGTTGATGCGGATCGAATGCTGACCGGCACGGTTGCCTTTCAACGGCTCAAGCCTGTTGCCGGGAGGCGTCTTGAGATCTGACAGTTCGGCGGCGTTGTCGATCATGTACAGCTTCCGTTGGGCCGGTCGGACAAGATCCGAAGGGAAGCCCTTTGGAGCCTTGCCGTTCGAAACGGCTTGGCTGGTCTTGTCCTTGAACGAGCGTATCATCCGTGGGGTTCCGACGGACGTACCATGACATGATACGTTTCAGGAATCAAGAGTACGTCTCATGAAATGATACCAAAGGTGCGCCCTGTCAGTGACAGGCCGAAACTTCATCGGCAATGCATCTTCGTCGCCGCTCAGCCGGTTCCTTCAGCCACTTCGCGGAAGAAACGCTCCGGGTCTTCGACCTCGGTCAGCTTCCGCTTCTCGACCAGCCAGAAGCGGTTGCCGACGGCACGGATGAAGGAGCGGTCGTGCGAGGCGAGCAGGCAGCTTGCCTGGTGCTTCAGCAACTCCTCCTCCAGCGCTTCCTGGCCGTCTATGTCGAGATGGTTGGTCGGCTCGTCGAGCAGGTAGAAGTTGGGATTGGCGAGCCTGAGCGCCAGCATCATCAGCCGCGCCTTCTGGCCGCCCGACAGCACACCGATCCTTTTCTCCTGCATCTCGATGACCACGCCGGCGCCGGCGAGCAGCGAGCGGGCGCGCTGTTCGCCGACATCGTAGCGGCGCGAGACCATGGCCAGCGGCGTGTCGTCGCCGCTGATGCCGGATAGCGCCTGGTCGCTGTAGCCGAGCACGGTCGACGGCGTCACCTTCACATTGCGCACCGCATCCTGTTCGAGGATGGCGCTGCGGATCAAGGTGACGAAGCGCGATTTGCCGACGCCGTTGCGGCCGAGCAGCACGATGCGGTCGCCCTGGCAGATGTGGCGCTTGCCGGTCCTGAACAGCAGCGTGCCGTCGGGCGTTTCCACCGCCGCGTCGTCGAGCGTGATCAGCACCTTCGCGTGCGTGCCGCGATTGGCGAGTTTGATCGCGCCCGCCGATTTTTCGCGATGCGCCGGATTGGCTGCCTCTTCGAGCTTTTCCGCGCGCTGGTTGAGCTGCTTGGTCTTGACCGTCAGCAGGTCGCTGCCCGAATTGATGCCGATATTGTTGAGCTTGGCCGCCTGCCGGCGCAATTGCTGCGCCACTTTCATGTCGCGCTGGACTTTTCGCTCGGTCGAGGCGTCGACCTCGTCCAGCGCTTCCCGGGCCCGTGAGTAGGGTAGCGAAAACACCGGCGACTGTTCCGGACGCAGGAACAGCGTGCGGTTGGTGGTGGCGTCGAGGAAGGCGCGGTCATGGCTGGCGATGATGACGGGCACGTCGCGCGGCAGCGCGTTGAGCCAGGTTTCCAACTGGCTGATGCGGGCGAGGTCGAGATGGTTGGTCGGCTCGTCGAGCAGCAGCACGTCGGGATCGGTGACCCAAACGCGGGCGATCAGCGCCAGCCGCTGCCAGCCGCCGCTCAGCGCCCGCATCTCCCGCTCGCGCATTGGCTCGGGCACGTCGAGCGAATCGAGGACCACGTCGACGCGACACATCTCGCTGTCGGTCTGCTCCGGTGGCAAGGCATCCGCCACCACCTGGTAAAAAGTACTGCCGAGCAGGGCAGGGGCAACGGACTGTTCGACATGGCCGACGCGCAGGCCGCGCGTGCGGGTGATGTCGCCCGTTGTCGGCTCCAGCTCGCCGGTCAGGCATTTCAACAAGGTCGACTTGCCGCGGCCGTTGGCGGCAACGATGCCGAGCCGGTCGCCAGTGCCGATGCTGAGGTCGAGATTGGAGAAGAGCGGCGCACTCATGGTGACGCCGAGGGATTTGAGGCTGATCAGGGCCATTTTCGATTTCTCTGGTCTGTCCGGAAAGTCCGGGTCAATGCACTTTGACGGTGCGCGTGCCGGCTATCAGGCCAGGCGTTGCACACCACGAAGGGCAGACCAAAAAATCGAAGCGGGAAAAAAACCCGGACCGTCCCTGGTCAGCCCTGCAAGCTAGCTCGCAGGGCAGAAATCGGGCCACGCTGACGATGGTGACGAAAAAACGTAAACACGTGAGCCCTCCTTTCGAGACGTTCGAGTGTGACGACTGGCTACACCAAAGGCGGGGCTGATGGCAAGGCCACCGCTTTCGCGCGGCGCGGGAAGGGGTCCAGCATCAGGATGCAGCCGCAGATGATCGCCACCGCGCCGAAGCCTTGGATGACGGTCAGCGACTCGCCGAGCAGGATCGTTCCGGTCAGCACGGCGATCGTGGTCACGGCGAATTCGACGCTGATCGTCCTGGTTGCACCGATTGAGGCCACCAGCCGGAAATAGACGACATAGGTCAATGCGCTCATGACGCAGGCCAGGATCGCCAGGTAAAGGAAGTCGACGGGGCGCGGAATGGCCGGCACCGGCACGACGAGCAGCAGCGGCAGCGTCATCAGCCCACCGAACAGGAAGGCGGCGCTGGTGAGTTCCAGCGAGCCGGCCGAGCGCAGATGGCGATTGGCGTAATTGCTGCCGAAGGCGGCCGAGAACGAACTGAACAGCGAGGCGGCGCAGCCGGTCGCAAAGGATGCGGTGACCGGAACGGCGGGGAAGCCGACCAGGACGACAATGCCGGCAGCGCCGAGCAGCAGCCCGCCCAGGCCACGAACAGTGATGCGCTCAAGCCCCCAGAGCTGGCCGATGATCATCGAGAACAGCGGGATCGCGGCAACCAGAATGGCCGCCATGGCCGTTCCGATGCGCGGCGTGGCATAAGACAGGCCGATCAGCTGAGCGGCGACGGTCGTCGCGCCGACCACCGCGAAATGCCGCCAGCCGGCGCTGAAATCCAGCCGTCGCCGCGTCGCGGCGGCAAGCAGAAAGAGCGTGCTGCCGGCAATCAGCGCGCGCAAGGTGACCGCGCCGACCCAGCCGAATGCGTGCACCACCTTGAGCAGGACCAGAAAGGACAGGCCCCACGTGACGGCCAGGAAGATGTAGGCGGCGATGTCTCTGGGTTTCATGGGGGTGGGCCGTGCGGGAGTTTGGTTTCCGAGCGGAGGAGCCAATGCAAAGGCCCGTATAGGTTCGTCCCATGACTGGCAAGGTGCCAAGAAGAGCTGATCTATGTTGGAGGGACAGCGCCCCCCTCCTGCCGGACATCTCCCCCACAAGGAGGGAGATTGGCAGCTTGTGCGCCTCGCTCATTCCGCGACGTTGGAGATTGGCGAAAGCAAAGATGATATCCGATCTCCTCGTGGGGGAGATGTCCGGCAGGACAGAGGGGGCGCGAAGGATCGCTACTTTCCCGGTCTGCCTGTCTTGCCGGGCCGGCGCTTTTCGCGGCGGGCGTCGCCCGGGTCCTCGTAGGAGCCGATGCCGGCTCGCTCGCGCTTGACCGGCTTGTCGCCTTCGATCGGCGTCTCGGTGCGCCGCACGGTCATCTCGTCCAGCGAGTTCTTCTTGAACAGCGGTTTGATCGGCTCGCCGGGAATACCGAAGTCTGAACCATGCGCTTCCTGCGCGCTCTGCTTCTTGAACAGCGAGCGCGACACCGCGCCTGACGGGGTCGGCATGTCGGTACCAGGCCCCATATCGTCCAGCGACGGCTTGGCGAACAGCAGCTTCTTCACTGGCACGGCGCCGTCGGCGCCCATCTCGTCGAGATCGGGCTTGCGGAAGAGGTTGGGCCGGGCGGCCTTGGCCGCCTCTTCGGCGGCACGGGCGGCGTCGAGCTTGCGGAACCGCTCCTGTTCCTCAGCCGTACGATGCTTGGCCACGCCCTTGTTGTGCTTGCCTTTTTCGCGGCCCGAGGCCGGACTTTGGCCTTCCACCTCGCGCGCCAGCGGATCGTCAGAGATCGACAGTTCCATCTCGCGCAGCCGCTTGATCTCGTCGCGGATGCGGGCCGCCTTCTCGAAGTCGAGATTGGCGGCGGCGTCGCGCATCTGCTTGTCCAGCGCGTCGAGATGGGCTTTGAAATTGTTGCCCATCATGGCGCCGGCGCCGTCGGTGAACTGCGAGATGTCGGCGCGGACATGGTCCTTCTCGTAGACCGAGTCGAGAATGTCGGAGATGCGCGACTTGACCGATTCCGGCGTGATGCCGTTGGCGGCGTTCCACTCCATCTGCTTTTCGCGGCGACGGTTTGTCTCGGCCATCGCCCGCTCCATCGAGCCGGTGACCTGGTCGGCGTAGAGGATGACCTTGCCGTCGACATTGCGGGCAGCGCGCCCGATGGTCTGGATCAGCGATGTCTCCGAACGCAGAAAACCTTCCTTGTCGGCGTCGAGGATGGCGACGAAGCCGCATTCTGGAATGTCGAGACCTTCGCGCAAAAGGTTGATGCCGACCAGCACGTCGAAGGCGCCAAGCCGCAGATCGCGCAGGATCTCGATGCGCTCCAGCGTGTCGATGTCGGAATGCATGTAACGAACGCGCACGCCCTGCTCGTGCAGGTATTCGGTCAAATCCTCGGCCATGCGCTTCGTCAGCACGGTGACCAGCGTTCGATAGCCGGCGGCCGTCGTCTCGCGGATTTCGCCGACGACGTCATCGACCTGGCTCTTGGCCGGGCGCACTTCGACGGGCGGGTCGATCAGGCCGGTCGGGCGGATGACCTGCTCGGCGAAGACGCCGCCGGCCTGCTCCATTTCCCAGGCGCCCGGCGTCGCCGACACGGCAACCGAGAGGGGCCGCATGGCGTCCCATTCCTCGAAGCGCAGCGGCCGGTTGTCCATGCAGGAGGGCAGGCGGAAGCCGTATTCGGCCAGTGTCGCCTTGCGCCTGAAGTCGCCGCGATACATGCCGCCGATCTGCGGCACGGTCACGTGGCTTTCGTCGATGAAGACCAGCGCGTTGTCGGGAATGTATTCGAACAAAGTCGGCGGCGGATCGCCGGGCTGGCGGCCGGTGAGATAGCGCGAATAGTTCTCGATGCCGGCGCAGGAGCCGGTGGCTTCCAGCATTTCGAGGTCGAACCGGCAGCGCTGTTCCAGTCGCTGCGCTTCAAGCAGCCGGCCGGCGCGCTCCAGTTCCACCAAACGGTGCTTGAGCTCTTCCTTGATCGACTTGATCGCCTGGTTCAGCGTTGGGCGCGGCGTCACATAGTGCGAATTGGCGTAGATCTTGACGCTCTTCAGCTCGCCGGTCTTCTGGCCGGTCAGCGGGTCGAATTCGGTGATTGCCTCGATCTCGTCGCCGAACATCGAGATGCGCCAGGCGCGGTCTTCCAGGTGGGCCGGGAAGATTTCGATCGTGTCGCCGCGCACGCGGAACGAGCCGCGCACGAAATTGATGTCCTGGCGCTTGTATTGCTGCGCAACGAGGTCGGCGAGCAGGGCGCGCTGGTCGAGCCTGTCGCCGATCTGCATCTGGAAGGTCATCGCCGTATAGGTCTCGACCGAGCCGATACCGTAGATGCAGGACACCGAGGCGACGATGATGACGTCGTCGCGCTCGAGCAGCGAACGGGTCGCCGAATGGCGCATGCGGTCGATCTGCTCGTTGATCGAGGATTCCTTCTCGATGAAGGTGTCGGTGCGCGGAACGTAGGCTTCCGGCTGGTAATAGTCGTAGTAGGAGACGAAATACTCCACCGCATTGTCGGGGAAGAATTTCTTGAACTCGGAATAGAGCTGCGCGGCCAGCGTCTTGTTGGGCGCCAGGATCAAGGCAGGCCGCTGCGTCTCCTCGATCACCTTGGCCATGGTGAAGGTTTTGCCGGAGCCGGTGACGCCGAGCAGCACCTGCGTGCGGTCGCTGTTGTCGACGCCCTCGACAAGATCCTTGATGGCGGTCGGCTGGTCGCCCGCCGGTTCGAAGTCCGACACCATCTTGATGGCGATGCCGCCTTCGGATTTCTCCGGCCGGGCAGGGCGGTGCGGCGTCCACAGCACGCCGTCCTTGTGCAGCGGATTGCCGGATTCGATCAGAGCCGAGAGCGCGGCCACGGTGGCGGTGACGCCACTGGACGACATCGTCTCGGCTTCTTCCAGCGAGATGTCGAGCCCGGCGACCGGATTGAGGCCGGCCGCCGTGCGTTCGCGGGCCGACGCGGCGCCGCCCATCGAGGTGCCGCGCGCGGTGCGGCCCGGCGCCGCGGAGCGCTCTGGAATCTTCTTCGGCGACTTGGCGCCGCCGCCTTTGCCCGCGGCGCGGCCTTCCCGTTCAGCCTCCTGTTCGATCTGCTCGGCCCAATCCGCGATCGAACCGGTCAGCGGCGTGCCCGTCAGCTCAGCCTGCGGCATCTCGGCGAAGCCGCCCTTGTGCAGCGGCTCGGACGCGTCGAGGAAATCGGTCAGCGGGCTGCGCCGCTTCGGCGCGGCGCGGTCGTCATCCGCCGTCGGCGGCGTTCTTTTATCGGGGGATTTGGCCATGTCCCGAATATGGGAGGTCTTGGCGAAAATGGAAAGAGCGCGATGAAGGCTGGCCGGCGGGCGCGTCATGCTCCTGACAGAAGGCTGTCAGGAGGTGGCGGTGGGTTCCGCCTTATCTCAAGCGCCGCTTCCGTTCGACGCGACCCGGGTCGCCGATCCCTTCAGGCGATCCACCACGACGAGACGTGTAACCCTGCCCTTCTTGAAGGCGGCGAGGAAGCGGGCATAGTCCCGGAAGACGACGCAGCCATTGGATTCGGCGCGGCCACCGCGCAGCATGTAGGTATGCGCGAGGAGGCCGTTGCGGTTGTATTTGTTGCCGCCGCTCGTCGGTGTCAGGCGGATCGCCTCGACGCCGTGGAAGCGGGATTCGCGCAGCGACAGATTGTAGGTGTCGGGCGGCGTCGGACCACGGTCCTTCACGTGGACATAGCGCGGCTGGTCAACCATGGCGCCGAGGCCGGAATGCGCTTCGAGCCGCTGGCCGTCCGGCATGTAGACGGTCTTGGCGCTGATGTCGTAGACGGCCACGCCATGGCCGGCGCCGCTTCCGGCACTGGGGCCGTTGAACAGGTTCCTGAACGCCTGGCCGAGGCCGCCCGCAGGGGTATCCGGCTTGGCATAGGCCAGCACGTCGCCGTTTTCGCCGGAGCGGCCCTGGCGGGCAGGCTGCCTGGCCACCTCGACCGGCTTTGCCTGAGGTGCAGGCTTCTGTGGCAGTGCCTTGGGCTGCGGAGCCGGCTTGTCCTGCTCCACGACCTTGGGCTGCGGAGCCTCATATTGCGGGCGGCGGGTCGGCAGCGGGACGCCGTCGGTAAGCGCATCCGGCAGCGAGGCGGCGTCGCCGGGCTGTTCCTGCTGGGTCTCCACCGGCGCAACCGCGACATCGGGTGAGGATTCTGTCATCGGCAGCGGCGAGGCGAAGGCTTCGTCCTCGACCGGCATCGACTCGACGAGGGCAAGCGCCAGCTGCGCGTTGTCGGGCGTTTCCGACTGGGCAAAGCCCGTCGGCGCCGGCGCGGTCTGCACGACGGAACCCGGATCGGCGCGGGCGAAGCGTTCCGCCGCCGGAGCCGGCATGTCGTTGGACAGGCTGGCCATGACCTGGACGGACGGCACGAGAGACGCCTCGGTGACTTGCTGGGCGGCGGTGGAAATAAGGGGATGGGTGCTGGCTGGGGCCGCCGGCTTTCCCGCACCGGCGAAGGCGGCGGCAAGCTTTGTCGGCGACAGCGACGCTTCCATCAGCTCGAAGCGTTGCTGCGATTTCGACTTCGCCGGCGTTGGTTTGACCTGTGCCACCAGACGCGCGGATTTCTCCGCCTTGGAGGTTACCGCGGCCAGCTTGAAGCAGCTGGCGCCGCACTGTACGGCATGGTCGTGCAGCGCCTGCGCGCCGCCATGGGCATTGGCCATCACGAACGGCGCCGAAGAGCTGAGGAAATGCTGTTTCAGCGGATCGGCGAGAGCGAGAACGCCCGGCATGGACAGCGTCTGCGGCAGGCCTGCCGACGTCGCCGAGAGCGAGGTGCCGACGGAGCTGAGGCCGGCCATGGTGCCGATCAGCCATAGGCCGACGGCAACGCCGACGCCTGGCACAGCGACCCAGGGGACAACCCGTTCAGGGGTGAAGGATGAGGCACGTGACGCTTCGACAGCGGTCTCGCCGCCCCAACGCCTGTCCCCGACAATTTTACGACTCAAGAACGCCATGCAACCAATCTTGCTCCAATCGGCTCCCACGTCCGCGGCTGTGATAGCCGCGACGACCATTCTGTGAGTGATCCCAGGTGGTCCCCGACGCGTTTGCCGCGCCTGTCGTTAGTTGCCGATTGCTTCAAAATATGGACAAAGTTGGTTAACCAATCCCTCTCAAAACCAATCGAGAGACGTGGACTTTGTGCCGAAAAAGGCTCGTCCACGACCATGCACGCGGTATTGCAGCCCTTCCAAGGCTGTTTTGCTGCCTGTTTTTGCCTGTCGAGTCAAGCAAAACAGCCCTTGCTAATCCTTGCAAAAACACGATCGAGCGCTTCCCGCGGCAATGAGGCGCGCCGACAGGCATCGGCCGCGCCGCCGCGAACGCCACCGGGTGCCCGCGACTACTGTTGCCGTCCTGCCACAATTTTTCGGCCTGGCGGATCGACTTCCGGCGGCCGATTGACTCGTTTTGGGAGGCGGTGCAATCCGGTCAAGTGCTTGGTTTCAAGGTGGCAAAGGTCACCTTTGGAGGCTTTTCCATGAAGCGTCGGGACTTCTTGGCGCTGTCGGCGGGAGCCGCGGCGTTTTCCATTCTTCCGGCCGCCGTCAAGGCTGCCGTCCCGGTTCCCTATGACCGCAATGCGGAGGTGCCGTTCAAGGATAAGAAGTCCTTCATCGACTGGATGGTGGCCAATCGCGGCGAGGATCCGAAGTTGCTGGCTGAGCGATTCGATCGCTTCCAGATCATGGTCTACAACAAGGACGTGCTGGACGATCGCAACAAGCGCGCCTTCCTGCTGACGCCGCGCGAGGAGTTCGTGCTGCCGCAGAACCTCGGCCGCGCCTATGATCATGCCTTCCTCGATATCGGCTATGGCGTGACGATTTCAGGCCCGCACCTGGTCGGGCGCATGACGACGTCCATCGACGTGCAGTTCGGCGAAGCCGTGCTCGAGATCGGCACCGGCTCGGGCTACCAGTCGGCCTATCTGGCCAACCTCACCGACAAGGTGCACACGATCGAGATCATCAATCCGCTGGCGCAGCGCACCCGTGACGGGCTGATCGAGCGCGGCTACAGCGAGTTCGGCGCGGTCACCAGCCGCAATGCGGATGGCTATTATGGCTGGGAGAGCGTCGGTCCGTTCGACAAGATCATCGTCACTTGCGGCATCGACCACATTCCGCCATCGCTGCTGCAGCAGCTCAAGCCCAATGGCGTGATGGTCATCCCGGTCGGTCCGCCGGGCGCCCAGCATGTGCTCAAGGTGATCAAGCAGCAGCTTGCCGACGGCACGTTCAACATCGTCCGCTCGGACATCTACAACGGCAAGGTGGTGCCTTTCGTGCCCTTCACCAAGCTGGAAGGCGACCAGATCGTCGGCACGCATAACGGCTGAGTCGCCGCGCGGCGGCACCGGCCTTGCTGAATTCGCATCGAGGGGCCTGAATGGCAGCCGTCGCATCGATCTCTCGACCAGGCATCGCCTCGCTGGAGGCGCCACGGCTTGCGCATTACCTCGCGGTCGGGCTGATCGCCGGCGCCATCATCGCCCTGCAGATCGCCGTCATGCGGGTGTTTGCCGTGGGCAGCTGGTCGCATTTCGGCTCGCTGGTGGTCAGCCTCGCCATGCTTGGTTTCTCCTTGTCCAGTGTCGTCATCTTCGCCGGCAAGGGTTGGTTCGATCGCCACTGGCAAGGCGCCGCAACGGTGGCCCTGTTGCTGATCGGCCCGCTCGCCGTCGGCTCCAACCTCATCGCCCAGACGGTGCCGTTCAATGCCATCTTCCTGGTGTCGGATCCCCAGCAGAAATGGCGGCTGCTCGCCAATTTCCTGCTCTACCTCCTGCCGTTCCTGGCCGGCGCCTTCTTCCTCGGCATCGTCTTCCTGAAAAGCCGCACCGCCTTCGGCCGCGTCTATTTCGCCGACCTGACCGGCTCGGGGCTTGCCGGCCTCGTCGTGCTGGTGTCGCTGTATCTGTTCGCGCCTGAAACCATCATCGTCGTGCCGCTGCTTTTGTGGGCCGCCGGTTCGCTGCTGTGGTTCGCCGCGTTCGGCGCCTGGAAGAGCGTTGTCGCGGGCCTGGTGGTCGCGGCGCTGTCGATATCAGGCTACCTCTTGCTGCCCGGGCTCACAGGCATACCCGACATCACCGTCTCGCAATACAAGGGTGTCGCCTATGCCCGCAATTTTCCGGACGGCAAGCGCATCTACCGCAGCGTCTCGCCGTTCGGCGATTTGCAGGTCTATGCCAGCTCCTACATGCATTTCGCGCCGGGCCTGAGCGACAACGCCGCCTTCGGCATGCCCGAGGTTCCGGCCAACACTTATGTCGGCATGTATCGCGACGGCGACGGGCCGGAAGGCATCATGCGCAACCTGGCGCCGGCCGAGCAGGTCTATTTCCGCTATCTGCCGATGCACTATCCCTATGTCATCAAGGAGAAACCCAAGACATTCGTTGTGCAGTTCGGCGGCGGCATTTCCACACAGGCCGCGCTCAATGCCGGTTCGACCTCGGTGACCGTCGCCGAGAGCAACCCGATGACGTTGCGGGCCTTCCGCGATCCGATCCTCAGGGATGTCACCGGCAATATACTGGCGGAACCGCGGCTCAAGGTGATCGACTATGACGGGCGCCTGTTCCTCGCCAATACGGCCGAGCGCTACGACGTCATCGACCTCAGCCTGGCCGACAGCGTCGGCCTGTCCAATCCCGGCGGCTTCGCCATTTCGGAGAAATACGCCTACACGCGTGAGGCGATGCTGAGCTACATGCACGCGCTTGCCGATGGCGGCGTGCTGTCGATCACCTTGTGGAACAAGGAAGAGCCGCCAAAATCGGTGCTCAAGCTTTATTCTACCGTCGCCGAAGCGGCGGAGATTTTCGACCGCCAAGGTGCCGCCAACGATGTCTTCGCCGTGTCGAGCTATCTCTCCACCACGACGGTGCTGTTCAAGCGTGGCGGCTTCACGGAAACCGAAATCAAGACGCTGCGCGACTACACCAAATCGATGTCCTGGGAGGAAGTCTATTATCCAGGAATGGTTTATGACGGCTCGGGGGCGCAGAAGGTACTCGATGATTACCGCGCGTCGATCTTCGGCAGCGGACAGGACGCGACGCTCACCCAACCCGCCGACCCGACCACGCCTGCAAATCCTGACTGCGATCCGACCGCACCCGCCGATCCGACGCTCGATGCCTGCGCGGATGCCGATGCCGGTCCGCAGGTGTTGCCGGCGACGGAACTGCAGCGCATGAGCTGGCGCGCACTTCTGACCGGCGGCTGGGAAAAGCTCGCGAGCGACTATGTCTTCGACGCGCGTGCGCTGAGCAACGATCAACCTTATTTCGCGGCCTATGTGAAGGTCGCCGACCTGCCGCGCACGCTCGACCGGCTCGACCTGTTCCAGGACGATTGGGGCTATCTGCTGATCTGGGCGACGCTCGGCATTGCCTGCATCACGGCGGCGTCGCTGGTGTTGTTGCCGGTGCTCTTCGGCTGGCGCATCGTGTTCTCGCGCTCGCGCGGCAAGCTCGGCACCATCCTGTATTTCGCGTGCCTCGGCCTCGGCTATATCATGGTCGAGGTCGGGCTGATCAGCCGCTTCACCGTGGCGCTGGCCAATCCGACCGTTTCGGCCTCGGTGCTGATCTCCTCGATGCTGGTGTTTTCCGGCCTCGGCAGCCTGTTCGCCGAACGCATCTTCGAGCGCGCCAGGACGCTGCTGCCGACGGTCCTGCTGGCCATCTGCGCGCTGCTGCTGGTTTACGGCTTCTATCTGTCGCCGGTGCTCGATCGGATCGGCGCCTATCCCTATGCGGTGCGGCTGCTCTCCTGCTTCCTGCTGGTGTCGCCGCCGGCCTTCCTGATGGGCATGCCGATGGCCACCGCCATGACCTGGCTGGCGCGGCTCGGCAAGGAGCATCTGTTCGTCTGGGCCTGGGGCATCAATGGCTGCTTCTCGGTGATCGGCTCGGCCGCGGTGCCGATCGTCGCCACCAGCTTCGGCCTCAGCGCCGTGCTGCAATGGGCTGGGATCGCCTATCTCGTCGCCATTCCGGCCTTCTTCGCGGTGCTGTTGCCATCAAGGGCGCCGGCTCTCCGGGTGGTGCCCGCTTGATGCCGGACCGGCGCGCCATCGTCGCCGGACTGCTGGCCACGGCGGTATTCCCGGCCGCAAGCCAGGGCGCGCGCTCGCACAAGGCGATCTCAACCATCGTGCCGTTCAAGGCGTCGCCGTTTCCGTACCGGGGCAAGCTGCCCGACGGCTCCGCGGCGTTTCTCGACGTCGATGCGAACGGCCGCCACGGCCACACCTCGCCGCGTGGGGGAATCTACTGGGAAGACAAGACCTATTCGGACCGCTCGACGCTGCTCGCGATTCCCAAAGGTTTCGATGCCGCCAAGCCCGCTGTCATCGTCGTGTTCTTCCACGGCAACGGCGCGACCTTGCGGCGAGACGTGGTCGGGCGCCAGCGCGTGGTCGCGCAGGTCGAGGCTTCGGGCCTCAACGCCGTGCTGGTGGCGCCGCAATTTGCCCGCGACGCGCAGGATTCCAGCGCCGGCAATTTCTGGACGCCGGGCTATTTTTCCGGGTTCATGGCCGAGGCGGCGCAAGGCCTGGCCAGGCTGACCGGCGCCAAGGCGGCAAAATTCGAGGCCATGCCGGTGGTGCTGGTCGCCTATAGCGGCGGCTACAATCCGGCCGCATCCGTGCTTGGGAATGGTGACATTGGCGGCCGCCTGCTCGGCGTCATCCTGCTCGACGCCGTGTTCGACGAAGCCGACGTCTTCGCCGACTGGATCGCGCATCACAGGAAGAGTTTCTTCGTCAGCGCCTACGGCAAATCCTCGGCCTCGGGCAATGCCGAGATCAGGCAGGCGCTGGCAGGCAAGGGCATCAATGCAAGCGCCGATCCGCCGCGGCGGCTGGAAGCCGGCACCATCGCTCTGCTCGCCTCGGAAGCCGCCCATGACAGCTTCGTCACCAAGGCATTCGTCAACAATCCGCTGCAATGGCTGCTGGCCCGGCTGCACGGGTTCGCGCGATAGGATCTGTCTACATCAGGCCGGCTGAATTCCATCAGCCCTTGCCACTTGAAACCTGGCACTTGAAAGGTTTGGTTTTTGAAGCTTAGTGCCCGGCCATGCTTCTGACCGCTATCGTCATTGCCCAGATACTGGATCCGCTCAGGATCGTGCTGATCGCGATCGCCTATTTCCTCAGCCTCAGGGTCAAGCAGCCAAGCGTGGGCTGGCTTGGGCTGGTGGCGGCAATTGTCATCATCGCCATCTTCTATCCCTTCGTAATTCTTGGTCAGTCCGGCGATATCGCCTGGATGAGCGGCGCGGTCGGCGTGATATCGAACGCGCTGATAGCGGCGGTCGTGGCCGGGCTCCTGCGTCTCCAACGCCGTTTCTTCTGATCGTCAGTGCGGTTAGAGGCGCTTAGTCCTCAATTGAACCACAGCGCGAACGTCAGAAACCCGCCGCCGCCGAATTCGCGCTGGATCAGGTTGAAATCGTCGCTGGTCAGGATCTTGCCGGTCTCCAGATAGGGTGCGATGCCGGGGCCGGTGATCGACAGCACCAGGTCGAAGGGCTTCGGCTCGTCGAAGAAGCGCTTCATGTTGATGCCCTTGCCGGTGATGCGGAAATGCGGCAGCAGCGCCCGGCCTTCAAGCAAGTCCTCGGCCATGGTCAAGGTGGCGAGCCAGGCCTGGACCTGCTCCTCGCCGACTTCGAGGCCGGTGAGCCGGTTTTCGCCCTTCTGCTGCGGGCCGGGCAGCCATTCGCGGTCATTGTCCGTCTCGGCGCGGATCGCTTTCCAGTCCTCGCGCGACAGCCGGATCATTTCGAGCAGCTCCTGGCGCGCCGCCTTGCGGCGCTCCGGCTCGATCACCGGCCAGTTGATCATGTGCACCATCGAGATGAAATCGGCGATGCGCCATTCCGAGGAGAACATGTTGCCGCCCATCTCGCTGGGCGGCGGCACCAGGATGTCCTGCAATGGCAGCTTGGCGCGCGGGAACAGCATGTGGAACGAGCCGTCGAACGTGCCCCTGAAATCATGCGCAAGCCAGAAATCGGCCTGCGCCATCAGGAACTCGGCGTAGCCCTGCAGCCAGTAACCGTCGGCGCGGTCGAAGCGGAAGGTGAGCGCAGGCGCGGCGCCGTCTGGCGCCATGCCGCTGTGCGACAGCGCCGCCATGATCGCCGCCATGCTTTCATCCGGTGCGATCGTGCCGTCCTCGTTGAGGTCGATGCCGACATGGGTGAGGTCGATGACCATGCCGATATCGGCGTCGGCCGGCACCGAACCCAGCGTCGCCGCGGACTTTGCCAGCCGGTCGCGGAAGGCGACCAGGATGGAGCGGAACTCTTCGTAGGTCAGCGGCTCGGGGTTGGGGTTTGTCGGCACCGGCAGCTGCATCAGCGGCAGCATGAAGGATTGCGGGCTCTCGAAGCCATGGCGGTGCAGGCCGCTCGCCAGCAATTCCAGTGCGGTGAAGAACTCGCCGGCGCCGGCGGCATAGGCCGAAGCCGGATCTTTCGGCGCAGCCGCTTCCAGTGTCGACAGGGCGCCGTCGCGCGCGGCCACGGTCTTGGCTTCGAACAATGCGGTTGCCGCTTCGGGCATGGCGGCGTTAGCCGAACACAACGGTACAAGCAGAATAGAGGCTGAGGCCAGCAGGCTCGCAACTCGTTTCATGTTCCCCCTCCAGGTGCGTTTCGCGCCGGCGACCATACACGAATTTGCCGTCCGCCGTCTGCCGGTCTCGGCGCATGATTGTCGCCGGATGGCTTCAACTCGCCGGACGGACGGTCTACACAGGGCAAGCAAATTGGGCGTCGCGTGTCGAACTATCCGCTTTCCTACAAACTGTCCTGGCTGCCACGATTCCTGAAGCCGTCGCTTGGCGGCGACGCCAACGGGTTTGCCCCGGCGGCGGGGACGCTGATGGACCCGTCGCCAAAGCAGATGGTGCGGCTTGCCTTCGTCGGCGACATCTCGGCCGTGGCCAACCGCAGCACGCCGGCGTGCGATCCGGCGATCAAGGCGCTGCTCGGCACTGCCGACCTGGTGATCGGCAATTGCGAAAGCCCGATCGTGGACAAGCCAAGTGCCGTGCTGGGGACCAAGCTCGGCACGCATCATGCGATGAGCGAACGCTTTCTGGTGGAAGCATTGGCGGCGGTCGGGATCGAGCGCGAAAAACTCGTGCTGTCGCTGGCCAACAATCATGTGTTCGACCAGGGTGTCGCCGGTTTCGACGCGACGGCGGCCACGTTGAGGCTGCTCGATATCCGCACCATCGGCCTGGCCGCCACTGGCCCGGTCGAACGCTTCGCGGTCGGGCCGATCGCTCTCGGCTTCGCCGCTTTCACGCTCTGGCGCAACGCCGACGAAAGCCTGTTTGCCGGCCGCGTCTTGATGGAAGGCGATCCGGCGCGCTGGCCGCGCGAGGCGAGCGCGGGGATCGATCTCCTCTGTGCGGTGCCGCACTGGGACTGGGAATTCCGGCATTTTCCGCGTGCCGGAACGCGGGCGCTGGCGCGGCGGCTGGCCGGGCACGGCGTCGGGCTGATCGCCGGCCATCATGCCCATGTCGTGCAGCCGGTGCAGCGGATCGGCGAGGCGATCGTCGCCTATGGGCTCGGCGACTTCCTCGGCACCGCTTTTGCCCGCCAGCCATGGCCAGGGCGTATCGGCGGGATTTTCATCGTCGACGTCAGTGCTGAAGCGCAGACGCGCGGCAGGGTCGCCGCCTATCGGCTGCTTCCATTCATGCGGCTACGCGTGGGCGACCATGAGCGGCTGGTGTCGGTGGACGGATTGGAAGGTGGAATGCGGCAAAAGGTCGAGGGTCGGCTGAGGGCGATCTTCCCTTCTCCCCCTGTGGGAGAAGGTGGCCGCGAAGCGGCCGGATGAGGGGTGCTCCAGGGAATACCAACGCCTCACTCCGCTGGAACACCCCTCATCCGTCTCGGCGCTGACGCGCCGATCCACCTTCTCCCACAAGGGGAGAAGGAAGAAGTGCCATCCGTCTGGCGCGTCTCCTGAAAAACCAGCTATCATGAATTCGTCGAGGCTTGCGGGGGTGGCGGTGGAAACAGCGGATTTCATGCCGGGCGCGGCAGCTATCGCGGCCATCAAGAAGGACATCGAGACATACGAAGCGACAAGGGCCTCGGTCGCCCGCAGGGTCAAGTGGCGCGTCCCATTGTTCGTTGGCCTGGCGGTCGTTTTCGTCGCGCTCATTGCCTGGCTGTTCAACAAGGTCGCCGATCCCCACGAGCAATGGTTCTCGACGCCGCATGTATTTCTCTATGTCATCGGCTTCGCCGCTTCGGTCCTGCTCTATTTCCAGGCCATGAAACCGGCGACGCGGCTGCAGCAATCGTTCCGCGACACGCTGCTGCCCATCATCTTCGGTTTCATCCGCGATGTGCACTACCAGCATGGCGGAAGGCCGAACTCCTTCGACCGGCTGCCGCGCGAGACGGTCGGGCCTTTCAACCGGCAGTCCTTCGACGATGTCGTTTCCGGACGCTACGAAGAGTTTCCGTTCGAGCTTTACGAGACGGAATTGCGAGAAGGGAACGGCAAGGGTTCGTCGACTGCATTCAAGGGTGTCATCGTCGCCTTCGAGGCCGTCGAGCCGTTCCCGGGAATCCTGGTGGCGACGCGGCGAACCAATGCGGTCGTCGGCTTTTTCCGTGGGGTGTTTGGGTCCAAGCTGCAGGACCTGTCGTCGGGCGAGCCTTTTCTCGACGCCGCCTATGAATTCCGCACCGACAATGTCGAGGCGGCGCGGCCGCTGGTGACCGGGCGGCTGGCGCAGGCGCTCAAATGGCTCGGCGAAACCTGGCCGGACGAGCCGGCGCGTGTCGCGCTCAATGGCGGCGACGGTTTTCTGTTGTTGCCGCAAGCGAAGAACTTCTTCGAACTGCCCGCCATTTCGGTGCCGCTGGATTATCAGACCCATGTCGCGCCCATGATCTCGGACATGGGCGCCATGCTGGCGACGGCGGCCTTGGTGAGGAAGATCGGCGTGAGGGACGGGGCGATCTGATAGGCCGAAGCAGGCTCAGCAGTCGAAGCCGTATTTGCCGCGCATATAGTCCGCCTCTTCCTTGGACATTCTCTTGAACATCACACAGACGGTGAAGCTGCCGACCTGATGGCCGTCCCTAGTGTATCCCCAGTCGGAAATGTCGTTGCGCGTGAATTCGATATTCTGACCGAGCACGACGTTATGCACTTCTTCCGGTTCGTTCGCCAATATGCCGGCAAATCCGGTTTCCGTGCGGCGAAACGGTACGACCCAGAAGTGTTCGGTGACGTTGCCGTCACGCACCTTGACCTTCAGTTTGAACCTGTCGGTGCCGGACGGAGGTGTTTCGGACAAGGCCAGGAATTCATCCAGGCCGGCGAGGGCTCGCGCGGTCGCCGACGCCATGTCGGGATCATCAGGAGCAAAGATGATCGTGCTGTCGTCACCCGGATCGGCGCGTTGCGCGCCAGCCAGGCCCGGCAAAATCGCCAGCATCAGGGATAGCGTGGTCCGGACGGCGATTTTCATGGAAGTCCCCCCTTATCACAAGCGCGACACCATCCCGCATTCGCTTCGAGTTTGCAACCTGAGCGCGAAATTGCTCTCCGCCGAATGGGAGGCTCGAGCCGGCCCCGCGACATAAAATGTGTACCGATGAAAAATCGAAGTCCTGTTTCGTGATGCGGCCGGGAAGGGATTGCGGCGGCCGCGTGATCGCCGGCGGCGCGAGCCACAATCCGTCAAACGACTCTTTTCGTGCGGAGAAGAGGCTTCCATCTGGGCGGGAAAGCTGTCGGCATCGGAGGGCTTGGAGGCTATTGTGTCGGAATTAAGCCAATGATTTCCTTTGCGAAAATTCATTCAACGTGATTTGCCGATGGCGCGCTTTCCGCTCCAGTCTCGGGCCGTTCGGTGCTGCCTCTCCCAAGCGGTGCCGGAAAACCGAAACAGCACGGAGTGCTATCCATGAAGAAGACCCTCGCAACCACCGCCGCTCTGCTCGCCTTTCTCGGCACGGCCTATGCCGCGACCGTTCAGGGCACTATCCAGGCGGTCGATCCGACAACCAAGTCGGTCACCCTCGACGACGGCAAGATCTACCAGCTGTCGCCCGATGCGTCGGTCGGGAAATTGAAGGTCGGCGCCAAGGTGGCGGTGACCGTCGACGACAAGACCGGCATGGTGACGTCGATCAAGAAGGCTTCATAGAGACTCCTGATCGGACTTTTGAGACCCTGCTCCAATCTGGCCGGTTCCTTCGGGGATCGGCCATTTTCATGACCTTGGACACGCACCGCCGGGCGTCGACGGTGGCGAAACGCCGTTCCGGCAGCGCTGCTATGGTTTTTGCCCAGAGGCCGCGCTATTCCTTGGCTGCGGGGGATCTGCATGGCCGAGGAACAAAAGGGATTTCGCCTGTCGCGGCGGCTGCTTCTGGGCGCGGCTGTCCTTGGCGGCGCCGTCCTGTGGGGCGGCACCACCGTGGCGCGGCTGGCGCGAGGCCCGTCAGGGCCGAAGAACACCGGACGCATCGCCGATATCGACGGCATCGCGCTGCCGCTGAAGCCGATCGACAACGCGCCGGCCTTCGATCCGTCGCTGCCCTGGCTGGCAAAAGGCGGCGACATAAACGATGCCAGCGGCCTGTCGAGGACGCCGGTCTATGGCGTGGTCGAGGTCAGCGAGGAAGAGCATATCGCCAAGGCGCTGGCCTTCGCGCGCGCCAACGGGCTGAAAGTGTCGCTGGCGGCCATCCGCCATTCGATGGGCGGGCATGCCTTCGACGACAATGCGCTGGTTCTCGACCTCAGACCGTTCAACAAGGTCACGGTGGACGCCGCGGCCAGGACAATGACCTTGCAGCCGGGCGCGCGCTGGCACGACATCCAGACCATGCTGCATCCGCGCTTCGCGGTGAAGGCGATGCAGTCGACCGATATTTTTTCGGTCGGCGGTTCGCTGTCGGTGAACGCGCACGGCATGGACCATCAGGCGGGCTCGGTGGCCGGCTCGATCCGCTCGATGCGGGTGATGCTGGCCGACGGGTCGGTGACCACCTGCTCGCCAGCCGACAACAGCGAGCTGTTCCGCCATGTCGTCGGCGGCTACGGCCTGTTCGGCGTGGTGGTGGAGGCGACGCTCGATATCGTCGACAATGCCGTCTACCGCACCTCGCGCGAGATCATCAAATCCGACGACTTTCCGAAATTCTTCGCCGAGGTGCTGGAGCCGAACAAGAACATCGGCCTGTTCTACGGCCATCTGTCGACGGCGCCGGGCAATTTCCTCGAGGACATGATCGTCTACCGCTACGACAAGGTAGCGGAGCAGCCGCCGGCGGACCAGCCGGCGCTCGGTGAACCCGATGGCGTCGGCCTGAAGCGGGTGATCATGAACATGGCCAAGTGGGGCAGCGCGTTCCAGGAACTGAAATGGTTCACCGAAAAGACGCTGGAGCCGAAATTCGAGAGCTGCACGGTGCCGCGCAGCTCGGCGCTTGCCCAGGGCGAGGCCTGTCTCGTCACCCGCAACAACCCGATGCACGATTCGGTGCCGTATCTGTTCAACGACCTCATGAACGAGACCGACATACTGCACGAATATTTTATTCCTCGCGCAGCCTATGTCGAGTTCATCGCGGAAGCGCGCGAAATCCTGCGCAACCAGGATCTGCCTGTCCTCAACGCCTCGGTGCGCGCCGTCCACAAGGAGGATGTGGCGCTGACCTACGCGCCGGAGCCGGCCTATTCGCTGGTGCTCTATATCAACCAGCCGGCCGATGCCGATGGCAATGCCAGGATGCGGGCGCTGACGCGGGCGCTGATCGACGTGACGATCAAGCATGGCGGTCGGTTCTTCCTGCCCTACCAGCTGCACTATACGGGCAAGGAGCTGCTGGCGTCCTATCCCGAACTGCCCGCCTTCCTGGCGGCAAAGCGGCGCTATGACCCGACGGAAATGTTTTCCTCGACCTTCTACCGTGCCATCAAGGCGCTGAGCGGGGTGGTATAAGAAGCAGTTCCAGGAAAAGTGTGAAGCGGTTTTCCGTCCGGAACTGCTCAGGAATAGAGCAGGAGAACAATCAATGCGCATGGTATCGGCGGCAGCCCTCACTCTTATCGCGCTGTGCGCTGGATCCGCCGGAGCCGAGGACCTCAAGGCCTTCAAGGTGACGATCGACGGCAAGGCGGTTGATATCGACGCCGGCGAGAGCACCCATGTGACGCTGCCGGACGGCAGACAGGTCGAAGTGAAGCTCGACAAGAACGATTTCGCCACCTTTTCCGGCGGCAGTTTCTCCTTCAACCATCCGAGCGGCATTTCGGTGACCAAGAGCGATCTCGGCGAGAACATCACGCAATATCTGATGGCCTCGGCGCTGGGCACGATCGTCGTGGTGCAGGAATACGGCGAGATGAACCCGGTGTCGCTCAACCAGCTGATGCTGCAGGAGATGACCAAGGAATCGGTGCAGGCAGGTGCCGCGCTGACGCAGCAGCCGACGACGCGCAAGCTTGCCGACGGCAAGGAATTGACCGGCATCACCGCCGAGGTGAAGACCCGCACCGACACCGCTTATTTCGAAATCGTCGGCTACGGTCGCGCCGACCAGGGGCTTTTGTTCATCACGCGCGTCGCCGGCGAGGATGCGGCGACCGAGAAGCCGCTGATCGACAAGTTCTGGCAGAGCCTGAAGCTGAAGATGTAGGCTGTGCCTAGAGCTTGCTCGGCACCAGGCCGGCCAGCCAGTTCACCGAGCGCTTTGCCGCGTCGGCGGTTGCCGAGGCGGCGCGGCCGAGATCGGTCTTGACCACGGCGTAGCCGTTCTTCGTGCGATAGAGCACGCCGGTTCCGCCATCGACTACCTGTTCATAAGCGACGGGCCGGGCAGCGGCCGCGTCCAGGGCCGTCGTCGGCGATCCGACGGGCACGCTCGGCCGATGGCTGAGCTCCGGCGGCAGCGGGCTCTCCGTTCTGACGGTTCGGCTGGCGGGCTTCAGTTCCGGGCCTGACGCGATCGCGGCCAGGTGCGATGAGGACGCCGACCCCTTGGTGCGGCAGATGCCGGACACCAGCGGATAATTGAAATTGCGCTCGTGCAGGATCTGGCTCTTCATCGCGGCTTCGCAATCGGCGATGGTCGACCACTTGGCCGGCGTCTCGCCGATATATTCGCACAGCTTGGCGTCGCAGTCGCAGCCGACGATGGTCATGGCGACAAGGGCGGTCTTGATCACGGTCTCGTCCCTTCGAGATGCCCCCCGGCAGCCCAGTCAGGTGCGTGCCGCGTTCCAGGCGACATGCAATTCTCCATTGCGCGCGAACAAGGCGGGATTTTGGCTTCAACCGTCGAATGTGCGTGGCGGCGCGTGCCTACCCGCTGCCCGGGAAGATCCGTCTGAGGAAATTGGCGATCAGCCGCACCACGTCGTGCGGGCGCTCGACCTGCGGGATGTGGTTGACGCCATCGAGGACGGCCAGTTCGGCGTGTGGAAACAGCGAGGCGATCTCTTCGCCCTGGGCCAGCGGCGTGGTCGAATCCTCTCGTCCCCAGATGACGAGGACCGGCGGTGTGAAGGCGCGATAATTCGCCTTGTTGGCGGCAAGCGATTTCCGCTCGTCATTGTAGAGGCCGCTGAACAGCCAGTGACCAACGGCATTGGTGGTGCCCGTGACGTTCAGCGGGCGCGTGTAGATGGCGATGCGCTCCGCCGTGACCAGATCATCGTTCTCGATGAACTGGCGCAAACCGAACCCGGTCATGAGCGGATTGGTGAAGGTCGAGGCGGTCAGGAGCTGGCGTGGCCAGTCCCTTTTCAGGAGAGATGCGAACGGTGGGGCGGGCGCCTCGGTCTGGCCGAGGCCAATCGCCACGTCGAGCAGGATCAGCGCATCGATGCGATCCGGGGCCGAGAAGGCGGCTTCGATCACGCCTCCGCCACCATAAGAGTGGACGCCGATGCTGAAATGGCGAAGGCCGAGCGCGTCGGCAAAGCCAAGGACACGCCTGGCGTGAGCGGCGCGCGAATAATCCTGGTCGGCCGGTCTTTCCGAATAACCGAAGGGCGGCATGTCGACGGCGATCACGCGAAAGCCCTGTTCACCCAGCGGTGCTGCGATATCGCGGTAGGTTTCGGCCCACGACGCCGTACCGTGGAACAAAAGCAGCGGCGGCCCGTCCGGCGGCCCCCAGACCTGGTAGTGCATCTTCAGCCCGCCGACCGTCACGAACAGGGCTCCCGCCGGCGCAGCCTCCTGCGGCGACAGCGTCTCGCGCCAGGCCGCCGCGCCGCGAAAGCCGACGAGCACCACCATGATCAGCACAAGCAGCGTGAACGCGAGCCAGCCGACAATCCGGATCAGTCGACGCATGGCAGGGCTGTCACCTCAGTAGTCGTAGACGTGTTCGAGCCTGGCGCCGGCCTTGATCAGCGACGGCAGCACCAGATGCAGCTTGCGTACGGCCACGACCATGCCGGTGCGGCGCGTCGAGGGATCCGCCGGGAGCGGATAGCTGAACAGGATGCGCATGCCTTCGGGAATGGCGATCGCGTCGGTCGACAGCACCGTGACCATGATCTCGTCATTGCCGCCGATCTCGACGAAGGAGACACCCTTGTCGATCAGCCGCGGGATCATGTCGGTGAAGACCTGATAGCGCTTGGTGACGAAGACGGTGCCGTCCTGGCCCATGTCCCGTTCCAGCAAGGTGTCGGGCTCGTTGCGGGTGGCCTCGCCGACCGGCCCCTTGGCCCAGACATGGACATCGAGGAAGGCCGGGTGGGAGGTCGCCGCCAGCGCCTGCTTGATCAGATCGGCATAGCCTTGCTTGATGGTGTCGGCGAGACCGAAGGCGAGCTTGCGTTCGCTGGTGCGGATGGAACTGTCACCAGGCGCCGGCTGCACGGCAAACAGCCCGGCGCGCTTTTGCGCGTAGGGGAACTGGTACCACGGCACCTGGTCGAGAAAAGCTGCATAATCCGCCGCCACCTTGGCCTGGTAGATGTCGGCGGCGGTACGCTTGGTCGATGCCGCCTCGGTGATACGGCCGACCGTGTTCTCATAAGCCCATTGCAGGATATGCTCGATCGAATGGCTGGTGCCGATGATGACCAGCATCTGGTGGTTGGCGTAGTTGAACTTGTAGGGGGAACTGGCGCGGATCACCGTCGCGTAATCCTGCCAGAAGCGGCCGACATACGACCAGTAGGGAAAGCCGCTCGGCTGGTCCTTGGCGACGAAACCGGCATATTCGCGCGCGGCGTAGACGATCGCCCATTCCGGATAAGTGAGGAAGGTCGATTCCTCCGGCCGCTGGTAGCCGGGAATTTCGGCGCGCACCTTGTCGGCCAGCGCCTTGGGCGGCGCCCCGTCGGCAATGCCGGGCAGCGGCGTCCTGTCGAGTGACGGCGTGGTCAGGAAGCCATAGGCAAGCCCGGCGATGGGGATCAGGATGACGATGACGATCAGCCAGAGGATCGTCTTGACGATGCGCTTTATCAAGCGGAACAGGAACATGGCCGATCAGGCCGTGGCGAAGTGGTCGTAGATGCGCTTCGACAGCCAGAAGCCGATATAGACGGCGATCCCGCCGATGACGATGTGCGGCAGGTTGGCGAAGAAGCGGGTGGGGAATTCGATGTCGTTGAGGGAGCGGAAGCCGTTGATAAAGATGCCGGCATCGAGGCAGCCGGAGCCGGTGACCAGTCCGAGCACGCCGTCGAACAGATAGACCGAGCCGAACAGCTTGAAATAGAACACCGCCTGGCGGTGCGAGATGAAGGCGGCGGCCAGCGCCCAGACGCCTGAAAAGGCATGCAGCAGGTCGTCATACCATTGCAGGGAGAACAGGCCGAACAGATTGCCGTCGGCATCGTTGAAGGCCGGAATGTAGCCGATGGCCACGACCGCGAAGAACAGGAACGCGTAGGCGATGGCAAGCTTCTGGATCAGCGTCATGAAGTATCCCCCTCCGAAAAGCCCGTTGCAGACGGACTCTGACGACGCAGCGATACTAACCGATTTTGACGCGCGGTGAAGCGGCGCCCGCAACTTCGCCGGGAAAGGACTTTGCGAGGGTTAAGAAAGACAGTCGGCGCCGGGATTTCTCCCAGCGCCTCCCTGTCAGATCAGGACACGGTCGCGGCAGCAACTTCCGTAAAGTCGTCGCGCCATGCCGGCCTTGATTTTGACGGTCCTGCCAGAAGCCACCCGAAGGCAGCATCCGTTCCAGACCACGCTGGTCTTGGCCCTTGCGGGCTTTGCCCTGCGTGCCATCGAAGGTTTTTGCCGTCCTTCATGGCAGCATCGGTCCGCCGTCGGCGTTGGCACGCTTTCCGCGGCCCCGTAGGTCTCGGCTACCATCCCTCGAACAGGCAAGCCTGGTCTCGATCCGGGCCGTACGGGCCTCAGGAAATCCGCCTTTCACTTCGCCTTTCGGCTTGGCGATCGGTAGCCGCCTGAGATGGGTTGAACTTACGCCGGGTAAGGGTTGTGGGGAATGGGCTTGCCCCTGTGGATAGCGGGATTATCGGGGACCGATGCCAGAAGTCAGGGAAATTCAAGCGCGAACACCTTAGACAGCCTGCCCCGCTTTTTCGGCGAACGAACCGATGGTGCCCCTTGCCCTGCCGACAGGCGCGGGTTTCAATGCTGGCAAAGGATCGGGGCCGGCAGGATCGGGCCGGCGCCTTCCGGGGGAGGAAAAGCATTGAAGGTCGGGGTGGTGCTCAATCCGATTGCCGGCGGCGGCCGGCTGAAACGGCATTGGCCCGATGTCGCCGCCGCGCTGAAAAAGCACTTCGGCGATTTCGAATTGCGCGAGACCCAGGCCGAGGGCGATGCCGAGCGGCTTGCGCTCGATCTCGCCGCAAACGGCTTCGACCTGGTGATCGCGGCCGGTGGCGACGGCACCGCGAGCGAAGTGGCCGACGGGTTGCTGCAGGCCCGCGAGGAGGGCGGCAGGACAACCGAACTCGGCCTCCTGCCGTGCGGCACAGGCATCGATTTCGCGCGCGGCCTCGGCCTGCCGACGGAGATCGACGCGACGCTGAAGCGGATTGCCGAAGCCAAGGCAAGGGCGGTCGATGCCGGCCGTATCTGCTACATCGACGAGCATGGCGCGTTGGCCAGCCGCCACTTCATCAACATCGCCAGCCTTGGCCTGTCGGGCGCCACCGACCGCGCCGTCAATGCCGACAAGCGCAAGGGCAGGATGTCGGCCAAAGCGCTGTTCCTGTGGCGCACCGTGGTCGAGTTCGTCCGTTACCGCTTTCAGGACGTAAGGATCACCGTCGATGACGGCGACCCGGTCGAGGCGCGCATGGCGCTGGTGGCGGTGGCCAACGGCAAATTCTTCGGCGGCGGCATGATGATCGCGCCGGATGCGGAGCTGGCCGACGGACAGTTCGACATCGTCATCCTGCGCGCGGCGGGCAAGCTGAAGCTGATCTGGGATATCAGGCTGCTCTATGGCGGCAGGCACCGCAACCACCCCGCCATCACTATCCTGCGCGGCCGGAAAGTGGTGGTCGAACCGCTCGGCGACGCCGAAAAGAATGGCGCGCTGGTCGATATAGACGGCGAGTCGCCCGGGCGGATACCCGCGACCTTCGAGATTTTGCCGGGGGCCCTGACGCTGAGATATTGAATGAAGGCGTTGAGCGGGGTGGAGCGTTCCCATAGCGCTGCAACGGTGCTGATTCTGCTCCGTCGCATTCTTTGGCCAAGGTCACGGCATGGATCCTCGGGTCAAGCCCGAGGATGACGAAGGGAAGGGGTGCTTCTGCCGATCGCCGAGACGTGCAGCGTGATCGAAACTCTCTCCCGATAACCAGTCGGGATGTTCCAGCTCTGATTCAAGTTGTTGAGGCCGTGATTCCAGATGCTTGCCCAACGCCTTGATTTCATTGGCTGGTCTGCCGGGATCACATCTCCAATCTGGCCGGAAAACCAGGCGCGCGCAGGTCGGTACCGACAGCATCTTCCAGCAATTTGACGATCTGCGTCGACCACGCTCCGCCGCCGTAGGCTGCCTTGCCCTGCTGAAAAATCGCGTTGACCCGCGATGCAAGCTCAAGCGGCACGCCCGATTGTTCGCCCATGGCGAGCGCGAAGCCGAGGTCTTTCAGCGCCAGGTCCATGGTGAAGCCGATGTCGTAGGAGCCGTTCAGCACCAGCTGGCTTTCGGTTTCGTGGACGAAGCTGTTGCCGGAGGAGGCAACGATGGCGTGGTAGCTCTGCGCGAGGTCTAGCCCGCCCCGCTTGGCCAGCATCAGCGCCTCGCCGGCGGCGACCAGATGGATGAAGGCCAGCATGTTGGTGATCACCTTGATCACCGCCGCCGAGCCGATCGGCCCCATCAGGAACGATTTGGCGCACATCGCTTCGATGGCGGGGCGGTGGCGCTTGTAGAGGGCCGCATTGCCGCCGACCAGCGCGGTGATCTTGCCCACCGCCGCCAGATGCACGCCGCCGGTGACCGGGCATTCCAATGTCTCGACGCTCTTGGCCGAGGCGAGGGCGGCAAGCCGCAAAATCTCGTCGCGGCCGTTGGTCGACATCTCGATCCAGGTGCCGCCCTTGGGCAGGCCTTCCAGCAATCCGCCCGGGCCGGCCAGCACTGCCTCGCTGACTTTTGGTGAAGGCAGGCAGCTTATGGCATTGCCGGCGCGGGCGGCGGCCTCGGCGGGACTGCCGGCAGCCGTGGCGCCGAGCGCGACAAGGCGCTCGACGGCGGTGGGGTCGCGGTCGACAACGGTAACGGCAAAGCCGTTGCGGATCAGGCTGGCGGCAAGGTTTCCGCCGAGATGGCCAAGGCCGATGAAGGCGTAGCTTTCGCTCACGGCATCAGCGGCATCTGCATCATCTGCAGATGCAGGTCCTTGCCGGTGTAAGGATGCGCGTCGCAGACCGCCTCGTTGAGCTCGACGCCGAGGCCAGGCTCCTTCGAGGGGATGACGTTGCCGTCCTGCCATTCGATCTTCTTCTTCAGCAGCGTCGCGTGGAAGCCGTCCCACTGCTTCAGCGATTCCAGGATCAGGAAGTTCGGCAGTGTCACCGCGAGCTGGATGTTGGCGGCACCGACGATCGGCCCGCAATAGCAATGCGGCGCGACCTGGATGTGGTAGGCCTCGGCCATGGCGGCGATCTTCTTGGTTTCGAGAATGCCGCCGGAGCGGCCGAGGTCCGGCTGCAGGATGGTCGCGGCGCGGTTCTCGATGACGCGGGCGAATTCGGACTTGGTCGTCAGCCGCTCGCCGGTGGCGATCGGGATCGAAGTCGCACGCGCCACCTGCGCCATCACTTCGGGCATGTCCGGGGGCACCGGCTCCTCGAACCACAGGGGGTCGTAGGGTTCGATGGCGCGCGCCATGCGCAGCGCGCCCGATGCGGTGAACTGGCCGTGCGTGCCGAACAATATGTCGGCGCGGGTGCCGACCGCCTCGCGGATCGCCTTGATCATGCGGGTGGAGACATCGATGTCGACGAGACGCGGCTGATGACCGTCGAAGGCGGTGTAGGGGCCGGCCGGGTCGAGCTTGACGGCATTAAATCCCTGCTCGACATATTCGAGCGCGCAGGCTGCGGCCATCTCAGGGTCGTTGTAGACGTTCCTGCCATCGGGCGCGTCCTCGGAATGGACGCTGCCCGTGTGCGGGTAGAGATAGGTGTAGGAGCGCAGCGTCTCGTGCACCTGGCCGCCGAGCAGCTTGTAGACCGGCTTGTTCGCTTCCTTGCCGACGATGTCCCAGCAGGCCATTTCGAGTGCCGAGAAGCAGCCCATGCCGGAGACGTCGGGACGCTGGGTGAAGCCCGAGGAATAGGCACGGCGGAAGAAGTTTTCGATGTCGTGCGGATCGCGGCCGATCAGATAGCGCTCGGCCATGTCCTCGATCATCCTGGCCGTGACATGGGCGGAGAAGGTGGCATTGTAGGCTTCGCCATAGCCGACCACGCCGCCGTCGGTCGTGAGCTTGACGAAGATGAAATATTTGCCGCCGATGCCGGGCGGCGGGTTGCCGACAACCCAGGTCTTGACGTCGGTGATCTTCATGTGTGTTCCTCCAGAACCAGTTCGGCGCCCTTCCACCCGGTCATGACCGAGGCGGCGTTGGTGTTGCCGGTGATGTTGTCGGGAAAGATCGAAGCGTCGATGACGCGCAGGCCTTCAAGGCCATGCACTTTCAGGCGCGGATCGACGACGGAGCGCGAGGGGTCGGGTCCCATGCGGCAGGTCGAAACCGGGTGATAGACGGTGCCGGAGCGCTTCCTGAAATCGGAGATCAGGTCGGCGTCGGACTGGATCGACGGGCCGGGCAACACCTCCTCGGCGATGATCTCGGCCATGGCCGGCATCGAGGCGATCTTGCGCACGAATTTCACCGCCGCCAGCATCTCGTCGACATCGGCATTGGTGGAATAGGCGTTGGCGACGATCTTGGGATAATCGAGCGGGTTCCTGGAGCGGATCATGATCTCGCCCCGGCTCGACGGGCGGCAATTGGACAGGCCGATGGAGAAGCCCGGCCATGGGTCAGGCGTCAGGATCGGACGCTCGCCGTTCTTCGGGATGAGGGTCGAGAAGGCCTGGAAATAAAGCTGCATGTTGGGCCGCGAGAAGGCCGGATCGGTGCGGAAGAAGCCGCCGCCGTGGTTCATCGACAAAGACAGCGGGCCGGAGCGCGTCAGGATGTACTGCATGCCGACCAGAAGCTTGCCCCACCAGGGCCGCAGGATCTGGTTGAGCGTCGGCAGCTTGCCCTTGAAGGTGTAGTTGATGCCGACATGGTCCTGCAGATTGGCGCCGACATTCTCGTTGGCTTGCACGACCGGGATGCCCAAGCCTTTGAGCAATGCCGCGGGGCCGATGCCGGAGAGTTGCATGAGCTGCGGCGAGTTGATCGAGCCGGCGGAGAGGATCACTTCGCGGCCGGCTCGTGCCGTCCTGGTCTCACCGTTGCGCAGATATTCGACGCCGACGGCGCGCTTGCCTTCGAACAGGATGCGGCTCGCCAGTGCGTTGGTCTCGACGCGGACATTGGCGCGCTTCATCGCCGGGCGCAGGAAGGCGCGGGCGGCCGACATGCGGCGGCCGTTCTTGGTCGAGATCTGGTAGATGCCGACGCCTTCCTGGGCAGCACCATTGAAATCGGGGTTGAGCGGCAGGCCGGCCTGCTGGCCGGCGGCGAGATAACGCTTCGTCAGTGGGTGGACGGCGTTCGTGGTGTCGCTGATGTGAAGCGGGCCGCCGGTGCCGCGCCATTGGTCGGCGCCGGCCTCATTGTCCTCGAGCGCCTTGAAGGCCGGCAACAGATCGTCATAGCCCCAGCCGGGATTGCCGGCGGCGCGCCAGTCGTCGAAATCCTCGCGCGCGCCGCGGATCCAGACCATGGCGTTGATCGAACTCGACCCGCCGAGCAGCTTGCCGCGCGGCCAGTGGTCGACATTGCCGCCAAGGCCGGGATCCGGCTCGGTCTTGTAGTTCCAGTTCACCGTGGGATCGAAGAAGGTCTTGCCGTAGCCGAGCGGCATCTGCACGTAGAAGCGACGGTCGCTGCCGCCGGCCTCCAGCACCAGCACGGAGAAACGGCCCGAGGCCGAGAGCTTGTCGGCGAGCACCGAGCCGGCCGAGCCGGAGCCGACGATGATGAAATCATAGGTCTGCATGATGGAAATGGGCGGCTCCTGAAAACAGGGCGCAGCCTAGACGCCACGAGTTCGCCGCGTCGCCGCGCCTTCCGGCATCGGTTGTGAAAAAAGCGACTGGTCTATCCGGCCGGGTTGTGGGGAATACCGACAATCGCGCTTGATATGCATGGGGTCGACGGACTATGCGGGGACATCGGCCACTCTGCACAAGGCAGGAGAACCCATGCGTGTCCTGTCGGATGCTTTCATTCCCGAACTGCCGGGCTATTACCGGGGCAAGGTCCGCGAAAATTACGACCTGACCGACGGCAGGCGCATCATCATCGCCACCGACCGTCTCAGCGCCTTCGACATCATCCTGACCTCGATCCCGTTCAAGGGAGAGATCCTGACGCAGACGGCGCGCTACTGGTTCGAGGAAACCGCCGACATCTGTCCGAACCATGTGCTGGAATATCCCGACCCCAACGTCGTCGTCGGCACAAGGCTCGAGATCCTGCCGGTCGAGATCGTCGTGCGCGGCTATCTGGCCGGGACCACCAGCACCTCCATCCTGACCCGGTACAAGCGCGGCGAACGGGAGATGTACGGAATGCGCCTGCCGGACGGCCTGCGCGACTATGAGAAGCTGGCCGAACCGGTCATCACGCCGACGAGCAAGGCCGCCGATGGCGGCCATGACGAGCCGCTGTCCAGGGCCGAGATCCTGGGGCAGGGCCTGCTCATGCCGGCGCAGTGGGAGACCGTTTCGAGCTACGCCTTGCAGCTGTTCGCCCGCGGCCAGGCGCGCGCCGCCGAGCGCGGCCTGATCCTGGCCGACACAAAATACGAATTCGGCACCGACAAGGACGGGACGATCATTCTCGCCGACGAAATCCACACGCCCGACAGCAGCCGCTACTGGATCGCGGCGAGCTACGAACAGGCGCTGGCTGATGGCACGCGGCCGGAGAGCTTCGACAAGGATTTCATCCGCTCGTGGGTGGCGGCGCGCTGCGATCCTTACAAGGATCCGATCCCGAGGATCCCGGACGAGGTCGTCGAACAGGCTTCGCGTGTCTATGCCCAGGCCTTCGAGGCGATTACGGGCAAGGCATTCGTTCCCGACCTTTCCGGGGATACGGTTCTCGATCGTATCCGAGCTAACCTTGCAGATTATTTTTGAGAGGTGCGTCTCTCAGCTAGCGCCTGGTCTTACGCCGCGCAGTCGACCCCCACTCCGTCGAGCTTCGCTCGACACCTTGCCGGGGCGAGCCGCGGGTCTCGCCCGTCCTTCGGACCCCCCGATCGACGGGGAGAGGAAAGGCGCGAGCTTGCCTGGCCGGGCTCCCTTCCTCTCCCTCCGGAGGGGGGAGAGGTGGCGCTGCGAAGCAGCGACGGAGTGGGGGAAGCCCTCTCCAAAACCCACTATCACCGAAAATGGGGCACCACCGGCGAGCCTGTGATCCCATGGAGGCGAGGAAGCGGGGGCTGCCTTGCGTTGACCTATTCCTGCCGTGGCGATACCGATGATCATTATATCGAGGGATTTCTCGCATGGTGCAGTACGCGGATGGACGGCCGATCGGAGACCTGACGCTGCGCACGCTGGCCATGCCTTCGGACGCCAATGCGGCCGGCGACATTTTTGGCGGCTGGGTGATGGCGCAGATGGACCTTGCCTGCGGCATTCGCGCCGCCGAGCGCGCCAGGGGCCGCGTGGTGACGGCGGCGGTCAAGGAGATGTCCTTCGCCAAGCCGATGAAGATCGGCGACACGCTGTGCATCTACACTCATGTCGAACGCGTCGGCCGCACCTCGATGACGCTCAAGGTCGAGGCCTGGGCGCAGCGCTATCTCTCCGACCTGATGGAAAAGGTCACCCACGCCGATTTCGTCATGGTGGCGCTCGACGGCGAGGGCAAGCCGAAAGCCGTTCCAGCCGAGAATTGATTCGATACCGCCACCGCGCGACATTTGTAACATCGCCCGAGCGGAGCGATGCGCTCAGCGACATCCTGCCGTTGCCTCCACGGCCAATTCTGCTGGCGTCGGAGGAAGACAATGCGTCAACACCTATTGAACGGCTGGCTTGCGGCGGCTCTCGCCGCCCTGGCCTGCCTGCTCGGCATAACTGCTTATGCCGAAGTCAAACAGGACCTCGGGCGCACCGCCTGTTTGCATGACACGACTGGTGTGAAGGAGCGGAGAGCGACGTGCGCGATCTGCAGCCCGATGCCTTGCGGGGCCATGGCGCCAAGAGCCTGATTGGCTGCCTTTGGAATGCGGTCACCGTCGCGGGGCGCGAGCATGCGTGAGGCCGAGCCTCGAGCGCCACAGACAAACTCCCAGGTCTTTTTCAGCGGACCAAGGCGTCTATTTCAGGGAACCATGACTTCCCTGCAAACACGCAGCGTCGCTCGGTGCGAATTCCGGAGCCCTTGCCGTGCAAGGGTTTCAGGCTTGCATCTCGTCGAATCTGGCGCGCGCCGACTGAACGCGCTGGGTGTTCTTGCGCGCCCATTCGCCAAGCGCGCCGACCGGTACCAGCAACTCATGGCCGAGTTCGGTCAGCTCGTAATCGACGCGCGGCGGAATGGTCGGAAACACCTTGCGCGTGACGAAGCCGTCGCGCTCCAGGCCGCGCAAGGTGGTCGTCAGCATCTTCTGCGAGATGCCGCCGACGGCCGCGCGCAGCTCGTTGAAACGCAGCGGTCCGCCGCCCAGTTTGCCGACCACGAGCACGGTCCATTTGTCGCCGACGCGCTGCAGGATCTCCGACACGGCCCGGCAGTCCTCGGTGTTATGCGGGTGCCTCAGTAACAAAAACGTGCCTCCTTGCGCGCCTGTTTGTCAGTATCACATATAGCGCCGGTATCCAAACGATACCAAAAATTCCCGCAAGGAGAGCCCCTTATGTCCAAGCCCAAAATCGCCATTGTCATCGGTTCGACGCGCGCCGCCCGCTTCGCCGACGTGCCGACGCAGTGGATCGCCAAGATCGCCAAGGCACATGCCGATATCGATGTCGAAATTGTCGATCTGCGCGACTTTCCGCTGCCCTTCTTCGATGAGGTAGCGTCTTCGGCCTGGGCGCCGTCGCAGAACGAAGTCGCACAGCGCTGGCAGAAGAAGGTCGCCGGATTCGACGGCTTCATCTTCACCGCCGCCGAATATAATCACGGCCCGACGGCCGTGCTGAAGAACGCCATCGACTACGCCGCCAACGAGTGGAACAAGAAGCCGGCAGGCTTTGTCGGCTATGGCAGTGTCGGCGGCTCGCGCGCCGTCGAGCAGCTTCGTCTGCACGCCGTCGAATTGCAGATGGCGCCGGTCAAGTCCGCCGTCCATATCGCCTGGGGCGATTTCCTTGCCGTGCGCCAGGGCGAGAAGAAGCTCGAAGATCTCGAGCACCTGAACCAGGCCGCCACCGCGCTGGTCAACGACGTCGCCTGGTGGGCCAAGGTACTGAAAGCCGCTCGTGCCGCCGATGCCGTCGTTGGGGAAGCCCAGGCGGCCTGATCTCGTAGCAGATCATCATCCTCCCGAAGGGCGGCGCTTGCGCCGCCCTTTTTCATTGGGGTTCTTGCAAAGAAGTTGCGGCTGCGCCCGCAGTCAATTGCGTCTCTCGCGCCCACTCGCATGATCACGACCGAGTGACTTGCATAATGCAACTAACTTGGCTACAAGTCACTTTCATCTTGAAAGAGACTGTCGATCATGGTTGCGAAAACAAGCTTCGAAACACGCCCGTGCCCGATCGCGCGCAGCCTCGACGATGTCGGCGAGTGGTGGAGCATCCTGCTTCTGCGGGACGCATTCCAGGGGCTGACGCGCTTCGACCAGTTTCAAAAGAGCCTGGCGATCGCGCCCAACATCCTGACGCGGCGGCTGAACAGCCTGGTCGAGCGCGGGCTGTTCGAAAAGCGCGTCTATTGCGAACGGCCGCTTCGTCACGAATATGTGCTGACCGCCAAGGCGCGCGATTTCCGCCCGGTCCTGCTTTCCTTGCTCGCCTGGGGAAACAAGCATCTGGCGCCCGAGGGCCCGAGCCTGGTGGTCGTGGACAAGACTGATGGTCGCTGGGCCGAGCCGGTTCTGGTGGATCGCCAGAGCGGCAGGCAGCTCGACAGCGATGATTTCACCATGGCCACGGGGCCGATGGCCACCGACCGCATGCGCCAGCGATATCGCTTCACCAGCAACGGCTCCGGCCTGCCGCTTGTCGACAACGCGCTGGTTGATCAAAGCCGTGAAGAGGCGCGGAGCAAATGAACAAGGTTCTCTCCGCTGCCGAGTTGCAGCCAGTGCAGCCCTCGACCGTTGAAATTCCCGCGCCGGCAAGGAAGCGCCGCAAGCCGTTGCTGGTATTGGGCGCCCTGGTCGCTGTCAGCGTCGCCGGATGGTATGGCCTCCAATGGTGGCAGGCAGGCCGTTTCCTCGTCTCGACCGACGATGCCTATGTCGGCGGCAACGTCACGCCGCTGGCGCCACGCGTTGCCGGGCACATCGACGAGATCCTCGTCGAGGACAACCAGCATGTCACGGCGGGCCAGCTCGTCATCCGCATCGACGACCGGCCGTTCATGGCGGCGTTGGACCGTGCGCGGGCCGCCGTCCAGCAGCAGCAATCGGCCCTCGATAATCTTCGCGCCCAGGTCTCGCTGCAGAATTCGCTGATCGAGCAGGCGCAAGCCGATCTCGAGGCCAAGAACGTGGCGGCCGTCTTCACCGCCCAGGACGCCAAACGCTATGAGGCGCTGGCCAGCACCAAAGCCGGCACGCAGCAGGACGCGCAGAGAAGCCTTGCCGCCGATGGCCAGGCCAGGGCGTCGGTGACCGCCTCCCGCGCCGGGCTCGCGGCCGCCACGCAACGGCTCGATGTGCTCAACACCCAGATCTCGGAAGCGACCGCCGCGCTCGCGGCCGCCAGGGCCGATGTCGATACAGCGCAGCTCGATCTCGGCTTTACCGAGGTCCGCTCGCCCATCGACGGTATCGTCGGCAACAGGCTGGCGCAGGTCGGCACCTATGTGTCGCCGGGCAGTTATCTCCTGACCATCGTTCCGGCTTCAGGCCTGTGGGTCGATGCCAATTTCAAGGAAGACCAGTTGCGCGACATGACCGACGGGCAGGCGGCGACGGTCTATACCGACATCGCGCCGGACGCGCCGCTCAAGGGTCATGTCACCAGCCTTGGGCCGGCGACGGGAGCGATCTTCAGCGTGATCCCGCCACAGAACGCGACCGGCAATTTCACCAAGATCGTCCAGCGCGTGCCCGTTCGCATCGCCATCGACCAGGACCAGGCGCAAAAGGTCGCGTTGCGGCCAGGCTTGTCGACCACGGTCATGGTCGATACTGGCGCGCACTGAGGACGCCATGTCTGAGCGCGCCGTCCCGCAATCCTTCATCGCCAGCATTCTGCCATTCATGGTGATGTGCGTCGGGATGTTCATCGCGCTTCTCGACATCCAGATCGTGGCGTCGTCGCTGCAGGACATCGGCGGCGGCCTGTCGGCCGCGCAGGACCAGATCGGTTGGGTGCAGACATCCTATCTGGTGGCGGAAATTATCGTCATCCCGCTGTCGGGCTGGCTCACGCGGGTGTTCTCGACACGCTGGCTGTTCACCATTTCGGCGGCCGGTTTCACGCTCGCCAGCATGCTGTGCGGCTTCGCCTGGAGCATCGAAAGCATGATCGTGTTCCGCGCGCTGCAGGGGCTGCTCGGCGCGTCGATGATCCCGACGGTGTTCACCTCGTCGTTCCATTATTTCCAGGGGCCAAGGCGGGTCTATGCCGCGGCGGTGGTCGGCAGCATCGCCTCGATTGCGCCGACGCTCGGGCCTGTCATCGGCGGCTGGATCACCGACACGCTGAACTGGCACTGGCTGTTCTATGTCAACGTCATTCCGGGCACCATCATCACCATCCTCGTTGCGCTGCTGGTCAAGATCGACAAGGCCGATCCGTCGCTGCTCAGGGGGGCCGACTATATCGGGATGGTGCTGATGGCGGTCAGCCTGGGCACGGCGGAATACGTCCTTGAGGAAGGCTCGCGCTGGAACTGGTTCGACGATGCCACGATCCGCAATGGCGCCATCGTCGCCGGGATCACCATGGTTCTGTTCGTCATCCGCAGCCTGACCTTTGCGCAGCCGGTGGTCGATTTCCGTGCCTTCGGCAACCGCAATTTCGCCATCGGCTGTTTTCTCTCCTTCGTCACCGGTATCGGCATCTTCGCCACGATCTATCTGACGCCGCTGTTCCTCGGCTATGTCAGGGGCTACGACGCCTTGCAGACCGGGCTCGCTGTGTTCTCCACCGGCGTCGCCTCGATGGTCGGCGTTCCCGTCTACATCTTCCTCGCCAAGCGCTTCGACACGCGCTGGCTGATGATGTTCGGGCTGGCCTCCTTCGGCGCCTCGATGTGGAGTTTCAGCGCCATCACCAGCCAGTGGGGTGCGGCCGAGCTGCTCATTCCGCAACTGTTTCGCGGTTTCCCGCAGGTGTTCGCCGTCGCGCCGAGCGTCAATCTCGGCCTTGGCAGCCTGCCGCCCGAACGGCTGAAATATGCCAGCGGCCTGTTCAACACGATGCGCAATCTCGGCGGCGCGGTCGGCATCGCCATTTGCGGCGCGATCCTCAACGACCGCACCAATTTCCATTTCCTGACGATCGCTTCGCATCTGACGCCGCGGAACGAAGCCGCGATGCGTCTGGTCGACAACGTCGCGCTGCGTTACGGGCAGTTGCCCGGTGCCGTCGCCGACGGTCACACCGCTTCGCTGAAGCAGCTATGGGCGCTCGCCTATCGCGAGGCATCCACCATGGCCTACGCCGACGCCTTCCTGGCGATCATGGCCGCCTTCGTCATCGCGACGGCGCTGGTTCCGTTCCTGCGCAATGTCACGCCGAAGGCGCCGCCGCCGGACGCTCATTGAGGGTGGCACGGGCCAGCAACAGCGCGCGCTCCCTGTCATTGCCGGTCAATTGGGCGGCCCGGCGGAATTCGGCGCGGGCTTCCGCTGGCCGCCCCAGTTTCTCCAGAAGATCGCCGCGCACCGTGGGCAGGAGATAGGAGTCCTTCAGGCGCGGCTCGTCCTTCAGCGCCTCGACGATGGCGAGGCCTTGCGCCGGACCGAACGCCATGCCGACGGCCACGGCCCGGTTGATCTCGACGATGGGCGAGGGGGCCGCCAAGGCAAGCGCCTGGTAATAGGCCGATATCGCGATCCAGTCGGTGTCGGCTGATGTCACCGCGCGGGCGTGGCAGGCCGCGATCATCGCCTGCAGCAGATAGGGGCCGGGCGCCGAGGTCAGGACCATGGCGCGATTCAGGCCGTCGAGGCCGCTCCGGATGAGCGACCAATCCCAGCGGCCACGGTCCTGGTCGAGCAGCAGGATCGGATCGCCCGCTTTGCCGGTACGGGCCGCGAAGCGCGAGGCGTTGAATTCCATCAGCGACACCAGGCCCCGCACCTCGGGCTCGTCGGGCATCAGCGCCGCCAGCGAGCGGCCAAGGCGCAGCGCCTCGGCGCAGAGATCGGCGCGCAGCCAGTCCGGTCCGGCGGTCGCCACATAGCCCTCGTTGAAGATGAGATAGACCACCTCCAGCACTGCGGCGAGGCGCTCGCGGCGCTCTTCCGCGCGCGGCGTCTCGAACGGGATGGCGGCATCGCGAAGGGTTCGCTTGGCGCGCACGATGCGCTGGGCGGCGGTGGCTTCGGGCACCAGGAAGGCGCGGGCGATCTCCGGCGTCGACAGGCCGCCCAGGAGTCGCAGCGCCAGTGCGGCGCGCTGCTCGGCGGGCAGGACGGGATGGCAAGCGGTGAAGATCAGCCGCAAGAGGTCGTCGTCGATATCCTCGTCGAGCGCCGTCTCGATGTCGGGCATCTCGCGCTCCAGCTCGGCGAGGTCGATGGCGAGCGTGCGATGCTTGCCGTCGATCATGGTGGTGCGGCGCAGCCGGTCGAGCGCCCGGTTCCTGGCGACCTGCGTCAACCAGGCGGCCGGATTGCGCGGGATGCCGTCGCGAGGCCAGCGCTCCAGCGCCAGCACGAAGGCGTCCTGCGCGATTTCCTCGGCCAGCCCGACATCCCTGAGGGTGCGTGCCAATCTGGCGGTGAGCTTCGGCTGCTCGATCCGCCAGACGGCCTCGATGGTTCTGTTGGCGATCAATCCTTGATCCTGCCGAGACGATCCGCCACCTTCTGGACGTCCTCGGGAAATTCGCTCATTTCAAAGACCTGGCGGATTTCGATCACGTCATTTTCTCCAGCGGGGCAGCGGCGGGCCCATTCGATGGCCTCGTCGCGTGAGCGCACGTCGATCACCCAATAGCCGCCCAGCACTTCCTTGACCTCGGCGAAGGGGCCGTCGACGACCAGAGGCTTGCCACCCTTGTAGCTGACCCGCGCCCCGGCGGACGGCGGATGCAGGCCGTCGAGCGTCAGAAGCACGCCGGCTTTCTTCAGCTCGTGATTGTACTTCATCATCCCTTCCACCGCCTCGGCGCTGGGCATGACATCGGGCGCCGCCTGCGCGTAGCCGCCGGGGATCATCAGCATCATGAACCGCATGGTCTTCTCCTTGGTTGGGTTGGTTCAATCATATGACGAACGGGCAATGGTGAAATCGACACGCGCGGGAGAAACTTCGAGTCCCGGATCTCGAACGCGTGTTGGACCGCCATATCGGCGAGGCTGCCATCTGGCCCCGCCGGTCCGCCCTGATATATCCGGCTGCGATCCATCACATGAGGGGCCTCGTGAAGTCATCCAGCCTGGCAGGCGCCGTTTCTCCCATGATCCCGGTGCTCTTCTGCGCGCTTGGCATCTTCCTGCTGTCGGGGATGGACGCGGCCATGAAGGTCCTGGTCATCGCGGTCGGCGTCTACAACACGGTGCTGTGGCGCAGCATACTGGCGACCGTGGTCGCGGGCACAGGCTGGTCGATGGGGCCACGCAGGCTGCCCGCGCCTTCCGTGCTCAGGCTGCATGCGCTGCGTGCCGCGGTCGTCGGCTTTGTCTTGCTGTCCTTCTTCTGGGGGCTTGCCCGGCTGCCGCTGGCGGAGGCGATCGGGCTCAGTTTCGTCGCGCCGCTGTTTGCCTTGCTGCTGGCGGCGCTGCTGCTCGGCGAACGCATACAGCGGCAGGCGATCTGGGCCTCATTGGCCGGCATAGCCGGCGTCGCAATCATCGTGGGCGGCCAGTTCGGACAGGCGAACTATGCCAGGGATGCCTTGCTCGGCACGGCGGCGGTGCTGGTATCGACGGTATTCTATGCCTACAACCTGATCCTTGCACGGCAGCAGGCACTGGTGGCCAAGCCGATCGAGATCATGCTGTTCCAGAACCTGTGCGTGGCGGTCATGCTCGGTCTCGCGGCACCCTGGTTCGCCATCGCCTTGCCGGGCGAGCTCTGGCTTCCGCTGGCCGGGGTGACGGCGCTGTCGCTCGCCGGCCAGTTCCTGATGAGCTGGGCCTACGCGCGTGCCGAAGCGCAATATCTGATCCCGACTGAGTACTCGGCCTTCATCTGGGCGATCGCGCTTGGCTGGTTCTTCTTCGATGAGGCGGTGACCTGGACCACGCTGGCGGGAGCGGGCCTCATCGTGGCCAGTTGCCTGATCGCGGCGCGTTCCAATCCAAGGCTTGCCGAGCCGATCGAAGCCGCGGTCTGAGGGCAGGTTTGCCGCCGGTTTTCACCAGGCGCGCTCCCCGTTCCCGGAAAGCGCGCCTGGCTCGACTTACCACTTGACCTTGAAGCCGACCGTGCCGCCGATGGAGCGGCTGTCGCCGAAGTCTTCCAGGCTGGTGCGTGCCAAGACCTCGCCATTGACGGAATAACGGTCATCGGCCCAGCTCAGCGAGCCGCCGAGACCGAGCCCGCCCGACAGCTGCCGCGACTTGCTGCTGAACACGGTGCCCGAGACATCGACATCGGAGCCGTCGAGGAAGTCGTAATAAAGATTGCCGATGCCGTAGACATGCGAGCGGCTCGTCCGGCCCGTCTTGTCCTTCCACCGGCTTTCATAGTCCGCCGACAGGCCGAGCCTGCCGATCAGGCTGTCGCTGCCGCCATTGGCGACGACGGCGCCGTAGGGGTCGGTAAAGCTGTCGAAATCGACCGAGGAATAGCTGAGCTGCGCCTGCGGCGTCAGCGACCAGTTGCCCTGGAGACCGATCTTCTGCCCGGCTTCGATACCGAGGCCATAGCCGAAGCCGTTATTGCCCTTGACTAGCCTTTTGCCGAGCGTGGCGGAGGACAGGTCGCTGTCGAACCAGGTCAGTTCGGCCTGCGCGTCGACATAGAAGCCGCTGTTGCCGTACCAAGTCAGCGTGCCGCCGAAGCCGTAGCCTGTCGTGTCGATCGAGCCGAGGCCGAAAGCCGAGGAGATATCCGACTTCACCGTACCGTAATGAACGGTCACGCCACCGATCAGGACGCCGGAGGCCATTTGCGCGAGCTGGCCGTCGAGGCCCGCCTGCACTCTCCACAGATCCGCGTCGTAGTCGGTGCCGGTCGTGGACGTGCCGGGGTCGAACTTTTTGTGGGCGGCTTCGATGCGGCCCCAGATCGGACTGCCACCCTCGACGCGGTCGTCCGCATCGGGTTGCGCCGCTCCGGTCCATGAGCGGTTGCCTGCGCGCTGCTGCAGCGTTCCGAGCTGGTTGAAACTCTGCAGCACGCCGGCATAGGCCTCGTAGACCGGCACGCTGGGAGCGTAGAGCGGCGACGTCGGGCCGCCGGGATCGACGGGATTGATCAGCGCGGAGCGCAGGTACCAGTCGCCGTCGGCCGGCGTGGAAATGCCGTTCTGATACATGCGGTAGGCATAGGCGCCGGCCACCACGGCCTGGTCGCCCTGGAAGACGTAATCGCCCAAAAGGTTGAAGGTACCGGCCGACGTGTCGCCGACATCGATGATCTTGATGCCGTCGACGGTCTGCGCGCCACCACCGCCGAGGCCGATCACCTTGACGTTGGCGGTGCCCGAGGTGTTGCCGGTGATGACGAGCTTGTCGGTGGAAGAGGCGTCGCCATCGAGAATAGCCTCGATCTCGACCGTGCCGCCCGCGCCGACGAAATTGCCCTGGATGGTCAGCAGGCCGATGGAATTGCCGGGCGCGATGACGCCGCCGGCCTGGAGTGTCGTCGATCCCACGGTGCCGTTACCGCCAAGCGCTCCGCCACCGAGAATGGTGACGGCCGAGTTGGCAAGGGAGCCATTCACCGAGAGCTTGCCGGCCTCGACCGTGGTCGCGCCGTTCAGCGTATTGATGCCGGTGAGATCGAGATTGCCGGCGCCCCGCTTGGTGAGCGTGCCGCTGCCTTCGATGATGGAGGCAAAGGTGGCGTTCGCCGGCTGGTCGAAGACGAGCGCGGCGTCGTTCAGGATGTTGCCGGTGCCGAAGCTCGTTGCCTGGCCGATCAGCGTGCCAGCGGAGATCGTCGTGCCGCCGCCGTAGCTGTTCGTACCGGCGAGCGTCGTGCTGCCGGCGCCCTGCTGCACAACTGAGCCGCTGCCGGATATCGCGCCGGCGAGGGTCACGCCGTTGGAGCGGTCGATGATGAGGGTGCCGTTGTTGGTCACGTTGCCTGCTATCGAGCCTGACGTGCCGCCATTGCCAAGCTGCAGCGTGCCGGCCGCGATCGTCGTCACGCCGGCATAGGTGTTGTCGGCGGTCAGGATCGTGGTGCCGGTGCCGATCTGGCTCACCGCGCCGCTGCCGGAGATGACGCCGGCAAAGGTCACTGCATCGGAACGATCGAAGGCAAGCGTCCCGTTGTCGATGACATTACCTGCTATCGAGCCTGACGTGCCGCCATTGCCGAGCTGCAGTGTGCCGGCCGAGATCGTCGTGACGCCGGCATAGGTGTTGTCGGCGGTCAGGATCGTGGTGCCGGACCCCAACTGGTTCACCGCTCCGCTGCCGGAAATGGTGCCGGCAAAGGTATAGCTATCCGTGCGGTAGAAGGCGAGCGTGCCGTTGTTGGTGACGTCGCCTGTTATCGAACCGGATGTGCCGCGATTGCCGAGTTGCAAGGTGCCAGCCGAGATCGTCGTGCCGCCGTTGTACGTGTTGTCGCCGGTCAGGGCGGTGGTGCTCGAACCCTGTTGGATCACGCCGCCGCTGCCCGAGATGACGCCAGCAAGAACCAGGCCGTTGGAGCGGTCGAAGACGAGGGTGCCGTTGTTGGTGGCGTTGCCAGTTATCGAACCCGACAGGCCGCCATTGCCGAGCTGCAGCGTGCCGGCGGAGATCGTTGTGCCGCCGGTGTAGTTGCTGTCGGCCGTCAGGATCGTTGTGCCCGAACCCTGCTGGATCGCTGCGCCGTTGCCTGAAATCGTGCCGGCAAAGGTATAGGTGTCCGAGCGGTCGAAGGCCAAGGTTCCATTGTTGGCGACGTTGCCGGTGATTGAACCTGATGTGCCGCCATTGCCGAGCTGCAGCGTGCCGGCCGAGATCGTCGTGCCGCCGCCGTAGTTGCTGTCGCCGGTCAGGATCAGCGTGCCGGCGCCAAGCTTGGTCAGCGCGCCGCTGCCGGTGATCGCCTGGCTGGCGGTGAAAGCGTTACCGGCGTCGGCGATGTCGAAGCTGCCGCCCAGCAACCCCAACGTGATGGTGCGGTCGGTGCCGGTGAAGGCGGTTCCGGTCACCTGCAGCACGCCGCCATTGAAGGTCAGGCCGCCGGAAGCATCGCCGAGATTGTTGTCGGCGGAGACCGAGAGCGTGCCGGCGGAGATCGTGGTTCCACCGCTATAGGTGTTGGCACCGGTGAGCACCGTCGTGCCGGTGCCGATCTGGCTCACCGCGCCGCTGCCGGAGATGACGCCGGCATAGGTGTAGGTGTCGGAGCGGTCGAAGGCCAGCGTGCCGTTGTTGGTGACATTGCCAAGAATGCCGCCGGTCGTACCGCCATTGCCGATCTGAAGCGTTCCCTGCGAGATCGTCCAGGCTTGCGTGGCGGTGTTGTCCGCGGTCAGCGCCCAGGTGCTGGCTCCGGTCTTCTGGAGGATGTCGAAGTTTCGGTACTGGCCGGCTGCGCCGATCATGCCGTCGAGGACCGCGGCGGTGTCGCCGCCGACGGTGAAAACGTCATTCGCTCCACTTCCGCCCACGACATTGCCGACGATCACCGAACCGGCCTGAAGTTCAAGCTTAAGGCTCCCTGTCGAGCCTGCGATAAGAGAAATGGCATTGGCGCCCGCGCCGCCGCTAACGGTGCCGCTGTTGACGATGCTGAGCGACCCCGCGACGCTGTTGGTCATGATTGCGGCCGCCCCGGTGCCGCCCTGGATTTTGCCGGTGTTGATAATCGTCCCGACATTACTGGTGCGCACCACTACGCCGATGCCACCGCTGGTCGTACCCTCGCCACCCAGGATGGTACCGTTGTTGGTGAGCTTTGTCTGCGCGCCGGCGGGACTCCCAATCGCAACGCCGATGCCTCCCGGTCCTTGGCTACCGCTACCTCCCTGAATGGTGCCGCCCGCGTTGTTTATCAACTGGCCACCGGAGCTCACTTGCACACCTGGACCGCCAGCCGTGGTGCCGTTGCCGCCTACGATGCTGCCGCTGTTGGCAAGCGTCGAATTGTTCATGACGCTCGCGCCAATTTGTCCGGTGGTGCCCGGAGTGCTGAATGAGGCGCCTTCAACCGATACCTCATTGGTGACGTTAGCCCCATTATTAACCACAAGCCCGGCCACGTTACTCAGTCCGACAACATTGCCGGTTCCGGTCACGATCACCGCTTGTCCACCGCTGAATTGAGGAGCCGTCAGCGTGTATCCATTCGTGTCGATCGTCAGCGGGCTGGTCGAAGTCAGGACGTTGATGCTGGTCGTGATGTCGGACCTCAGGACGATAACGGGCGTTGGGTCACCCGTCGAAGTGATCGTGGCCAGGGCATTGTTGAGTTCGCCCAGGCTGGCGACGTCGTATTGCGCCGCCGATGCCATCCCTGGAAACAGGCAGGCGACCGCCGCGCCGTTCACACCCGCAAGGAGCGTGCCGTCCCAAATGCGCCGAAGCGCGCCGCCGTTCGCCTTCATCAGTCTGCCCCGCTCGAAACTCTGCTGCCTGCCATGCCCAATGTCGCGGTTCGGGTGGCTCGCGCCGAACCAAACCGGCAATAGGTTAACTCCGGGTTTGATTCCTGTCTCGCAGTTGAAGCGTTCGTTACTGATTTTTTTCTGACGTTACTTCAACGCAACATTAGATGTTCTGAATATAATCAATATATATAAGTAATTCCTTGCATGCCTGGATGGCGGCGAGACTGCCGGGGCGCGACGGGTGCGGCCTCGTTTCGAGGGCCGGAAGGGGGCACCGCTCACGGCAGTGTTCAGCCTGAAATTTCCAAATCCCTCATTTGCGTTTGAAGCCATCAAGCCAGCGTCCTATGCTTATGCCGCGAGGCGATGACATGAAGGCGCATGAAGCGTTGATAGCTTGGAGCGGATGGGACGATCAGTCCCCGACGCGTGGCCACGTCGCCGTCGGCCTCATCGTCGGCGAGGGCCAGGTCGACTGGTCGGCGGGATATGCCAGCACGGGCGGCGCGGCCTTCGAGGCACGCCGCCAGATTCGCGGCGCGCAAAGCATCATCGGCATCTTCAGGGATTTCCATTATCTGGTCGTCGATGAGCGCCTGGATCCCGAGAGGGTCCACAAGGCGTTTCTCGTCATCGACGAGTATGCCGAGATAGTCGGGTAATCAAAAAGCGTGGTTCGCCATCGATGCGGCGGTCGCCGAGATCGGCGACGTGGAAGCGCCAGCCTTGCTCGACCTCGTTCCCGGAGCGGCAATTGTATGGGCTCGCCAAAAAGCAGAGCTTCATCCGCGGACCTGAATCAGGCGGGCCGCAAGTAGACTTCTGCACATCATGAAATTTTTATTAAATATTTCGCCCGCGTGATTACGGTCCATAGACTTTATGTTGGTCTGTTGTGCTGTCCGCTCAGAAAATGTCACCGAATGGTCGATGCTATGACAGACTATGTGGCAAATTCCTGGAACGATATCGTGCAAGGCAACGTTGGTCCGGATGCGGCCGGCGGGAATCGAACGATGCGAACTGGCCAGGCATCACGAGAAGGGTTTATCCGATGAGCTTCTTCGTCAACGCCGTGGGCGTTCCTCTTCCCTATAGCGGCGCTTCCAGCCATTGGTACTCGGCGGCGGGATCCGGGCCGGACTTGTACGGCAGCACGGGAAATGACTCCTTCTATGGAGCAGGCAATGTCAACGTCACCATGCATGGTGGCACGGGCGACGACATCTATTACCTCTACGGGGCCGGCAACAAGGTGGCGGAGGCGGCTGGCGCAGGCATCGACACGATCAGCACATGGATGAGCTACAAGCTCCCCGACAATGTCGAGAACCTCATCGTCACACATGCCAACAACTATGCCTTCGGAAATGGGTTGGACAACATCATCACCGCCACGGTCGGGCACCAGACCCTGGACGGCGGCGCGGGAAACGATGTGCTGATCGACGGCGGCGGCGGTTACGACACGTTCGTCATATCGAAAGGCAATGGAAGCGACCTGATCGCCAATTTTGCCGCCACCGACACGGTCCGCCTCAATGGCTATGGATTCACGTCGTTCGACGCCATCCATTCCAACATGATCCAGGCGGGATCGAACGTGCTGTTGAATTTGGGATCCGGTGAGATTCTCGAGTTCAAGGACACGACCATCGACAAGATGCAGCCCGGCCAGTTCGAACTGCCGATCGACATGTCGGCAATGAAGCTGTCATTCAGCGACGAGTTCAACTCGCTCAATCTTCACAACGACCAGGGCGGCACATGGGATACCAATTTCTCGTGGGGAGCGCCCAACGGCAGCACGTTGAGCAACAATGGCGAATTGCAATGGTACATCGACGCCAATTACGCGCCGACGAGCTCCGTCCACCCGTTCAGCGTGAACAACGGCGTTCTCACCATCACCGCCGCGCAGGCGCCGGCCGACATCAAGCCGCTGATCAACAACTACGAATACACGTCAGGCATCATCACCACGCATGACACCTTCTCGCAGACCTATGGCTATTTCGAAATGCGGGCCGACCTGCCCGAGAACGCCGGCGCCTGGCCGGCCTTCTGGCTGCTGCCGGAAGACGGTTCGTGGCCGCCGGAGCTGGATGTCGTGGAAACGCGCGGGCAGGACCCGAACTCGTTGATCATGACGGCGCACTCGAATGAAACGGGAACGCACACCAAGGTCTCGTCGACGGTGAATACCATGGATACCGCCGGCTTCCACACCTACGGCCTGCTCTGGACACCGGACAAGCTCGTCTGGACCTATGACGGTGTGCAGGTCGCGGAAGCGGCGACGCCATCCGACATGAACAAACCCATGTACATGCTGGCCGATCTCGCGGTCGGCGGCTTTGCCGGCGCGCCTCCCGATCATCTGGCGACGCCTGCCGAGATGAAGATCGACTACATCCGCGCCTATACTCTGGACAATGCGCCGGCGAGCGCTCTGCACCTAACCAGCAACACCGCCACACACAGCATTGCCAACAGCACGCTGCACGGCGGTTCCGAATTCGGGGGTCACGTATAAGGTCCCGGGATCATGCAGCGGCGGGAAATGCGCAAATGACCGGACCGTCCGGCCTGCGTCCAGTCTTCATGCGCGCCATCGCCGATGTCGGCGTCTTCTCGCTGCTGATCAACATCCTGCTTTTGGTGATTCCGCTCTACCTGCTGCAGGTCTATGACCGCGTGCTGCCGTCCTCCAGCGTCGAGACGCTTGTCTATCTTTCGGGCATCGCGGTCCTCGCGCTCGCCTTCCTCGGGCTGCTGGACGCGATCCGGGCGGTTTACACGCAGCGCGTCGCGGCGACCGTCGATCGGAAACTGGGTGCCAGCACCTTCGCCGTTTCGCTCGGCGCAAAATATGCCGGCGGCCTGTCGCCGCTGCGCGACCTCGCCTCGGTCTGCGCCTTCATCAGGTCGCGCGGCGTAGCGGTGCTGTTCGACCTGCCCTTTGCCCCTGTCTTCCTTGCCTTGCTCTATCTCATCCATCCTGTGCTGTTCTGGGTGACGGTCGCCGGCGCGGTGATTCTGATTGTCCTGGTCGTGGCCAACCAGCTCGCCATCGGCCGGAACGACGCCTTGTCCACGGAGCGTTCGGCTCTGGCCAGCCAGGCGGAACAGGCCTTTGCCCGCAATGCCGAGACGCTGCGCGCCATGGGCATGGTGGAAAATGCCTCGCGGGTCTGGGGACGGCACGTAGCGGCGGCGCTCGCCTTCCATGACCGCTCCTCGAGCGCCAATGCGATCTTCAGCGGCGCCTCGCGGGCGTTGCGCATGATGCTGCAACTGGCGATCCTGGGCGCCGGCGCATCGCTGGTGCTTCAAGGGCAGATGACGGCCGGCATGATCTTCGCCTCGTCGCTGGTCTCGTCGCGCGCGCTGCAGCCGCTCGACCAGCTGATCGGAGCCTGGCGGCAGATCGCCGACGCCCGGCGCGCGTGGACGCGGCTGGAAAAGGCGCTTGCGGCGCGTCCGGCCGAGCCGCGAAAACTGATCCTGCCCGATCCGGCAGGCGCGATTTCCGCGCAGGATGTTTTCTTCATGGCGCCGAATGCCCGGCCCGGCACCGAGCCCATCCTCAAGCGGCTTACCTTTGCGATTGGCGCGGGCGAGGCGTTGGCTATCGTCGGCCCGAGCGGCGCCGGCAAATCGACGCTGGCGCGGCTGCTCGTGGGTGCCGCCTGGCCGACCGGCGGCTCAATCAGGGTCGACGGCGCCGATCTCGGGACCTGGGACGAAAGTCAGCTCGGAAAACATGTCGGCTACGTCGCGCAGGAGGTCGAGCTCTTTCCGGGATCGATCGCGCAAAACGTCGCCCGCTTCGACCCGGAGGCGGACGATGCCGCGATCGTGGACGCGGCACGGCGCGCCCAGGTGCATGAGCTGATCCTGGCGCAGCGCGACGGCTACCAGACCATGATCGGCCCGTCGGACAGGGCGCTGTCGGGCGGCGAGCGCCAGCGGATCGGGCTGGCGCGCGCCTTCTACGGCAATCCGCGGTTCCTGGTGCTCGACGAGCCCAGTTCCCATCTCGACGGTAGCGGCGAGGCCGCGCTCGAGGCGGCGCTTTCGGCCGCGCGGACGGCGGGCGTCACGGTCATCGTGATCACCCATCAGCCTTCGATCGCCGCTGCTTGCGATCGCGTGATGCTTTTGCGCGGCGGCATGATCGAAGCCTTCGGGCCAAGCAGCGAAATGCTGCGGCGCTCGGTCGTCGGCAAGGGCGTCCAGCAGAGCACGGTGGTGACCGGGTCGTTCGTCCCGACGATCCGCGCGGGTGGCAGTTTCGGATCCTGAGATGACGACACAGAGCATCGCCTGGGACAGCCAGCCACGCACCGACATAAGACGCGTGGCCCTCACCGGCTATGCAGCCATGGCGCTGCTGGCGGGCGGCTTCGGCTACTGGGCCGTCAGCGCCCCCTTGTCGGGCGCGGTGATCACCCAAGGCACGATCTCGGCGACGGGAGGAAACATCCAGATCCAGCATCGCGAGGGCGGCATCGTCCAGGCGCTGCTGGTCCATGAAGGCGATCGCGTGCAACTGGCCCAGGATCTGGTCGTGCTGGACCCAACGGCCGCGCAGGCCGAGCTCAACCGGCTGACGAGACAGTCGATCGCGCTCAGGGCGAGTGCGGCTCGGCTGGAGGCGGAACGCGACGGATTGGACAGGCTGGCGCCAATCGCCGAAGCGGCGCCGGCACCTTTCCAGCCGGATTTCGAGATGCTGATTCGAGAACAGCAAAAGGAATTCGACGCCAGGCTCGCCCGGTTCCGGTCGGAGCAATCGATCCTGGCACAACGGGTCGCCATGCACAGGCAGTCGGTGGTGGGATTGCAGGCCCAGAAACAGGCCATTCAGCAACAAGCCGAAGTCGTCAAGAAAGAACTCGGCATCAAGACCAGCCTGCTGGACAGGGGCCTCACCAACCGTACCGAATACTCCCAGCTGTTGCGCAGCGAGGCCGATCTCGTCGGGCAAGCGGGGATGCTGGAGGCCAATCTGGCGACGGCCAATACCCAGATCGTCGAGGCCCAGGAGCAGACCGAGCGCCTGACCACGCAACGCGTCGAGGAGGCGCTGACGAAACTCGACGACGTCCGCTCCAATCTGGCCGATGTCGAGGAACAGATCAGGGCGGCGGAGGCGGTGCTGCGGCGAACGACGATCAAAGCGCCGGCGGCAGGCATCGTGGTGTCATCGACCTACAATTCCAAGGGCAGCGTGATTGCCCCGGGCGAAAAGATCATGGAAATCCTGCCCACCGCGTCTGGCCAGGTCGTCGATGCGAAGCTGCGGCCGAAGGACATCGATCAGGTCCGTGTCGGTCAGCCGGCGAAACTACGATTGTCCGCCTTGAACGCGCGGCTCACGCCAGAGGTTTCAGCCACCGTGACACAGATTTCGGCGGATCGGCTCATCGATCCGGCCACGCGCGAACCCTATTTCCGCGCCAAGCTGACGATTGCCGCCGACCTGCCGCCCGGCGTGAGGCGCGACCAGCTTTATCCCGGGACGCCTGTCGAGGCGTTCATCAGCACGGGCGATCGCACTTTCCTGGAGTATCTCTCGCGGCCGATGCTCGATTCATTTTCGCGCGCTTTCGCGGAGCAGTAGATCGAGGACCGGCAGTCAACCGGCGCTTGGACATTTGAACGGTCAGCGCGCCACTTCGCGGTGGCCGCTGGCCAGGCGGGTGGCGATCAGCTTGTCGATGCGGCGGCCGTCGAGATCGACCACCTCGAAGCGCCAGCCTTGCGCATCGACGCACTCGCCGGTCGCCGGCAGATGGTGCATGTGCGACAGCACATAGCCGGCGACGGTCTCGTAATCGCGGTTCTCCGGCAGGTCGATGCCCAGCACCTCGGCCATCTCGTCGGCCTGCATATAACCGGCGAGCAGCCATGAGCCGTCGTCGCGCTGGACGGCGCTTTCTTCCTCGCCGGCCTCGAGGTCCGAGCGGAAGACGCCGGTGATGGCTTCCAGAATGTCGGCGGGCGTGACGATGCCTTCGAAGTGGCCGTATTCGTCATGCACAAGCGCCATCGGCACGTCGCTCTCCTTCAGCTTCTGCAGCACGTCAAGGGCGTCGGCCTGGTCGTGCACGATGGGTGCCGCACGCACATATTTGCGCGGGTCGAGGGCGCGGCCGCCGAGCAGTGCTGCCAGCACGTCGCGCGTCTGGATGACGCCGATCATGGCGTCCACCCCGCCGTCGCCGGCGGGCAGGCGCGAATGCTGAGTGTCCATCAGCAGCTTGCGGATCGTGGTTTCATCGGACTGCAGGTTGATCCAGTCGACATCGGTGCGCGGCGACATGACGGCGCGCACGGCGCGGTCGCCAAGCCGCATGACACCGGCGATCATGCGCCGCTCGTCGGATTCGATGGTGCCGTGATGCTCGGCCTCGGCGACCAGCATCTTGATCTCCTCGTCGGTGACCTTTTCCTCGCTCTCGCCACGCTGGCCGAGCAGCCAGAGCACGGTACGGCCCGAAATGTCGAGCAGGAAGACCAGAGGCGCCGAGATGGTGGCGAGGATGGTCATCGCCGGCGCGGCTCTCACGGCAACGCGCTCGGGATCGCGCAGCGCGATCTGCTTGGGCACGAGTTCGCCGATGATCAGCGAGGCGTAGGTGATGATGGCCACGACGATGCCGACGCCGAGCGGGTCGGCGATGGTCTCGCGGATGCCTGTCGAGGCCAGATATTGCGCCAGCCTCTGGCCGAGCGTGGCACCGGAAAAGGCGCCCGAGAGCACGCCGACCAGCGTGATGCCGATCTGCACGGAGGACAGGAATTTGCCCGGATTGGAGCCAAGCGCCAGAGCGCGGCCGGCACCCTTGACGTTGCGGTCGATCATCGCCTTCAGGCGAGCCGGCCGCGAGGAGACGATGGCGAGTTCGGACATCGACAGAAGGCCGTTCACGCAGATGAGGACGACCACGGTGGCGATTTCAACGTATAACATGAGGGGTCAATAGCATTGCCGCACGGCTTTCGAAAATAGTCGGCGACCATTTTAAAAAGATGACGGCGATACGGGCCGATCAGGCGGCATCCCAGGGTGGCGACGAGAAGTGCGCGACCAGCGCGTCGACGACGACCCGCACCTTGGGCGTCAAGGCTCGTGTCGCCGGCCAGATGGCATGGACGGAAATGTTTTCGACCAGCGTGTCCACCAGCACCATTTCCAGCGCGCCGCTCCTGAGGCTGTCCGCCACCAGCCAGGTCGGCAGGAAGGTGATGCCGCAGCCGGCAAGGACAGCGCCCAGCATCGGCTCGCCATTGTCGAGCACCAGCCTTGCCCGCGGCGTGAATTTCGCGACATGGCCATCGGCTTGCCTGATGCTCCAGGCGTGGGCGACGCCGTTGCGGGTGTAGCCGATCAGGTCATGGCCGGCGAGGTCCTCGATCGTCCGTGGCCTGCCGTTTCTGTCGAGATAGGCGGGGGCGGCGCATATGGCCGAGCGCTGGGTATAGAGCCGGCGTGCGGCGAGCGACAGGCTGTCGTCGAGGTCGCCCATGCGGACCGCAAGGTCGATGCCTTCCTCGATGAGGTCGACGCGGCGGTCGTTGAAGGAAATCTCCATGGCCAGATCGGGAAATCGCCTGGAAATGTCGAACAGCACAGGCGCCACGCAGCGGTGGCCGAAGGCCGAGGGCAGGTCGACCCGAAGGCGGCCCGAGGGCACCTGCCGGCGCGAGGCCAGCAGCGCCTGGGCGGCTTCGATCTCGGACAGCGCCCTGACGCAGGCTTCATAATAGCACAGGCCTTCGCTGGTCGGGCTGAGGCTGCGCGTGGTGCGGTTGAGCAAGCGGATGCCAAGCCGCTGTTCCAGTTGCGCGACCGATTTGCCGACCGCCGATTTCGTCACGCGCAGCCGCTCGCCTGCGCCGGTGAAGCTTCCGGCCTCGATCGTTTGAACAAAGGCGACGATGCCTTGCAGATCCGCGGATTCCATCGATCTATTCCCATTGTAGAAATCTGATCACCAACTCGTTTCCGATTATGGATCATGGAAGCGCTTTTTTCCACAGTGAAACGGCGTAAATATCCCGCCAGCCATGCAATCGGGAGCAGACGCAATGAAGAGCGACATCAACAGATCCTGGCGGATGACCGGCTTCGGCCTGCCCAGGCTGGAATTGGCCGAAGGGAGGATTCCCGAGCCCGGGCCGCATGAACTGCTGGTGCGGATCAAGGCCATATCGCTGAACTACAAGGACAGGATGATCGTCGATGGCGTGCTGATCCCCGACCTTGCCTTTCCATTCGTGCCGACCTCCGATGCCGTTGGCGAAGTGGTGGCGGTCGGCGGCGGTGTCACCCGTTTCCGGACCGGCCAGCGCGTGCTGGGGCAGGTGATCGCCGACTGGCCGGATGGCGATGCACCCCCGGTGCTGCACCAGCACACGCTGGGATCGTCGCTGCCCGGCACGTTAAGCGACTATCTGATCCTGCATGAGGACGCCGCCGTGCTGGCGCCGCCGTCGCTCAGCGACGCGGAGGCCTCGACGCTGCCGATCGCGGCGCTGACAGCCTGGTTCGCCATGGCCGAGGCGACACGACCGGTGCCCGGCCAGACCGTCCTGATCCAGGGCACCGGCGGTGTCTCCCTGTTTGCGCTGCAATTCGCCCACGCCTTCGGCCTGCGCGCCATCGTCACGTCAAGCAGCGACGGCAAGCTCGAGCGGGCAAAGACGCTCGGCGCCTGGCAGGTGATCAACTATCGCGCCAAACCGGCATGGGACGAGGCCGCGCGTGAGTTGACGGGTGGAGCCGGCGTCAACCATATCCTCGAAATGGTCGGCGGCGACAATGCGCGGCGATCGCTCAACGCACTGGCCGCCGACGGCCGGCTGTCGTTCATCGGCCTGCTGGGCAGCATGGAGCTCAGCTTCCCGATCGTGCCCTTCCTGCGCAACCGTATTGTCGTGCAAGGCATTTCGATCGGCCATCGCCGCGCCTTCGAACGCATGAACGAGGCGATCGAGGCGCTGGCGATCAAGCCGGTCATCGACAAGGTCTTTGGTTTCGACGAGGTGCCGCGGGCCTTCGAGCATCTGGAGAAGGGGCCGTTCGGCAAGATCGTCATCGCCACGGCCTGACCTGTGATCACCGCAACTGCTTCAGCACGCCGACGATCGCCCTGCCATCGGTGAAATAGGGGTCGCCGCCACCGTTGCGGCCGGTTTTGGTGGCGCCGATGCCCGCCAGGTCGCTGGTCGAGGACAACAGGCCGGCGGCATTGAGATCGCCGATCACAAAGTCGCGTTCGGCATCGATGTCGGGACCGATATGATGGGTGATGGCGCCCGTGTCGTGGCTCAAGCCGACACCGCGATCGAAGCTGGCGGCGCCCAGCCAGAGCGGCCTGCCATCGTCGCCGACCGTATCCGTCCGCCAAAAACGGATGTGGTGGCGCCGGTCGGCACTGTCGCCGACCGGCTTTTCGAAAGCGAGTTCCTGGGCGCGGCCCTCGAACAGCAGCCGGCTCACCGGTGCGTCGGGATAGGGGCGGGAAAACAGGACACTCTCGCCGATATCGATGGCAGTCCTCAAGGTGACGGCGTCGGCGGTGTCCCAGCCGGCGACGGCGAAAGCGTGCACCAACTCCTTCTCCGTACCGACCAGGCCGACATTGATCGGGTCGCCGTGAATGCCTTGCGGCGTGTGGGTGACCATTTCGAAGCGCTGGTTGCGAAAGCCGCGATCGCGGAATGTCCAGAATTCCGGCGCGGCGACATAGGCGAGCGCCACATAGGCGGCCAGACCTGCCACCAGCCAGATCGTTACGCGTCGTCGAAGGCTTCCGTGGATCATCTACTCACTGTCTCGTTGCTGCCACCATGCCTTCGTCATGTATGGACGGCCCCTCTTGGGCAAGAGGCAAAATAGCGGCGCCGGCGCAAGTCTGGAGCGGTCATGTATTCGGCCTTTAATGCGATCGATTTCGATGACCGCTGGCCCTCAGGGGTTACG